>CAZFMF010000020.1:0-67044 GCA_964519985.1 uncultured Pseudobdellovibrionaceae bacterium | reverse complement strand
CTCAGTTGGTAGAGCATATCCCTTTTAAGGATAGGGTCGATGGTTCGAGTCCATCGCGGCTCACTCTTTATCCGCTTCTCCCTCGCTTCGCATCTCGTCTTCCTCCTCAAAACTTTTCTTCCAAAAGAATTTCCGAGTTGAATGATCTCAAAGACATAGTCCCTGGCGGAAACTTTCGACTTGCGGAAATTGGGGGCGTTGTTTGTCGGTTTTCAAGAATCCCGTCGAACGGCGTCCGAAGAAGAATAGGCAGGCGCTCCCTAGAGGGTCTTGTGATGTTTGAAATGATCGGTAAAGTAGCCGCCGATGACAGCGGAAATAGCAATCCTCAATTGTAGCGCCGTAGCTCTCGCGGCGGATAGTGCGGTTACTATCGGAAACAAGAAGGTATTCAACAGTGTAAATAAGCTTTTTTCTCTGTCTAAACGCCATCCGGTTGGAATCATGATCTACGGAAATGCCGAGGTAATGGGCGTTCCGTGGGAAACCGCCATAAAACTTTATCGTGAGCAACTCGGAACCCAGAATTTTGATTCGCTCGCGGATTACGCAGATGATTTCCTCAAGTTTCTAACCAATGATCCACGGCTATTTCCTCGTGAAGCTCAGAATCACGTGGTGGGTGTGCGCGCTTACATTGAATGTTACGCTTTACGAGAGCGCATAGTTGGGAGGGCGGGAGATTCAATTCAAAAGGGGCAGCAGCTATCGGAAGACGACACGCGAAAAATTGCCGAGGAAGTTGCACTGGAATACCTAAAAGGCTTGGAGACTTCTCCATTTCTCCCTGGTCAGGACGAGTATTTCTTAAATTATCTTGAGTCCGAATTTTCGGAAGAGATGAATGGGGCTTTCCAAAATGTATTCGGAAACCTTCCGCAACCCGAAAAATTCAAAAAGACTCTCTTCCGAATAATTTCCACTTTTTTTGCCCGTGAGATATTTGCCGGTCAGTCAGGAGTGGTTGTTGCCGGGTTTGGAAGACATGATATCTATCCGCGCCTACGAAGTTTTCTAATTGGAGACTATGTACGGGGAACTCTGAAATGGAAACTTCAGCAAAACGAGAATATCACTTCGATTAATCGGTCTGGTTTTATTCCGTTTGCGCAAAGTGAGATGGTTCATACCTTTGCTTTGGGAATAGATCCTGAATTCGATACGGTGATGCGGAAAGCAATGGCAGCAGCACAGTCGGAGTTCACAGATTCTCTAATAAAGCTGATTACCCCCAAATTATCTGGCCTTCCGTCGGACGAAATTACTAAACTTTCTGAAGATATTAGAAATGAACAGTCGAAATTAATGATTAGCCTAAGGAAGGAACTCCGAACATACCAGGAGAAGGCGTATATTGATCCGCTGCACGAAACGGTAGCAAGTCTGCCAGGTCCAGAATTAGCTGCTATGGCAGAGTCATTGGTCAACTTGACCTCCTTTAAGAGAAGGATGTCTATGGAAAAGGAAACGGTAGGTGGGCCAATAGATGTGGCGTTGATTACGAAGGGGGATGGTCTAGTATGGATCAAGAGGAAGCATTACTTTGAGGCCCCCTTGAATCCTCAGTTTTTCGCGAACTATAACCGAGGCGAAGATGGATACAAAAAAGACAGGCAAGACTAAGGATATCGAAAAAACGGAAAAAGTTCGTTCGATCAGCGAATTTAAACGAAAATACTTCCCATCAATATTGGATACAAGAGAGCTTGAAGATGTCCGCGATGCAGAGGAAGTTGGCAAGCAAATTGGGAAGAGGGCAGCTGGGCAGGCTCAGCTTTTCTCTGCAACAAAGAAGTAGTCTCAATTGAACTAATGAAGTGTTAGCACCAACTCTCGACCACTACTGCGAAGCTTGGACACTGAGCAGACCGAGTTGGCAGAAACTCCGCTGCCCCAGGCTACGGTTTCTGGGCAGCGAGCGGAATCGCCACCCCATTATTGAGGATTTTGAAGTTCGATTCGTGCATCTCGAGGATGCGCTGGGCGGGGTAGTGTTGGGCTAAAGCTTCTTCGTAGAAAAACAAATCAGTCTTGCCGCCGGCGTCCTTGAGCTGCACCGAGCCGCAAAGGCGCTTGAGGCGCCAGGTGCCGTCGACCTTTTGGTAAGAAACGAGAATATCCTTTGGTTCCTTTTCGGTGCCTTCCAAGATCGCGTAGGCCCACTCTTCGGTCCAAGGCAGGGTGACAAAACCCCAGACGTTAACCTTTACGTCGACGCGGTGAAATTGGGCGTAGCCCGGTTTTTCCTGCTCACGGACCTTCATCTCCGTCTTGGTCATGTCCTTCCAGTTTTTATGGTCGAGCAACCAGGTGTAGATCTCTTTGATCGGCCGAGCGACGATCGCCCGCGCGCCGGCAAATTCGACCTCGTCTTCCTTGCGGACCCCCAGTTCGGTACTGATCGCACCCGCCTGCAACTTTGGCGGCGGGATCAGAGGCTTGGTCACTTTTTTGTCGAAAGTGCTGAAACAACCTTGGGTGACGGCGGCCGAGACGGGGATCGAAATCAGCAGGCTCGCGAGCAAGGAAATGAGTTTCATCGGGCCACCCTCTTTATGGACGTCAGGATAGCACCTTTCATCGCCCTGCGCCGTCCCTTGTAGTCAAGAATGAGTTAGGAGACTCTAGTATAAAGGGGAGGGGACATGCCGCGCTACTTCATGCTCTTTTCGGTATTTTTTCTATTCACTCAAGGGACTTACGCTGCCACGAAGCTCGACGCGAAGGCCTTCATTACTTCGATTCAGGGGGAATACTTTATCCATGCGACCAACGGAGCGGGGGTGGAACCGGATAATTCGATAGCGGATGTCTACGCCGATGTCGATGTCGCCGTATTCACCATGCCCTACTGTATCAAACTCGGCTTTTGCGATCCGGGTTACACCTACTTCCCGTACGCCAAAACGACGGCGGTGGAGGAAACCTTGGCCGACGGCAGCATCGAGGTCACCTTGGAAGTGAATGATGGAGCGGTCCGCAAATATGTTTGGACCAAACTCGCCAAGCCGGTGGCTCCCCGCTTTGCGGAAATCACTTTCTACAACCCGAATTACAAAGTGAGCGGGGTTCTCACCCCGCTCACCCATGAACTGACCAAGCAAAACACGGAACCGCTCAGCAACTAGTACTGGTAGCCAAGCGCCACGGCGTCCGCTTCCAATTGGAAGCGAACTTGCGCGCACGGGTCGACTTTGTCGAAGTCGTTGGGCGCGTACAGACGCTTCGATTCGGCGTCACCGATATATTGATAGCGTTTGCCCCGGTCGATGCGACGGCGGAACTCCGACGGCACTTCCACCGGTGCCTTATCCCCCCAGAAGCCGGCTTTGTTCTTGCGGGCTTGTTTGCACGCATCCAAAAACTCAACCACCAGCGCGCGTTTGGACCAAGTCGCGTCACAGTCGCCCTTGCCGCAGTAGAGGTAGGGGTAAGCCAAGCCTTCCTCGGTCAACTGCAAGTTCACGTTCGTTCCCTTGTAAAAAATATATCCGAGGTCGCGACTGTGGACATCCTTGCCCACGATCTCGACTTCCAATTCGATCGGCTTGCCGGTGTTGCGATCGACGCTGCTCTTGGTGACTAAGCCGCGGCCGGTCACACTGGCGGTGGTCGCGTTGAGAATGACATGCAGCCGATCCGTCGCGGTTTGCCCCCAGGGCAGTTGCGCCTTGCCGTTGAAATGCAATTCGGGGGTGTCCATTCCCAAGAAGCGGATCTTGTGCCGTTTGCCGTCGCGGTCCTTGATGTGGGCGGTATCGCCATCGACGATTCGCTCCAAATCACCCGACAGGCGATTTTGGCCGAAGGCCGTCAGAGGAACGAGATAGAGCATTGCCGCGAGCACACCACACCACAGGAAACCACTTCTGAGTTTCAACACTTGGAGCCCCCCAATGAAGCGCCGCATTCACACGTCGGCCCTTCGTCACTCAATAACTAGTTTTTGAAATGAAAAATCCTACAGACGAGACTTACTCTGGAAACAAAGCGCGGATCTGTAAACCGCGGTGCGAAAAAACGCGGTGCAGAAGGGAGGTTTGCTGGCGCTTAACGTGTTACCAGCGATGGTACGCCGGGTGACCCGGCTGCACGGCGACAAAAGTACCGATGCAAGTGTCGCAAAGTTTTCCACCGGCATGGAGTTCGGCGTGGATCTTCGCGCGATCGGCCTTGAGCTCGACCACTTTAGCTACGAGGCGAATCGGTCCGTTAGTGGGTGTGGGCCGCAGCAGTTTCACCGCGAAGTCCGCCGTCACCGTACAGGGCGGCGTCTCGGCCCCCGACTGTTTCATCAACGACCAGCAAGCCGTCCAGTTGGAATGGCAGTCGAGCAGCGCCCCGATAATCCCGCCGTTCAACATTCCGGGAAAAGCCTCGTGGTGGGGTTCGGCGTTCCACTCCGCAATGACCTCATCGCCCTCCGGGAAGCTGCGAATGCGAAGCCCTTTGGGATTGGCCGGCCCGCACCCGAAGCAGGCGTTGTGGGGGGCGTAGGTTTCTTGTAACGACTTTTTCAATCTATTCATCGTAAGGCTACGGAGGGAATATTGAAAGCGACTACGTCGCGGGAGGTTTAAGGATTAAGCCTTAAGGATTAATCGTTAAGGATTCAATCGCCGCAGGCGATTGAATGGGCGGTAAGAGATTCGAACTCCTGACCCCCTGGTTCGAAGCCAGGTGCTCTATCCAACTGAGCTAACCGCCCCCGATTGGATTTCCTTCCGTACCATCGGAAGCCGCGGCCGTCACTAGAGTTCGAGATCGGCCCAGGTGGCGGTCTCGCCCACGCGCGAGCAGCCGTAGGGGATTTTGGCGTAGCCGTTTTCGCCGTGGTCTTTGCCCCAGGAATTGCGGACAAACCAAACCCCGCCGCCCTCGTCGTCATTCCAGCCCACGATCACTTCGATATGGTTGGTCTGACCGGTGCTACAGCCGGAGAAGACCCCACTGCCGGTGAAGCGGCTTAGCGCGCTGTTCGCCGAAATCGTGGCGCCCACCGGACCGTGTTCCATCAGGGCCTGCTTGATTTCCATAGTCGTCGGTTTGCGGCTGCGCGATCCCACGTAGCCCCAGCGGGAAAGTTTGTAGGCGGGAGTCAGTCCGGGCTTGCAGGGGACGTCGCGGGCGACGTAGGGAAAGGTCGAGGTGGTCACCGCGCCTTTGCGCACATGGTACTCATGGGCGAAATTGCCTCCGCGCGCCGCCGTTCCGCTGCCCGAACAGGAGATCACCTGCTGCACGGAGATATCCACTTCGATGTGGTGGTGAATCTTGATCAGCGATTCCATTACGCCCACCGTACCCTGCGCCCAACAATCGTTGTACCGCTGGCGTTTCACCGGGGTCAGGCCCTGGGCGTAAAAACGCCAATCGTAAAAGCGCGGCACGTCGCTTTCGGCGACTTCGAAGCGATCTTGCCATTCACCGTAGTCCTTCCAATCCGGTGGGGGGTTGAAACCGGTGATCGACGCGAGCGGTTGACGGGCCGCCCAAGGCAAGCTTTCGCCGAAAAGCGGTAAGGCGACCAAAGCCGCCAAAGCCAATAGGCGTAAGGTTCTCATACCCTCTTTTCGGCAGATCCTCCGGGGAACCCAAATCCGGCGGGGGTCTTGCGGTTGCCATCCGGCATGGCGCCGGATACACGTCTCGCCATCATGATCTGGAAAGCCGCGGCCCTACCCCTGCTCGCGTACCTAGTCGGTAGTTTTCCGACGGGGGTTGTTCTTTCGCGCCGTAAATACGGCATCGACGTCCGGGAAATGGGCAGTGGGAATATCGGGGCGACTAACATCACCCGCAATTTTGGTTGGAAGGCGGGGGTGGTCACCTTTCTCATCGACTTTATCAAGGGCTACCTGGTCGTTGCCCTCACGCTTGCCGTCTGCACGGATTGCCCGTGGGTGGTCACGGCTTCCGGGGCGGCCGTCGTCTTAGGCCATTGTTACAGCCTGTTTCTGAAGTTTCGCGGCGGCAAAGGGGTAGCAACAACCCTGGGCTGTTTGGTCGCCGCCCTTCCGGCCGCCGGATTTTTGATGGCGACCCTCTATCTCGTTTTGCTCGCGGCGACGCGAATCAGTGCGGTGGGATCCATCGTTTCCGTGGTCTTAACCGCTCTTTTTGTCGGCTTTTTCTACGCGCTGGGACCCCTCCCGGCATTGGCCTATTGCCTGGCGCTCATTGTCCTCGTGCGTCACCAGCCGAATTTTCGGCGCTGGATCCGCCAATTTGGCGATCGCTGACGCAATGGCTTAACGATTTCATCACAGTTCGCCGATGAGCAGAGGGAAGGGGTACGGGTGCCCGCGACAACGCGCATGCTTAGTTTGATCTGCCGGGTAAAGGCCCCCAAGGGCGAGGACTCCTTGCGGAAAAAACTCACCCAGGCGGGCTACCGCCTCGAGGTGGTTTCTGTTCCCGAACCTTCCGTCTTGACGACGGAGTGGGTAAACCAGAACTTTTCCGCCCAGAGTAAAGGGCTGCTCTTTGTCGACGAGAAATTGGACTACGTCCGGGCCGTCGTCGATCGGTTGCGCGGTCTTCCCGCGGGTTGGCGCTTTTTGCCAGCTTTCTACGGCTATCAATCCACCAAGCGCTTGGCCGAATTGGAAGCGGACCCGGTGGCCCCGATCGCCGACTTCTTTGCCCTTTCCGAACCGGCTCCGCGGCTGCACCTGCGCTTTCAAATGCGCGAAGCGGAGTATTCCGAGCGAGCGGCTATCTATCGGACGTCGCAGGAACAGGCGACCCAGCTGGCCAAGATCGATACCACCTTGAAACAACGTGAAGAGTTTCTGGGCGTCTGTGCCCACGATCTGCGTTCGCCGCTCGGATTGATCCAAACCTGTCTCTCCCTGGTGATGAAATCACCGGAGGCTTCCGCCGGACTGACCGCGACGGGATTGGATTTGATTACGCGAGCCCATCGCCAATCGGGGCACGCCTTGGGACTGGTTAAAGACCTCCTCGATGTGATGGCCCTGGAGCAGGGGCTGAAACCGCACTACCAGTTGCTGAACTTGCACGAATTGCTGAATGAATTTTGCAGTGATTACCGCCTGCAGGCGCAGCAAAAGAAAGTCGAATTTCACTACTACAATCCGGTACCGGATTGGCAGGTGCTCGCCGACTCCGAGCGAATGAAGCAGCTGCTGCAAAACCTTTTCACCAACGCGTTGAAGTTCACCGAGCCCGGAAAAAATATCTATTTGAATGCGGCGCCCTTTCAGGGGCGGCGCAAACACGATCCCCCGCACCCGATGATCGTGATCTCTCTCAAAGACGAAGGAAAGGGCATCCCGCAAACGGAGATGCAAAAGATTTTCGATCGCTTCGTGCAGATTAAAGAACACTCGCGGGAGGGCGGACGCGGTTTGGGCCTCACCGTCGCGAAGCAGATTTCGACCCTACACGACGGAAATATCTGGGTGGAGAGTGAGGAAGGCAAAGGGTCGACATTCTTTGTGCTCTTTCCGCATGCCATCAGCCGCAGCAATTGTCCGCACAAAGTGAGTGAGCCGCGACGACTGCTCGTCGTCGAACCGTCCCCGGAGAAGCGGACCGAGATTTTTGGGCGTCTTTCCGAATGGGGCTATCAAGTCGATTTTGCCTCTGACGGCGTCGAAGCCGTCACTTTGCTTTTCCACCATTGGCCGGACGCGCTGATTCTCACTCCCGAGTTGCCCAAGTTGGGCGCGGCGGAAGTGGCGAACCTGGTCAAAGGGCACACGGGTTCGAGCACCATCCCGATCCTTTTGGCGTCGGCGCGCAATGGTCTGCAGACCAAGCGCGCGGAGACGATCCTAGCCGACGCCATCCTACCCACGCCTTTTTCCCAATCGGAATGGAACCAAGCCATCCGCTCGTGCCTACCCAAACTGCGAAAAGTCGCCTAGCGACGCGCGCAGGGTTTCCATCGCGGGATCAAATCCAATTTCTGCACCAGCTCGGCGTCGTAGGAATCTAAGCCCCCGATGAAGAATTCGCGTTGGTCCGGTCGCTGGGCTCGGAGTGAGATGCGCATATGGTAGCGCAGCTGGCCCGAGCAGTTTCTCGATTCCGGAAAACTTTCTTCCGCCACGCGAGAAAAAACTGAATCGGGGGATTCGGCCGTGATTTCCCGGCCGCGTTTCCAGTCGACGCCGCGGAATCCGCGATTGGGCATTCCCATCGAGGTGAGCAGCTCCAGGTCTCCGACCGCATTCTTACTCTTAATCACGCCACCGCTGAAGACTTGTTTCAGGCCGGCGAGGAAACGATCGCGCGGGAAGGTGATGCGGATTTTGAAGTGGCAGGTTTTCTGCGCGTGCTTTCCGTCGCCCATTTGGCCGGCCGGCATTTCGATGCCGAAGTCGTCGAAGAGCACGGAAAGCGAATCTCCGTTTTCGATCACGTGCGTGTTGCGTCGCCCGCAATGCCCTTGGATATCCACTTCATCAAACGGCCCGGCCAGTGCAAAGCTCGAGAACAGAAAAAAAATCAGGAGATTTCGCATCGTCGGCTCCGAAGAAAAACGGGTGGGCTTTGGTGCCCACCCGTCGATGACTAAGGCCGTCCACAAAGTTGGAAGACCGGAATCAGCACCATCTTCTGAGTGAACTCGGCATCGACCGAATCCAATCCCCCGACGATATGCTCACGCAAGTCGCGCCGGGTGGCGGTCATGGACATGTTCAGTTCGTAAACCGCACTCCCACCGCAGCTGGCGACGAGCAGATTGTTGTTGTAAGTGCGCGTGAACAGCGAGTCCGTGTCCGCCGGTTCAATCCGATCGCCATCGCGGAAAACAATCGGCAGCGGTTGTCCCACCGCCGAGCCCACGTTGTAACGGATGTTCAGTTGCGCACTGGAACGAGCGCTTTTGATGATCCCGCCGCTGTAAACCTGGCGAAAGCCCGCCAAGTAGTAGCCGCGGGGCGGAGTCAGTTGGATACGGAAGGTGCAGGATTTGCGCACCGAGGTACCGTCCCCGATATCTCCTTGCGGCATGTTCACACCGAAGGCGTCGAACAGCACCGAGAGCGTATTTCCGTTCTCGACGACGCCGACGTTAAAGGTGTTGCAAGCACTTCCCCCCGCGATCCAGTTTCCCCAGATCCCTGCGTTCGCCGTCCCCGACAGCGCGACCGCAATGGTTAATAGCCATAGTTTTGTTTTCATGGATCCCCCCTGACTTGAGGGGGAGCAAGAAGCGATCCACGGTACGTGATTGCGAGGCCCGCACAAGTCATTGCGAGGCCACAAGGGCCGAAGCAATCCCGCCGCGCGGAGCGCGGCGAGGTTGCTTCGGCCCTCGCAACGACGCGCGGTGCTCCGCAACGACTGTAGGGACAATTAAAGTTCGCTTTTAAAGAAGTAAGCGATCTCGCGCTGCGCGCTCGTCGGGCTATCCGAACCGTGCACGCTGTTCGCTTCCAAACTATCGGCGAAGATCTTGCGGATGGTCTGCGGAGCGGCTTTCGCCGGATCGGTGGCGCCCATCAGCTTACGGTAGTTTTCCACCGCGCCGTTGCCTTCTAGGACCATGACCATCACGGGTCCGCTGGTCATGAAGCTCACCAAGCTGCCAAAGAACGGACGCTCTTTATGCTCGGCGTAAAAGCCTTCGGCTTCCGGTTTCGAAAGCGACTTCATTTTCGCCGCCACGACCTTCAAACCGCTTTCTTCCATCATGGTGATGATGCGACCGATTTGGTTCTTCTTCACCGAATTGGGTTTAATGATTGCGAACGTCCGCTCCATAACTTCTCCTCTACTTCTTCTTCGCCAAAACCTGCGCCATCGTTTCCCCGATCGTGGCGGGGCTCATGGCGACATGAATTCCGGCTTTTTCCATGGCTCTGATTTTGTCGCTGGCTTTGCCGCTACCACCGCTAATGATGGCGCCGGCGTGACCCATGCGTTTGCCGGGGGGCGCCGTTTGGCCCCCGATGAATCCCACGACGGGTTTTTTCATTTCGGATTTTACGTATTCCGCGGCCAATTCTTCTTCGCTGCCGCCGATTTCGCCAATCATGACGACGGCGTCCGTTCCCGGATCGGCGTTGAAAAGCTGCATCACATCCAAAAAGCTCAGGCCGTGCACGGGATCGCCGCCGATTCCAACGCAAGTCGATTGGCCAATGCCGCGGGTACTAAGCTGGTGGACGGCTTCGTAGGTCAGGGTGCCGCTGCGCGAAACCAAACCGACTCGCCCTTCTTTATGGATATAACCGGGCATGATGCCGATCTTGCACTGGCCGGGTGTGATAATCCCGGGGCAATTCGGCCCGATTAGGGTGCATTTACGGCCTTTCAAATACTGTTTCACCCGCACCATGTCCATGACCGGGATGCCTTCGGTGATGGCGGCGATGACTTTGATCCCCGCTTCGGCCGCTTCCAAGATGGCATCCGCCGCGAATGGGGGCGGCACAAAAATCATGCTGGCATTGGCGCCGGTTTTATCCACCGCATCGGAAACCGAATCAAAGATTGGAATGCCGTCGATTTCTTCTCCGCCTTTACCGGGGGTGACCCCACCCACCACCTGGGTGCCGTACTCTTTACACTGTTTGGTATGGAAAGCGCCGGCCTGACCGGTGATGCCCTGGGTGATAAGTTTCGTATTCCGATCGACGAGAACGCTCATGACTTACCTCCCGCCGCGGCGACCACTTTTTGGGCGGCCTCCTTCATTCCCGTCGCGGGCGTGATTTTCAAACCCGATTCGGAGAGCTGTTTCTTACCGAGTTCGACGTTCGTGCCTTCGAGTCGGACGACGAGCGGAACCTTCATTTGCAGTTCCCGCGCCGCGCCAATGACACCGGTCGCAATCACATCGCACTTCATGATGCCGCCGAAGATGTTCACGAGGATCGCTTTCACCTTTTCGTCGGCCAGAATGATTTTGAACGCTTCCTTCACGCGCGATTCGGTCGCGCCACCGCCCACATCGAGGAAGTTGGCCGGATTGCCGCCCTCAAGTTTGATGATGTCCATCGTGGACATCGCCAAACCCGCGCCGTTCACCATGCAACCGATGTTTCCATCGAGGCTGATGTAGCTCAATTCATGTTTCTTGGCCCGCGTTTCTGAAGGGTCTTCTTCCGTCGGGTCATTCAACTGCGCCCATTCCGGATGCCGGAAACCAGCGTTGTCGTCGAACCCGATTTTTGCATCGAGTGCGACCAAGTTCCCTTCACCGGTGAGGATGAGCGGGTTGATCTCGGCCATCGCGCAATCCTGCTCTTGAAAGAACCGGACGAGCTTGCGCAAGATGTCCGAAAACTGCTTGGCCGAGGGTCCGGCAAAGCCCATCTTCTTCGACAGCCGCCGGCACTGAAAGTCTCCGAGCCCCGCCGAAGGATCGACCCACTCTTTGAAAATCTTCTCGGGGTGCGAAGCGGCGACTTCTTCGATATCCATCCCGCCCTCGGTGCTGGCCATGATGGCCAGCGAGGAGGTATTTCGGTCGAGGGTCACCGAGAGGTAAAACTCTTTCTTAATGTTGGCGCCTTCTTCGATGAGGAGTCGTCGGACCAGGCGACCGGTAGGTCCGGTCTGATGGGTGACTAAGGTCATGCCGAGAATCTTGGACGCGTATTGCTTCACTTCGTCCAAGGTTTTGGCGACTTTCACGCCCCCACCTTTGCCGCGCCCACCGGCGTGGATCTGCGCTTTCACGACCCAGGGACCTTTAGGCGAAACTTCCGGCGCTGCCTTCAGCGCTTCTTCTACCGAATAGACCGCCTTGCCCAACGGCACGGGAATCTTATACTGGCGAAAGAGTTCTTTTCCCTGGTGTTCGTGGATGTTCACGCGTTGGCCTCCAGAACGTCGACGAGCTCTTTCACCGCGGCGGCGGATTTGGTGAGTTCGGCTTTTTCCGTCTCGTTCAGGTCCACCGGAATGACGCCTTCGAGGCCCGCTCGACCCAGCTTGGCCAGGCAGCCCACAAAGAGATTTTTGATTCCGAACTCCCCTTCGAGCCAGACGGCACAGGGAAGAACGCGTTTTTTATCTTTCAGGATGGCTTCCGCCATCTGCACCGCCGAAGCGGCGGGGGCGTAAAATGCGGAACCGGTTTTCAAAAGGTTCACAATCTCCGCGCCGCCTTGGCGTGTGCGTTGGACAATCTCTTGAATCTTGGCCGCCGGGAGATACTTCTCGAGCGGAATTCCGGCAATCGAGCAATAGCGGGTCATCGGCACCATCGTGTCGCCATGGCCGCCGAAAACGAACCCATAGACGTCTTCCACGCTGACTCCGGCGGCTTCGGCGACGAACGTCTTAAACCGCGCGGAATCCAAAACCCCCGCCATGCCCAGCACGCGTTCCCGCGGGAACTTTGAGGCCTTCATCGCCACGTACGCCATCGCGTCGAGGGGGTTGGAAACGATAATCAAAATCGCCTTCGGTGAATATTTGGCAATCTGGGTGGAGACGTCGCTTACGATTTTGGCATTGGTCTTCAAAAGATCATCGCGGCTCATCCCCGGTTTGCGGGGCAGGCCGGCGGTAATAATCACGACGTCGGAATTCTCGGTAGGGCCGTAGTCGGCCGTGCCGCTGACGCGAATGTCGAAGCCTTCGACCGGCCCGCTTTCAAGCAGATCCAAGGCTTTGCCCTTGGCGACTCCGTCATTCAGATCCACTAGAACGACATCGGCGAGTTCTTTCGTGGCAATCCAGTGCGCGGCGGTCGCACCAACGTTTCCGGCGCCGACCACGGTGATTTTCGGTCGCTTCATTTTGTTTCCTTCGTCATTGGGTGTGTGATTGCGCGAATCCAGATAGCTTTTTAGTTTGGGCGGCTTGCCCTTGTCAATGAAGCCATTCCGCAGGAAAATGCCCGCGTGATTCGCTCTCTACTTCTTGTGCTTTTCTTCGGCGGCGTGGCGGCCGCGCAAACCAAACTGCTCGAAGACGAAAAGAATAACATCGAAGTCTATGACAAGTGCAGTCCCGCGGTTGTGAATATTACGGCGGTTACGCTGCGGCGCGACTTTTTCTTCGGGGTTTTTCCCGAGCGCGGTGCCGGTTCGGGTGTCGTCATTCGTCCCGACGGTTACATCGTCACGAATCACCACGTGATTGGCCAAGCTTCTAAGGTGGAAGTCACTTTCGCGGACAAGATCACACTGCCCGCGCAGGTGGTAGGCAAGGATCCGGATAGCGATGTTGCCGTCCTCAAAGTCGATGCGCCGGCCAAGCGGGCCACGATTGAATACGGAACCGCACCCCTGAAGGTTGGTCAGAAGGTTTTGGCGATCGGGAATCCGTTTGGCTTCGGCGGTTCCCTCAGCACCGGCATTATCAGTTCGCTGGGTCGCGACATTCGCAGCACGTCGGACCGTCTGATTCGCGACATTATTCAAACCGATGCGGCCATCAATCCGGGAAACTCGGGTGGCCCGCTCCTGGATAGTTCGGGAAACCTGATCGGCATCAACACCCAAATCGTCAGCCCCAGCGGTGCCAACAGTGGGGTGGGGTTTGCGATCTCGGTCCAAACCGTCAAACGGGTGGTCGATCAACTGATTCTCCACGGTCAAGTTTTGCGACCGGACCTGGGAATGGCGGCCGTTGGGTACAGTGCGGCATTGCTGCAGACGTTGGGATTGCCGTTAGAGTACGGCGTGATGATCACTGAACTTGATCCTTCGGGACTCGCGGCCAAAGCCGGTTTGCGGGCGGCGGACCGCGAAGCGGTGATCGGGTTTCGCCGCTTTCCGTTTGGCGGCGACATTATATATAAGGTCGACGACACTCCGGTGCAGAACTGGCGCGATCTCCAAGATGTCGTCTTCGACAAGAAGGTCGGCGAGAAGATCACCGTGCATTTTTTAAGGGGCAAAACCAAGCGGTCTGTCAATATCACTTTGCAGTTACCAAAAGCCGCCCGCGTAAAGAGCCTATAATCACTCGCTTTTTCTTGTAACTCTGCAAATCACGCGATAGATTTACATCTATTAGTTGCTAAGTCCCAAACGACCACAAGGAGAAACAAAATGAAAAAAGTAGTTTTGGGCGTTGTTGCTTTAGCCCTTATCGCGGTGAGCCCGTCGTTCGCTGCGGCCGACTCGCATTCGTCCAGCTCGTACGCCGGTCAGGAAATTCTGTTCGGTACGCACGGTCACGGCGATATCGATCTCAATGCCAGCACGTTCACGTTGCCGCTAGCCGTTGGCTATCAGCGCATGTTCATGCCCGGTATCCAAATCGGTCTTCGTGGCAATATGTCGATTGCCTCGGCGGCGGCGCCTTGGAAAGCTCAGGCGTGGTTCACGTTTAACTTCGATGACAACATCGCGGACTCGCTGTTTTTCGGTGCGGGCGCGGGCGTGGCAAAAAGCGCGGCCCTCAATTTCGCGTGGGGTGCTGAAATCGGTAAACGTTTCGAGCTCGCCACGGGCTTGATGTACCGCCCGACCATCGAGTTCGCGCACGTGACCTCGGTTGGTTCGGCCAACTTGTACATCAACTTCCTGAACTTCTCGTACGTTTGGTAATTTGCTGAATCGAGAAGCAGTAGTTTGAAGAACCCGCTTCGGGAAACCGGAGCGGGTTTTTTATTGTCCGGTCATTGCGAGCGCCGCGAAGCAATCATCGTAAGGTACCCACTTCCTTTCCAGTCATCACACAGGCAAGTACCCTGCCGCCTTTTGGACTAGCAAAAGACGGCAGCCTTTTCAGTCATGACTGGAAAGGAAGTGGGTACCTCTTAGGATCGGAGGCGTTCGCGCAGGCGGAGGATTTCGGTGGATTCGGCGAGCCGATTGCGGCGTTCTTCGATGAGCAATCTCTCGAGCAGGCGAATGCGATCGATCATCTGATTCGCATTCACGTGGGCCGCGTCGAACTGCGCTAGAAGATCCTGCTTCTCGGCTTCAACTTGACGCAGCTTGGCAATCAAGCGCGCATCCGCATCTCGCGCCGGGTGATCCTTGGCGGCCTTGTAAATCGCGAGTCCAAACAAAGCGAGGCAGGGCGAAAGCACCACACAGATAAACCCTGTCAGTAGAAAGAGCGGATTGGCGAGCGGCACTCTTTCCCTTTCGGAACATTGCCGCGGTTCCTTGAAGAAGAACTAACACATTGTGTCTATTGAATAATTGGACAAAGCGGAGGGGGCTTGGCTAAGGTCGAGTCTACGGCAAGAGGTCAGGGGAGGCCCCCAGCGGGGAGTCAGTTTCGGTGACCGGTCTCCCCGGCCCAGCTTCTGTCGTCTGTCCTTCCTCGCTACTCTCCTCGCAAAGACGGGTCTTCAATCTCTTTTTGGTAGCGCGCCAGTTTGTTGTAGAGCGTTTTGACCGTGATGCCCATGGCATTGGCGGCTTTCGTTTTATTACCCTCAAAATGCGCGAGCACCCGCAAGATATGGTGTTTTTCAAGGGTGCCGAGATCGAACGTTTCACTCCAGTCCGGCGCTTCCAATTCTTTCTGTCCCAAGCGCAGATGCTTGGCGACTTCGTCGGCGGATAGGGTTTCGGATTCGCCGAGAATCTTGAATCGTTCCACCGCGTTTTGGAGTTCGCGCACATTGCCCGGCCATTTGTAGGCCCGCAACAGCTGCATCGCCTCCGGCGAAATGCGTTTCAGCTTCGTTTGTGTTCCGGTTTTCAAGAAGGATTCAATCAGGGCGGGAATATCGGCCACGCGTTGGCGCAAGGGGCTCACGCGAAGGGTGACCGTATTGATTCGGTAGTAAAGATCTTCGCGAAAGCGGCCGTCTTTAACCTGCGTCGCGAGTTCTCGGTTGGTCGCCGATATCACGCGGACATTTAGCCTAAGTAAGGTCTTTCCTCCGACGCGAAAACACTCGCCGTCCTGCAGAAAGCGCAGGAGTTTGGCTTGCGCTTCCAATCCCATTTCGCCGATTTCGTCGAGGAAGAGCGTGCCACCGTCGGCGAGTTCCACCAGGCCGGTTTTTTGCGCAATCGCACCAGTGAAGGCTCCCTTCTCGTGTCCAAAAAGCTCGCTTAGCAGCAGGCTTTCCTGAAGCGCCCCACAGTTCAAGGTAACCAACGGGCGGTCCGCTCGCCGGGACAGTTGGTGGATGCGCCGAGCCAGGACCTCTTTGCCGGTCCCGCTTTCCCCCTGAATTAAGACGGTGACCTCCGTCGGCGCTACCTTGTCCGCCGTGCGCAGAACGGCCAGCGTCGGTGCGTCCGAAGTGATGAAGTCTACCGCTTGTCCCGAAATCGTATGACGATATTTGTTACCCATACCCCCCTAGAGCAACCCACGTTAAAATCAATATACCTTCCATTACGGAAATCAACTCGCATCCGTGCGAGGGGAGTCAGGGTGATGACGGTTGTTCTCGACGGCAGTGTTTGTTTCGACCGGTTCGGCGCTTGCTACCATTACTACACCCAAATGGTCCCCCGCCTGGTCGCGCGCGGGCAGCGAGTCAGCGTAACGCCGTCGCCCACGGATGCCCTTTCCGCATTGCAGGGGGCGGGGGCGGAAGTGGTCACAAACCTAGTGCCTTCGGCGACTTGGCTGCCGGCCGGCCGCTTGCGGCGCCGTCTGTCCGCCTGGAAAAAAAACTTTGAAACGCGCCGATGGACCCGGAAGTTTTCGGGGGGCGAGACACCGATTTTCCAATCGTTTTATTACGGCCTTCCGCCCAGTCGAGATTTCCACTACTTGGCGATGGTCTTGGATCTGATTCCCGAGCGGTTTGCCGCCGACCACGTGGGGGAACCGTTTGCAACGTTGCGACGACAGAAAGCCGAATGCATCGCTCGGGCCGATCGTATTTTGACCATCTCGAACAAGACCCGCGAGGATCTGCGGGAACTTTTTGATGTTGCGTCGGACAAGATCGATGTCGTACCGCTCGCCATCGATCCGGATCCCTTTCGCAACGGCGCCGCGCCCGCCCGCCCGGAGCGCCCTTTTTTCCTCCAGGTGGGGGGACGCCAAAAGCACAAGAACTTCGATCGCCTGCTCAAAGCTTTTGCCCTTTTTTCCCGACGGGATGCGATGGACTTGGTCTGTGCGGGTGAAGTCTGGGAACCCGAAGAGGTGGATCAGATCCAGCGTTTAGGCCTTACCGATCGGGTGCGTTTGGTGCGTAAGCCGTCGACCCAAGAGCTGATTGGGCTTTACCGCACGGCCGAGGCATTGATTTATCCCTCCCTCTACGAGGGATTCGGATTGCCGCCGTTGGAGGCGATGGCGGCGGGAACGCCGGTGGCCGCATCCTGGGGCGGTTCGATTCCCGAAGTGGTGGGCGAAGCGGCCCGGCTCTTTGATCCGACCGCGGTCGAATCCATCGCCGATGCGCTGGAAGCACTGCGCGAACCCCGCGTCTTAAGCGCGCTACGGGCGGCGGGCGATCGACGGGTTAAGCTCTTCACCTGGGATCGCACCGCCGACGAGACGATCGCCGTTTATCAGCGGCTCTTAGCGCACGCGCCAATTCGGCCTTTCACGGTTGCCAAGAATCAACCGGCTCCGATGGTTTGAGCCGGTGTTGCAAAAAGGCCTGGAGATCCTCGGGCGTTCCCATCCCGTGCATGGCATCGGGGGCGATCCGGTAAGTGCGAACTTTCCCACCCAGGGCAATCAGCTCGTTGTACACCGGACAAACATAAAACTCGTCGCGGGTGCGCCGATCGAGTCGGATCATGCGCTGTGCACTTTCCATGAAGGTGGCGGCGGTGCGGAAGTAATAAACGCCCACCGTGGCGTCGGGACTGATGGGATTTTTCTCCGCCACTTCGCTCACATTGCCCTGTTCATCGGTCAGTGCGTAACTCCACTTCGGATCGGTGGCGGGGAAGATCAGGATATTCCCATCGCAGTTTTCCGCGCGGCTGCGCTGGACAAAGTCCGCGCACGAAAAATCGACGAACTGATCCGAATTCGCGATGAGAAGCGGCCGTTCCTGTTCGATGACATCGCTGGCTAGGAGAGCGGTGCAGGCGGCACCTTGCGTCACGGTCGGCACCGAAACAATTCGGCAACCGGGCGCGACTCGTTCTAGCAAATTTCGGTGCGGTTCGTGGCGTAGGTGATCTTCATTCACCAGAAAAGTAAAAACATGGGGAATGCCGGCGGGTCGGAGGTTCTCCACCACCCATTCGATCATGGGGCGTCCTAGGACACTGATAAAAGGTTTGGGCCGAGGAAAACCGGCGTCGATGAAACGCTGTCCCTTGCCCGCCATCGGAATGAGGATTTCGACCGTGGGCGGATCGCACTGCGATTCCTCGGCGAGCCGCACGTGCCGTTGGATATTTCCCAACGTCACCTGGCTCGGATCTTTTATCACCATGACGTGGGCGCGAGATTCGCGGGCCGCTCGGATTCCCGGCTCGGAGTCCTCGAGGATCAAGGCTTCGCTGGGCTGGACATCCAGCCGCCGAAAGCATTCCCGATAGACCTCCGGGTCCGGCTTCGAACGTCCCACGTCTTCGTGCGAAAGAACCACGTCGAAGGCGTGTTCCAACTCGAGGCCTTCGAGCGCCAGTTCCACCGTCGTACGCGAGCTATTACTGGCCACCGCTACCCGGTATCCCTCGCCGCGCAGGTGGTGAAGGGCGGCGGAAAGTTCGGGCCGCGGACGGCAATCCCGCAAGAAAATCTCGCGCGTGAATTTCTGCTTCATTTCATTCACGAAACCATGCAGGGCAACGGGAAAGCCGCGGTGCTTCGAAAGCATCCGGAGCTTCACCAGCGTTGGCAATCCATTGTAGGTGTTTTGGTGTTCCTCGTGCGAAATCGAGTAACCGAAAAGCCCTAGCGCCTTGTTCAACGCCTGCGCGTGCCAATCCGCGGCATCGACTAATACGCCGTCGAGATCGAAAACAAGCGCTTGAATCATTGCGTTTATTCTATCGGTGCCCGCCCCGTTTTTGTAGTAACTTGAGGGGGCTATGAAGCAAGCACTGTCTTATCTCAGTGGGTTTGGAAATCACTTCGCCACCGAGGCGCTCAAAGGCACTTTGCCGGAATGGCAAAATTCGCCCCAGAAGGTGGCCCATGGCCTTTACGCCGAACAAATCAGCGGAACCTCCTTCCTAGCCCCGCGCCACGAAAATCTGCGCACTTGGACCTACCGGTTGCGTCCCGGAGTGGTACACGGTGCGTTTCAGCCCCGCGATTCGGGGCAGATCCGCGGCACGCCATTTGATGAGCTCCCGGTGTCCCCGTTGCAAATGCGGTGGAATCCCCTTCCGTTGCCCGAAAGTCCCACCGACTTTCTGAAGGGGTTGGTCACGATGGCCGGCAACGGCAACGCCAATGAACAGCGCGGTTGCGCGGTTCACCTCTACGCGATTTCAGCGCCGATGACGGATACCTTTTTCTATTCGGCGGACGGCGATTTTCTCTTTGTTCCGGAGAGTGGGAATATCCGTTTGAAGACGGAGCTTGGCTGGTTGGAAGTGGGGCCCAAAGAAATTGCGGTCGTCCCGCGCGGCATCCGGTTTCAGGTCGAACCCGATGGCAAAGCCCGCGGGTACGTCTGCGAAAATTTCGGCTCGCCTTTGCGCCTGCCCAATCTGGGTCCGATCGGATCCAATGGACTGGCGAACCCCCGCGATTTCCAATCGCCCACCGCGCGTTTCGAAGATCGCGAAGGGAAGTTTACCTTGGTCGCGAAATTCGGCGGCCGTCTTTGGCAAGCGCCGCTCACGCATTCTCCACTCGATGTCGTCGGGTGGCACGGCAATTACGCGCCGTACAAATACGATCTCACCCATTTCAATACGATCGGCACGGTGAGTTTCGATCACCCCGATCCATCGATTTTCACGGTTTTGACTTCCCCTTCGGAAACACCCGGGATTTCGAATATCGATTTCGTGATTTTCCCCCCGCGCTGGATGGTGGCCGACCACACGTTCCGGCCGCCGTACTACCACCGCAACGCAATGAGCGAATGGATGGGCCTCGTGCACGGCGTTTACGACGCCAAGGCCACCGGTTTTTCGCCGGGCGGCAGCAGTTTGCACAATAGTTTTTCCGGACACGGTCCAGACGCCGAAACCTTTGCCAAGGCTAGCTCCGCGGATCTGAAACCGCATTATATCGACGAGACTTTGGCATTCATGTTCGAGAGTCGCTACATCTTCCAACCCACGCGCTTCGCGATGGAAGGCGGGTTGGCCCAGCCGGATTATCTGGAGTGCTGGCAGGGGTTGCGCAAAAACTTCAAGCAACCCTAAAGCACGTTCCTTCTAAAAAGGCCTACTCCGGCGCCGGAGTGGAAGACTGGCAAACTTAAACTCGAGCTATTCTTCGCCGCCCTGTGCTTCGGAGTCGGGCGGCGCGGCATTTAGCTGCGCGAGAATTTTCTCGGCGGTGGGGCCACTGATACCCAGCGCTTTGAGTTCGTTGACCGTCTTACGCTTGATCGTGTCCACGTCTCCAAAGGCTTTGAGAAGCTTCTCTTTCGTTTTCGCACCGACCCCTTGCACCGCCTCCAGGGGATTGCCGGTGTCGCTCCACTTCGTGCGGCGGCGGCGGTGACTGACGACGGAAAACCGGTGCGCTTCGTCGCGCACGCGAACGAGTAGCGCCAAGGCCGGGTTGCCTTCGCGCAAGTTTACGGGGTTCTTGCGATTCGGCAGAAAGATGCGTTCTTCGCTGCGCTTCACTTCCTTGCGGGTAAAGCTCCGCTCCGTGCGCGCTTTGGCAATGGAACAAACCGGCACTTGCGCGCCCACTTCTTCGAGGGCTCTGGCGGCGGCAGCGAGTTGGCCTTTGCCGCCATCGATCAATAGCAAATCCGGCCACGGCGGATCCGGTTTGGAGAAACGCCGAGTCACGATCTCGTGGATCATCGCAAAATCATTCGCGCCGGTGACCGTGCGCGGATAGTACAGGCGATAGCGACTCTTCAACGGCCGCTCGTCGGCAAAATGCACCAGCGCCACCGCCGGGGCTTGTCCCTGGAAGTTGGAAACATCGATGCCTTCGATCGTGTGTGGGGCCTCCGGTAGGTTTAAGGCATCTTTGAGAACATCGGTCGCCGAAGCCGGCTTCTTGGCGGCATCCTGGTAGAGCAGGCGGGCGTTCTCGTGCGCCATACCGAGGAGCCGTAGCGGCTTTTCTCCGCGTTTCACTTGCACACGCACTTCTTTTTTTGCCTGCTGGCTCAACAGGCTTTGCAGATTTTCCCGTTCGGGAAAATCGTCCATCAGCCAGACTTCGTCGGGAATCAGCGAGACCGAATAAAACTGTTCCAAGAACCCATTGACCGCCTCGTCGGGGTCGATCGGGATTTTCACCTTCTCCGCCCGGCGACCAGTGAGCAAACCACCCCGGATGAAGAGCACCACCCATTGAATTTCGTCTTGGGCGATGAAGGAACCGACGATATCGATGTCTTTCAGCTGGTCGACCATCACCGCGTTTTGCTTCTCGGTGAGCTTTTCGATACCGACGATCTTATCGCGCAGCGCCCGGGCTTTTTCGAACTCGGTTTTTTCGGAGGCGGCGTACATTTCCTTTTTCAGGTCACCCAGGAGAACCTGTTTTTTTCCCTTGAGGAACAAGATGGCCTCGCGCACTTGCTTGGAATAGTCGTCCTGAGAAACCAGGCCGACGCAGGGACCGGTGCAGGTGCCGATCTCGTAGTTCAAACACGGGCGTTTGCGATTGCGAAACTTGGCTTCCGTGCAATCGCGAATCTGAAATGTTTTTAGCAGAAAGCGGCTGATCTCCCGAATGCCGCCGCTGAAAGGGCCGAAGTACTGCAAGTCGGGCGAGACGATCACTTTGCGCGTGATCCGAAACTGCGGAAAGGGATGGGTGAAGTCCAAGACGACGTAGGGAAAATTCTTGTCGTCTTTGAGCCGCATATTGTAGCGCGGCCGGTGCTTCTTGATGAGATTGCACTCCAGCAGCAGCGCTTCGAGTTCGGTGCGAACGACGGTAAATTCCAAGCTGACAATGCGCGAAACGAGAATGCGAGTTTTTGGCGTCAGCTTTTCCGCGGCCTGAAAGTACGAGCGGATGCGCGCACGCAAACTCTTCGCTTTGCCGACGTAAAGGATGCGCTTGGCCGAGTCGCGCATGATGTAGACCCCGGGTTGCGTGGGCCAATCTTTGATTTGATCCAATAACTGGGCTTGCACTGGGTGACTCGATGCGGGCATGACTCTTTCTTATGAAACGCCTTTTTGTCGGAGTTCGGCCGACCGCCGACTGTGTAGAGACTCTAAGCCGTTTTCAGGGCGAACTCAAAACTTGCGGGTGGGAAAGCTTGCAGCCGCGTTGGCTCGCTCCCGAGTCGTTTCACCTGACGTTGCATTTTCTCGGCGAAGTGCCGCCGACGCGGGAACAGGCCCTGAGGCGCGGTTTGTTCCGGGAATGGCCAGCATTGGCCGAATCGGGAATCATCATCCAGCCCTTGGACCATTGGCAGCCTTTGCCCTCCGCCGACAAGGCCAAGGTCGTGGCCCTCGCCGGGGCGCCGGTTCCTGAGCTCGCCAAATGGCACGCTTCGTTACGCAAATGGCTCGAAAGCCTGGGTTTTAAGACCGAAAAAGGCCCGCTTTTGCCCCATGTTTCGGTGGTCCGATTCCCCAAGGCGTCGCGGCCCAATCTGCCCAACGCCAACCCGGCGCTGGAATTCAAAGTGGCGGGGATTGTCCTGTACGAAAGTGCCGGCGGTTCGGGCCCGAACTACCTGCCGGTTCAAGAGTTTAGGCTTGCCCGGCCTTAGGCCCCATGTTACCCAAGTCCCACTAAAACACACGCTCCCATCCGCACCGTAAGGTGCATGAGACTCTGGTCCCGACCGCACAGCGCGCAAGGGCAAAGGGGAGCGGAGGCCAAACCGGAGGATGACATGCCTGAAGTCTCCATGAAAAACATGCTGGAAGCGGGGGTCCATTTCGGACACCAAACCCACCGCTGGAACCCCAAGATGAAGCAATTCATCTTCGGACCCCGTAACGGGATTTATATTATCGATTTGGAAAAGACGGTGCGCCACGCGCAGGACGCGTGCACCTTCATCCGCAACACCGTCGGCGACGGGGGCAAGATCCTTTTCGTCGCGACCAAAAAGCAGGCGAAGCTGATTTGCCGGGAAGCCGCCGAGCGCGCGGGCATGCCCCACGTGACCGAACGCTGGTTGGGCGGCACGCTCACCAATTTCGCGACGATCCGTCGTGGTTGCGAAAAGCTCGACGAATTGGACCGTTGGAAAACCGACGGCACTTACGAGCGACTGCCGAAAAAAGAAACCGTCGTTTTGGATCGCAAGCGCAAGAAGCTGGATGCGAGCTTGGGCGGCGTGCGCCATATGCGTTCGCTTCCGGCCGCGCTGTTTATCATTGATCCGGAAACGGAGCGGATTGCGGTGGCGGAAGCCAATCGCCTTGGCTTGCCGGTGGTGGCGCTCGTCGACACCAACTGTGATCCGGATCCGATCGACTATGTGATTCCGGGTAACGACGACGCGATCAAGTCGGTCACGCTCTTCGTGAATCTGATTGCCGATGCGTGCCTCGAAGGCGGCGCGCTGCACGAACAGCGTTTGCGTCAGTCGCAGCCGGTTCAGCGCGAAACGGCCGCGGAAGTGAAGCCGACCACGGAAGGTCCGGCGGTGGAACGCGTGGTGAAAAAGAACCTGCGCAACATCCCGACCGAAATTGATTACCGCGCCGAAGCGGAAATTGAAGAAGAAGTCGTGGAAACCCCGGCCGAAGGTGCGGAAGCGGGCGTAGAAGCCGCATCGGCCGAAGCCCCCGCCGAAGGCGCGAGCGATCAGCCGGCGGCGAAAGCCACTCCGGCGCCGAAGAAAGCCAAGGCGAAACCCAAGAAGGAATAGGAGACGTTGTGACACCCGCCGAATTAGTAAAGGAACTGCGCGAAAAAACTGGCGCCGGAATGATGGAGTGCAAGAAAGCACTGACCGAAACGGCGAACGATATCGAAAAAGCCATCACCTATCTGCGCGAGCGTGGATTGGCGTTGGCGGCCAAGAAATCGGGGCGCGCGGCCAACGAAGGGCGTATCCACTCCTACATTCACAGCAACGGCAAGATTGGTGTGATGTTGGAAGTGAACTGCGAAACCGATTTCGTGGCCCGTACCGACGATTTCCAAGGGCTTTGCAACGATATCGCGATGCACATCGCGGCGGCGAATCCTCGTTATTTGAACAAGGACGAAGTCAACTCGACCGACTTGGAGAAGGAAAAAGATGTCTACCGCGCGCAAGCGGCCGGCACCGGCAAACCGGCTCAAGTCATCGAGAAGATCGTGGAAGGCAAGATCGGCAAGTTCTACGAAGAGGCCTGTCTGCTCAACCAGCGCTTCGTGAAGGAACCTGAGCATACGGTGGAAGCCGTGGTGAAGGCGGCGATCGCGAAACTGGGTGAAAATATCAGCGTCCGACGTTTTGCGCGCTTCCAGCTCGGCGAAGGCGCCAAAGCGGCGTCGCCGAACGAACAGGCGAACTAAAAGAGGTTCCGGAATGCCCTCAGGCAAGCCCCGTTACAAAAGGGTTTTGTTAAAGCTCAGCGGCGAAGCGCTCGCTGGTGACAAGGCGTTCGGCATCAATCCCGATATCATCGATCGCATCGCGCAGGAGATCAAAGACGTCCACTTGTTGGGCGTGGAGATCGCGATTGTGCTGGGCGGCGGAAATATTTTCCGCGGCATCGCGGGCACCGCCCAGGGCATGGATCGTTCGACGAGCGACTACATGGGGATGCTGGCCACGGTCATCAACAGTCTCGCCCTGCAAGACTGCCTCGAGAAGCTCGATGTTTTTACCCGCGTGATGTCGGCGATCGAGATGCACGAACTTTGCGAACCATATATTCGGCGTCGCGCGGTGCGCCACCTCGAGAAAAACCGCGTGGTCATCTTCGCGGCCGGTACCGGAAATCCCTATTTCACGACGGACACCGCCGCTAGCTTGCGCGCGATGGAAGTGGGTTCGGAACTCATCATGAAGGCCACCAAGGTCGATGGCGTTTACGATGACGATCCGATGAAGAACCCCAACGCCAAGATGTTCAAGAGCCTCGATTATCTCGATGTCCTAAAAAACGATTTGAAGGTGATGGACTCGACTGCCATTTCCCTTTGCATGGACCACCGTCTTCCCATTCTGGTCTTCAACCTCAACAAAGCGGGCAATTTCAAACGCGTCGTGATGGGCGAGGAGATCGGAACCTTCGTGAGGAGAGAATCATGAACGCTGCACTCGGCGATGCCAAAAAACACATGGAAAAAAGCCTGGAGCACCTAAAGGGTGAGCTTTCCAAACTCCGCGTCGGACGCGCATCGGCGTCGATGCTGGAAGGGGTGCGAGTCGAAAGTTACGGTAGCATGTTGGGCATCAAAGAAGTGGCGGCGCTTTCCACCCCCGATGCGCGCACGATCGCGATCCAGCCTTGGGACAAGAGCGTCATTAACGAAATCGAAAAAGCGATTCTGGCCGCGAATCTCGGCTTGACCCCGATCAACGACGGAAAGCTAATCCGGGTGAATTTGCCCCCGCTCACGGAAGAGCGGCGAAAGGATTTCGTCAAAAGCATCAAGAAGTACGGCGAAGAATCCAAAGTGGCCGTGCGCAATGTCCGTCGCGACGCGATGGATGGCGCCAAAAAGGCGGAAATGACGGAAGACGACATGCGTCGTTTCCAGGACGATCTTCAAAAGCTGACCGATCAGCTGATCAAGGAAATCGATAAGATCGTCGAGACCAAATCCCAAGAAGTCCTGACGCTGTAAACGCGCATGGGCTTGAAACACCTCGCCATCATTATGGACGGAAACGGGCGTTGGGCCCGACAGCGAGGCTTTAGCCGCATTTGGGGGCACCGTCGCGGCGCCAAACGCGTCGATGAGATTGTCACCGCCTGCACCGAGCTGGGGATCTCCTACTTAACGCTCTACGCTTTTTCCACCGAGAATTGGAATCGCCCCAGCTCCGAAGTTCGGATGCTGATGCGGCTGCTCGTCCATCACCTGCGGACCATGGACAAGAAACTGGTGCGCAATCGCATCTCGCTAACCGCCCAGGGAAGCCTCGATCGCTTGCCCGCGTTTGCACGTGCGGAACTGGAACGGGTGATGCGTCTGACCGCGTTCAGTGAGCCCCGTATGACGTTGAATCTCGCCCTTTCCTACGGCGGGCGAGAAGAGATCGCCCGCGCCGCCCGTTTGCTCGCTTCGGAAGTCGCGGAGGGCAAACTCGCACCGGAAGCGATCACCGAAGAATCGATTTCGCAACGTCTGTACCAACCGGGTTTTCCGGATCCCGATCTTTTGATTCGCACCGGGGGAGAGTACCGCGTGAGTAATTTCCTGCTCTGGCAGATTGCTTACTCCGAGTTTTACGTCACCGATACGTTCTGGCCGGACTTCGGGCCGGAGGCGCTACGCGAAGCCCTTGCTTCTTTCCAGGGGCGGGAGCGGCGTTACGGTAAGACCTCCGAACAAGTCCAGGCGTTGACGGAGGTGCGTGCATGAAAACGCGCATCATCACCGGCGTGACGGCCGCGGTCCTGACGATTGCGCTCATTCTCTACGGCCCGGTGCCGCTGATGTTGATGGTGGTTCTGGCGTGCGCGGCCATCTCGTGCATGGAGTTCGATCGCCTTTTTTTCACCGGTACCAAGTCGGTCATGCGGCAGACGCGCGGCCTCTCGCTGGTTTTTCTCAGCATCCTGACGCTGCGTTTGGCGACGGAAATGGCGTGGGTTTTCTTCTGGTTGCCGCTCTTCGTGCTTTCGATCCAACACGTGATGCGGGCAAACAAGCGGGGTGATTTCGAACAATCAATCCGCGACCTTTCCATCGAGTTGCTGGGGATCCTCTATGTCGTTTGCATGTTGGGATTTCTTCTGCCGATTGTGGAATCGGGTGTGTACGGGCGCGAGTACATTCTGCTGCTCTTTTTCGTGGTCTTTGCCGGCGATACGTTCGCGTATTTCGTTGGAACCGCCTGGGGCAAGCATCGGTTGGCGACTCAGATTAGTCCCAAGAAATCCCTCGAAGGTGCGGCGGGCGCCATTGTCGGCGCTCTGATTTTCGCCGGACTCTGGTGGTATTTCGTCTATACCGGCCCCAGGGATACTCAGTTGTTAGTCGGAATTGCGACGCTGGTCCCGGTGATCAGTATTTTGGCCCAAGTCGGCGATCTCTTTGAATCCATGCTCAAGCGCAGCCAATCGCAAAAGGATTCCGGCAACTTTCTGCCCGGGCACGGCGGGATCTTGGATCGCCTTGATGGCCTGACGCTGAGCGCGCCGGCCTTCTATTTCTTCATGCACTACATTTTGGAGCGGCTATGAGACGCCGGCTCGGGGTCTTCGGGTCGACCGGCACCATCGGTACGGCCACGTTGGAACTCGCGCGCCGCTTTCCGGATCGGTTTCAAGTGGTGGCTCTGACCGCCGGTCGCAATCTCGATCTGCTTCGCCCGCAAGTCGCCGAGTTTCGCCCCGGGGTGGTCGTGGTTTCGCAAAGTGCGGACGCGCTGGCGCTGGCGCCGGAGTTTCCGGGAACGGAATTTCTGCACGGCGAATCGGGGTTAATCGAGTGCGCGCGCTGGGACGGCATCCAGATCGCTTCGCAGGGGATCGTGGGTTTTGCCGCCTTGTCACCCACTTTGGAGTTGGCCCGGCGGGGGAAGGATCTCGCGCTGGCGAACAAAGAGACGCTCGTCGTCGCGGGGCACTTGCTGAAACGCGAGCTGGCCGTCGGCAAGGCGCGCTGCATTCCCGTCGATAGCGAACACAATGCGATTTACCAGCTGCTGCAGGGACGCGATCGGTCCCAGATTGATTCGCTGGTTTTGACCGCCAGCGGCGGACCGTTCTGGAAACAACCCAAACTCGACCTAGCGAGCGTAACGCCGGCGATGGCGGTAAAGCATCCGAATTGGAAAATGGGGCCGAAGATTTCGGTCGATTCGGCCACGCTCATGAACAAGGGCCTAGAGGTCGTCGAAGCCCAGGTGCTTTTTGAATTTGAGCCCGACCGCATTGAAGTTTGGATCCATCCCCAAAGCATCGTGCACGGGGCGATTTGGTTTGCGGATGGCACCTGTCAGGCGCAGCTCTCCGTTCCCGATATGAAAGCCTCCATTGGCTTTGCGTTGGGCTATCCGGATCGGCTCTCGAATTCGGTCGAGAAACTCAGCTTCCGTCAGTTTACGCAGCTGGAATTTTCGGAGCCTGACACTGCGCGTTTTCCCTGTCTCGACTTGCCCCGAAAGGCTTTGGCGGCGGGTCAAAGCCATCTCATCGCACTCAACGCCGCCAATGAAGTCACGGTGGCCCGGTTTCTGGAAGGGCGCCTTTGCTTCTCCCGAATTGCGTCCGTTCTCGACGAGTGCCTCCAACGCCACCGTTCGGTACCTGCGGACTCCTTGGGCGACGTGCTCGAAATCGACCGGCGGGCCCGCGAAAAGACGCACGAAATCATTGAAACTTTCGGCGTCTAACCGGTTGGCGGGGCAGGGGGGATTGGTTAGAGTATCAGCGGGTAGTCTGAGGAGGTCTCGTTGGTCACTTCGATTGTCGGCGTAGTTGTTCTGCTGGGCGGCCTCATTTTCTTTCACGAGCTCGGTCACTACCTGGTCGCTAAACTCTTTGGTGTCCGCGTCGAGGTCTTTTCGCTAGGGTTTGGGAAGAAGATTTTTCGTCGCCGGATCGGGGAAACGGAGTATTGCCTCTCCCTGGTGCCGCTCGGCGGCTACGTTAAGCTGATGGGCGATGACCCGTACCGCACGGTTCCGGCGTCGGAAGCCGACCGCGCGTTCTCTACGCAAAAACTCTATAAACGCTTTTTGATTGTGGCGGCCGGCCCGATCTTCAACCTCATTCTGGCCTGTGTCCTGTTCACGTGTATTTTTTGGATCGGCCAGCCCATGCGCGCCACCAAGCTCGGAACCGTGCTCGTTGGCAGCCCGGCTTGGGATGCCGGCCTGCGGCCCGGGGACCGAATCACCGCGGTGAGCGAAACGCCCGTCTTGTATTGGAACGATCTGGAAGACATGTTGCGCAAGCGCACGGGTGAAAAAGTCGACTTGAAGGTCGATCGCGCGGGCGCCGAATTGCGGGTTCCCTATACGATTGGTCTGGTCCGCTCGCGCAATGTGTACGGTGAAGAAGAAGAAGCGGGCGGCATCAAAGGCATCAGCCCTTACCCGCTCCAACCCATGGTTGGAGTTCCCAATCCGAAATCTCCCGCTTTTGAGGCGGGCCTGCGCACGGGCGACATTATCACCAAGGTGGACAGTCGCCCGGTCGTGCTTTGGGAAGAAATGAAGGACGCTTTCCTCTCCGGTTGGGCGGCCAAGAAACCGGTGACGGTGACCGTCAAGCGCGGCGTGGGCGGCACGGATACGCCCGAGGAAAAGTCGTTTACCGTGGTCTATCCGGCCAAACCCGAAGCATCGGCGGGTGGCTTCAACGAGATGGAAGCCATCGGGGTTTTGCCGTCTGAGCTTTTTGTTTTCAAAGTCACGCCCAATAGCCCCGCGGAAAAAGGGGGGTTACAGCCCGGCGATCGCATCGTGAAGGTGCAAGACGTCCCGATCTACAACTTCGAATCGATCGTGGATCAGGTTCAGGCGTCGGGCGATAAAGGCGGCCCGCTGATCTTCACTCTGGAGCGGGACGGCCAAACGGTTTTGCTCGACTTAAAACCGATCGAAACGACGCAGGAAGATCCGCTGACGCGCGAAATGAAAAAGCGTTTCATGGTCGGCTTTGTTCCCCAAACGGCCTTGGCCGAGGGGGACATGTTGCGCTTCCAGATTCGCCAGCCGTTTAAGCTGGTGGCGCATGCGGTGAGTGAGACGTTTACCATCGCGGAGCGCATGGTGGTGAGTCTCTGGAAGCTCGTGACCGGTTCGGTTTCAGTGAAGAACCTCGGCGGCCCGGTTCTCATTGCATCGATTGCGGGCAAGAGTTTGGATGCGGGCGTCGTGCCTTTTCTGCAGACGATGGCGCTGATCAGCATCAACTTGTTCTTGCTAAACCTCTTTCCGATCCCGGTGCTCGATGGCGGCCATCTGCTGTTCTTCTCGATGGAAGCCATCAAGGGCAAACCGGTTTCCATTCGCACGATGGAAATCGCTAACCAAATTGGTCTGGTTTTGATTCTGATGTTGGTGGCGCTAACGTTCTTCAACGATATATCGAGGATTGTTCACAATTGAAAAAGACATTCGTACTCGATACCAGCGTTATTCTGTTTGATCCGCTTTCCATCTTCAAATTCGACGATAACCACGTCGTAATTCCCATCACCTGTTTGGAGGAGATGGATCGTTTCAAGAAGGACATGACCGAAATTGGTCGCAACGCGCGTCAGTTTGCGCGCTACCTCGACGACGCCCGCAAAAACGGGTCGTTGACCAAGGGCGTGCCGATCGGCAAAGGCGGTACGCTGGTCGTCGATATGGTGCGCGATGCCGAGAGTTATCTCCCTTCGGATTTGCGCCAAGAAAAAGCCGACCACCGCATTTTGGCCGTCGCGCTGAAGCTGCGTCACGACCGGCCCAATGTGCCGGTGATTTTTGTCACGAAAGACGTGAACCTCCGCGTAAAGGCGGATGCCCTGGGTGTGGTCGCGGTGGATTTCGATCCCGCGCGCGTCGCCATCGAGGAACTCTATCCGGGTTCGATGTCCTTCGAAGTGCCGGGGGAAGTGATTGAGAACTTCAATCAGGAACGCCGTTTTCCGATTGAAGACCGGGAATTGAACCCGCACGAGTATGTCATTTTGCGGGATCAAAAAAATCCGGAGAATTTTGCCGCCGGCCGTTACGATGCGACCCAGCGCTCGATTGTGCCGTTGCGCGTTCCGCCGACCGGGGTGTGGGGTATTCGCCCGCGCAATATCGAGCAGAGTTTTGTGCTCGATGCGCTTCTCGACGATTCCATTCCGCTGGTCAGTCTCGTTGGCAAAGCCGGCACCGGAAAGACTTTGATGGCGCTCGCTTGCGGTCTGCAAAAGACCATCGACGAGAGCAAGTACCAAAAGCTCCTAGTCTCGCGCCCCATTTTCCCGCTGGGCAAAGACATCGGTTACTTGCCCGGGGAAATCGAAGAGAAGCTCAACCCTTGGATGCAGCCGATTTTCGACAATATCGACTACATCGTTTCGTCTTCGAGCGGCGACAAGCCGGGCAAGCGGCCCACGCGGCGCGCCTGGCAGGAGTTGATCCACCAGGGAATGCTGCAGATTGAACCGCTCACTTACATCCGCGGCCGCAGTCTCGCGTATCAGTTCCTGATCGTCGACGAAGCCCAGAACCTCACCCCCCACGAGATCAAAACGATCATTACGCGCGCGGGGGAAGGCACCAAGGTCGTGCTCACTGGCGATTGCTACCAGATCGACAACCCGTATATCGATTCCTCGAGCAACGGTTTGTCTTTTGTCGTCGAGCGCTTCAAGCACACGGCCTTGGGCGCGCACGTGACGCTGATGAAGGGCGAGCGTTCGCAGCTTTCCGAACTAGCCACGAACGTTTTGTAGTCTGCTACTCAAACTTGACCGGCATCGCCGTGGCTTTTCGAGAGCAAACGAGTTCTTGCATCACCGGAGTACCGGGCGCATTCGGGTGAAATTGCGCCACGAAAGTGTTGAGTACCGAGGCCGCCCCGCCCGGGCTGGTAAAAGTATAATAGCCAATATGCTCGGGACGAAGATGGGTCTTCTTCGTTATAGTAGCCAACTGGTACCCGGCCAGCGCACAAACGGCTGCCGCGGAGCCAGCCTCAACGAAGTGGCCTTTATGCAAGGCGGGTGAAAACGTGATCGTGTTCGTACTATCGAGTATCGAATCCAGATCCGCGGCGCCGGCACTTACCGCGAAAAAGGCAACCGCCCATAGCGTTAAGATTTGCTTCATAAACCCTCCTGTTACTGAGAAGACTATGCGAGCCGCGCCGGTTGGGCAACCCTAGTGGGTTGCGGTCGGCGGCTCTTCAGCGTTAGCTTCGCCGGCCATCACTTCCGCGCCGACATTCGTGACTAATTCGGCGTCGACCGAAATGTCATTTTTCTTCTTCTTAGCTTTCGTCGCCAGCGATTCTTCGCTCTCCGCGACCGCCGGAGATGTGCCCATCAAAACCAGGCAGGCATTCTTGATCTTTTCGAGTTCCGCCATCTCGGCCTGCAATTCGCTCATTCGGCCTTCGACGACCTTTAACTGTTTCTCTAGAGATTTCGTGCTGATCAAATTCATGGGGATCGATGTCATCGGTTTGCTCCTAGTTGAGGCTCCATCTTAGCGAAACGCAGCCGTACCGACAATAGACATTTGTATGGTGGTGAGGCTGACTCGGTGAACGAGGGGCCCAGCGCACGGAACCATGGAAATCGACAAATAGTCGAAACGAGAAACACTCGCTCGCCGGGACCGTTCAAGCGCGTCAGCAGGGAGCTACAAAAGGAAAGAGAAGGACTTGGCACTTTCATTGCGTACAGCAAGAGGGAACACGCTGATCAAGGAGATTTATGAATAGCGCTAGAACAGAAACCCACAAGAAGAATGTCAGTCCCCATGCCAAAAGGTCGAATGCATCGTTTGAGGATGAGGACGATGACAAGCAATCGGAAAGTGAACGAAACGGCACAAACGGTTCCAGCCGTTCCGCTAAGGCCTCCGGCGAGCAAAGTGAGTCAGAAAAATCGTCCGGTTTCGTTGAGCAGTTAGATATGGCCCTCGAAGGCGCATCGACCTCAATCGGCGAAGCAGTAAAGAAAATCGAAGCCCTCACTCCAAAGGAAGGCGCGATTTCCCGACTTTCGAAATACGCGGTGGGAAAACTGGAAACGGTCCAGGATTACTTGGGTGAAAATGGTTCGAAGGAAATGTTCACCACCGTCTGGCAGTTTGTAAAACGTTCACCATTGCCGATCGGACTTGGTCTGTTAGAGGCGGGAATCGGGATATATCTTCAAAGAAGCGGTGGCTCCGCGGAAGAGTCATCGAAGAAGAAGTCCGCCAAAGGGAAGGAAGAAGAATAAGTAGCTCAACATACTACTTCCGCATGTTGCCGTTCGAAACTTCTAAACGCCGAAAGCAAGGCGGCGGCAGCTTGCGAGACGGCCGGCCCCCGTCCGGGCTCGAGCATTACGCACGTGCGTAATTTCTCGGAGACTCATGGTGCATTCGCTTGTGGTGAAAGTGACAGAGAGTCACGAGATTGCGCTCTGAATGCTCACCGCCCTCACTAACCCAAATCGGATGATGGCGCTCAATCCACCGCCGCTGCTCACAGCGTTTGCCGTCGGCGTCCCGATGGGCACATCGACCGTCATCGCGTAGGTTCACCCGGTGGACGATGGCGGCGGGAGCCGACATGCGCTTGCCGGCTTTGACGGCGGGCTGCGCCGGGATGGGTTCCTGGATCATGTGAGCCCGCCGTTGTGCTTTTCTAACGGGATCTTTTCGTTCCAGGAAATCATCGACCAGGTTTTCCAGCGCTTCGAGTAGATTCACATGTCGCCGTTGTCGTTGTGCCAGCAGGTCTTGGGTCTTGCGCAGTTTTTCTTCCAATTGCACCGGAATGCAAAGTCGAAGTTCGGAGACCTGCGCCGCAATGGGCCGGATCCTTTCCTCGAAAAGCGCTTCCGGCTTCTCCTTCTTAATCTCTCGAACGAGCGCCTTCTGGGAAAGGGTGGCGGCTTTTTCTAGCCAGATGTTTTGATTTTCCTTGGTGATCACCGGAACAATGCTCCTGGCATTGCTCATATGGATCTCTCCCGATTCGATCTTTTGTTTCAATACCGGCACTTCTTCACTCTTCCGCACGATCTGAACCAGCGAGTAACTATGTGAATCGGAGAGTTTGAGGCTTTGGGTGCAGTAGTAAAAAAGGCTATTGAAACCCAGGTCCTCAAACAGGCGCGTTTTATTCACTCGGATCAACACGCCAATGAGATTCGATTCGGATTTTCGATAATTCGCCGCCGCGTCCAGGGCTTCGTTGTGCAATTGCTCGAGATGTTTTTTCATTTCTCCTCCGTCGGAGAAAATCAATATCACGGCGATTTTTCGAAATCGATAGGGTGAGGGGAGCACGCTTTACGCACGTGCGTAATCGTACGATGAGGAAACGGGGGCAGACCGCTATAATGAAGCCCTATGTTTCGTCTTTGCCTGTCTTTGCTGCTTCTTTGGACGCACAGTAGCGAGGCGGCGTTTTGCTGGAATCTCTTTCCCATTCTCGCGTCGACGAAACCAGGGTCGATTGGCTGGAAGGTTCGGGCAGCAGGCGACAGTTACGATGGAAGCGATCTCTATACGATCGACGACCGAAGGATGCTGGCCGAGATCTGGCAATCCGATTTACCCGATTCCGATAAAGCAAAACGTACTTTCGATGTCTATGCGGATGCTCGATTGCGCGGGATACCACCCGAAGCCGCCAGGTTTGCCCGCCGAACCTTGAAGCAGTTTGAATGGGAACGGGAAAAAAAAGGTTGGGCGCAGGTTAAGGCCTTTGAACTCGCTGATGCGACCTGCATCGATGGAATTTACTCGCCCCAGGTGGGAATGTTTGTCCCCGAGTATGCGGGCGCGGATGGGGCGCCTTCCCTGCTTCACTATTTTATGCTCGCCCACGAGTTTGAACATGCCGTCCAAGAAGGGCTCGCACGGTCTCAGGGAGTTACGCGGGAGCAGATAGCGCAGGCCGGTAAAGCGGTCCAGTATCGATTCTTGCAGGAAAAAAGTGCAATGATGGCGGAGACACTGTATCTGCGGGCGATTCCCAACGGTCAGAGTGTGCTGCAAGAATTCATGCAGCGTCGTGCCTCGAAGGAAGGGAAGACGCTCGACGCTTTCCGTGCCCAGGGGAAACCAGATCGCTTGGCACTGCGCTTCGCTTTGGATCATCTGGATACCGGTTTCGATCCCAGAAAATATGTACGAAGCCAATGGCGTTCGGAGCGCTATTCGTTGCCCCGTATTCGGGAAATGATCGGCCGTAAAACGGCGGCACGTCTTATCGCCGAGGTCCGTTGGGTTTCGACGGAGGGCGGGGGCCACAATTTTACGCAGCCGGACAAGGCTTACCTTAGTCTTTGGGAGCGAACCAAACGACAGTTAGGCCGAGCGATTTTGAGGATCCCCGCCCCAAACGACGCAATGAACTATGATGAAGGGACACTTAAGGAATACCGCGACAGCCTTTTTCGAATGTTGGCGGTGTATCAAGATCACGAACGGGATCTTCTACTGCTCCAACGCTCCTTACTGAAAGACAAACCGACGACCCCCGCGGCGGAGGCAGTGTATCAGGATGAAATCAAGTCGCTGGCCGAACGAAGGGCAGCGTTGCTCAATCTCGTTCGCGAGATCGAGATTGGTATTTTTTCTAGCTATCCCCAAGATATGGATTTACCCGAACCTCGGTCGCGCACTCCCGAAAAGCCTTAGGTTTTTACGCACGTGCGTAAAATTTGTGTTTTAGTGCACTTCGCTCAAAAGCGAAACCCACCACGATTCCATCAAATCGATCGCGTTGAACGCGCCCACTAAAACCGGACGCGAATCCCGGTCGGCCAAGTACCCACCCAGCCCATCCTTGTGGCTTTGCTCGACACCATTGAGATGCAGGTCGTGGAAGGCACGCAACCCACGGCCTTCTTTTAACTTATCGCGCCGTGCGGAAAGTTCTTCGCAAACCTCTCGGAAAACCTGGTGCTCAAATATGGCGGCAGACTCGGTGGCGTAGATCGCGCCCAACACACTCGCTGCGTCGCCAATGGGGGTTTTCCATCGGGGCGGGGGTGTACCAGTTTGGTTACCTGAAAACCAGCCATTGCGTTGATTGCAGCCTAAAAGGAGCCTGTTTCACGCACGCGCGTAATTCGCTCGACTTACGCTAGGTGCACTAAGGAACCGTCGGCGGACTTTCCCACTTTTGCTCTGGCTCAAGCTCCAAATTGAGCGGGCGATCCCGGAGGGCGTGGATGCGGCCGGACTGGTCCTGGACCAGTACCTGTTCGATGCGGGGTTGTTCGGGGATGGGTTCGCGAATATTCGTGAAATAACCGCGCGGGCTTTCCACCCCGAGCTCAAAGCCGATGGGGACGCGACTCGAAAACGAAGCGACTTGGAACGGGTCGGCGTCCGCGGGGAATTCCACCACGGGCTGGAACTGGCCGCTGAGGAAAGAAGAATTCCAACGCAGTAGCGAGTGCTTTGCCGAATCCACCGCCCAAACATCCACCGTTTTCCCGTTGCGATGGGCGCTGAGCGATCCAATGAAAGCCACACCCGGAAACGACGGGCGATCCGTGACTTTGCTTTGCGTGATATCGACGACCGCGACCTGTCCTAAGGTGGAAGCGGCGACCAGGCGGCTGACGTCGACGGCGCGCAGAAAATCGATGGACTCCATCTCCTGTTCCGAGTCGAACGTGAAGACCGGTATCGGCTTGGAAACTTCCACCACGACGTCGGCTTCCGCGGTTGGAATCAAGACTCGGTATTTGGCATTGAGCTCGCTCTCGAAATCTAACCACCGCACCGGACTCGGTAGCCAACTGAGATACTCTCCATCGGATCCCATCTCGACCCGAGTGATATGGGTGCGGGCCAGGTTGCGTAGGCTCTCATTTTGACCCTGAATGCCGACGGATCGAATGCGCACCGAGAAAATCGTCCTTCTGGCCGAATAGTACAAGCGAGCCGGTATCAAGCGTTCCGCCTGCTGGGAAAGTTCCACAAATTCCCGGCGCGAAGCTTCCGCGCCAAAACGGCCGGATTTCAGGGCCTTTATTTGCGCCTCGATAATGGGGGGACGATAGAAGGTTGCCGCGCGAACACGGTCCTTGAGCTGGAAGGGGTACGTTTGGCCATCGGGTAGGGTCAGACTTAACTGCCCGGCGTTGGAAACCGTCGCGTAATAGGCTCCCTCTCCGAGGGAAGCGGGCAGTGAGGCAAAGGACCGGGGTTGGCGAAGGAATGCCGAAAGCGGCCGGCGCTCGGTGCGGAGCCGCGGCATCCGATGGTCGGCCGCCGTTTCCTCATCTCCAATCGGGGTGGTAAAACCGTCTTTTACAATGGTAACGATGGCGTCGGAGTTTAAGTAGGCCGTCCAAGGCCCCCGAAAACCGAAGGACGTCGTCAATAGATTCGAACAGGGCTTCCCAAAAACCGCCGTGCAAAGCAGGCTGAAAATGACCCCAACCGAGAGGCGCATCCTGGAGAAGTACCAACCCCTCAAGGGCGTTTCAATAGCCAATCTTGTCTTTCCGGAAGATTGACTTGGGTCCCCATTCCGCTAGCTTAGCGGATTAACTTTTAAGGTAAGGACCCCCCGTTTGACGGACCCTCAACGGATTCGAAATTTCAGCATCATTGCGCACATCGACCATGGGAAATCGACCCTGGCCGATCGCATCCTCCAAGTCACGGGTGCCATTTCCGACCGGGAAATGAAGGACCAGTTTCTCGATCAGCTTTCCATCGAGCGGGAGCGCGGGATTACGATCAAGGCCCAAAGTGCGCGCCTCAATTTCAAGGCCGCGGACGGCATCGATTACATTCTCAATCTCATTGATACCCCGGGGCATGTGGATTTCGTCTACGAAGTCTCGCGCAGTTTGAACGCCTGCGAAGGTGCGATCCTCGTCGTGGATGCGTCGCAGGGCGTGGAAGCCCAAACGCTCGCCAACGTTTACCTCGCGATCGACAGCAATCTAGAGATCATCCCGGTCTTCAACAAGATCGACCTGCCCGGCTCCGATGTGGATAAGACCAAACGCGAAATCGAAGACATCATCGGCATTCCCACCGATCGTGGTATCGCTATCAGTGCTAAAGAGGGAAAAAACATTAAGGAAGTTTTGGAAGCGGTCTGCAAGTACCTGCCGCCGCCTAAGGGCGACGCGACGGCTCCGCTTTCCGCACTGATTTTCGATGCGTGGTTCGATCCGTACCAGGGCGTCGTGTTCTTGATGCGCGTGGTGAATGGTCGCCTGCGCCCGGGTGAGAAAATCCGCATGGTGCATGCCGCCCGCGAGTACGAAGTTTTGAAACTCGGCGTTTTCACCCCGCGGGGCACGCTCGTGAACGAACTCTCGGTGGGAGAAGTCGGCTTCGTCGTCGCCGGGATCAAAGAACTGCGCGATATCAAGGTGGGGGATACGGTCACGACCGTCATCAACCCGGTAAAGGAACCGCTGCCCGGCTTCAAAGAAGTGAAGCCGATGGTTTTCGCCGGGATCTACCCGACGGATAGCGCGGAGTATCCGAATCTCAAGGTCGCGCTGGAAAAACTGAGCTTGAACGATGCCGCTTTCACGTACGAAACGGAGAGCTCCGATGCCCTGGGTTTTGGATTCCGTTGTGGGTTTCTCGGTCTGCTGCATATGGAGATCGTGCAGGAGCGGTTGGAGCGCGAGTTTGAAGTCAATCTGGTAACCACCGCGCCGAGCGTGGTCTACCGGGTGAACACCGTCCAAGGAGAGCAGCTCTCGATCTACAATCCATCGGACATGCCGGCGGCCCAGCACATCGAATCCATCGAAGAGCCCATCGCGCATGTGACGATCCACACCCCGGAAGAATTCCTCGGCAATTTGATCAAGCTTTGCGAAGAGCGCCGGGGCCGGCAGACGAAGCTCCACTACCATTCGCCTACGCGCGTGATGTTGGAATACGATATTCCCTTCAACGAAGTGGTTTTGAATTTTTACGATCGTTTGAAGAGTGTCAGCAAAGGCTACGCGAGTCTGGACTATGAAATCGTCCGCTTCCAGGTGGGCGAATTGGTGAAGCTCGACTTGCTGATCAACGGCGACGCCGTCGATGCGCTCAGCTGGATCGTGCACAAGGACAAAGCGTACTACCGCGGCCGCGACTTAGTGGCCAAGATGAAGACGCTGATCGAACGCCAGATGTTTGAAATCATCATGCAGGCCGCGATCGGAACGAAGATCATCGCCAAAGAACGCATCGCCCCACTACGTAAAAACGTGCTCGCCAAGTGTTACGGTGGGGATATCTCGCGTAAGCGCAAACTCTTAGAGAAACAAAAAGAGGGAAAGAAGCGGATGAAGCAGGTGGGGAGCGTCGAGATTCCCCAGGAAGCTTTCTTGGCCGCGCTATCGATCGAATGAAGGCTTTTCGCGCCAAAAACTATGTTTCGCTCTTCGTATGGGCGACCGCGGTGGCGCTGGTCATTCGTTTTTTCTTGGTGGAAGACTACCGCATTTTTTCGGATTCGATGGCGCCGGGCTTGCTCTCCGGCGATCTGATTTTTGTTTCCAAATCCAATTACAACGTGCGGCTGCCGTTTAGTTCGTACGAAATATTTAAGATCCGCCGCCCGCGCCGCGGCGAGGTGGTGGCTTTCGCACTTCCGGATACCGGTCTCGATACGTACGTCAAACGGGTCGTGGCGATCGAGGGCGACGAGGTGGCGATCCGCAATGGGCTCTTGACCGTAAACGGCAAACCGCTCGATGTGCGCAACGGTTCGGAAACGAGCGCGCATTTGCGTTGGGAGAGTGCGGAAAAAGGGGAGCCGTACCCGATCGTTTGGGAAGAGGGACAGATCCGGGACTACGGCCCGGTGACCATCCCGGTCGGCCACTTTTTCGTTTTGGGCGATAACCGGGTGAAGAGTGTGGACAGCCGGAGTTGGGGGCCGATTCCTTATTCGTGTCTCAAAGGAAAGGTCTCCTTGATCTGGCTATCGCTGGGTACGAACGGAAGTTGGCGCACCGAGCGTATGGGCAAGTGGGTGCGGAGTTAAAAAAGAAAAAGGCGAGATCCCCAACCCGGGGACCCCGCCCTTTCCTTTTTGAGCGAACTGTTTAGCGTTGTTGCTGCGGCGCCGGATATTGTTCCGGCGACGGTTGCTGACCATTGGACGGCGGCTGCGATTGCCCACTGTTCGTTGGCTGCGTGTTTTCGTCGTCGTAGCTGAAGTCTCCCCACTGCACGCCGTTGGTGTTACCGGACTGCAACGGTTGCCCGTTTTGATCCGTGCGCGGTCGCTGCGGCTGATTGCCCGCTTGCTGACCACCGGCTTGCGGTTGGACACCACCCTGAGGCGGCAGCGGTTGCTGCGGATTCTGACCACCGAAACCGGGACCATACTGCTGCGGTTGGCCGCCTTGGAAACCGGGTACGCCGTTGGGGCCGTAACCGCCTCCATTGCCGGGCAAAGGTTGTCCCTGTCCGGGTTGACCCGCGCCAAAGCCGGGACCGTAGGTTTGCCCACCACCCTGTGGGGCCGGCAAGGTTCCCGCGCCGGGGATGCGTGGACGCACTCCGCCGCCCGCACCGGGCAAAGCACCGGCACCAGGTAAAGCACCCGCACCGGGCAATGTCCCTGCTCCGGGCAAAGCTCCCGCACCCGGTAGATTACCGGCACCCGGAACTCCCGTCGGAGGCGGCAAAGCGCCCGCGCCAGGCAAAGCATTATTCAAACCGGGAACCACGCCCGGGTTTTGCGGAATCGGATTTCCATCGACATAGCGGGGATCAAAGCGATCCACTTGGCCGTTCCACGCATTCGGATCGTACGGCAGCACCGGATTCAAATCCTGGCGCGGCACCGGCGTCACTTCCGGACGGTAGAAACCATTCGGACCCTTCGGTCCATCTTGGTAGAACGGAAACGGCGCGATGCCGACCGGACCGGGAGCGCCTACGTCGATACGGTACGCGCTGAATGTGGTCTCGATCATTCCCCAACCCCGTGGGAAGTAGGGATTGAAGAACGGGTCGCAGTACAAGGCCTCCATCAAACCGCGCATGACGAAAAGCTGCGCTTCCAAGCGCGCCAAGATCGCGGGCAATTCCGCGTTGGGCCACGTCCAGATCGGCTCGATCAGATACGTTTCGCGCATTCCTTCGATGTAGAGATAGGTCGAAGGCACGACAATGCTGAAGCGATTGATCAAAAGGTGCATGTTGGCCGGATTGGGATTGCGAATCATGAAGTCGACGGCTTGCAGCACATCAGCCATACGCCAGGCCACCATGTATTCGATCGCGCGCTTTTGCGGAAAGGGCGATCGGGGGCGCGGGGGGATGAACGACAAGTTGGTGTCGATGAGCAAGCGCAGATCGGGATTCAAGCTGAAACGCTCCAACACCACCGGGGCGATCACCGAGCCGCCGTGGGTGGCCGCCATTGCATCATTGGTGGCGGCAATTTCATCGGTAATGTTTTTGGCGTGAATCGCCAACTGGTCCAGTAGTATCCGCGAAGGCTGCGGGAGGATCATCGCCGGCGGCGGAAGCGGACGCCCGATCGGCGGTCGCACCAGCGGACCGCGAAACGGAACCGGCCGGCCAATCGGACGACCAAACTGCCCGGGAAATTCCGCGAACGCGTTGGAACCCAAACCCATTACGCAAAGACAAAGAAACCCAATCCATCTACGAAAAGACGGCATACACCCAACCCCACTTGGTCTTGTTACTGATTTACAGAAATTTAGTTTACGAACAGTCGGCAATTTACAGCAAACAACGCGCGGCGTCAATCACGATCACGTCGGTTTGTGAAGAAATATCCAGATCTTGCCGGGTTTTTCGGTGACAAAAAACGGCATGCCTCGTCGGAAATTCGGTGGTAGCCTCGCAAACGCAACCCGTTTAACCGGAGGATATTTTTGGAGATCAAAGCCGTTCGCGGCATGCACGACCTACTCGGTGACGAGCTGGTTCAGTGGAAGGCCGTGGAGCGAAAGGTCCAAACTATTTTGGAGACCTTCGGCTACCAAGAAATCCGAACGCCGGTTCTGGAACCGATCGAAGTCTTCACCCACGCCGTCGGAACCGACACCGACATCGTGGAAAAGCAGATGTACCAAGTCCAGGATCGCGGGCATCCGGATAGCGGGAAGGTCGACACCCTGGTGCTGCGCCCGGAAGCGACATCCTCGGTGGTGCGCGCGTTGCTCGAGCACCAGCTCCACCGTAATCCCAACACCCAGCGCTACTATTATTGCTTGCCGATGTTCCGCTATGAGCGTCCCCAAAAAGGGCGCCTGCGACAGTTTCATCAGATCGGTGCGGAGCTAATTCAGGACGGCAGCCCGGAAGCGGATGCCGAAGTCATTGCCGTGCTCGATGCCATTTATCGTCACCTCGGGCTTACCGAGTATGAGATCCGCGTGAATAGCGTCGGCAGCGAAGCCTGTCGGCCGCAGTACCGCGAAAAGCTGAAAGACTATTTGCGTCCCCACCTCGCAGAGCTCTGCGAGCAATGCCAGAAGCGATTTGAACGCGCGCCCATGCGTATCCTCGATTGCAAGAACGAGGGGTGCCGACGACTGGCCGAAAAAGCGCCGCGGATCGTGGACCACCTGGATCCCGAGAGCAAAGCGCATTTTGATGCCGTAAAACGGCGCTTGAAGGAAGCGGGCGTGAAGTTTGAGCTCGATCCCAATATCGTGCGGGGTCTCGACTACTATTCGCGCACCGCCTTTGAGTTCACGTCCAATCTGCTGGGTGCCCAAAGTGCGTTGGGCGGCGGTGGGCGATATGACGAATTGGCGGGACGTTTTGGGGCACCGCCGTTTCCGGCCGTGGGTTGGGCACTGGGCATGGAGCGCTTGATGATGGCACTCGAGGCCCGGCAGCTGCTCCAGGCCATCGCCCCGAAGCCCACTTTCTTCTTTGCCCCGCTCGGACCGGAAGCCTTCAATCGCCTCTATCCCTTGAGCATCGACTTGAAACGCCAGGGGATCGCGGTGGAGATGTCCTACGAGCAAGACAAGAAACTGAAGTGGCAGATGAAGCAGGCCGACCGCACCGGGGCGAAATACACCCTGCTGCTCGGCGACGATGAGTTGAAGGCGGGGCAAGCGGCGCTGAAAGACATGGCCCAAGGCACACAAAGCACCGTGGCATTGAAGGATCTCGAAGCGGAGTTGAAGAGGAGAGCGTTGGATGAAGCTTAAGCGCACGCATGGTTGCGGCAAACTTTCAAAAGCCGAAAGCGGCCAGAAGGTCACCGTCGGCGGCTGGGTGGATCGCTGGCGTGATCACGGCGGCGTAGTCTTCATCGACTTGCGCGATCGTTCGGGTATCTGCCAGGTCGTCTTCGACCCGGCGAATATGCCCGTCACCGAAGCGGGAACCTTGCGCCAAGAAGCCGTGATCGCCGTGACCGGGAGCATTCGCGCTCGTCCCGAAGGAATGGTGAATGAAAACCTAGCGACCGGGCAGATTGAATTGGTGGCGAGCGAATTGGAAGTCTTGAGCCGCGCGCAACCGTTGCCCTATCCATTGCACGAAGACTCGCCGTCGGCCGGGGAGACCGAAGAGACGGTACGTCTCACCTATCGCTACTTAGAATTGCGCCGCGCGAAGCTGCAGAACAACCTGCGCGTGCGCCATGAGTTTTTGAAAGTCGCGCGGCAGTTTTATTTCGAAAATGACTTCTGGGAAATCGAAACCCCGATTCTCTACAAGACGACGCCGGAAGGCGCGCGCGATTATCTCGTGCCCAGCCGCGTGCACCACGGACAGTTTTACGCCTTGCCGCAGTCGCCCCAGACGCTAAAGCAGCTCTGCATGATTGGCGGGCTGGAACGCTACGTGCAAATCGCCCGCTGCTTTCGTGACGAAGACTTGCGCGCCGACCGTCAGCCGGAGTTCACCCAGGTGGATGTGGAAATGTCCTTTGTGAATACCGAGGATATCTACTCCTTGCACGAAGCCTTGATGAAGCGCGTGTTGAAGGAAGTTTTGGGCAAGGAGATTGCGACGCCGTTTCCGCGCATGAAGTACGCCACCGCGATGGAAAAGTACGGCTCGGACAAGCCCGACCTCCGCAATCCCCTGACGCTGGTAGATCTCACCGAGCAGGGAAAGAAATCGACCTTTCAGGTCTTTAAGTCGGTGTTGGACAAGGGCGGCATTCTGAAAGGCCTTTGCTTTGAAGAGAAGGAACCGCTTTCCCGCACGGAGCTGGATGGGCTCGTGCGCAAGGTCGCGCCCTTTGGCGCGAAGGGATTGTCCTGGGTGCGCATCAAGGCGCCGGGCGATTGGCAGGCTCCGCAAGCCAAATTCTTTGATGATGCGCTGAAAAAAGAAATCGAAAGCAAGCTGCCGTTCTCCGGGCCGCGCATGCTGCTGATGGTCTGTGCTTCGCCCACGATCACGAACAACGCGCTTTCCTTCTTGCGCGACGAGTACGGCAAGGCGTTGGGCTACACCGATCAGACGAAAGACAATCTGGCGTGGATAACCGATTTCCCGCTGCTGCAGTTTAACGAAGACGACAAACGTTTTTACGCCGCCCACCACCCCTTCACCCGCCCGCACGCCGAAGACCTGGACAAGTTCATGAACGCCAAATCCAACGAGGAACTGGCGTCGGTACGCGCCGAGGCCTACGACATGGTTTGGAATGGCTACGAAATCGGCGGTGGTTCCTTACGTATTTACGATACGAAAGTGCAGCAACGCATGTTCGATGTGCTCGGACTTTCCGCCGAAGAAGCCCAACGTAAATTCGGATTCTTTCTCACCGCATTGCAGTACGGCACTCCGCCGCACGGCGGGATTGCCTTCGGGGTCGACCGGGTGGCGATGTTGCTCACCGGTTGCGATGCGATCCGCGATGTGATGGCTTTCCCGAAAACCCAAAAGGCCGCCGATCTGATGGCCGGAGCGCCCTCGCCGGCAGATCCGCAGCAGCTGGAAGAGCTCTTCATCCGGTTGGCGCCGAAACCGGCGACTTAAGCCATGCTGCCCCTCACCGATCGAGTCTACGACGTGGCCATCATCGGCGGGGGTATTTTGGGTGTGAGTGTGGCGCGGGACTGCGCCATGCGACGGCTTTCGGTCGTGCTCTTCGAAAAAGAAGATTTTGCGGCCGGCACCACCGGCGCGGGAACCGGAATTCTTTCCGGCGAACCCCATTGGCTGGCCACCGATCCCGAGGCGACGCGAACCGCCTGCGAGGAGATCAATGTCTTCCAACGAATTGCCCCGAATTTACTGACGCGGGTTCCGATTCTTTTTCCCGTCCTCAAAACGGATCCGCACACCGATCTAGACCGCCTGCAGGCGCTGGCCGATCTCTATGATCACTACGCGGCGTCCAAGGCCGGTCGGCCGCACGTGCGCTTGAATTCGGCCGATCTCCAGGCGGTGGAGCCGGGATTGTCGCGGGATCTGCTGGGCGCGATCAGTGTGGACGAATGGACGACGGATCCTTCGCGCATCACCATCGCCACCGCTCGCAGTGCCGCTTCGGCCGGCGCGAATCTCTACAAGGGCATTCGGGTGGACAAGGTCGAAGTTCAAGCCGGACGTCTGGTGGGTCTGCGCATTACGTCGAAGGACGGAGCCCCGCTCTTTGTGCGCGCCCGCACGGTGGTGAACGCCGCCGGGCCCTGGGGACCCAAGCTCGTGCCGCGGCGGTCGGTGGAGTTTCGCTACTATCGCCGCTCCTATGTCTTTCTCGAACGCCGCGTGACGGATGTCGCGTTGGCCATCCCCCTCCCTCACCGTAACGACCCGCTCTACTTTTTTCCCCGCGAAAACGTCTCCATCTTGGGTCCGACGGAAAGCCCGTTCAGCGGCAAACCGGAGGACGTGAAGATTGGCGCGGATGAAGTGGCGCTCTTGCTCGAGACTTTGAAAAAATACCTGCCGCGCATCGATGCGCACCGGTTCACTTCATCCGTTTCCGGCGTGCATTGTCGCGTGGTGGATATCGATCACCCCGAAGGCCATCGCCAGGCCGTCTTCGATCACGCCAGTGATGGGGTGGACGGATTGTATAGTGTCTTGGGGGGTGGGCTCACCCGCGCGCGCCGGTTGGCGGAACAGGTGACGAACCAGATCTGCCGCAAGCTGCGCCAGAAAGAGCGGTGCCGTACTCACTTGGAAAGCTTGCCCGGTTGCACATCGGAAATCCCGTGGCTCGAAGAAGCGCGTCGCACCGGACGCGATCCGATCTTGGTGGCGCGACTCATTCGCCGTTACGGCCACAAGGCCGAAGGGATCTTAGATGCCGCCGTACGCAATGCGGAGTTGGCGCAGACGATCTGCGAATGCGAACAAGTCCTGGCCTCGGAAATCGAGTACACCGTTCGCAAAGAATGGGTCACGGGGGTAGCGGACTTGCGGCGCCGTACCCGTTTGGGGGAGGGCAGTTGCCGCGGTAGCCGTTGCCGGCGGGCGGCGGGTGCTTTGCTCGGATCGTTGCTGAACTGGGACACGGCGACCTTAGAAAAGCATCTCGCGGAGAATCCCGCCGATTTCCCTCCCGAGTTGGTTTGGGGCGAACAGGCGAAACAGCGCGAATATGCGCGCAACTTGGAACGCGGGGGCGGGAGTGTCTGAGCCCAAGGCCTTCGATGCCGGAGTGATCGGCGATGGTCTGGCCGGTTTCGCCGCCGCCCTCACGTTACGTCGCGGCGGCAAGCGAGTGGCGATTTTTACCCGCGGGAGCGGGGCGACCAGTGTGAGTTCCGGCCTTTGGGATTTTGGACCGGTGGCGGAAGCCGGGTCTTTTTCGTCGGCGTGCGAAAAATGGCGGGGATATTTTTCGGATCTCCAGATGGAAGGGGGGCTGCCCATTGTTGCCGCGCAGTGGATGGCGGGCAGCGAAGAAGTGATTGAGGCCCTGTCGCCGCATTTGGAAATCACCCGGCGCTGGGAAATGCCGTACTTACTCCCGAGTCTTTCGGGCCAGCTGCGTTCGGGATATGTAGCGCAGGGAATTCAGAGCCGCGCGGATCTCCAGACGGGTGGGATTCGGCGCGTTTCGGTTTTGGGCTCCCGGCGCTGGCGCTTCCGGGGCGACTTGCTCAGTCGGCAGTGGAATGAAGCGGCGAAGCGGCGCGGATTGTCGGTAGAATTTCGTGCGCTCGACTTGCCGTTGGAAGGCGAAGCTTGGGACATTCCTCTGCCGCGCGTCGCCGCCGATCTGGCCGCCCGACCGGCCGAGGTCGAACGCCTGCGGGAGGCGGTGGCGCGGATCGCGGAGTCGTCCGACAGCCTGCTTTTTCCGCCGATTTTTCCGAGTGACGCGATCTTTCGCACCATCAGCGGCGACGGCAAGTTTCCGGTCGCGGAAGCATTGTCGTGGACCGAGCCGGTGGCCGGCTTTCGCTTGAACGGTGCCATTCGGGCCGCATTGGCCTTGCAGGAAGTCGAACGGTTCCCCACGCAACAGATCAAAGTCCAAACCGGAGCCGGCACGGTGCGCGAACTGACCGCCCTCGGGCAGTCGGGGTGGACGACGTTGCGGGCCGCCACCTTCGTTTTGGCTTCGGGCCGGTATTTTGGCGGCGGGTTAAGTGCCGGAACGCAACGCACCGTCGAATCGATCTTTGCCCTTCCTTTGCACGGTACGGGTGACGCGATGGGCGTCCGGGTAGACGCGAGCTTTCGCCCGCTCGCCGAAGACGGTCGACCCGCATTTCAAAACTTGCACGCGTGCGGATCGATCTTGGGTGGTTTGGATTACGCCGGCGTGGGCGTCGGGTTGGGTTTTTTTGCGCTGAGCGGGAGGCAGAGTGTCGCTTCGGCTCTATAGCATCCGACTCTACTTGAAAGTCGATCGCCTTTGGCGGCGATTCCACCGGCTTTTCTTTTTTTGGCGTAAGGGGCGGGGCGCCGAGGCATTCCTGGAGCGCTACCGGGCCGACCACGTCCTGGCGATCAGCGAATCGGAACGCAGTCTCTCACCGTCTTTCGAACGCTGTCAGGTCTGTTCCCTTTGTACGTTTTCCTGCGAAGCGATTCGCAAGGGCGATGCCCCGGCGTCATTCGAACCGAAGCTCATCCCTTCGGTCTTCGCCAAGTACCCGCATGAATCGGAAGTTTTTCTCGAAGAGTGGTTTCCCTGCGCCCGTTGTGGGGCGTGCACGGTGCTTTGTCCGAACGAGGTCCCCATCCATGCAATGGTGCAACAGATCTTGGATCGGCGTAACCGGCTAGGCTTTCGTCGCGGTACGGCCCGAGAAAAGACTTAAGCTTATTGAATATCGTCGCCGATGAGTGGCAAGGTGCACGAAACGTCTTTTTCCGGATTCGCGTTCATGAAGTCCGTGCCCGGATTGGCGCTGCTGATCACGATACGGTCGTAGTTATTCAACTCCGCTTCGCTCAGGTAACCGGCCACAATTTCTTGTTCCACATAAGCGGCGGTTTCCGTGACCAAAGGCTTGTACTGCAACGACGAGCTGTTCACGACGTGAATCGCGATGACATCGCCTTCGGCGTCCATCGCGTAAGGGATGACCACGATTTTGTAGGTTCCCGCTTGTCCGCTGACCGGAAAGGTCCAAATATCAAACTGTCCCAGGAGAATGTTGCCGAGCGGCTGGTAGCAGTTCGACAGCCCATAGGTCGACAGCAAGCCAGTCGGCTTGCGGCGAGCACAGCTCGTCAGCGACATCGCGAGTGCGAAAACCACTGCTATCATCCACCACTTCTTCATCAGCGAAACCAATCTCCGATTGCCTTTCATGGCACCTCTCCCATCAACGTAGCGCTTGAGCACCCCCTAACTGTGCAAGCGCTAGACCAGGCGAGCTGGAGTGGGACAAGTGCCCTGAAAGAAAGGAGTTTGGCGTTCGGCCCGCGAGCGAGGCTACGCCGATCAAAAAAACAACATCTTCTGTAGTCAGAAAGTCTTACGGGACAATTGCCTGTTTCTTAAATAACTACGCTGACTTAGGCTGGAGTTTTTTCGGCCCGATCCACTGGCCAGCTGTCAACCGCATCGACAGCCCGAATTTCGATCGTTTTGAACGGGGGACGGTCCCGATGCAGGCGACGCAGCAGGGGCATCGCGACATTGTAGACCGGCGTTCCGTTGCGAGTCCTTCCTTCCGCCACGCCGTGGTGGGCGTGGCCGTGAAAGACCGCTTCCACCGCATGGCGTAAGAGCGGCTCTTCTAGACGCACGGATCCCAGGAAGGGATAAATCTCGGGAGACTCCCCGAGGATTGTGTCGCGGATGGGAGCGTAGTGCAGGACGGCGACCCGCGGGACATCCTCCAAACGCGCTAACGCGCCTTCCAGTTTAATTTCCTCGTTCGCCGCTTCTTGAACAAAGTGTTTGATGCTCGGCTCACCCCACGCCTCGAGCGTATGCCCGGCGAAACCTCCACCAAATCCCTTCACGCCCGCGAATCCCACGCCGCCGATCTCGCACGCACTCCCGTCCAGCACGTTTACTCCCGCGCGTCCGAGAACATCGCGGACATGTTCCCAATGTCCGGACTCGTAGTCGTGGTTTCCGAGAACGGCGACCTTAGGGGTGGTGGGCACACAAGCGAGTTCATGCACCAAAACTTCCACTTCTTCCGGAAGTCCATAATCGGTTAGGTCGCCGCAGAGAATGATGAGCTCCGCGTCGTTCGCCATGGCGCGAAACAACGGCTGTAGCTTTCCGTCTGATCGAATTGTGCAATGAATGTCGCCTACCGCTGCGATGCGCATCGTTCTGTCTCCGTTGATCCGTACTTAAGCAAGCAAAATACCAGCTTTTGCTGGCATTCCCTTTGCTCACAGAATCTTTACAGGAGCAAACCGATGAGTGAGAACACCCAGCATTTTTACGGCAAAGCGGTCGCAACTTTAAAGCGGGAGAAGGTCCCGTTTATGATTGGGGGCGCATTTGCCTTACGACACTACACCGGCATCACGCGCGATACGAAGGATCTCGATATTTTCCTGAGAGGCGAAGATGTGGCTCCGGCGATGCGGGCGCTGACATTGGAGGGCTTTCGGACCGAGCTCACCGATGCGCTCTGGCTCGCCAAGGCGTTCGACAATCACGAGGAGAAAGCCTTTATCGATTTGATTTTTAGCTCCGGAAATGGACTTTGCCCGGTGGACGATATCTGGTTCACCCAATCGACCACCGGAACCTTCGGCGGACAGATCGTCCGGATGACACCCCCGGAAGAGATGATTTACTCCAAGGCTTTCATCATGGCACGGGACCGCTACGATGGCGCCGACATCGCCCATCTCTTTTTGGTGCTGGGTAAGAACCTGGATTGGGATCGGATGCTCTGGCGCTTTGGGGCCAATTGGCGCGTGCTGCTTTCGCACCTGCTGCTTTTTCCTTTTATCTATCCGGGTGAAAGTGATCGGGTGCCGCCGGAAATCATGGAGCGGTTATTGGCTCGGGCTGCCCGGGAGAACGCACCGGATGAGAGTTCCACCCGCATTTGTCGGGGAAGTCTTTTGGATCGCGTCGGCTATCAGGTGGATGCCGAAGCGTGGGGCTATGGTTCCCGCCGTATCGCGCAAGTCGTCTAGCCGGCGAGTCTCTGCGTTCCGGCCTTGAGCGGCGTCGGTTCGGGGGAGGCTTCAAAGAGGGTGCAGATCCGATTCACCCGGTAGCGCAAAGCGAGCAGGTCGTGCCGCCGCAGGTTCGGCAGCTTGGCGAGGCAGCGGACCATCTCTTGGTTATTGGGCTGCTCCGCCGCCAAGACCTGTTTCAATTCCAGGTAACTTTCTTGTTCGCCGCGAATATGATCATCCAGCAATCCGCGCTGGTGATCGGTGAGATCTACGAACATGAAGCCCATCCCGTTTTCGATCTCGCAGCGCTGCCGATCGAACACGATGTGCACGACCTTGGCTTTCACGCAGAGGCTGGCCTCCTGGCCGGGAATGAAAAAAGCGATATAGCCCTTCGTTTCGATCGGGAAGGGCTCGAGGCTGGTCACAAACAAACCGCCGCGACTCACATTCGAGGCGTAAGCGGTGAAGGAACGTTTGCCGTCGGTAAACACGATCTTATCCTCGAAGGGGAGGCGGTATTCTTTACGGCGTTCGATGAATTGGGCCATGGATCCTCACTCCAAGATCTGCCGAATGGCTTCGCGGTCCGAAGGCGTAAGCCCTTCCGGATCGGTTTCCTCACGGCGCGTTGGCCGCGATGCGGCCTTCGTCGGTTGATTCGAAGTTCTGAAATTTCCTAACCATTTGCTCAGGGCGGAGTCTCCGAACCCGGCGTACGAAACCATCGACTGCAACTGCCCGCCGCTCCAAGCGCCGAGCGCTTGCGTTTCGCTCCATGCGGTGCGTCCGAGCGTGGAATGCCCGGCGGGAATTTGCCCGAGCAATACGCCGATAAAAACCAGAAAGAGGGTCTGCAGAATGGTTCGGATCATGGTGGATAATTCGATTTTAGCATATACTAAGAGAAGTAGGAGACTCTCATGTCAGCGCACGTTCCCGTGACGCGCAATGAGAGTGACGGAACCTGGCTCCCTCTGATCGAGTACTCCGTGAAAACCGGGGTCAGCCTAAGTACCATCCGTAGGAAAATCAAAACAAACAGCATCCAGTATCGCCTCGAAAAAGGGAGATACTTAATCTTGTTTCGATCCGAGGAAGTTATCGAACCCGTGGCTCAACAACCCGTCATGCCGGCTTCCGCCGACGTGGATCGCTGGGAAAATAAGCCGCTCTCGCGTTTCAATCCATCGCAGGTCGTCGATTTCGACGCTCCTGACGAAGAAGAGAAACGCGCTCTACCGATGGTAGAGAAAGCGGTGAATATGGTCAGCGATGCGTTTGAATACGCGCTGGTGCAGAAGGAAGAGCACATCCGCGTGTTAGAACAACGCAACCGCGAACTGGAAGAACGCGTGAACGAGTTGAAGCTGCTGATTCGAGTCATCGAAGAGAAGTACAAGGTCCGTTACTGACCCATTCATTGCCGTCTTCTCTAAATTCAAAGACAATCCGGTCATGAAAGCGTTTTGGCTCGCATGGCTGCTTTGCGTTCCCGCGGGATTCGGTGCGACCGATCCGGAATGGGACGCGGCCGTCTCGCGCCTGGTGGAGAATAAGCCGGCGGAGGCGATTCCGCTTTTCGAGGCGTGGATTACGCGCGCGGAAAGCCAAGGCATCCGTTCGCCCGAAGCCCACCATGACCTGGCTTCCGCTTACCTGCTCGCCAATCAACCGGGGCCGGCCGCCTACCATCTGGCGGCCAGCGCGCAGCTGCGCACCGATCCGTTCTATACTTGGCAAGCCATCCGCGATCTCGCCCGCATCCAACACCGCATCCTGATCCAAGACGATCTCTCTTCCCGCTGGTCATTCCGGCTCTCGCTCCTGCTCAAGCCAACCTTGCTCTTTTTCGCCGCGGTATTGGGATTTTGGATTTTCGCCTTTGGGTTTTTCTTGGGCCCTTCGCGCGGGACGGCTCTCACCACCGGCATTTTGCTTCTACTGGTGTGTGGTGCGGGATACGCAACCCGCGCCGCGCTGCCGCGGTACGCGGTGGTGTTGCCGGGCGCGGAAGGCTCCGTCTTGAATAGTGAGCCCGTGCTAGGCAGCGAGAAAAAGATCGCGGAGTTGCCGGAGGGCACCTTGGTAGCGTTGGGCGCCACCCAAGATCACGTCACCGCCATCTCAGCTCCGTTCGCCGGCTGGCTCCCCTCAACCTCCGTGCGCCCCCTCCCTACTCATTAAGTTTAATATCAAACTTAAACTTAAACTTAATACTGAGCGGCGTAGCCGCAGGGTGGCACGTTCCCCGCAGCCTAAAGGTGCCCATCTACTTTTGGTCCCGAAAGGTAGCGGGTACGCACCCGGCACTTTTTGGGACCAAAAGTAGATGGGCACCTTTCGAGAAACTAGTTGAGTGATTCGCCTTCGGTGGGCTTGCGCAACACTTCCGACAACCCTGCGGTGAGCGGTTCGCCGTCGGTGTCGTTCTTGATCAGCTCATAGTGGCTGTCTAGCGCCGAACGGAAAGCGGTGATGAAGTTTTGTTTTTGGCGCTGGGTCTCTTCAACCTTCGCAATCACGCTCTCGAGCCAGTTTTCCGTTCGGTTTCGGATCGCGTCGGCGCGTTCTTCGGTTTCCGCCATCAGCTTTTCCGCCTCGATGCGGGCGAGCTCGCGGATGTTCTGCGCTTCGGCCAAAGCCCGTTCCCGTTGAGCCTTGATGTCGGCATCGCGCGAACGCCAGCCGGCGACTTCGGTTTCGAGTGAGTGCAGTCGCACCGTCAACTCTTGCTGGTGGTCGAGCATCCGCGACCAGAGTTTGCCCATGAGCCGCAAGAAGTCGCGCACTTCCTTACGCGAATACCCAAAAAGTCCGCCGCGAAAATTCTGCGCCTTGATCTCGTCCGGCGTCCATTCACTTTGAAAAGTCGGGATTTCCCCTAAACGTTGGTCCATTTGATTTCCCCTCGGATACCCGGGAGTATTTTTATCACGCGCGGGGGCCGAAGAGAACCGTTCCGAGGCGTACCATCGTCGAACCTTCTTCGATCGCCAGGCGGTAGTCGTCGGAAGTTCCCATGGAAAGCGTGTCCCAACTCGGTGCGTTGTGGGTGTCAAAAAGTGCCTTGGCGCGTCGAAAGAATTCTCGGCGCGCTTCCACCGGTTCTAACGGCGGCGGCATCACCATCAACCCGCGGAGGCGCACGCGCGGGAAAGCCCGTGCGGCCTGAAGAAAGGCGGGGAGGTCCGACGGAGCGATGCCTGATTTCGAGGCTTCCCCCCCAATATTGATCTCCACCAACCCGTCGATGGGCCGATTCAAAGGTTCCATCCGTCCGTGAAAGGCTTCCACGATTTCCATGCGGTCGAGGCTCTGAATCAGGTCGTATTCCAGAAGCTCCTTCACCTTGCGACTTTGAATATGGCCAATGAAGTGCCAACGGCCGGTTTCGATCGACTCCCGTAACGCTTCGCCTTCCTGGGCGTAGTTATTGCCAAAATCTTCTAGGCCCGCATCCACCGCGGCTTGGATATGGTCGAGCGATTGTCCCTTGGTGACCCCGACGAGCGTGACCTTTTTTCCCGCGAGGTTTTGCCGAATGGTCGCAAGGTTGTGGGCAATGGAATTCATTTGCGCAACCAACGCGCCGGCGCCATGCCGGTCAGCGCGGTCAACTCCTTCAGAAGGGCTTCGATCGGCAGCCCCATGACATTGGAATAGGAACCCTCGACTTTATCGACGAAGAGGCAGGCCAATCCCTGGATCCCATAGCCACCCGCTTTGTCGTACGGCTCGGGAGTCTCTACGTAGGCCTGCATTTCATCTTCCGCGAGGGGGCGAAAACTCACCTGGGTGACGACGGCTTGTTGGCGTAATCCGTATTGGCGCGACTGCAAGACCAGTCCGGTCAGCACGCGGTGCGAGCGCCCGGAGTAAGCGCGCAAATTGGCCAAAGCCTCATTGCGGTCGGTGGGCTTGGAGATGATCCGATCGCCGATCGCTACTAAAGTATCGGCGGCGATCACGACGTCGGAGTCATTCGGCACTTGCCGGGTCACGATCGCGGCCTTGCGCATGGCGTTCTCGAGCACGGTTTTTTCCACCGAACCGCCGAAACTATCGACTTCTTCCGCGTGAGAAACCTGAACTTGAAAGGGAAGGCCGACGGAATCGAGAAGCGATTGCCGACGTGGGGATTGCGAGGCCAACCAGAGCTGAGGCGGAGTCACATTTGAGGGGTTGGACATGTCTATTGAATGGGAATGTTCAACGAGCCTGCGTATCTTAGTGGAAAATTAAAAAGCCGGTCAATAAGAGCTTCACGACCGACGGGCCACTAATATAAGTATTTAGAATTACATTGGAATGTCGAGTGGGTTTCTGGCTCGCTGACCGTCATTGCCGCTTAAGATAATGCAATGTGACTCGATCCGTGGTATAAGCAGCTCTCTTCAAAGAGCGAGAGAGGGTAGGAGATCCATGTATCAGTTTAAGGTGGGTGACAATGCGGTTCATCTTTCGCACGGAGTTGGGGTCGTGCGGGGAATCGAAGAGCGCGAGTTCAGCCCCGGTAACAAACAGGCCTTCTACATTTTAGAGATTCAAGATAACGGAGCCCCCAAAAAAGTATTCGTACCGATCAACAACTCGGCGCAGCGGTTGCGCCCGATCATTAAACAAAAAGAAGTGGAAGAAGTGTACAAGATCCTCCGTAAGAAGGACTCTTCCCCGATCGATCACCAAACTTGGAACCGTCGCTACCGCGAGTACATGGAAAAAATCCATACCGGTCAAGTTCAGGAAATCGCGGAAGTGCTTCGCGCCTTGTTTCTGCTCAAACACGATAAAGATCTTTCGTTCGGTGAACGCAAGCTCTTGGATCAAGCTAAGACTTTGCTCGTGAAAGAGCTTTCTTTGGCGCAGAATCTCGAAGAAGCCGAAATTGAGAAAGAGCTGGAAGCCATTTTTGGAACTTGAGGCGTAGGGGTATAGCTTCGATATGGTTACGGTAGACGCCGTCCTCCTCGGAGGCGGTACGGGTAGTCGATTCTCCGGTCCACTGGGACCGGAACGAGCGGCGGCCCCTAAACAATTCCAAAATGTTGGCGACGCACCGGTCTTTATCCACTGCTTGCGTTCCCTGCTTTCCCTAGGTTGTTTTCGCCAGATCGTCTTAGCGATGCCGGAAGAGCATGTTTCCCTCACCGAGGAATTGCTCGATGCCCACATCGGCAAGCAAACCAAAACTTTGATCCGCGTGGTTGCCGGCGGCGCGCGACGCCAAGACTCGTCCTACTTGGCGCTGCAGGCATTAGAAGAATTGAGTCCGCCCCCGACCCGCATTCTCATTCACGACGCTTGCCGTCCTTTCCTATCGCCCGAGTTTTTGGAACGGGTTCGCACCGCCTTGTACGATCGGGCTTACGGCGCCTGGGTCCCGGTCGTTCCGGTGGTGGAAACCTTAAAGCGAGTGGAAGACCAGCGCGTAGTGGAAACGGTCGATCGAGGAATGGTCCAGCGCGTACAGACGCCGCAGGTTTTCGAGTTCACGGTGATCCGATCGCTCGTCGAAAAAGTGAAGGAAGCCCCGGAGCTCAACTTCACCGACGATGCTTCGCTTTGCGAGTACTACGGAATTCCGGTCGGTGTTTTCGAAGGCGACGTGCGCAACATCAAGCTGACGTATGGGTTTGAGTTGGATACCCTGCGTTCCATGTTGAGTGAGACACCGAAGGAGACGCCATGCGAACCGGGATCGGTTACGACATCCATCGTTTGATTCCGACCGTCGAGGCGAGCCATATTCCGATTGGCGGTGTCCCGATTCCTTGCCGATTTAAAATCCAAGCCCATAGCGATGGGGATGTCTTGCTCCACGCGCTAGTCGACGCGTGTTTGGGTGCGGTCGCCCTAGGGGATATCGGCCAACACTTTCCCGATAAGGCGCCCGAAAACCGCAATCGCGCCAGCGCCGAGTTTGTGGCGGATGTGCTCACGAAAATTCGCGGGCTGGGTTACCGGGTGTCCCATTTCGATTCCATTGTCATACTCGAAGAGCCTAAGCTCTCTCCCCATTCCGATACGATTCGCCGCTCGATTGCGACACTGCTCGGGGTGGAACTCGCCTGCGTGAGCGTGAAGGCGAAGACGATGGAAGGTCTCGGTCTCGTGGGAGAAAACAAAGCCATTGCGGCGCACGCCGTGGTCAATCTCGAACCGCTTTCGCGCTAATGTCATTGCTCATTACCAACACACTTTCCGGCAAGAAAGAGACGTTCCAGCCCCTGAAACCGGGCAAAGTGGGGATGTATACCTGCGGGCCGACGGTTTACGGGTTGACCCATATCGGCAATGCACGGCCGGCGGCCTTCTTCGACGTGGTTCGGCGCTTTTTGGAGAAATCCGGGTACCAGGTTCGGTGGGTGATGAACTACACCGACGTCGACGATAAGATCATCAATCGGGCTCGGGACGAGAAAACGACGTGGAAAGCGATCGCGGACAAGTTCACGACGGAGTACGTGGCTGACCTGAAGAGCCTCGGGGTACGACTGCCCAATCAACAACCCAAAGTCAGTGAGCACATCCCGCGGATTATCGCGTTAATCGAAGGGTTAATCCGCAATCAAGCGGCGTACGTCGCCGAAGACGGGGAAGTCTTTTTTTCGGTACGCAGTTTTCCCGATTACGGAAAGCTCTCGAACAAGAAAATCGACGATTTGCTCGTGGGCGTGCGCATCGCTGCTGACGAGAAAAAGCACGATCCACTCGATTTCAGCCTTTGGAAACCGCAGAAGGCCGCCGACGAACCGGCCTGGGAAAGTCCATGGGGCAAGGGCCGCCCCGGATGGCATATTGAGTGTTCGGCGATGGCGATGGAGTTGCTGGGTGATACCTTTGATATCCATGGTGGCGGATTGGATCTGATCCACCCGCACCATGAAAATGAGATCGCCCAAGCCGAGGCCTGCACGCGAAAGCCGTTCGCGAAGCTTTGGATGCACAACAACCTGATTTCGATCCAAAAAGAAAAGATGTCCAAGTCTTTGGGCAATATTTTTCTAACCCGCGATTTCATCAAAAAGTACACGGCCGAGACTTTGCGCTACCTGCTGCTCTCCGTGCATTACCGTTCGCCGGTGGAGTTTAGTGATACGCAGATTCGCGATATTCAGGCGGCGTTACACCGGGTGTACTCGGCGAAGAAAAAGGCGGCGGCGGTAGCCAGTCTAAGTGCTCCGGTAGTGGGTGCGGAACCGCCCGAGTTATCGACGGTAAATGAACTCGCCAAGGGGTTTGAAGCCGGTTGGATGCAGGCGATGAGCGATGACTTTAACGCTCCCAAGGCTTTGGCCTTCGTCTTCGATTATGTGCGCGCGATCAACGCGCTCATCGACAAAAAAGGTTTTAAACCCACGGCGGGGGCCGTGGCGGCCGCGAAAGCATTCGTCGCCCAGTTGGAAAGTCTCTCCGCGGTGCTCAATCTTTTCGGTGAAGACGCCGCCGGCTATCTGAATGCGCTGAAACAAAACATTCTCGCCGGGCGCGGAATCGATCCGGCCGCGATTGAAGCCAAAATCTCCGAGCGCAAAGAAGCGCGCGCCAAGAAAGATTTCGGGAGGTCCGACGCCATCCGCGACGAACTGGCCCAGCAGGGGATCGAAATCAAAGACACCCCCACCGGCACCGACTGGGACGTTTTGCCCTAGTCTGTCATCCTAAAAGGTACCCACTTCCTATCAGGTGTTTTGTTTTCAAATCGTGGGCCGTGGTTGGGGAACCACGGCCCACGAATCAAAGACCACACCGGATAGGAAGTGGGTACCTTTTGGGCGTCCGCGCAGATCGTAACGAGGGGGTAAGCATTTGAATTCGGAGGGTATTCAGCTTCCACTTCGATTTGCGGCGGAAAATCGCCCAGTTCTTCGACAAAAACGCCGTCCGAAATGTATGTAACTTATTGAAATATATAAATAAATTATCGTGATGGTGGCACCTCCGTTGCACTCACTGTGGGTATGGCCCAGCGCAATCTCATCTCGATGCTCATCGCTTTCGCCCTTCTTTTGAACGCTTGTGGAAACTCGGGTTGCGAAGGCCCGACTCTCGATGTTTCCAAACTCAGTATGTTGCGAACCCGCGGTTTGCAGTCCAGCACCGGGCCCGAAGGTTTTTTGATCCTGCCCAATCCGATCGACGCGACGAATTCCGCGACCGCCAGTGTGGTCGACGCGAAGATCATCGATGCCGGGGGGATTTTTAGTTTGCTGGGTCTGAGTGCGCCGGGGCGATTGGACAATAGCTTTTTGAAAGTGCGCATCAAAGACCTCAGCGATGCGCTCTCGACTCTCGCCGCTCCGAACTCCAGCGGCGACTTCAAATTCAAACCCGATAACATCCACTACTCGGAAGTGATGGCCTATCGCAGTGTGACCGCGATCCAGGCGTACGTGGAGGCGTTGGGTTTCTCGGTGGTGAAAACGCGACCGCTCTACGTCATGGTGCAAGCCGCCGGCAGCACCAGCAAAGACGTGAATGCTTTCTACGACCACGCGTATCTGAACCCCAAGTCACCGCGTACGATCAAGCTCTATGGTGCGTCTCAGTATGCTCCGGGGGCCGACCAGGATATGTACTGGCACGAGTTCGGTCACCTCTTCAATGAGAGCGTCACCGGCGAACGCGGAATGGATTACGCGGGCGACACTGGCGCGATTTGGACCGAAGGTTCCGCCATTCACGAATGCCTTGCCGACTACTTAAGCGAATCGGTTAGCGACAAGCCCTACATCGGCAAATGGATTGCCCGCAATTTAGATGGATACAAGGCCGGAGACCCGCTGCGCTCCGCGCAAGGGCCGATGGACTTCCGCACCGTGGCTACCGCCGATGGGACCGGTGCCCGCCCCGAACGCTACGAAGTCGCCGAATGGTGCACGCGAGTGCTCTGGGATATTCGCAAGAACTTCGTGGCCGAAGATGCCGAAGCCGGCGCATTGAAATCGGACCGCATGATTTACTCGGCGGTCAGCTTGCTCAAACGGGACACGAGTTTTGCGCAGTTTCAGTCGGCGTTGCAGAACGCGGATGAGGAACTCCATTGCGGGGGGCACACCGACGCCATCAACGAAGCCTTTGAAAATCGCGGTTTCATTGAAGCCGATACGCTGGATAACCCGCTGAAACTCACCGCCGCGCCGGTCACCGTTAAGGTGAGCGATAGCGGTACGGTCTCGGCGGCGAGCCCCGGCCCCGGCGTCACCGTGGTCTTTAATGTACAAATCCAAAACGCGAATTCCCAAGTCGCCCGCAACGTACGGCTGAAACTCGAGCCGAAAGACGCGAAGCTTATCGCGCTGACCTACCAGCAGGGTTACGGCGATCTCGCGGCCGGGAAAACGATTGCCGTCGGTACGGGGGGTGCGGGTCTAGGGGTTGATTTCTCGGTCGCCGGAGAAATTGATAGCACGGCCCGTGCGGGACAACGCATTCCTTACCGCCTCCGCTTGATTCCGGAGAACGGCACCGAGACCGTTTTCGAAGGGGAGCTGCGGTTATGAAACGCACCTTTTTCACCAGCCTCATTTTGTTGGGCCTGATTGGCATCTTGCAGTGGGAATCGGCGCCGGCCGAAACCGAATCGACGCTCAGTGCGCTCAGGCCGCGGCAAGCCAACCTCGCCGCCCTGCCGGTCCGGCGATTGAGCGCCTTTCCCAACTGGTCGGGAAACTCGGCCGAGGAAATCGCCCACCGTTTCGTGGAAACGAACCGCGAACTCTGGGGTGTCCAGCCGCACCACGAATTGCGCGCGGAGATCGCCGAAAATCCTCTGGGTACGCTCGTGCGTTATAAAGTGTTCCAGGGTGATTACGAATTGATCGGAATGGAGATCCAGCTGCGGGTGACGCGCGCTCTGGAAGTGAAGGATGTTCAGATGCAATACCGCCCCGTGGCCGAGGCGGATTTGGGTCAACCGGTGATGGCAATGGATCAGATGGAGTCCACGATTGAAAGTCGGTTTGAGAAAGTCGCCGAGGCGGTCGCTCCGGTCCTGTATGTGCCGCGAGATGGTTCGGTGCCGGTGCCGGCGTTCGCGATGACGGTGAGACGTAAGACGGGAAGCCAAGCTTCGGTGCAGGCTATTTTCCGCGCCAGTGACGGCCAGGTCTTAGACCTGACCGTCCCCAGAGCAGAATTCTAGGTCACTGCGAGTGAAACGAGCAGCCCCGCAGCGCGCTCGCAATGACAGGAACGTTAGCGAAGCGCGAGAGCGTCCTTCGGAAGCTCTTTCGCGGGCGTGTTCTTGTCGGTGAACACCCGAATCTGAACGCCTTCTTTGTCCAGCTTCTCCTCGGCAACTTTTTGGTCGTACTGCCACTGCACATCGGTGTGACAGAAGTAACCGCGATTGTATTGCGACAATTGCGTCACTTTGAATTTGCAGGGCAACATCTTGCCACCCTTGCGCACCATCTGCACCGTGAACTCGAAACCATCGTTGTTGATGAACTGCCAAGGCAATTCATACGTCCGCGCGATGTCTTGCTTCTGTCCATTGCCGATCGGCCAGTATTGCCCGCCTTCCGGTAGCTCGAATTTCTTCTCGCCCGGAAAAGCAATTTCCAACCGCACATTCGAAATGGGGTTCTTGGGATCCCCGTTGTTGTCCATCACGTAGCTTTGCACCGTGATGTAAGTGCGGTACGGCTGGATTTGCGCGTACTGGGGTTGTTGCCCCGCCGCCGCTTGTCCGGGCGGAGCCACCGCGGTGTTCGCCGCGACCGCGATTTGAGCGGGCGCCGTCCCTGGGGCCTGGCCTTCGCCGAAGGCCGTTCCCGGAACCAACGCCCCGGCAATCGCGAGTCCCGCGATGATCTTTGTGAATAACATGAAGTCCTCCTACTAACGTTCCCCTTATGCCAACACTCGCCGCGCAAACGCACGGCGAGCCGAGCGGCGATTGAGCAAGTTCCATTCCACGGCCGCGCAGGCTGGCGCGGGGAATAAGAAGACGACAGCGGTGACGTTTTCCGGCGCACCCGGTGCCGCGGAGTGTCCTTTCTGTGCAAAGAAAAACACCTCGGCGTGCCCGCACGAGCCGGCACGAACCTTGATAGATGTGGCGCCGGGAGGTAGGCGATGATTGCTCTACTGATTAGTGTTTTGTTGCAGGGAACGGCGGTTCAGACCGTCGGGACGAATGAGTTGGCGGTTCGCGAAATCGCATCGTTGGCGTTTCCGATCCATAAGGCCACTTCGGACGTGGACGATATCATGGATGACTACCCGGAGTATCTCCAGTTCGCGCTGGAGATTGGCCGGGATGTGAATCCGAGTGCGGCGCGACAGATTCAAGAACGGTACGCGCGCCTAGCGAAGGCGAACGAAGCCCTCGCCGCGCGCTTCCTTAAAGGACTGCGCTTCGAGATGATCCAGAAAATGGAGCTTTCGGGCTTGTCCCCCAAGCGGGTTGATACCAATAACGCGACCATGCGTCGCTGGGTGCAAAAATACCTTACCGCTTGGCTGCGGGAAGTGGATGAGTACCAATTCCGTGCATACGCCCAGGCCGTCGCCAAGCGCTAAGGTCCTTCAAGAAGTTTGCATTGCATTCTGTTCCCCGGGCCCTCGCGCCGGAGCGGGCGGGTTGAGGGTGCGATCTTGGCGTGTTAGTGTGGCGACCTAATGAAGGTCGCCCTCATTCATGAAGCGGTATTGCCGGTCGTCGAATATGGCGGGACGGAGCGCGTCGTTTGGTGGCTCTCAAAAGCCTTAGCCGGTCGGGGGATTCACGTGACCCTGGCTTGCCTACCGGGCAGTCGCTGCACTTGGGCCAAAGTCGTCCATCCAAATTTCCGCAAACCGATCGAAGAACAGCTGCCCGGGGTTGACGTCTTTCACTACTTCAATACGCCGGAAGCATTTCCTTCCCGGCCCCACGTCGTCACTATTGAGGGCAACGGTAAGGCGGGAGAAGCGTTCTTGCGCAATACGGCTTTCGTCAGCCGCAATCACGCGCGCCGCCATGGCGCCGAATGTTTCGTCTACAACGGAATTGATCCCGAGGATTACCGCTACCGCGAAGAGAAGGACGGTTCTTTGCTCTTTCTCGCCAAGGCGGCTTGGAAAGTGAAAAACGTCGCCGGCGCCATCCGCATTGCGCGCAAGGCCAACCGCGAGTTGCAGATTCTGGGCGGGAGCCGGCTTTTATTCAAACACTGGCGTGGGGTGCACTGGAATGGAATGGTGGGCGGAGCAGCGAAAGCGAACTACGTTTCGCGCGCATCGGCGCTGCTCTTTCCGGTGCTGTGGAACGAGCCATTCGGACTGGCGGTGGTGGAGGCCCTAGTGAGCGGGACGCCGGTTTTCGCTTCACCGTGGGGATCGCTCCCGGAACTGGTGGGATCGGAAGTCGGTCGCATCTGTCGAGACGATGCCGAGTTTTTGGAAGCGATTGCGGAAATCGGAAGTTTCGATCCGAAACGCTGCCGGGAATGGGTGATGGAAAAGTTTACCCACCACAAGATGGCGGATGCCTACTTGGCTTGTTACGAAAAGGTCTTGCGCGGGGAACCGTTGAACCCTTCGATCCCCTTCACCCAAGAAGCGGTGGATGCGTTGTACTCCATTCCGCTTCAAGCGCCGGGAAGCACGTCAGCTCAACCTGTTTAAAAACCTGTTCTTTATCGCAGTAAACCAGGCAATGCGAAATCGGCCCGGCGTAGAGGTGCATCGAGACGGTCGGCGTGCGGGCGCTGCTCAAAATGCTGTGGACGCCGATTCCATCATCGATATAGACAGCCCTTCCCACTCCATACTTTTCCGCTTCTCCGACCGGCACGGGCGGCGCTTGAAGGCTGCGTATCGGTTCGTAGTTTTGGAAGGTTAACTCGCCGCTGGCGACCGTCGTCCAACAGCGTTGGCCGGAATGATCGTGAATCGCGGCCTTCTGGCCCGGCAGCCAGGCCAGGGCAAAGAGCTCGTATTGTTCGGTGCGGTGAATCAGGTTGCGGGCGTACGTATCTTCCCGAAAGCGCACGTACGGCGCCAGCTCATCAATGTCGATGAGGTATTCGTTTAGGTAGGTCGACACACTGGAACCGCGAAAGGAGGCGCGCGTCTGGGCGTCCAGGAAGTGGATGAACTCCCGCAGTGAGATAGGCTTCATGCACGTCCCCCACTGGCATTCTATCACCAAGACTTCCCACTTGCCGATAAGGCCGATTTGTCTTATCGCTCTTGTACGTTGAAGAAATCAGGTTCACGCCGCGCAAAGCCAAAAAAGGGAGCTAAGAAAATGTCCTCTTCCGCCTCAGGAAAACGCCAACCCGGATACCCCAAGGAGATGTTGATTCTCCCGTTTGATCACCGGGGTTCCTTCCAAACTAAGATGTTTGGGATTCAGGGCACTCCCACGCCGGAGCAGACCAAGGAAATCGCTTCCTATAAGACGATGGTTTACGAAGGCTTTTTAAAGGCGGTGGAAACCGGCCTACCGCGCGAAGACATGGGGATTTTGGCCGACGAACAATTTGGCGATGAAGCGCTGCGGCTGGCCAAAAAGGCCGGCTTTGCCATCGCCATCCCCGCCGAAAAGAGTGGTCAGGACGAATTCGATTTTGAGTACGGTGCCAACTACACCAAGCACATCGAAAAATACCAGCCGGAGTTTGTGAAGGTTCTGGTGCGTTATAACGTGGAAGACGATGCGGCGATGAATGCGCGGCAGGCCAAGCGGCTGGCGGAGCTCAGTCGCTTTGTGCAGAGCAATGGCTCGTACTTCATGTTCGAGCTGCTCGTGCCGCCGACCAAGGAACAGTCGGAAAAATGCGGTAGCAAGGAAGTCTTCGACGTGGAAATGCGCCCCACGCTCATGGTGCGGGCGATCGAAGAGCTCCAAGCGGCCGGCGTAGAAGCCGACGTTTGGAAGGTCGAAGGTTTGGATCGCGCGAGCGATTTCGAAAAAGTCTGCAAAGCCGCCAAAGCGGGCGGCCGCGACGGTGTCGGCTGCATTGTTTTGGGCCGCGGCGAAAACGACGCCAAGGTCGAGCAGTGGCTGACCGTCGGCGCGGGCGTATCCGGCGTGATTGGATTTGCGGTCGGCCGCACCATCTTCTGGGAACCCCTCAAAGGTTTCCAATCCGGCAAACTCACCCGCGACCAGGCCATCCAAGCCATCGCCGACAAATACAGCCGCTTCTGCCGCCTCTGGATCGAAAACCGAAAAAAATAGCCACGTCCCCAAAAGGTGCCCATCTACTTTCGGGACCAAAAGGTCGCGGGTGCGCACCCGGCACTTTTCGGGACCTAAAGTAGCTAGGCACGTTTGGGATCCAGTCTACTCCGGCGCCGGAGTGATAAACGGAGCACGGAGTATAGTCGGCGCGCTCTCGCCCACATGGCACTATGGGGTACTATCTCAGGTGCGATAGAATGGATTGTGCGAAACGCTTGCCTATGGCTGTTTGCGTTGCTGCTTTTACTCCCCTCCGTCGCATGCGCCGAGCCCACTCTGGAAGGCCTCGACGAAATCTTCATGCGCCGGGGCGGTATCCGGAACTTCCTAAAAGATCCCGAACTCCAAAATGAGTATTACGAGGCGCTCCGGGGTTACCTGCGGTTGGAAAGGGAGGAGTTTCCCCCGAAGGTCTTTAAATCATTCCTGACCGAGTTGGTATCGCTCGAAGGCGAGGTACCGGGCCTGTATGACCGGCTCATGGAAACGAACAATCTCGGTGTTTCCTTCAAGTTTACCTCGGAGAAGGACACTACGATTCCGGAGGTTTCCCCCGCGATTTGGAATCGTCTGGTCAATCGACTGCAGGACAATCTCGAGGGCGCTGCGGGGAGCGATCGATCGAAGCGTTTACAAGATGATGAAGTGAAGGCAGGGCTCGACCTGTTCGAAGGCCTTAACCTCGCAATTAAGACCAAAACAGAAGGCCTGGGCGCCAAACAAAAAAAGATTCAAAGCCAGCGAATTTTGTCGGAGGCCAGGAAAGACCCGCGTTACCGAAAGGCGGCCGCTCGTTTGGCACTGCATGCGTTGCATTCGCCGGAGTCGGAGCAAGCGCTGCGTGGCGGAAGTTCGAGCGATATTCTCAACGTCTTTGATCGGATTCAAAGCTCAACTGAGAGAGGCGGTGCGCTACCCCCTATCGCCTCAACCTTTATTCGAGACCTGCTGGTTGCCCCGCGAGAAATCAATGAGATTGCGGATCTTTGGAGCTCCGGTGCGACTCCGGTAGATGGCGAAATCGCCTTCGTTGTGAGTCCTCGCCGATTCCATGCGATTTGGAAGGGGTTTGCACTCAAGGAATGCGTAGGCGGAAATTGCCTGAAGCCGGATAAAAATACCGCGCGGCGGTGGCTTTCGGCTGCCCTTAAGGACACGCTTTTTCACTTCGTGGAACGTAACAAGAAGTTCGAGGGCTTTGTCCAAACTGTTCCGATCGAAGAGATAAAGCGCAGAAGGATATATGGCTCGGTGGATCTAGGATCTCCCCTCTTTACCCGCAGTGTTCGGGTCAAAAGGCGGGATGGGTCGACGGCCAACCGGCTACTCTTCGACGAATGGGCGGACCACGCCCTAAAGACGATGCCCGTTGGTTGGAAAGGCCTGATGCTCAGCTCAACCGACGACATCCACAACGCGGGCGCACTGCCTTTCGCACGGCAGTCTTTGTACACGCGATTCTCGGAGTTCATGGGGTCGACTCAGAGTTTCCAGCACCACGACCCAGAATTGGCTCATTCGATTGTTGCCGCGACACGGATGGTCGAAGATTACTCCGATATGATTTTTGATGCGGCGGCGGAACGTAAAAGTGAATTGTTCCGCTTGGAAGCCCATAGCGACCGCGAATTGAATGATCCTCGTGGTCTGAAGAAACTCTTGGGAAACAACCGAGGTACCAATCGCGCCTGGCGTCTTTCCCAACTCTTGCAGATGGCCGCCGCCACTTCCGAAAACCAGGCGTTCTTGAAGAGCGAGATAGGCAAGCTCGCCAAGAAGGATCAAAAAGCGATCCGGGGATTTCTCAGCGAAAGCGCGGAAAAGGGGATTTTAACCGACAATCCACTCCTTAAAGTGAGTCTCCCCACCGTGAACGATTACATGGATCTTCTTCGATGGGATGAAGACTGGGAAGTGATGCAGGAATGGAGAGACGATTCGATTACGAAAAGCCTTCCGCTTTTCTTCTCATACCCGGGATGGCAATCGCATTTTTCGGAGTTGCGCGAACTCGCTTACACCGCGGGAACCGCCGAACGCTTGGCTACCCTTGCGCTCCATCACGCTACAACCGTCGACCAGTTCATTGAATACATTTCGGTTCATATCGATAATCCCACCCCATTCTTCGAGGCGGAAATTGGGAACCTAGCCAAAGCGCACCTACCCGATTTTTTAAAGCTCAAACCTAGCCCGAACGAGAAACGGCGCTACCTGGACAGCGTTCGTGATGGGGAGGCTGTCTTCGACATTTTGTTGACCCTCGCGGCCCGGGCTGATTCGCAGTCTGAAATCGATGATTTGCTGAGCTCCTTCCGCGCCCGATTTACCTTCGTCGGGGAGGAAGAAGCCAGAGTTCGTCAAAGCATAGCGGAGAGAGGCTTTACTTTAGATCCCGCCCCTCCGGTTCCTCCGAAAGCGTCGGGCCCGATCGCCCGAGCGATCGAATTCTGCAATCACTACGTTGGGCAACTTGTTCGGATTCTTCGGCGGGGCAAGTAGATTGCCGTCGTCCGGGATACGTTGCACTCCGGCGCCGGAGTGAAATGTCGGAGTCCGCTTGCACTCAAAGGGACCCCATCTCTTCGAGAGGCCTCCAGCTCAGTTTGGGGGGGTTCTCTGAAATAAATTGTGGTCATAGTGCGTCAAGGGGTGGTCGATAGAC
>CAZFMF010000019.1:0-71777 GCA_964519985.1 uncultured Pseudobdellovibrionaceae bacterium | reverse complement strand
AGCAGGCTCGCCCCAAACCCCCCTTAACTTTTCAAACACCTTCCGCCGGAGTGGATGTTTTGTTGACGCCCGATGGGGTACGCCGCTTTAAAGGGTTCAATTCGCTTGGCGAATTGAACCCTCCTTGGCTTTTTTTATCGGCCCGTCTCTCTCATTTTTATGAGATCCGCAACGCCGATTTGGTATCGGATACCGCCTTCGACGGCACAACTGCCCTGAAACGTGGTTCGAGGGCCTTCACCCCAGCGATTGTCGATATCGCAGTAAGGATGAAATGCGGATGTGCTGCTAACCCGAGCTAGTTTCCCATCTTTTGCTTTAAAGCTCGCCTCAAAATCCAGCACAACCGCTTTCTTAATTCCATTCATTGGGGAATGACATGTCGTTCCCTTTAGGCCCGGTCTGACTTTTGTGTCTAAATCTACGTCAACATTTTCGATCGCATAGCGGTCGGTCTTGATGGTTCCGTGGGCATTTCGATACTTGGCGGTAATAACCATTTTGATTCCGGTGGCTCGGCATGAAAGTTTCTCCGCATGTTGCGATCCGAAGGTCTTTGCTTGGCAGGAATCAACTGGAATTTCGATCGGCGCGACTTCCCACTCGAAATAACTCGCAATGATTCGCTCATCCACTCCCACTGCCTCCAAATAATCGGCAAGGCTGCCGGGCCTAAGCTTTTCCAGAAATGCGAGCGAAAACTTATTACTGTTTTTTGTGATAGCAAATTTACGACGGGACTCGGAGCCGCCCGCAGATGTCTGGTCCGAGCAAGTGTACTTGTCGGGCGTGACATCAAAAACGTCGGAAGGAATACCCTGCGCAGTTGAGTCGTTCGCCAAAAGAAATAGAACGAGCCCCAAAATCATTTTCATAACCCCACCCCTGAAGTATTTGTTCGCTTACTGTTTCCGAACGCTAAACTAGAACCGTAATAAGTTCAAACCATGTGATTGGACTAGTCGAGCGGCCGGCCGGATGACTTCGTTCGAGAGGCTTGGGAAGGTTAGGTTAATCTTGAAGATTTCCCGTGGATTAGTTGCTCAAAAAACATTGGTCAAATAATCGGGGTGGCGGGATTTGAACCCACGACCTCTTCGTCCCGAACGAAGCGCGCTAGCCACCTGCGCTACACCCCGAATAGGTCGGAAAAGTAACCTGTGGGTGGCGGTTTATAAAGCGGAATCTTCCAAAGGGGATCCACACTTGCGGCAGAAACGGGAACGTAGCAACGGTTGGTTGGGATTGAATGCGGAGCACTTCGCGCAGAAACGGATCGATTTCATATTCATCCACACACTCATGATCACGAGCGGACCCAATAGATAGAGCGCCTCGGTCGGCAATCCCAAGATCGGCAGAAAACCTATCGCGAGGATTCCGCTCACCATCATGAGCGCGCGAGCGATTTGGAGCTTCTTCTGGGGAGTGGGGGCCGCTCGGATTGCGAGCCATCCGCCTACATTTAAGAGCACCGTGACGACGAAAAAGCCGAGAATCAGCTCGGTACGGGTGGCAAGAGGGCCCATCGGCCCATTCTAACTAGAGGCCGGTAGGGTGCAAATACTTAACTTTTAAGAGTTTTTTTGCTGGATCTTTGTTCTAATGCGTCGCGGTAGTTTTCGCGCTTTATCGTTCACAGTTGGGTCTTTTTGTTCTAGACTCCCGTTCTTGTCGATACTGGCCTCTGAGCAGGGCGCTCAATGGTTCCGTTCGGCGCTCTAAAAGTCTCTTGGAGGACTAGATAATGGGTAAGAAGCTGTATGTAGGAAATCTTCCGTTCTCAGCAACGGAAGGTTCGGTCAGCGATTTGTTTTCACAAGTCGGTGGCGTGGATTCCGTCCGCTTGATCACGGATCGTGATAGCGGTCGCTCGAAGGGTTTCGGATTCGTGGAAATGGCCACGGACGAAGAAGCCGAAAAAGCGATTTCGGAATTGAACGGTAAAGAATTCGAAGGCCGCGCGTTGACGGTCAACGAAGCTCGCCCGCAAGAACCCCGTAGCGGTGGAGGCGGCGGCGGTGGCTTCCGCGGTGGTCGTGGCGGCGGAGGCGGCGGTGGCGGCTTCGGTGGCGGCGGCGGCGGTGGTGGTCGCGGTGGCTTCGGTGGTGGCGGACGTGGCGGCGGCGGCGGCGGTGGTCGCGGCGGCCGTGGTGGCTACTAAGTGGCGCGCGACGACTTAGCCAAAGTTGACGGTGTCGTCAGCGATGTCCTTTCGGGTGATCTTTTTTCGGTTACTCTGAAGGGCGGCAAAGTCGTTCAGGCCAAGCTATCGGGCCGTTTACGAAAGCTCCGGATCCGAGTGATTGCGGGAGATAAAGTAACGGTCGGGATGTCGCCTTACGATTTGAGTCATGGACTTATCGTCGGTAGGCAGCGTCTGGATGGCCGGCCCGTCTAATCGCTTCTCGCGATTGGGCAAAATTTGAAGGAGCCGGGAGTGGAAGCACTTCCGGCTTTTTCTTTTTTTAAAGTAAAAGGCCTACACCTTTATAAGGTGGGCCGCGATGGCTTCGTCAGTCCGTTGCTCGCAATGACGGGCGCGTCAGGTCGACGAGCTGGATCCGCCGACGGTGATTTGGGATTTTTTGGCCGGAAGCTTTTTCACTTCGGGCACTAACCCTTTACCGGTGGTGAACAAAGTCTTCGCCCAGTTTGTGAAAGAGGTTAACGGATTTTCATGCACCCCTTGGCGCGGGTAATCCAAAGTCGCCAGAACGCGCGCACATTTTTTTAACTTGGATTTTTCTTCGCGAGAAAGGTCGGTGAACTGAATACCGTATTTCGGCGAACCCGTTCCCGCGCTGAAATGCCGAATGCGACCGGGAACCGACATCTCGGTGTTCACAAAATTGAAGTCGATGCGAATCGGCTCCTCCACCGCTAGCGCTGCGGATTTGCCAGAGCCCTGAACGAACATTCCCCCTTCGGAAATATTCGATACCGTGACTTCGACCGTCGATTTACCCTGGGTCGCTCTGGCTTTCCAGTCCACTAAATAGCGCGGCTTGGCTTCCCACCAACGAATTTTGGGATCCAGGTACGCAATGCGCACCGCTGGCAGTAAGAAATACGTCACTACCGCCAAGTTCATCAGCGTCAGCGAAATGATCAAGGAAAGCGGAAACGCATTCGGAGCCGTCTGGTGGTAGTAGATATGTCCGCCCAAGGTCACCAGCTGGATCAGGATGAACGCCGGCAGACTCCACTTTTTCACGGCGAGGATCGCCAAGCCCGCGAGTGGGAAGGCGCCGAGGAACAGAAAGAGTTCCAGCGGAGCACTCTGGTACCGCATGTAAGTGAGAAAACGGGCGACCGGCATGCCCCAGAGAATCGAGTAGAAGAGAATTTTCGCAACGGGTTCAAGAAAGTGGATAACGGCCAGAATGACGATTGGCCACGGTTTGCGCTCCATGATTTGCCCTCTCCAAGGATAGCGTTGAAAGTGAAAGCTGGATCAATTCTAGCAGCTATCCGCTTGGTTTTCCGTCGAATTCCGCCGATAAGCCTTCTGGACGAGTGTGAAAAAAGCGCCCATGATTCAATGCATTACAATTTTGTTTTTCCTGACTTTTGCACTGGGGGGCACGCCGGCGCACGCCAAAGACGTGCGTCTGGAGTGGGATCCGATTGAAGGGGCGACCGGCTACGAATTTGAAATCAGTCGAAATGGGGAATCGGTCGCCAAGCGTCGCGTCGAAGGGACGTCTTGGGGAGTGAAGCTGCCGCCCGGCGTCTACGTTTTTCGCCTGCGCGCGATCGACTGGTCAAAGCAGGCCGGCGAATGGTCCGAACCGTCGGCCCTTTTCTCTTCTCCTCCGGCACCCGAGATGGTGGTTCCGCAAGCGCACGCCATCTTTGCACCGGCCGCCGCCGCGCGGGGAATCCCGTTTCGCTGGAAACCGGTGGCCGGTGTGACCAAGTACAAAGTGGAAATCCAACGCGGAGGACAGCCAACGGTTTCGGAAATCGTCGATCGTCCCGGTTACGTATTCAAGGATGCAACGCCCGAGACCTACGATGTCCGTATCTCCAGCGTGATTGAACTCACCGGAAAACTGCCCAAGGGAGTTGAAACGGCGACTTGGGAAGGGGATGCTTCCGCTTGGGTTCCTTACCGCGTAGGCAAGCCCGAGCCGGTCGCCTTACCCAAACCCGTCACGAATGATTTGGAAGAGCCGACAACTTCGCTCGCCGTGATGCCGGTGAGTTCTTTCTTCCGCCTTTCCATGACGGATCCGGCGACGAATGCCGGGGCGGAGATTGTTTCCAAGTTAAACTTCGGCTTGTCCTTCGACTTGGGGATGCGTTTGGATGAAACCTGGGGCATTCGCTTGCGGCAGCAGTTCCTATCGACCAATCTGGGGGCGGTCTCCGGACTGACCGTGGCTTCTCAGGAACACACTTTGACCACCACCGATTTTGTCATCGGCATGCGTCCATCGGGGGCGCGGCGGTTGGAGCTTCGCTTGCTCATGACCTTTGGGGCCGTACCGGTGCTCCAAATGCAATCGGGAGTTCTCACCTACTCACCGGTGGGGCTGGCTCGGGTGGGCGGCGGTTTCTCGGTTCCGCTCTTCAAGTTATTCACCTTCCAGCTAGGTGTGCAGGGCAGCATGATGGCGTTGCTTTCCCGGTCCACCGACGGAATCCATTACCGAAACGGGCTATCGTTCTCGGGGGTCGGAACCGCGGAGCGGGGGCTGTGGGGAAGTTGGCACCTGAAGGGCTTTTTGGCATTCACTAGTCTCTTCGTGAATGCTTCGAACTACACAACGGTGGTAGATGAGTTGCTGACCGGGGTGGGTTTGGAATACCGATTCTAGCTAAGCGGCTTTGGTACCATGAACGACCTTATCGCTCTTCTCCGCTTCGTAGTCACTGTAGGGAGTCATTACCATGGTCGGCTTCCCGTCCTTTAGATAGCCGAGGACTTTGAAGGCTTCGATCGCGTTGGTCTTTCCCTTCACCTTGATCTCCGAACAAGCTTCAAACACGAAACGATCGGTGACTTTGTCGCGCACCGTTTTGGCGATAAGGAGATCGGTGCCGAACTCTTTGGTCATCGATTCAATCCGCGAGGCTAAGTTCACGCTGTCGCCGATGACCGTGTACTCCATTTTTTCATCGGATCCGATGTTTCCGGCGATAACTTGCCCGCAGTTCAAGCCCATGCCGATGCGTAGCGGGGGGAGGCCACGACCGATGCGCGACTCATTTAGCTTGGCTAGCTCTACGCGCATCTCGATGCAAGCCGAGACCGCATTGAAGCAGGCATCCGGGTTGTCGAGCGGAACGCCCCAAAGCGCCATGATCGCGTCACCCACGTACTTATCTACGATTCCGCCGTTCTTGCGAATGACCGAGACCATGCGGGTCATGTACTCGTTCAACATTTCGACGACTTGCTCGGGTTGCAATGTCTCCGAAAGTGAGGTGAAGCCGCGAATGTCGCTAAAAAAGATCACCGCTTCCCGGCGTTCGCCTCCGAGACGCACATCGCCGGAGAGGAGTTTCTCCGCGATCTCTTTATTGTGAAACTTGTTAAATGTCGCCTTAACGCGCTCTCGCTCTTCGAGCCCGCTGGCCATGTCATTGAACGCAACGGCGAGCTCGCCCACTTCGTCTTGCGAGCGCGGGGTCAAACGCACTTTGAAATCACCGGCGGAGATGCGACGACTGGCGTGGACCAGCTGCTGGATCGGCCAAGTGATGGTGTCGGAGTAGAAGTATCCCACGAGAAAGGCGATGGAGAGGATCACCAGGGCCACCAACATCGCGCGAAACTGGACGCGGCGTGGAGCTTCGAGGGCCTTCGCCTCGGGGACCTCGGCCACAATGCCCAATCCTCCGAAACCCACCATCCGAAACGCTCCGAGGCGCGCCTCGTGGGAAACGGGATCGGTATAGGATGTTTGGCCGTTGTTGAATTTGCCTTCTAAAAGCTTGCTCACGATGTCGAGATGTCCCGCGCTATCTCCATTCAACACCAATTGCGTATTGGGGTGGGCCAGGTAGCGCGCGCCACTGTCGACCATATAGCTCGTCACGATGTCATTCTCCGCGAAAACTTTCGCGAAGCGGGTTTGCTTTACCAAAGCGGTGACGACATGGCTGAATCGGGTGGGGTCGGCGGCGCTGCGAATGAACGGAATCGCCACCCCGATCGCCGCATTTCCATCCGTGAGCTTCACCGAGGTGACTTGAGTGCTTCCCTTAAGCGCCGCCTGGATCGAGAAGTTCTTCCCCGATTCGAGCAGTTCGACCCAATAAGCATCCGCCGCCGGATTCCATTCTTTCAATTGGGGAGAAACGGCGGAGGCGCGCAAGGAAGGACGGTCCGCACCTTCGTGGAGAAAGAAGCCCAAGTAGTCCGTATCGGTGGCGAAGAGATCGCGCACCAACGCACCCCGGGCGTCCGGCTTTTTGAATTCTTGAAAGAACAGTGAACCAACCAGACGGGTTTTGTCGTTAATGTTGCCGAACATCTCGCGCACTTGGGCGGCGAGGTTGGCGGCCGTGTCGCTGTTCATCTGTTGGATCAAGGCCGTATTGTCATCGACGAACAGGCGGTTGGAGATTCCGACCAGTGCCACGGTGGAAACGAGCAAGAGCGTTGCGATCAGGCCGATCAGCTTTGCTCCGATTTTGAGTTTCACGGCGATCTTCATGGGGCTTACGTTCTTATCGGTCGTTTCCGGCAAATCCTGTAGCAATATCGGCTAATTCCCGGCCGCCGTTCGACCGATAAGAAGGGGATATGTCGACGATTGCCCTCCAACGGCCCCGCTGGCGCCCGCTCATCGTATTGTCGCTCTGCATCACGGGCGCCCTCACCGGATCGCTTCTGCTGTACTGGGACTTTAGCCGCGCCAACCTGTCGGGCGAGGGCCCGAGAGTGGCCGTGTTGGAAAGCTTGTCGCGGGGCGTGCGGCGCAAGGCGCGCACTAGTTTTCTTTGGGGGAAGACCGAGAGTGGCGCACCGTTGTTCCGGCGCGACGCCATTCGAGTGGGTCCGGAAGGCAGCGCCAGCATCCGTCTTAGTGATGGTTCGCTCTTGGAAGTCGGAGAAAACAGCCTGGTGGTCATCGAAGACGTCAGTCAGCTGCCTTTGAGTTTCTTGCAAGGGTCTTTCGTCGTGCGCAAGAGCACCGGCGACACCTTGGTGAGCGTTGATACAAGTGGGAAGGCCAAAACGGAAGTGGTTCCCGTGCGTCTTTTGAAACCGGCCGCCCAGGCTTTCCTGTTTACCGCCGAGAACCAGTTGAAATCGATCGAGATGGAATGGGAAGGCGGTAAGGGGAATGCAATTCCTTGGGATCGCGTTCAGGTCTCTACCTTGAAAGATTTTCCCAAACGCGCGACCCAAGAATTCAAATTAAATCCCAGTCTGGCGCGTACGTCGGTCGCACTGGGCGCCGGAAATTATTTTTGGCGAATTCTTTCCGGCGAAAAACCGGTGACCGAAACGCGGCGATTGCGCGTGGTGACCGCTCGGCCCCTGCAATCGATTTCTCCCACGATGGCGGACTCTCTAGTGACTTGGCAGAAGGCCTCCCGCATTCCGTTTCGCTGGGAAGTGCCGGCCGGGAGTCGCGATCGAATCGAAGCCCAAGCCCTGGAGCGGGTTCCGGTTCAGCTCGAGGTATCCACCGCGACGGATTTTAAAACCCGAGTTTTTGAATCCAGCGTTTCCCCGTCGGCCGGTACGGCCTGGCTGGCCGCGGTTCCGCCGGGCGAATATTTCTGGCGTTTGACCTCAGCGTATCCGGGGATCACCGTGCACAGTCGCCCGTTGAAATTCCGCGTCGCTGCGGCGGAGAAAATGCCCATCCAACTTTTACTGCCGGCGGAGGGAACGACAGTTGAAAAGGGAACGCCGATGACCTTTCGATGGCGCCTGGAGGGTGTTCAGGCCCGTTATCGCTTGGAGCTAGAACGTGCGGGTCAAAAACTGGAACTGCCGGCGCGCAAGACGACCAGCGAGGATTTGCTTCCGACGTACCAATGGCTAGCCTTGGAAACTGGACCATATCGGTGGCGGGTCACCGCCTTGGTTGACGATCAAACCGTCGGTGAGTCGAAGTGGCGCAGCTTTGAGGTTTTGGAAGGCCGGCCCATCGTCCTGAACGCGCCGGTGCCCAATCAGAAATTTGAATACTGGACACGTCCCGCGCCGTACGCTTTCGTTTGGCAGGCCGACGAAAAGGGTGGCCAGTACAAGGTGGAGATTGCTCGGGATGCGGATTTTAAACAGATCGTGAAATCGATCACGGCGGTGCAACCCCCGTTGGCCAGTCAGACATTCGATCTGGGCGGAGGAGATTGGTACTGGCGCGTGCGCTGGGTGGATGGCGCAAACCGCACTCTGAGAGTCAGTGCGGTCTCCCGTTTTCAGCATGCGCCTTTCGATCGGCTGAAGGCCCCGGAAGGCGCCTACCCGCCCGAGCGCTACGTTTTCCAAAAGGATCACGCCGGCTCCGATCCGGAAATCAAATGGTCATCGATACCCGAGGCGAAACAATACGTCGTCAAGCTGCGCGCGGGTAAAAAGGTTTGGCGGGAGATTAAAACCGATCGCACGGCGATCAAGGTTAAGGGCATGGCGCCGGGGAACTATGAGTGGTCGCTCCATGCCGTTGATCCGGGCGGCCGCGAGGGCGAAGCGCTGGCTTGGCGCGCATTGACCGTCGCTCCACCTAAGAAGCTGCGCGCCCCCAAACTCATCGTGAAATAGTCGTCACGGCGAGCCCGAAGGGCGTGGCTGTCTCGCCGCGCCGGGGGCGAGATTGCTTCACTCCGTTGGCAATGACGGCTACGCGGTTTTGACTTTCATGCTGAGTTGTCCGGGGGTCATGGGCACCATCGGTGGGCTGGTGGGTCCCAACGGCGCAATGTGCGTATGGGTATTGAACAAGCTCATGAAGCTTTGTCCTTTGATGAGGGCTTCACCGGCTCCCGTCCCCAGTTCCACCGTATTCGCCGCCTCGATCTTGACCGTTTTACTTTGGATGCGTACCTCGCCTCCATCCATGACAATCTGATCCCCGGCGTTGTTTTTTACCGTGATCACCGATTCGGCGATGCGGATCTCGTTTCCCGCCGCGTCGCCGAAGGTAATCGTGTCCTTCTCGGATTGGATCTCGAAGTGGCGTCCCTCCTTGTCCTGAACCACAATTCCTCGATCTCCGCTCGAGTCATCGAAGCAGAGGGTGTGCCCACTGCGAGTCACGATCGCTTTGAGATCATTTTTGTCGTTGGCGTTGCCGTCTCCCGATTTTCCGGTCTTCGGAGTTGGGTGCTTTTTGCTATAGAGTGCGCCCAAGATAATCGGATGGTCGAGGCTTCCGTTCTCAAGATAGACGAGGACCTCGTCGCCTTTCTCGGGAAGAAACCAGAAGCCGGCGTTTTGGGAAGCGTAGGGTAAGCAGACTTCCACCCACTCCGAGGGTCGCTCCGAAGAGTCCCCTTGAAACCAGGGGTACTCGACTTGGATACGACCTAGCTTTTCGGGGTCGGCATTCTCGCGCACAATGGCCCGATGAAATCCGTTGTTCATGTTGAGACCTCCGGACTGTAGACACCTTCCACTCGGAAATCGACCCACTCTGAACGTTCGCTGTACTTCATTTCACAACTCGCTTCGGTGCCTTCCACGTTCTTCACCAGACACCGACCTAGGTTTCGGCGCCGGCCATTCGCGTCGCGGGCCGAGATCGCTACCGAATCATTCACTTGGACACCCCCGGAGACCTTCAGGACGGCGACCGCCATTCCGGAGCCGACGGGATAGCAGTCGACGACTTGGGCTTTCGCGGGCCGGGCACTTTCGTTACTCGCCAATGCTTCGATCGTCACCGGTCCGGTGAGGTAGCGGCGGCGCTGCGAGCGAATCGAAATGGTGTACGGGCCAGGGGGCTGGGCGCCGTTCGTTTGCACCCGGACGAGGCGTTCACCTTCGTCGCACTGAAACGCGCTCGCAACGACCTGGCCGTCTTGATTGCGGATCACCGGCGCAATCTGCGTTTTAAGCTCCCGGCAATTTTCGGAAGAGGGTTTGAAACGGTAACGCAAAACTAAGCTGCCCTTCACCGGCAGTTGGACCGTCGTGCGCGAGCCGTTCATCTCGGCGGGCAGCGTCGCGGGTGAGCTGGCGCAAGCCAGCGGAAGGGCAGAAAGCAGAGTGATTGGGATCCATCGTTTCATTTGTTGACTCCATTTTGTAGAAAACGGATCCGAGTCTGCGCGACTTGGATTTCGTCACCGGTGCCGATCATTCGCTCGCGCCGCACCGGAACTCCATTTACCGTAACCGGCAATGCCGCGGGCACGAGACGATACGTTTCTCCTTCGCGGTGCAGAGCAAAATACTTTTGCCGCCTTTCCTTCGGGGATCGCAAGCAGCGCAATGCACTCCGACGGTGACTGCCAATGGAAATCACCGCGCGATCCACCGCCTTCACGAGGGGCCGGGTGACCGGTCCTTCCGCCCCGAGTGGGTTTTCTTGCACGAGGTAGGCCCCGTTGGCCGCGAAGCAGAACGGGCAAGTGGCGTCCCCGAATCGTTTGCGGTGACCGCAATCGCGGCAGTACCGAGGAAGGAAGTAGCGGATGGTTTGGATCCCCGTGAACAAAAGGCCCAGTGCCAGCAAGGCGATTAGAGTCCCGTATAGGATCCGATTATCCCCCGGCGCTTTCCCGCTCAAAGTCACGGCGCCGCTTTTGATCACCTGATCGCCGACCGGCACCTTCACCACGAAACTCATCGTCATCGCCTCCGGCGCGATCGCGGAAATGCGATAGAGGCGAGCAGGCAATTCGGTTGCTTGCGGGGCGATCACCTCCGCGCGAAAGGCGGGACCCAGGCTAGCGCGGAAGCGCTCGAACACCGGCTGCAAGGTTGCGGCAAGCGAAGCGTGGTAAAGCAAGAAGGAAAGCTCGGCGCCGGAAGCCTTCAATTTTTGCAAGGTGGTGGCGGAAATCGAAGCATTCCCGGAAGAAGCGATCCAGATCACGCGGGGCAGCTCCGGAGTCGTTTCGGCGGCAAGAAAGTGCGCCAACGCTTTATCGGGTTCAGCTGAGACCGCGCGGCTGTCGCAGCGCAAGCGGATGCTCTTGGCTTCACCCACCGGCTGGCGGGCCAGTAACAATTCCAGGGACCCGCGGTGGTAACTGACGACGCTGAGCCGACTCGCGGCCGGTAATTCGCTCTTCAGGGTGCTAAGCCAAGCCAAAGCGGTTTGATCCATTTGGTATTTGGCGCAAAGCGCGGAGCTGTCGAAAAGGAGCCAGAAATCAACCGGCGCGATTTCCGATTGGGTGCGCAAATCCGTACCATGGGTCAAACTGCTCAATACCGGTCGCGCGCGCCCGGCCGACTGCACATTGACCAAACCGGAGAGCTTCCCGCGTTCGAGTTCTAGATGCTTCAAAGCCACCGAAGGCGCGGCGTATCCAGTACGCGCCGGGATAAGACTGAAAAACACCATCCAAAAAACCTGCCCGCGGCGAGTCATTGAACCTCCGTAGAAAACGAGAAAAGTTTGAGTAGGTACGTGCCTTCATTGGACGAAAAGGTTTCACCGCTGCACAGGGCTTGGGATTTGCGCAAGGTGGGATCCCATAGCGTGGCGCTGTCGCCTTCGACCTTCAGACGAAGCGCTCCGACTTCGTTCATGCCGATCTGAAGGCGCCGGATGCTGCGGGTCGATATCTCGATCAATAGGCCCGACACTGCGACCGGGGTGACCGCCGGCAAGGAAACCGTGGGTGCTTTGGCCTGCGCCTCTTGCCACGCCAACTCCGCAGCGAAAGCGCTCTGGGCGGAATTCCAGCGGACAACCCATGCCCCGGCCAACGCTTCGGTGCGTTTGCGCAACCGTTCCCAAATTCCCGATGCCGCCGTAACGGCCGAAGCGGATGCTTGGTTCATGGCGTACCTCCTTGAATCGTTAAAACGAGAAGACGATTTCCCATGAGCGTCAGCTCGTCGTAGTCGACGAGCGACGCCGAATGAACGGTCTGGCCATTCAGCTCGAAGGCGGCGGGCGCCGGCGCCTCGAGCTGCAGTCGGCTCGCTTCCACGCGGAAGGTATAGTCTGCCGTCGCGGCGCCTTCGGCCGGCGTGAGCACCAAGTCCGATTGGGAATGAATTCCCACCCGAGTTTCGGGCGAACGCAGCCAAAAGCATTCTCCGAGATGGGGCCCCTCGTAGCAGTAGAGCAAACTATGGCGTTCCTTCGCTTGGGCCGCATCTACCAATGCCCTTGCGTTTTCCAGCGCGATTTCCTCGGGCGGGTGGGGCCAGTTTTCCAATCGGCTCAATCCATTCGCGTGGATTTTGACACTAGGATCTCGTCGACCGAGCAGGCGAGCCAGAAAGACTCTCCCCGCGGGGATCCACCGAAACGCCGCAATCATGATTCACCTCCGTTCGCGGTGGCCTGGTAAACCGCGGCTTCGAAAAAGCCGTAGTCGAGTTCCGTTTTTCCCAGGTGCAGAGTCACCTGGTTGCCTTGGGAGACCAGAGTCTCGGGGGGCAAGATCAGAGCTCGGTTTCTCCAGAGGTTTTCCACCGGCATCTCTACGGAAGCTTCGTTGCGTATTTTTTTACCGTTCACCAGGTACTCCATCGCCGCGGTCTTGCGCCGGGCGTACTGGGGAAAGACCACGATCGCGGCCGATTCGGTGTTGGGCACCTTGATGTTGAGCGTGATGTCTCCGTCGCGGACGAAGACGCCGGTGCGAGTCACGCGTTCTCCGCTGAGGTAGTTTGCCTGCAGCTTGCGCATCTGCTTGAACGACGCCTTGAACTCCACCCGATCCGCTTCCCCGGCCAAGACGCGGTCTACGCGCTGAAAGACGTGGCCGGCAAAAGTGGTCTTTTCCGGGAAGGCATCATGGCGATCCTGGAGATCCAACAAGGCTTCTTCGACTACATTCATCAGGGTGAAACGCTCTTCCGCAAAGCAAGTGAACGCCTCCAGTTTCGATGCGAGGGTGAGCAAGCGTTCGAAGGGCAATTCACGGGGTAGGGCGTGCCGCACGCGGCTCTGGTCAAGTAGCCCGGCGATTTCTAGATATATCTCTGACTGGAAATTAGACTGTCCCACCGAGACCTTGCGCGCGATGGCTTCCAGGAACAAGGCGAGGCGATCGGCAAACTCCGCGGTTAGAAACGCGGCTTTCAGCGGTTGCAGCGGCACGGCCAGCGATTCGGCATGCAGCTGGGCCAGAAAAAAATCGGTACCGTGCCGATCCTCGATGAGAAAGAGGCGTTTCAGGCGCCGCACGGCGTTTTCCATGGCGTAAAATGCCCGGCGGAGTTGGAGCAATTCGGGGAAGTCAATCGGCGCGAATGTGAGCGGCAAGAGGCGACGGCGAAATCGGGTATCGACGACGGATTCGGTTTCGGTCGCAGGCAGTTCTTCCACTGACCATTCTTCCGAGGTCGTGGGAAAGCGTAACGATCGCGTGCCGGCTTCCAGTGTCACCCGGAAGAGTTCCAGGGCACCCACGGGCAGGTGCTCTGAAGCCACTACGAGCTGGACTTGTTCGGTTTGACTGCGAAAGCCTTGAATCGATGGGTCTTCGGGATCCACGTACGGATCCACCGCGACGGTTTCATGCTCCAATCCAACTATGAGGCGCTGCTGGCCGTTGGTTGGGCGATAGGCGGTGAGGTTGAGCGCCCGTTCCTCATTCAGAGTGAGAAGCTCACCATTCGGAAGCAGAGCCATTCCTGGTTTTACGATGACGGTCAGCTCGCGCCCCAATTCGATTTGAAACTCCTCCGAGGATTGGAGCAAGATCCCTCCGCCGCGCAAGATCTGGGCGTTTAGGAGTGAAGTCGATTCTTTCGTGAGTCCGGCCAGGCGGTTGAAATCACGGTAGTCGACCAACTGGCCCGGGAAGAAGTGCGGTCGAATGGTTTTGTTTAGCATGAGAGCCTCTCCAATAGTTGCGTGCGATCCCGCGTGTCGTTTTGCGTGGTATCTTGCGATGCCGGCCGCGCGCGATATTTCGCCCAGGACCTTAACGTTTCAATGCGATCGCGCATGGTTCGGCTGAGCGGCACGGTCTCTTCGAGGGCCTGAACCACATGGCGCGTTTCAAAATCCGATTTTTCTCCAAAGGCTAGGTAGCGGCCGGCCACGACGGCTTGCTCGATCTCACCGCCACTAAACCCCTCACTGCGGGCGATGAGCTCTTCGCGCCCGCCGGATAGGTTCCAGCCGTACTTGCTCAACTGGATATCAAAGATCTCGTTGCGCTCTCGTTTCGTGGGAAGGTCGACAAAAAAGATCTCATCGAAGCGCCCTTTGCGCAGGAGCTCCGGCGGAAGGCTTGAGATGTCGTTGGCGGTCGCCACGACAAAAACCGAGCTTTGTTTTTCCTGCATCCAAGTCAGCAGTGTTCCAAACACACGACTCGTTGTGCCGCCGTCGGAGCTGCCGCTGGATCCGGTTCCGGACAATCCCTTTTCGATCTCGTCGATCCACAAGATACAGGGCGCCACCGCTTCGCAAGTCGACAGCGCCGCGCGGATATTGCCTTCGCTGGATCCCACCAGGCCGCTGAACATTTTCCCCAGGTCCAGACGCAATAGTGGCAATTGCCATTCGCGACTCACCGCTTGGGCCGTCAGCGACTTGCCGCAACCCGGCACGCCGACCAAGAGCATTCCCTTGGGTGCCGGCAATCCCAGCTCTCGGGCTTCCGAGGAAAAACCGCGCCTGCGATTTCGCAACCACTGGCGCAGCAGGGCCATTCCGCCGACCGAAGATCCTTTTTCCTCGGGGGTATCGATAAACTCCACTAGCCCGCTTTTGCGGACGATTTGTTTTTTTTCCTCCAATACCATGCGGGTTTCCAGTTTGCCGACGGAGACGAGGCTTTTGGCCAAAACATTCTCCACCTCATTTAACGTCAGACCGCTCGCCGCCTCGACCAAGGCATCCATCTCCGAAGCGGACGCTTTCTCGCCTTCGCTGGCACCGGCCGCCCGATCCACCAATGGGCGGATTTCTTCGCGCGTCGGCAGCGGCATTTCCAGCATGGCGATCTCCTTCTGCAGTTCGGGGGGGACGGGAAAGGTCGCCGACAATAGGAGGATGTTCTTTGCCTGGCGCTTAAAAGTTTGGCCGAGGTCCCGCAGCTTGCGCACTACCGTGGGCTCTTTAATGTAGGGATGGAAATCTTTCAGCACGAGCAAGCTCTTCTCGCTTAGCGCCTCGTACCATTTCAACACGGCCAAGGGGTCGACCAAGTCCGCCACCGCAACGCCGTCGCGCCAAACCCCTTGAGTGCGTGACCAGACATATAGGGAACTGTTGCGCGCCTGGCTCAACGATCGGATGGCGGTCAGAGCGCGTTCCTCCTCGCCGGTGTTTAGGGCAATCAGGGGGTAACGCGCTCGGACATGCGCCGAGAGATCTTCGATGAATTGAGTGAAAGAACGTTTTTGCATCTGACTCCCGTGGAACTTTGTGTTCCGTTCTTTCTCCATCGCAATTCCGATACCAACTCCAAGCTGCCTGTCTTGCGGGATTTCGTGTCCCTTTTGAATCGTTTGATGCGGTGGCGGGTTTCAGAAGTGAGACGGCTTGTGGTTCCGAATCAAAATCGTGCGGGCGAAGGAGTGGCACGTTGGTTGCTCTACCGGTGATCGGGAGGAAGATTGAAGAACGGTTTTCTCAATCACGTCACGGAATCGATCGCGAATCTGCTCAATGAGATCCTGAGCGAAGAGGGCTTTCACCTCTTTCGCCGCGGACCGCGGGTGGTGACCGGCGTTCCGCTGACGCCTTCCAGTCAAGACCTTCATCTCTACTTCGCCGGGTACGATGTCGTGGAGAAAGATGGGGGAACGCTGCGATTGGAGCAAGATGGAACGGCGCTCGTCCTGCGCGCTCCCGAACGCCTGCGCCTAAAGTACGCGCTTCGCGCGAATGCCTCCGCCATGATTTCGCGGCTAGAAACCTGGGATCGGTTGCTGGCGTACTTCTTTGACCACCGCGCGGCGGATCCCTTTGTGCCCGAGGCGCTGAAAGCGCCCGCCGGACTTTATGAAATTTTGCGGCGGGAAAAAGCCGTCTTCGTTATCCGACCTCCGGAAGAGGCGGAAATCGCGGGAGGGAGAGATCCCGTCTCGTTCGGGCTTCACTACACGGCGCTTTACCATAGTGGTGGCGTCTTGAATCGAGAGTCTTTAGTGAAGCAAAGGGTCATTGAATATCGCAATCGCGAGAGGAGTGTCACTTGAGTACCTATCAAGCCCCTGGTGTCTATTCGAATATCGTTTCGAGTGGGAATAAACCGATTGAATCAGTCGGGAGTTCGACGGCGGCGTTCATCGGCCAGACGTCTGCAGGTCCGGTGGAGCAGGCCACCTTAGTAACAAGCTGGGCGCAATACCAGAAGCTTTTCGGCGGCGTCGCCGAGGGTGGCTTTCTGGCGCACGCCGTGTACGGGTTCTTTTTGAACGGCGGCTCCAAAGCCTTCATCAATAATCTCGGGCCGAAGGTGGAGGGGCAGACGGAAGAAGACGTCGCCGCGCGCATCAAAGGCGAGGACAAGGGCCCCGCGCATCGCACGGGTCTGAATGCTTTCAAGGGAATCGAAGAGATTTCTTTGGTGGCCGCGCCGGGGATGACGTCGGCGACCGTTCACCAACTGCTTTCCGACCACGCTTCGGAATGCGGCGATCGGATGGCCGTGCTAGACGGCATCGCCGAATTGGGCGAAGTGCAGCTGCACGAGTTTCCACGGATCGGCGACAGCAAGGACAGTGCGCTGTACTGGCCGTGGATCCAGGTCTTCGACGAGTCGACGAAGAAGGTCACTTGTGTACCGCCTTCGGGGCACGTGATGGGCGTAATTGCCCGCGTCGACTCGGATCGCGGAGTGCACAAGGCGGCGGCCAACGAAACGATTCGCGGCGCGCTGGGACTGAAGTATTCGCTCACGCGGTCGGAGCAGTCGCTACTCAACCCGCGTGGAATCAACCTGATTCGCGACTTCGACGATATGGGCATTCGGATCTACGGCGCCCGGACCTTGAGTGCGGATCCGGAGTGGAAATACCTGAACGTGCGCCGCTTGTTCCAGGTCGCCAAGCAAAGCATCACCAAGGGGTCGGAATGGGTGGTTTTCGAACCAAACAACGAACAACTCTGGGGCGCGGTGGCCCGCAATATCCGCGCATACCTCAAGACGCTATTCATGCAGGGCGCCCTGAAGGGAAAAACCCCCGAGGAAGCGTTCTATGTGCGGTGCGATGCGACGACAAACCCGCCCGAGAACATCGACCTCGGGATCGTGACGATTGAAATCGGGATTGCTCCGGTCAAACCGGCGGAGTTCATCCAGATCAATATCCAGCAACAGCTGGAGAATGAACCCTCTAACTAAGGAGTGACAAATGGCAGGACAGGAATACCTCACGGTATCAACCTATGAAGTGAAGATAGACAATCTGAAAGCCGACAGCTTCACCCGCGTCAGCGGAATTGGAGTTGAGGTGGAAGATATTCCGGCGAAAGATGAGCACGGCAAACATACTGTGAACACGCCGGGAAGCACGAATGCGCGCGATATTACATTGTCGCGCCGTTTCAGTGGAGACAAAAGTCTCCACGACTGGCTCCAGGAAGTCAAAGCGAAGGGCAATTTGGCTAAGCCGCGAACCGGCTCCATTCGCCTGCTCAATAATGAGCAAAAGCAAGTGGCGCAATTCGACTTCGATGGTGCCTGGATCAAGGCCTGGTACGGTCCCGAACTTTCTAAGGACTCGAACGGCAACTCGATTCTATTGGAAACGGCCGTGCTCAGCATCGGCGACATCAAGATGGTGTAACGATGCGATTGACTGGTTGGGATCGCGACCGACTCTCCTCTTCTGGGCCCGCGCGGGGGATTCCCCGCGTGAGCTTGGTCCACGGACGCTCCGGCGTTCCGCTCTTCGTCTTATTCCTGAAGGGCGTCTCGCAACCCGTTCACCGGGAGTTGCGTTCGCTGGAGCAGGTGGAGCGTCTGCGTGATCCCTCCGGTCATGAGGGGGATGGGGAGGCCTGGCGGCAGATCGAAGTCTTCTTCGTCGCCGGAGGCACTTCCGCTCATGTCTTGCTATTGCCTTTCCCAAAGACCGAGGGCCGCTTGCGGGCGATGATTGGATCCGACCGCGGCATCTCGCGCCGCTCCGGGATTCAACGGATCCGCGAATGGGCCGAGCGGGCCGACTTGCTATGCATTCCGCAGGCGACGGAGTTGCTCAGTGCCGCGGAATACCCGCTATTTTTAGCCGCGGTTTTAGATTTGGTCGCCGGCGTTTCGGACATGCTCTTTCTGGTCGATCTCCCTAAAGCCTGTGACGAGACGGCCGCGGCGAAGCTGGTTCAAAGTCTATTCTGCGCCGATGCGGCCGTTTTTCATCCTTGGTTGCTTCACGGCGCGCAGGCGGTTCCGCCGTCGATCGGCGTCGCCGCTTGGATTCAGCGCGCGGATCAGGAAGTCGGCATTCAAGAGATCGCCGGTGACTGTTTGATCGGCGGGGGGCTGACACCGATTCGAGACATCTCGGGCACCGCGCGCGCAACTCTCTTGGAAGCGCGTATCAATACTTTCCTCAATCACTTAGGTCAGGTGCGGGTCTGGGGCGGGTATACGCTCGCTGACTCGGCGGACTGGCGCACGCGATGGATTCCCTTACGCCGCAGCAGCGTGAAGCTGCAGCACGCGGCCGAGGAAATTTGCGAACCTTTCGTTTTGGAGGCCGCGGGTCCGGAGTTGCCGGTCGCGGTGGAAAATCGCCTGCAAGGTTTTCTGCGGTCGGTGCGTCCAATGTTCCATCGGGACCTTCAGGAGCCCTTTGCGACTTCTGTGCGTATCGTCGAGCAAGCGGGCGAAGAACGGCTCCAAGTGGGGCTGCAGTACACCTTGCCCCACTCTTTGGAAAAATTTTCGATGAGTTTTGTCGCCTAGGAGGAACGGATGTCAGCAAAAGAGTCTAAAGATGGCTTAAGCGCGTACTTCAAAGTGGTCATGGCGGAATATGACGAAGCGGTGTTTCAGAGTTGCGACGGATTGGAGTCGGAGATTGAGGTCGTTTACTTAACCGAGGGTGGCCGGGGCAGCGCACCGCACGCGGTACGCGGGGTGCCTAAGGTGAACAAGCTACTCTTCAGCAAAGGCAGCATCAGTGGCAAAGGGGGAAAGAAGGGGCTCTTCGACTGGTTTTTGGAGGTGTGCGACTACAGCAAGCCGCTCAAACGCCAAACTCTGACCATTCAACTCTTGGATTCGCAGAAAAATGCCGTGCGCAGTTGGCGGGTGGTGAACGCTTGGCCCTGCCGTTGGCTAGGGCCTTCGCTCAGTCGGGAGAGTGCGGATTTATCAGTGGAATATATCGAGTTCGCGCATGAAGGCATTACGACCTAAGGGGGACGCCGTGGAAGTGACCAAAGCAAAATTAAAAAACCTCGAATCGGGCAAAGAGATCGTTCTGGCCGTCAATCCGTCGGGATACGAATTGAGTCGAAACTTTGATTTCGTTTTGGAACCGCGACTGGCCCAGTCCGCACCATTGGTCGCCTTCCGGAGCGGTGGGGCGGCCGTACTGAAGCTGCAACTTCTGCTCGACCAGGATGTTCCCAAGGGCGCGGAGGCGCTCAAGCAGGCACGGGAGTTTCTGATCGATTTGCCAAAAATTTACGAGACGACCGCGTCCGTCTCTCCGGTGGAATTCAAGATGGGGGCGTTGACCTTCCAGGGGTATGTTCGCAGTTACTGCTTCTCCGCCAAACGTTTCGACCCCAAAGGGGAACCTACCAGTGCGGTACTGGATCTCGACCTCATCGCCGGTGCCGAAGAGGAGGGAAGTCAAAAGTGAAAAGTGCGACGGGTTTCATTCTTGATACTTCGCAAGGCCTACTCGTTCTGCGGGCGGCTTCGATGGACGAGCAAATCAAGCATTCCATTCGCGCGATCCTTCTCACTCGGCGTGGAGAGCGGGTTTCCGAGCCCGCTTTTGGTTCGGATTTGTATCGCTATTTGTTTCGGCCTTTGAGCCAGGGCCTGGTCCTCGATTTGCAAAACGAAGTGAAAGAGGCGATCGCCCGCAGTGAAACGCGAGTGCGGGTCTCGGAGGTCGAGGTGGTCCCGCAACCGGAGTCGGACGGGATTGAGTTGCGGATTCAATACGGGGTCCGCAACGGTGGCAAAAACGGAATGGTGAAGGTGCGATTCCATGCGTGAGATCCTGCGAAAGAGTTTTGAGAAACACTTTCCCGCTTGGGAAGGTCTCTCACCCTCGGATCCGATCCGACTCTTCGCCGACTCTTTGCAGGACAGCCTCGTCGCCATTGAAGCGCGTCAGAAGCAAATGGTTGGGTCGCTGATCGATTCGCTTCCCTCCCTCGTTGGAATCGAGGCCCAGTCGGCGCAGCTCCCGGCCGGGTGGGTGGCTCTGGAACCTTCGGCCAAGCTCAAAACCAGCGCCGTCTTGCCGGCAGGAACCGCATTGAAATTTGTGGCCGAGAACGGAGACGTACACCTTGTACTTTCGGAAGACACCCGGGTGGAACCGATTTCCCATTTTGAAGCCCACGTCGAACAAAACCGAGTCCGCTTGAGTTTCCAATGCGCGGACGCGGTCGAACGGCTTCGCGTCGCATTTCGCCCCACCGTTGAAGGGCAACGTGCGCACTTAAAAAGCCACTCGGCACCGCTGATTGCCGACACGACCGATGCGATGAGTCGGGCCGGAACGTTGACCTTCCGGTTGCCACCGAACACTCATTCGATCGATCTAGAGTTCAACCGCCCGGTGTTAGGAATTTTTCTTGTGAATGTGGCGTGGGCGGAACTGCAAAAGCGGGAAGGGGAAACACGCCTAGGGATCTTGGCGGGCGAACCGTGGGAAAGCATCCACCTGCCCGAGGCGTTCGCGCGCCCACCGGAGCGAATTGTGTTGCGCTTTCCCGATGAGCAGACCCGCGAGTTACACCGCGGGGCCGAGGAGTTGCTTCGACGCCGCGACGCCGATCCGGAGGCTTTCGAAGGCTTGTTCTTCTACAACGGACTGCACCATAGTTTAGTTTTGCCCGGTGCCGAAAAATGGATGCGCGGTTATTCCGGTGGCGCTCGCGTGGAAACCTATTCCGGTGTGGTTCACTCGGGAATGGATTGGGTCCCAAAGGACGCCGTCTTTGCTAACGAGTTCCCCCGGATGTTAAACGCCGCTCGCCCGGTTGCCGCCCTGCGCGGTTACCTGCCGCGCGAGACAGCTTCCGACTACCTTCGACGATTCTACGCGACCGTGCGGTCGATCACCCAAACCAAAGCCCCCATCGAATTCCGTCCGGCCGAACTCTGTGATCGCTTACCCGGCGTCTGCCCGAACGTTCGCACCGCGGAATATGCGCTTTCCGATACCGGGGTGATTTTCTACCTGCTGCTTGAAATCAACCAGCGCGGCTCCGGTGACGAGGAGCAAAGGATCTTGGAGACGGCGCACGAATGGTTACGCGCCGAGGTGCCCCTCGCCTACGCGGTTTGCGTACGCCGATTCAAGCGCACGCCGCTGATGGCGATCGCCAGCGGCGCGGTTTCGGTACCCGATCTGGAAAAGGCCGTTCAGCCCGCGCCCTTCGGTCGAGCGACGGTGGGAAATGCGATTTCCGCTCGGGCCTGTGGGTTAGCCCATTGGCGAGTTGGGGCGGAGGGGATCTTCGCTTCCGAACTGCGGCGCACCGCGGGGGAGTGTTTCGATCTTCAGGTCGCGGGAGGGCGAAATGGGTAAGCGTTACCTCCCGTCCTCGGCGCTCCCCGATTTCTTTAAATCGGACCTGCGCATCGGGGAAAAGCAGGCGCACCCCCTGCCCGCCCTTTTAGACGAATTTGCCGATCGGGTGGCCTTCTTCTCTTATCTTTCGGCTTACGATCTGGTGGCGTCTACCGCTTCGCTCCCCATCCAGCGTCTGGAGCTTGAGCGCCTAGGATTTGAAACCGCGTCGCTGGCGGAGGCTCAGCGGGCAGAACTCTATCGGGTTCGGCTTGCGATTGTGGAGGTGCGCGGAACGTTGCCGTCCATCCAGCGGTTGGCCCGCGTTTACTTTGGGGCCGTCCGCGTTCGCGTCGGACGCGGCTTGGGCCCGCGGGGTACCGGAACGGTATCCCAGTTTCGGTTGGGAGATGAGCAAGCGTCTCGAACAATCTGGGTCCGTCTCGCCGATCCGGCGACGGGGGAGACAAAGCAGGAATTTCTACGCAATGCGAACCGCTTGGTGCCGGTGCCGTACCGCGTGGAAGTGGTGGACCCGAAAAAGGTTCAAGCCCCAGAAGAACGCGCCGATTTGGGCCAGCCGCGTTCTTGGCAGAATCGGAGGTTAGCTTGTCCCACTTTTCCCAGGTGAAAACACAGATCCGCAATCGCATCGACCTTGAGGCGGCGCTCAAGAAGCTAGGCTACACCGTGGTGGAAGGGCAAGCGGGCACGGTGGTGCGCGGCTATATGGGTGACACGCTGCCGGCCGAGTTCAAGGTGCTTACCGACTCCCACTACGACATTGGTTTCGTGAAGGACGAAGCCGGAAACTACAACCTCGTCGGTGATTGGGAGCTCATGCCAAGGGTGTCGGGCCTGACGCAGGAAGGGTTCACCGCCGATGTGAAGCGCGAGTACGCCCGCGCCTCGATTCTGCGCGCGGCCGCGGAGCAAGGGTACGAAGTTCAGATGGAAGAGAAAGAAGGCCAAATCGAAATGGTGGTGAGTCAATGGTGAAGAAAATCCGTTTTACGATTAGCGCCGATGGGGAAGTCAAACTCGACGTGCAAGGCACGGTGGGTGCGGAATGTGATGCTTTGACCGCTCCGTTCGAAGCGCGGCTGGGAACTCTCTCGTCCAAGCAGCGCAAGGACAGCTATTTCTCTGCGGAAGAGCAATCTTCAGTAGAGACAACGGCCGGGAGCGATCCGTGAGGCCAGTCGATAGTCTCACGACCGAGTCGGAGGAGCGGGAGGGCACCACCCCTCCTCTGACTCGAATTTTTATCACGGCGCAAGGCGATATCGTCGTGACCGATCTTTGGGATGAGGTGCGGCCGCTACTCGCGGACTGCCGAGGTGGGGAGGAATGAAAGTGCGGGTTTTGAAAACGGGCATTCATCGGGGAGAGGAGGCCATTGTCTGGGGAAACGATCGTTCGGGAATGATCGTCTTTTCGGGTTGCCACCTGACCTGCAACTTTTGTTACACGCCGGAAACATCGGTCTTGAAACTGGGGGAAGACCTGGAAGTAGATGAATGGCTGAACCGCGTGGCGGGCTTGCTCGCGGAAGGGGCTCACAATATTGCGCTCATTTCCCCTACGCATTTTTGGGCGCGGGTGGAACCCGCACTGGCGATCCTCAAAGCGGGAATGGGCCGAGACATTCCTTTGGTTCTAAAAGTCTCCGGTTATGAGTCGCCTTCCTTTTCTGCGCGCATGGCCGACTTGGGCGATGTGCTGGTTCCTGATTTTAAAGTGTGGAGTGCCGAAGTCGCGCGGCGGGTAGGCTTGCCCGAGAACTACGGCGAAATGGCGCTCGGTTCCATTCGCACTCTAATGAAGACACACGGCCAAGAGCGCTGGAATTCGGGCAAGCTTCAGCGCGGGATCGTGGTGCGTCATCTTCTGATGCCCGGTTGCGAGCCAGACAGCCTGGAGGTGGTCGAGGCGCTCGGTCGGATCGGGTACCGGGGGACCTTCAATCTCATGACCTATTTCGTTGCCCCGGGACGCGGGCTGATCCAAGCGGACTCCCGCCGAGTGATCCAGCTCAGCGCCCGCGCCCGAAAGATGGGCATGTCGGTAGTGATTGACGGCAAAGGGACGGAAGATCGGAGGGTGGCATGAAACCATTTGAACTGGATTGCGACTCGCCCTGGTTGAAGGCACTTACGGAATTGGAATGGTCCCAATCATTGGACTCCGCATCACGGCTACAGGTGCGCTTCGCCCTGTCCGCGAAAGATCGGATGGAGCTCGGTCTGGCAAATCTCCCTTCCGGGCTGTCCTTTAAATGCGGCGGGAAAGCCCTTTTTAAGGGCGGTATCTACTCGGCTAAAACGGAGGGACTCAATCTTGTGGAGATTGAGTATCGCGATCGGACGGACCTCCTCGAACGGACCTACGAGAGTGAGTTCGTGAAGGGCCAGCGGCTACAAGACTTTTTGAATGGCGTGGCCGGTATCGTCGGTTTGCGGGCCAAGTTTCTGGGCAAGCTCTCCCACGATCTTCCGGGCCTGGATCTGGGCGGCCGATCTTATTTCCAGCACTTGCAGCAGATGAGTGCGGACTACGGCTTTCATTTCGTAGAAAACTCTACCGCAGGTGAACTCGTCTTCATCGGAATGGGCGCCTACCGAGAGAAGGTTTCCGTCGACAAACCGATTTATACCGCCGCGTGCGCCAAGCGCACCACGGGCGATCTCTTTCAGGCCGCCGAGGTGATGGGCTTTGATTCCCAGGAGGGGAGGTCTTCCAAACAAGAAATCGGAGCCCCGACGCTCTATGAGGATCTCGGTTTCTTGAAGGGGGCAAGCTTCGAAACCCGTTCGCGTTGGAAGACGGCGCAGGGGCGGATGGAAACGGTCGTGGCCGCGGGCAAGAGCGCGGACAAGCACCGACAGTCGTTGACCGCCCGATTGAGCAAGCGGTCAGTGGGCTCGGATACATTTTGCTTAGAGACGCGTGAGTGGCTGGGGTTTCCCGGCGATCGCATTGAGTGGAAGGGCGCGCACGATAAGTCGAGCGAAGGGGCCTATCTCGTGGCGGCCGTGCGGACTCGAGTGGCGAGCGCCTGCCCGCTTCATGAAACGACCTTGGTTCGAGCATAGGAGGTTTTGATGCACGCGATGGAATCCAGTGATCGTCGATTGAAGTGGGAGAGCGTTGCCGAAACCATTGAGGTCGAGCGACCGTACGGCGTCGTCGCCGATCGAGTATTTGGGCCCGGCTATTTTTTGGAAGAGACGACGACTTCTTTACAGCTCACCGGCGCGCGCGCGTCCGGCGTCAGCTTACTCGCCTGCGTCTTTGAGGGCGGCCGATGGGTTGACGTCACTTTTGAGTACTCGGAACTGACGCACGTCACGTTCCGCCATGTTTATTTTCAAGCGGTCGATTTTCGCGGGGCAAACCTTCGCCACGTACGTTTCGAACATTGTGTGTTTTCGGAATGTCCGCCTCCGGAAGGTGAGGCGATCGAAAAGACCGCCTGCTTCTTCCGAGAGGGTGCGACGACCACCGCACCGATTCCGGTCCTCGATACGGGTCACCGTGATTCCACCGATCCGGCCAGACCGGAGACCCTGGCGAAAGTCGTCTCGCCGCCCCCCGATCGTTTTGATGGTCTGGAGCGGTGATGGCCCCGGGTGGATCATTTCAACTTTATGATAATACAGGCGAATCTTCGTTAGGATACGACGGCACCTTCCCTTTTTGTCTCAGAACTGATACGGTGCCGCCGCTTTTTAACCCTGACGAAGAGAGTGAAAACGTGAGCAAGTCCCTGTTGATTCTGGATGATGAAGTCGTTGCCTTGGAAGCCATCCAGATTGCGATCGGTTCCAAGTACAAACTTTTTCTGGCGAGTTCCTTTGCGCGGGCGCTGCAGATTTTAGACTCGGAAGAAATCGATGGCGCGATGATGGATATCAATCTGCAGGCCGCCGATCATGATGGAATTGAATTCCTCACGATATTCAAAAAACGCTACCCCGAGCGACCCGCCCTCGTGGTTTCCGGGTACCGCGAAGTCCCCACCGTCGTTCGTTGCATCAAGCTCGGCGCCGACGACTACTTGGAAAAACCTTTCGACCGTGAAACCCTGGAAATGAAGATCGACAAAGTCTTCTCGGGAGCCATGAAGAGTCGCGTTTACCAGCGCGCGTTTGAAAAGTCGGCCGCCGATCAGCAGATTGTGGGTAAAGATCCGGGTGTGTTGCGCGCCAAGAAAATGGTCGAAGAGGCCGCGACGTTGCGAGTGCTCCTCAACGGTGAGACCGGCGTCGGGAAGACGCCTTTTGCGCGGTATTCCAATGAGGTCGTGAGCCAAATCACCGGCCAGATGCGACCGTTCGAACAACTCAACTGCGCTTGCTTAAACACCGAGCAATTTCAGGATCAGCTTTTTGGACATAAGAAGGGTGCGTTCACGGGTGCCATTTCGGACAAGCGCGGGCTGGTAGAACTGGCGCGTGGGGGAGATCTCTTCCTTGACGAAATTGGAGAGATGCCGCCGGAAACGCAGGCCATGTTTCTCACCTTCCTCGACTCCATGGAGTATTACCGCTTGGGGGACGACGTAAAACGTAAGGCTGACGTGCGCATCATCGCCGCCACCAATCGGAACCTGAAGAAGATGGTGGAAGAGGGCAAGTTCCGCAAAGATCTCTATTCGCGTATTTCGCAGGTTGTCGTGCAGATCCCGCCGCTGCGAGAACGCCCGAACGATATCCCCCTCTTGCTAGAACATTTCATCGAGAAATTTGCCGGTTTCACTAAGCCGTATAACCCGGAAGTGCTGACTCTGCTGCGCGAACAGCGCTGGGAAGAGGGCAATGTGCGGGAATTCCAGGATACGGTGGAGTACCTCTGCCTCCGCTCGCGCGGTTCGGATTCGATTGAAATCGAGCATGTGCCACCGAGCTACCTCAGCCCCGTTCCGGTCGCCGAAATTGGCCTAGACACCGATCTCGATGAAACGAGTTTTGATGATTTTCGTCGGGTTTTGGATCTCGGATTGGAGTCGTATTTGGACGCCTACGAACGCCGCATCCTCCAAAAGTGCATTGCCCAGTACCAGGGCACTTTGGACGAGATGGCGCGGCAGTTGAAGGTTTCGCGTCCAACGCTTTACCGTCGACTGAAGCGTCACCGTATCACGACGCTGCGGGAAGACGCGTTACATTAGGGCGCCCGGACGATTCATGGGCGAGACAGACTGATTCACCCTTGAATCAATCGAAGGCGCTCCCAGCCTAAGTTGGCCGGCACCGCTTTTGCTCTACGTAAGAGCGGGAGGACGTGTTGGTCGCGCCATTTCATTCTATCCAGCAAGCATTATCTAGCGGGGCTCGCTGGGTCGTTCTGGAGGGGGGCGATCCGAGCGCCAGTCAGTCGCTTTTCGAAGCCGTACGGGGTTGGGACGCCACGGCCCAATGGGTGCTTCTGGAGGAATCGCGAAGCGAAGATCTCCGTATGGAGTGGCGGCCAGGATCCCCCAAGCTCGTCGTAGTAGATGCCCTTCATTGTGGGACCGAAATGGCGACTTCCATCAAACGCTTTTTGAAGACCTATCCCAGCCAGCAGTTTGTCTTTCTGCTGCCCGCGACGAGCGCACGGTTGGAGCTCCCTTCGTTTTACGGCAAGGGTACCTTTCTCTTCGGAGAAAACCTGAGTGAGGCCGGCTCGGAGGCGCAAGCCGATGGCGAGCTGTTGCGCCATGCCCGCAAACTCAAACCGACCTACGCGATCGACGATCTGGTTCTAGGGCCCCTGACCCAGCTGAAGTTCGACGAGGCGCTTTCCTACATTCGGAGCAAAAAGTTTTGCGAGGATACCTGGGGTTTTCGCAAACGCCATAGCCGCGGCCACGGTGTCACCGTGCTTTTCCACGGCGCCAGCGGAACGGGCAAGACGATGGCGGCGGAAGTTTTAGCCGCCGAACTGCAAATGCCGCTCTACCAGGTAGATCTTTCGGCTCTGGTTAGCAAGTGGGTGGGGGAGACGGAGAAAAATCTCAAGGCGGTGTTCCGCGCGGCGGAGGGGGTGAGGGGAATCCTGCTTTTCGACGAGGCGGACGCGATTTTCGGCAGTCGATCGGACGTGAAAAATGCGCAAGACCGGTACGCCAATATGGAGGTGAATTACCTGCTTCAGGAAATGGAGCGATTTAACGGCATCTTGTTACTCAGTACCAACCACTTCAACCACATGGATCCGGCTTTCCTGCGGCGCTTCAGTTACACGCTAACGTTCGGGGCGCCGGTGACGGAACAGCGCCAACGCATTTGGGAGCGAAACGTGCCGGCGGAGTTGCCGTTGGCGGAAAACGTCTGCTTCGCGCACTTGAGCGAATTTGGTCTCACGGGGGGCAGCATCAAAAACTGCATTCGCTTGGCGGCCGGGCGGGCGGCGGCGAACGCTCAAACTCAAGTGGGCCAGGAAGATTTTCTTTGGGCGATCAAACGGGAACTGCAAAAACACGATCTAGAGTTGTCGCGAGAAACGGTGGGCGAAATGTATTGGAAAAAGGTTGCGCCGGAGTGGGAATTTTCACACCGCAAAGCAAAAGCCGGAAGCTAAAACTTCCGGCTTTGCGTTTCACCCAAAACCCAAAGACTAGACCCAACCCATGAATTAACGGTAATCAAAACCCGAAAACAAAGGCAATACCTTTTTCTTGTTATCTAGTTAAATAATTGAATTTATTATATTAATAGTTTCAAGCAATCCCTCCGTCTTTTCTTCTTCCTGAACTTTCATATTTTGACAAAAGTACAAAATCGGTTGGAAAACGGAGCTGGACCGATTACCGTTTCCCCTGAGGTTTTTTAAACACGAGAGGCAAATCAATGAAGAAAGTTTTCTCAGGGGTCCTATTTTTGGCGGTGATCGCCGGGTGCGCTACCAAAGTCGCGGGTTTGAAACAGAGTGCGACGTTCACGCATCCCGCGTTGTTGAATGGGAAGATTGCGGTCGGCGGCGTGGCCGCGGCGACCGAAACACTGGACGAAGGCAAACGCAGCACGTACTCGAATCTCTTGCGTACGGCGTTGCTCGAAGAGCGTAAGGAATTGACGGTGCTGCCGGTGGGAACGGTCATCAACAAAGTCGGTCCGAGTCAGTACCAACAGATGTTGGCCGAACTGCAGACGTCGGGACTACTCAGCGACAAATCGCTCAATACGTTGAAATCTAAGGTGGCGGATACGCGCTACATTACGTTCGCGCGCGTGGAAAACGACGAAGTGAACCACGATCGCAATGAAACCGCGAATCAGGATCGCAACGGCAAGACCATCGAAGGCAGTGAAAAAGTCGTGACCACGGCTCGCCGCGATCTCACCGCGTCACTTTTGGTTTACGATCTAAAAGAAGGCGACGTGGCGTGGAGCGGATCCATTACGAAGTCCCTGAGCAATACCCGCCAGTACGATAAGGAAAGGGAGCTGGGACTTGTGAGTGTGATTAAAGCGATCAAGGGCAGCGAGCAGGTTTCGGACGCTCAGAAGTACCCGTATCCGACCGCACCCGAAAGCCACAAGGTCTTAGCCCTGGTTTTTGAGGGCTTCGGAGAAAACCTTCCCGAAAAAGACTAGCCGCTGATTTCATTTACGACGCAACCCACCCGCTACGTGCGGGTGGGTTGACGCTCAGTATCGACGAAGCCAGTTGAACCCCTCTTCTATCGACGTTATCGTTTACTAAACTGGGGGAATGACAATGCTTCGATCCACTGCCTTTGCACTCATCATTTTATGTTTAGCCGCCTGCAACTCGAAGGGGGGCGACGCCGCGAAGGCAGCCAACGCGCTCGCATCCGTCTTCTCAAATGACTCGGCCCGTAGTTTCGCGAAGGCCGCGACCCAGGTGCGTCTAGAAAAGAGTCTGGCCGCCGCACGCTTAGCGGCCAATCGCACCGCCACGGGTTTCACGTGCGGGATGTTCACGAGCAATGGCTGCAGTGGGACGGAGCTGGAAGGCAGCGATGGCACGACGGCCGTGGAATGTACCGAAAGCGCGAGTCGCGCGGATTGCAACATCACCTGTGATGGGACGGGCAAGACGATCGAAGTGGCCTGCGGAAGCGATAAGATCGTGATGAAGGATATGAAATTGGAAGGCACCATGGTGGCGCCGACCTGCACGGATGATGGCACCAATTTGACCGTGAGCTTCTGCATGACGTTCAAAAGCATGACCAGCACGATCACGTACGGTTCGCTGAACGGCCAGGCCCTGGCGTGTGGTGCCGCCGATGGATCGCAAAAAGTCTGCAGTGGCATCACCGTCCCAAAGGAAATCACTGCGGATACGGGAAGCAGCCTGACTTCCGCGCCGACCTCCGACTCTTCGTTAGCCTGCACGATAGACGGCGAAGCGGTCGATATGGACTTCACCAACGGACAGTGCGGTTAGTCTAAGCCCCTTAATATCGCTCAGGAATTTGCCAGAAAGTGCCGATAGGTCTTTGAGACCATGGGCACCTTTACGTCATTGCGCATTATTTCCTGCCTTCTCCTGAGCGCCGCTATGGGCGCGGCGGGGCGGGTATCAGCCGCTTCGCTAAGCGATTTGGGGGCGTTTACCCAATCGTCCCGGGAAGTGGATCGCCTTTTCACGGACGCGAATCGGGCGCGCACCTACCGCGAGGCCATTCAAAGCTATGCTTCACCCCGCGGTGATTTCTCCCGTGAGTTTGATGCGGCGCTCGAGCAGCTGCGCAAACTGCGTTCCCAAGTCGGGGGAGTCAACGAGCGACTTTTGAAGGCGCGCAAACCGATGGCCTTTCAATATTCGGCCCCCTCGAAACCTACGTACCGGTTCGAGCGCATTTCTCACCCTCTGCATGCGATTTGGCTTTTGCGACAATTGCACGAAGCCAATACCGACGCCTGCAGCGCGCGCGATGCCCTCCTCGTCGATCGCTGGACTCCGATTCTCGACGGGGCGAGCGTTTTCTCGGTTGAGCGCGATGGGCGCTATACCGGGATTACACTGACCCTAGTGCCGGTACGATCCGTGAAAGAGACGTACCTGCTCGTGGTGCCGCACGATTCGGCTTCGCGTTTACCCACGCCGTTACTCGAAGCTTTTTTACGCGACTACCGCAAGCGGGAGCCCAAGACCCTGCCGTTCGCGCTACTCACTAATCCCGAAATTTCCGTCTTTCAAATCGAGCGCGTGGACCGGGACGGGCGTCGCGCCGGTCGGCTTGGACCGATCGAGGGTTTCCGTCTAGTCGATCCCCTGGCGCCCAGGATTGTCGCGGCGGTACCGGGTTGGTGCAATCGGTCCGCGAATCTGGCGTTGGGTGAAAAAAGCGGTGTCGGAATGGAAAACACGGCGCGCGCTCCGGCAAGCGCTAACGGCGTTCCGATCCTCAACCCAGTTCAAAATGCTGGGTCGGGCAAAGTCACCGTGGATGCCACGGTGAATATCAAGACGCCCGGTGCGGCATCCGCCTTGAACAGTGGCAAGAACCCGTTCGGTCAGCAACCTCCGTCGGCAAAAACCGCCGCCACTCTACCCGGCGGCTCCCCCGTTTCGAATCGCGTGGATAACTCCCAACGGTCTTATCGCGGCGGTAATACGACGATTATCAATGGAGTGGCGGCACCCGTCTCCGTCGCTACGGCCGACGGGTATGCCTCGGCAAGCGCGAACCCTTCACGTTCCCTCCCCGGGGCTGCCGATGTTGTGGGCGCCGGTTCGGTCGGCAGTGCCGGCGCAAATCGGGGTCCGGCTTCGCTTGGGACTGGCGCGGTTTCCGGACCTAGTGGATTGGGAGGCGGTCAAGGGGGCGGCGGCCTCGGAAACCCGCTTTCGAAAGTCGATCCCACTAAACTCTCCCCGAGTGATCGCGCCATTTACGACGCGGTGAAAGCCGGAAAAGAAGCGCTTGATCAGGGAAAACCCGTGCCGAAACCGATCGGAGACGTTATTGCGCGCGGAGCGCTCGGGGAATCTAAGGACCCGAATCTCAAAAAAGCCGCCAAAGACATGGTGATCGACGAATATCAGAAGTCCGACAACGCGGCTGAAGCCTACCAGAAAATGCAGAGTCGGATCGCCGAGAAGGCCAAATCGGATCCGAAAGAGGCGAAGGCTTTGATTCAGCAGTTGAAGGACGATTTTTGTACGACTTGTCGTGGGTGTGAGTATTGCGTTGCGCTGGAAAAAAAGGAGGCCCGCAAATGAAGCACTTGGGCCGACTCGGTCTCCTTGCTTTCACCCTCGGTTTGCACGCATCGGTGGTGGGGGAAGATGTGGGCAATCATGAATTCATCGGAAGACCTCGATCTACTCAAACCGATCGCACCCACCCAAAGGTCGAAGACAAGAGCATGGCATCGGATTCGGAGCGAAGTCCCCGCGCTCTTAGTGAGTTCGAAGATTGCGGGAATCGAGAGTTTCCAAAAATGCAGGACCAACGTCGGTATTTTTCGAAATGGGTGATTAGAGACGACGTCAGCTTTCGACCGGCGGTGGGGTCGGAGCGAGGCGCCGAGTGTCAGCTGGTGATCGGACAAAGTGATAATACGGTGAGCGCTATGGTGGTGCCGTATAAATTCAGTCGAGCCCATTCCAGCGCGACGGTGCTTGATGGTAAGGACATTGGCGAGGGGCCGGGAAAGTTTCTAATTGATCCCCTATCCGACCCGACGCTTCCGCCGAAGTTTCTGCCGGCGCCTTGTGAGGTGCAAAAAGGAACCGCAACCGGTGTGGGGTTCAATACTTTGCCGACGAGAGGAGAAGAGGGGGTGGCCGTCCGAACGTCAGCTCCAACTCCTGATGTCGGTCTCGTGAGAGCGGACCCATGAAGCATATTTTCACTTTGATGGTTTTGCTGTCTTTTTCGGCCCACGCCGAGCCCTTAAAAAGCATGCAAGATGTGGCTAACGCCGCAAAGAATTCCGTAGAGTCCACCGCGGATCCGCTTTACTTGGTCGAACTCACGGATCAGGTCACAAGCTCGGGAAAGACGGTTCGTAAACTGGTGGAAGTGAAAAGGGATAGCAATGGCAAGCTGCCATTGCTGCTTCCGAATCGGATTTACCGTCGAAAAGACGCGAAGCTAAAAGGCTACGTCTATGACAAGACAAATTCGAAGGGCCAATTTGGAACGCCTTCTCACTCGCTAACGCCACACTCAACCCTTCCCGGTCAGTGGTTTGGCGGTAGCGCCGACGATTGGTTTGTCTTTTCCCCCCCGGCGAACAATCAACCCGATCCCGAAACCGGTAAAATTGAGGATTGGCGACGCATTCCGGCTCGCACAAATGTTCCAGCTGAATATACCTTTTTTGTGCAAACTGAACCGGCGGAACATCTGACCTACGAGTACCCCGACTCCACCCAACAGCCGCGGCGCACTTCACTCGCCAAAGATTCAAATCATCGGTAAATGGACCCGGTCTCCGCACTATACCCAGGAACAGCGCCGGGAACTTCAACGGGCCGTGCTGGGATCGATTTTCATCACCGACCCCAGCACGTCTCCGGATAAAAACACCGCAGTCAATGAACGGGTGTCACTGTAGCGGTTTCTACGTAGATGCGGGCGGCGGAAATCGCTTCCATCTCCCGATCATCGACAAGCGCCCAAGTCGCGTCACTGCGATCTACGTTTTCGACTAAGCGAACGACTCCCGTAATTTTGTAGAAACGCCCTTTGCGAATACTCACATCGCCTTCTCCGCCTTGACCACGCAGTTCGCTACCTAGGACCGCCGGCACGGCATGATTCGGATCGCCGATCCAAAATGCCACATCGCCGACGACATCCTGCGCTTGGACTCGTGCGAATTCCACCCTGCGCCCTACCAACGTGGCGCGATCGCCGGTGGTGGTGATTTCCGATACTGTCGCCAGGGCTGGGGCTTCGAGCCGCTCGGTGGCCGGATCGCGAGGGGTCTCTTTGCCGCAACTCATCGCCAAAACCAAAAACACCCCCATCCAGATGTTTTTCTTCATGGTGTTCTCCTCAATGGCGACCGCTTATTTGCGGGTCGCTAGTTGGTTGTAAGAAGTCTCGATCCGATTGAATGCGCTTTCGAGACGCGTGCGATACGAACGCCACTGGTTCTCTGATGCGCTTTGCAACTCTTTCAACTCGATGCGGGCATCCGCAATATTGGTTTCGAGCTTTTCGCGAGCGGGCTCGGCTAGCTTGTCGACTTGTTTGTCCCACTTATCGAGTTTGTCCTCGGCGTAGTCGGCATAAGCTTCTTTGTTCACGGGCGCGGGACCCGCGGTGGACGCGGCGACTGGGCTTTTAGTCGATGAGCAAGCGCCCGCCCCAATGAGAGCGGCAGTAACGAGAAACAGTTTTAGTGATTTCATAAAATCTCCTCTGGCGTGGAGACTTTACATTTTTGATGCCAATGCTGCGGCGCGAGATACGGAAGAGTTTGATCGAAGGAAGGTTAAGGGGGACTGACTGGTCAGCGACCAGCCAGTCCGTTGCTCCGTTTCGTTAGTGAGTCGTGTTGTCTTCCACCGGGAGTGGATTGGCGATCACGATCGGATTGCTCTGACCCACGAGGTTGGATTTTCCGTCCATCGTTTTGGACGAGAGCAAGAGGTCGCGGCTCTCGAGCTCCAACTCAATGATGCGGGCTGCGCGTCTACAGTTATCCTCCGTGACCCGGAGGATGGAGACGATTTGCTTGCCGCCGTCCTGCTTCACTTTGACTTCAAAGTCCGTCGGATCCGTGCAGCCGCCCGGGCTTTGCACTAGAAGCGACAGGGTGGTCATGGGTTTGGTTTTGCCCGGACGTCCGGGTCCCGGCATGAAATTTCCCGCTTGGGCGATCTTCGTGACCTGGAGCGGCTCGAGCTCGACGGCCGGAGCCGGAGCCGGCTTGGCCATGGCTACGCTGCCCAAAGTTAGAATGGTAAGTGACAATAGAGACTTGCGCATGATTCCCTCCAACGCATTTTGTTCCGGGTCACTGCACCACCGGTGAAACGTGACGGCAATTTCACGCCAAATTTGGTTTACACAGTTGTCTTCACCTCCCGCTGGCGTGATGGGCAGAGTTCGGGTTATAAACCGCCGATGTCCGACCACACTCTGCCGCTTGAAATGCTTTACCAGTGGGAAGAGCAGCTCCCTGACCAGATTTGCCTTCGCCAACCGTTTCCCGGGGAAGGCTATCGCGAAATGACCCGCGCCCAGATGATGGCGCAAGTGCGTTCCATGGCGGCCGTGTTGAAAGCCAAGGGCTTTGCCCCGGGGAGCCCAATCGCGATTTTGTCCAAGAACTGCGCGCACTGGATCATGGCGGACTACGCCATTTGGATGGCCGGACACGTCTCGGTCCCGCTCTATCCGAATTTGGCCGGGAGCTCGGTGAAAGCGATCCTGGAGCACAGTGGGTGCCAGCTCGCGTTCGTGGGAAAACTAGATAACCTGGAAGCGTACCGATCCGCCGTTCCCGCCGGCGTGCCGTGCATCGCGTTTCCGTATCACACGGTCCGCGCATCCGAGAGTTGGGATTCGCTCGTGGCGAAAACTCCGGGATTGTCGGGCAAACCCGCGCGCCGGGCCGAGGAGACGGCGACAATCATCTATACTTCCGGAACCACCGGAGAACCCAAAGGAGTTATGCATTCCTTTAAGGCATTCGCCGTGGCGGGTTCGCAAACCGTTCGCGAAGCGAAAGTTCAAAAAGCCACCCGCTTTTTTTCCTACTTGCCGATGGCCCATGTGGCCGAGCGAATCATTGTGGAAACGGCCTCGGTTTATTGCGCCGGCGTGATTTCGTTTGTCGAATCACTCGATAGCTTTCAGAAAAACATTCAGTCCGTTCAGCCCGAGGTGTTTGTTGCGGTTCCGCGCCTATGGCAGAAGTTTCAGTCCGGGATTTTAGCCAAGTTACCGCCGAATAAACTTTCTTTGCTGCTCAAGATTCCGATCGTTTCGACACTGATTAAGCACAAACTCCAAACCAGCTTGGGGTTGCGCCACGCCAAGATTATCATTACGGGCGGAGCGCCCACGCCGCCGTCTTTGATCCGTTGGTTTCAATCCATTGGTATCGTCATTCAAGAGGCCTATGGGCTAACGGAAAACTTCGCTTACTCTCATTACAATCACCGCGACCGGGTCAGGGTGGGAACGGCCGGCACTCCTTGGCCGGGTGTGAAAACACGTATTGCGGAGAGTGGGGAAATCTTGGTGGATAGCCCTTGTTCTTTCCAGGGCTACTACAAGCAAGAGGATCGGCGTGCGGAATCGTTCGACGGCGCGTATTTAAAGACGGGCGATTTGGGCGCTATCGACGCTGACGGTTACCTGCGCATCACGGGGCGATTGAAAGAGATTTTTAAGACCACCAAAGGCAAGTATATTGCTCCGGCGCCGATCGAAGCGCGGTTGAGTGAATCGCTTTTATTAGAGTCGGTTTGCGTGGTCGGCAATGATCTCCCCAATCCGATTGCGCTCGTCACCTTGCTACCTGGGACAAAGCGAGCGGAGGCGAAAGTCGCTTTGACCGCTTTAGTTCAGGCTGTAAACGCAAAACTTGATCCCCACGAGCAGCTGGCCAAATTGGTGGTAGTCAAAGACGTTTGGTCACCCGACACCGGAGAGCTAACGCCGACCTTAAAGGTGAAACGCAATGTAGTGGAAGCGTGCTACGCGGCCCGCTTATCGGTTTGGTCGGCACAGACGGATCGTGTGATCTGGGATGAATAAGTCGGGAAGAAAGATTTCACGCAAAATAGTCGTAATCGCAGGAGTAGCCGCTCTGCTAAGTATCGGGGTTCCCGTTTTCGCCCAACCTTTTGCGCCGCCCCTAGCGTTCGATTTTGGTCCCAGCCGAGCCTCGGTGGCCCGCCCGAAAGGCCTTTGCCATATTCTCATCAGCAGTTTGGCGAGTTTATTCGGGTTGGAAACGGGTGATCCGTATGGGGAGTTGCAAACGCTAATCGCGGACGTCCGTCCGAGAACCTCCTCTGAAGGGTTACGTCTCGGTGACGCCGCCGATACGATCTTCGTGAAACGGGGAATTCGCAACTACGATACGGGTCGAGGATTTCGACAGGAACGAGATGTTGACGCGATTCCCTATCCGGTAGAAGTCGCGCTGCTACAGGCCTACCTAAAGACATTGGAAGTCCCAAAGAGGGACCTGAAACAATTGCCGCCGGAACAGCTTTATGTGCTTTCGCGTGTGCGCCAGCACTTGCTCGACCATCCCCACGTCGTGGAGGAAGTGAGGGCCACATTACGGCGGCCGTGGATCGAAATAGATGGCCGGCCCTGCGTATTTTTTGGGCCGGTCGATGTGCGTGCCTTCGACCCCAAAGTCGACATGAATCCGTCCGTTCCGGAAATCAAAATTAATGCAATCACCCACGAGCGGGGCTTTGTGGACGGGTATGGAGATGTGCGGCGATGGGAGTTTCGATCCGGAAGCGGTTTGGTGAGACCGTCCCAGGATGCCGTAATCGAGGACAAAGCCGTGCGCCTGGTTTTTTGGAACTCCACCGATCGGGTAGGCTTTGTCGACGGGACGTATATCGGATTCGCCGCATTGGGAGCGATTCGCGGTGACTTTCGAGGAAGTCGTTCGGCGTCTCCTGTGCAGGGGCATTTGCTGCGCTTAAGTTCCGGCCCGCACCCGGGCGAGGTGGTCTTTGTCCCCGAAGGGCGAATTGAATTCTTTTACCGCCCCGATTAGTTGCCGCTAGCGAAAAAGCATCACCCCCGTCTGATAGAATGAGAGGTTCGGGGGAAAATTCTTGAAATGGCCTTTTCTTTGCTGCGTTGTCCTGGTGCAAATCTTTTCCGGTAGCCTTTATGCCTTACCGCCTTGGACTGACGAGGACCTGAAATGGTTCCTGGCATTGGCCCGGCAAGAGAGCCCCTCCTTGGGAAGTGTGGAAAACGCGACCAAATTCGAAAAAATGGAAAGAGAATTTTTTGACGTGGATCCGGAGAATGAAATCTCGATTCTGCCGATTGCGAGTCCGCGCATACTCGATCTCGGTGAAAGGAGAAGGCTTTTTTGCCTACTGTCAATCGCTCGGAAAATTGGTCCGGAATTGGTTGAACGTGGTTTCCTGAGCCTGATTGCGCTCGATCGCAATAATCAGGAGGTGTCTTGGGCAGTCGAGGTGCTGGGTAAGTTTCAAGAGGTTCTTCAGGGCGGTAGCTACCCATTTGCTTGGCTGGGGAGAACCCATTGCATCTGAAACGAGACCGCTAATCTCCGCCGGAGCTACGGGATAGGTATCGGCCATTCTCGGAAGACCTAGGTGGGTAATCGGAAGCCCCCATGAGCGAACCGTATCAAACAGTTCCTCCGTTAGCTGAACTCGATCCTGCAAATGGGCAAACCGAATTTTTTGAATCGTTGCCTTAATGCGCGAAGTCAGTGCATAGGGCGTGCGGCGTCCGATTAACGGCTCGGGCTCTTCCAAGATCTCTCTTTCAATAAAGTTTTTCTTGAGGTGTTGGACCAGTTGAGTCAGGGCCAAGCCATTTCCCTCTAAGAGGTCGTTTCTTCGGGGCGCAGGCAAGTTGTCTAGGCACTCAATCACGAGCTCCGTGCCCGCTAAACCGGCGACGGTAAAATCTCCATTTTGTTCGAGCTCTTCATCTTTCAAATGTCGGATGATGCGCGCGAGATCGCCGGTGTTGATATGTCTAAAGTGCCGTAGAAGCAGCGCCCGCAAACGCGCATGAATAGGATGGTGTACTCCCGAATACTCCCGGGCCCACTCCCAATGAAAGGAGTAAACCGTCCAAAAGAAATAAACGGATACCGCCCGCGAATAAAGCATCGGGTCGTCTGCCACTTCGGCGAGGTGGGCTTCCAGCTCCGAGAACTGAGGAACGGTGGCCAATGATCCCACCATCTCGTCCCACAGGGCGTAGCCGTCAATATCCCCATGCCGAGGCCCCCGTTCGTACTGCCTGGGCTTCAAGGGTCGCAACCATTCCGCAAAATCACCGGGGGCAAATCTACCGGCATGAAGGGGCCAACAAAAAAGCACAATAAGAAGAGCGACGGTTCTCAAATTGTTTTCCGAAGAGAGAGACATAGCACAAGATTAGAGATTAGTTGAGACGGAATTTGCGCGCGGAACGGCCCTGGGCTCCTCCCGGAATGACGAAAAACGGCACTCCGTTGGGTAGGTCGGTGCTAGCTTCGGTCGAAAAAGGCGCGTATCCCCAACGTCACTCCTCCGATTAAGAGGCCGATAGAGAGCGCTTCGATCGCGGTGGGATAGACACCGTCATAAACATAACCGTAGAGCAGGGCGAAGACCGTTTCCGAGACAATGAGCTGGCCCGTGAGGCTCGTGGGCAGGAGTCGGCTGGCCGTGTTCCAGAGAATTCCGGCAACATAAGAACACCCGAAGCCCAAGACAATCGTCGCGACGATCGCGTGCTGAATCAGCGTAGTGTCGACGCGGGTGGGGCCGGTGCTCAAGGCGAAGTCGAGGGCGACGAGCGGCAGAATCGTCAGAAACGAGTAAACGCCTAAAACAGAAGCCCAGCGGGCGGGTCTGATGTCCGGGTTGTTTTTTAGGTAGCGACTGTTCTGCACCGAAAAACAGGTCCAAGCGGCCAACGAAATCAACGAAAGCAAAACGCCCAGCAGAAACGTGCTACGATCTCCGCCGGCACTGGCAATGGCGGAAATACCATCGACATTCAGCAGCAAGATGCCCAGCGCGATGATGGCCATCGAGACGCGAAACTGTTGCACATGGCGGACACGTTCGCGACTAGCCAGGCTAATCGTGATGGGCAGTAGCCCAATAATGAGTGAGCTGACCGGGATGCCGGCCCACCGGATGGCAAAGATCAGAAGATAGAAGTAGGCGCTGTATCCGGTCATGGAAAGCCAGATGGCCATTTTCCAGTGGCGATTCCATAGTTTTGCGAGGGAGCGCGATTGCACTAACGCCGCAATGGAAAGCAGGGCAAATCCCCCACAGCGCGCCAGCGCCAAGATTCCTGGAGTCAGATCGGCATAGGACTTAGGAATGAGAAAGCTCAAACCCCAGAACGCACCGGCGGCGAGCCCGAAAACGATACCCCGAAGAGGAGATGACATAGTCCCCATTATAACCACGCAAGGCAGGTTCGCACCGAATGACTTGAAGCTGGCCAGTTAGCGGGTATTCCAAAAATCGTCGCAAGCGTCCTTAGTCTGGACTCTTCTCACTAGCTCCTCGCCTACCTTCCTCGGACTAGAAATTGCTTAAGCCCCGGTATAGCGTGAGGCGATGAACGTGGGACTAATTACCGCAAAAATAGAACTGGATAACCCAACGCGACCTGGCACTGGCAAAGTGGAAGTAGAGTGCCTGGTTGATACGGGAGCTCTTCATCTATGTCTCCCGGAAAATGTGGCTATTCAACTAGGTTACGACCTGAGCGCCCCGACAGAAACTAAGGTGATAACCACCGCTGACGGGAAGAAGCATTTGTGCCCCTACGTTGGCCCGATTCGAATTCGCTTTAAGAATCGCACCGGTTTCGTAGGGGCGGTCGTGATGGGAGAAGAAGTGTTGCTCGGCGCGATTCCCATGGAAGATCTGGATGTCGTCGTCGTGCCGTCCACTTTGACGATTGATGTAAACCCCCGTAGTCCAAATATCCCGTCTTCCCAAGCTAAAAGCCTATGCATTCCTGTGGCTTTTCCTTCACGGTTCTCGCCGCCGTAGCTCGCGACTCCGGCGCCGGAGTGAATATCGGGATTTTCCGCAACTGTCCTAATTCAATCCGTCAGTAGGCCGCGTTTTAGAAATCGACGATGACTTGCCGTAACGCATTCTCGGCCTGCATCCATTCAGAAATCAGGACCTGCAGGAGACCGAAGCTGCGTTGAGGTTGGGCACTTTGTTCCCATTGGGCGGGATTGAGCAGCGCCTGTAATTGGAGGAGTTCACCGTCGGTGAGACCGGGTGGGACCTCCTTGATATTAAGATAAACCGCGCGCACATCATCGAACGTCAATTTCCTGGAAAACGTATGGGTTTGTTCGATGCTCTCCATAAAGTCGCCGAGACGATGTGAAGCTTCATGGTACTCCTTCAAAACCTCGGGAAGGTTTTTTGGAGGCTCTTGGCGCCAGATGGGAAACGCCGTGACGACTTTTCCCTGTCCAATGCCCACCGCCATTCGCACTTTCTTTCCTCGACCCACGACGTAGAAGAACTTTTCGGGTCGGCCCTGCAGCACGCTCTCATTGGAGGTAAGGACTTCCCGCACGGCGTCTTTGACCGTTTCACGGGTCCACCCCTTGGGAAAGAGTGTCTTGCCTCCGATTGGCATGAGCCCCGCTGTCGCCGCACCCACCGAAAGCTTCCAGGCCTGTCCCCGGAAGGCGCTTCTGGGAAACCGCGCCCGAACAATCTCGTTGTGCCACGGGTGCATGCCAAGGTGATCCCCAAAGCCCACGAGAAAGGGAATCATGCCCCTGGCATCGACTTCGAAACCCATCTCGGCCAGGTGGCGGCGTTGGCAATGGACCGGGTTGGAGCTGGGTTCGCAGTAATAAACCGAAGTGGGATCGTCATGCTCCACGGCAAGTCGCGCTAAGGCATCGGTGTAGGTACGTTCCATCGGCGTGCCGGCATGCTCGGCACGTTGTCGTTCTAGCTGTCCTCTACGCGTTTTGAGGGGGATCCCGTCTTCGGGAAGAGCGAGGGTTTGGGTCAAATCCGTTAAGTATTCGTCGATAAACTGTCGGTTCAAGTCAGAACGGTGGCGGTGGTACTCCACGCGCCGCCAAAGGAAATTCTGGAACGCGGGAATGCTATGCATTCCGGAGGCGATCACGGGAATGCCGCCGTTAACCGTGTCGATGCGTATTTCTCCATCCCACACGTGCGCCAGCGCACCTTCCGGATGGGACAAGAACTGCGACAATGCGATTTGAACTTCGGCCGATCGACTGGAGTTTTTGAGCGACGTCGCCGGGAAAAGGTCAGCGCCTTGACGGTTTGCCGCAAGCGTTCGGACAAGCCCACGAATGGCGTCGGCCTCTCGGCGTTGGGACAGTCGATAGCCGTACCACCAGAGACCCGTTTTCGCCGAATTCTCCAGGGCTTCATAATTCGCGCGCGCGGCCGTCACCACCGGCTCGGGTAGCCCGGCCAGTGCACTTCGAAAGAACAAAACTTCGTTGGGCCAGGTTTCCTTGTTCTCTCTCTTGAAATCGAGAAAAGCCGTCATCAGTCGTTGGGTATCGTCGACCGGAAGGTCCAGTCCCCGGAGCCGGTGGAGGTCGGCGAGGAGGATATCGGCGCATGTGGCGGACCAGGCCGGGGAGCCCAAAATAGAGAAGGTGGTTAAGGCGACGAGGACCCTGGAAATCACGCGGGCTATATACCACTAAGTCTCTTGGAGTAGTCTGAAAGGAATAGGGTTGCTGTAACTTTAAAGCACAGCGACCAGGCGCCGCTTGGCGAGCCCGTCAAATGCCTTGTCCAGCGAATAGATGGGACACTTCAACATATTGGCATGAGCGGCCAACAAAAGATCCACCACTCCAAGGGTCAGGCCACTGCTTTTCATGGCAACCAGCAACCTTTCCGACTCTCCAAAAACCGATTCGGTAATAGAAACCGTCGTTAGTCCGCCCAAGACTCGGTGAAGCGTCTCGAACTCATTCTTTCTGACTCCCTGTAAAAGCTCTAACCGAACAAAGGGTGATAACAGAATTTGTCCGTGAGTAAGCAATTCTCGAAATACCAGGTCTTTCTTGCCTCGAAAATGCTGTACGAAGACGGACGTGTCCACGACAACCATCGTGCCACGCATTCCGTACTAGCTCCGCTTTCTCTTACGGGTTTTCGCGGTATCTATCTCAATGGACAATTTTCCGCTCAGGGATAGGAGTTCCATGCGTTTTCGTTGAGCGATGAGCTCTCGCAGCCCTTCTATCAAAGTTTGAGTCTGATTGAGGCCGGTCATTTTTACCGCCTCATCAAGAAGATCGGCGGGAATGTTAGTGGCGATTTTTCTAACGTTCATATGGAAAATATAGCACACATCTTCCATATATCAAAATAGGCTGCCGGGAGCATTGCCCGAGCAATGTTCGCATTTTGCAGTCGCTTCAAATCCCTATTTCGGATTCACTCCGGCGCCGGAGTTAGGGAGAGGCTAGCATTCCTAACTCGGCCAAATACGCACGACGCAAGAAAGGTTCGTAGATCGACATCTGGAAGTCGTACAGGGCGAGTCTAAGCAGTGAAATCGGGCGGATTTGCTCGGGGTGTTCGAGAGCCATTTCGCGCAGCTCCAAAGGAATCACGGCGCGTTCATCCTCATGACGGTACTGAACCAGTAGATCGTTGCGCTGTTGGTCATTCGATGCGTATCGAATCCCACTTCGCTTGTGGTCGATATGTTCAAATCCCCGTTCCATCCAGTCTTTCATCAGTTCCGCGGTCGTCGAGCCGGTGGATTTCGGGTTCGATAGCATCACGAGGTGGCGCTGCATGGATTCGGTGGTTAGGTTCAAGAAAGTGAGGTCGCACTGCAGTTTGACTAAGCCCGCGCCGTCGTTGGCGAGCAGTTCCCTGAATTGCGCGGTCATCGCGTCTTCGAGTTCAGTTGGGGAAAGCGCGGGCAATGGGCCCATCTCGCCTGGTGTCTCCTCTCCCGTGTCAAACCACCGAGCGCTCCCCTCGTTACCCGCATCACCGAGTAAATCAATCGTTTCGATCGCTTCGTTTCGCCACGGAGTCTCGCTAAAGAGCGAGCCGGCAACGAAACCATCGAGTGCGAAGGGAGACCGGAGGGTGGGGTCAAGCTTGACGTTGCGAACAAGGCGCGTGAGTTCAAAGTTCATTAGGTGCCGAAGGTAGGCCAGTGCCGTTTCTATCGGTGGAACGTCGAGGGAAGCCCCCAAAAGGAAAGCGGTCTTAAGATCCGGGATCGAGGTATCTAAATGCTTTTCGAATGCGCGCTCGGACAGCCGGGCAATGGCCGATGGAGCGAGATCGTCGCGCTCGGCCCATTGCGTGCCAATCCGTTTTCCCTTTTCGGAGGACTTAGCGGCGAGCCAACGCGAGAAGAACGTAAGGCCTTGAATGGCGGCATTTGGATTTACCGGAAAGCCGAGCGCCGTCTGCAGGGCCGCAATGGTTTTTGGCGGCCGGGATCGGTAACCCATTCGTGGAAGCTGGGCTGAGATTTTCCATGAACGACACCGACGCACCCCACCGTCGCGGCGGTAGCGAGCGGGCCAATGCAGCCCACGCAAGCCAGGCACAAGATGAACCTCATGGCGGACTCCTCTATTCAGGTAAGAGGAAACCGGACTCGAGCCCGTAGTCAAACATTAGATGCCCCACTGGCTGGCGTCATTCGAGCCTCCAGTCTTGTCTCAGCGTGGCGCCAATGCGGCGGTAGTAAGGCAGTTTATCTTGAGCCGGAAGTATCCAGCATTGGGGGACCTGCACAAACCCAAGGTGGGGGTAGTATTGTTCGGCTGCCGGTGCGGCGGTGAGAATTAGGGTAGCATTCGGGCCAGCAGATTCTTGGGTTCTTTTGATCAGCTCTTTGCCAATTCCCATTTTCTGGTGACTCACGCGGACGGCAAGATCTGACATGTAAGTGGTGTAGCTAAAATCGGAGAAGGAACGGGCGATGCCCACTAACCTGCCATTCTCCCACGCGCTCACAATCAGATTCGCGTGCTCCATCATTTTTTGCATGCGATTCCGATCCGAGGTCGGCCTTCGCTCACCTAAAGTAGAATCGTCGTAAACTTCAATGACGTCGTCCAAATCAAATGTTCCGCCAACTCGGTATTCAATCACAGGGACATCCCTCCAGCGCCTCTTATTCGGAATATATAGGTTCTCTTGAATACGAGCTATCCCATCCGATGGCCGCGGTGCTCCCCTCAGGCCATTGACCGGTTTGCGGGTGGCTGAAAAAGTCGCGGAGTGAAAACGACTCGGTATTTTGAGGAGCAAGTCCTGCGAAAACGGCCCTACCTCCAGAAGGCCTGGTGTGAAAAAATTGTTGGCAGTCCCTTGCGCACAGAACGCCAAATTGATGGAAGAATCCGCCACTGGGGGATAGTTCCGGAATTGGGCGGTCGGGTGATAAGAGTGGTAGTTCTAGCGGATGGAGTTACAATTCATAATGCCTTTCCAGATAGGGACTTTGTAAAATGAAACTGAGCTATTACCCAGATACTGATTCGCTCTATATCGAGCTGAAGGCCAATCCTAGTGCGGACTCCAAGGAAGTGTCTGATGGACTCGTTCTGGATTTCGATGAAAAAGGAAATATCGTTGGGATTGATATCCAACACGCCTCACAGAGGCTTGATTTGTCCACCCTTGAAACGAGCTCGTTGCCAGCAAAAAGGACTCGTTCCGGTAGTTCTCCCTGAAGACAAATAGAGGATCGACTCCGGCGCCGGAGTCAAGAAGCTGTGAACTAGAAATAAGGTCATCGCGTTCCGGCTTTAGAATTGCGAATCGGGAACTTCCGACGGAAGCCCCGGATCGAGCTTGAGCCGTTTTCTCGCTTCCTGATCGGCATCGAATAGTTTCTCCCAGGCCTCTCGGCGTTCCAAGTCTTGTCGACGGAGTTGGGCGTATTCGCCCTCCGTGAAGAGCAGCGAACCCTTTAGGATTTCGTTGGTGCTCACGCGATGGGGGCTGGTGCCGGGCTCGGAGATGGCGGTCTTTAGTTTCCGGTCTTTGTCGGAATTCCACGACCAGTAGTGGATACCGACTTGTTTTTCTAATTCTGCCCAATCGGTGTTGACCCGTTTTAAGAAAGCTTTTCGGTCTTTTCGATTGGAATAAATCGATTGGATCCACGCATCAAGATCTTGGCGTGCGGCCACGGTGGCGGCTTTGGGCATACGTTTGAGTGAGAAGAAAGAATAATTGTAATGCCCCGCCAGACGCGCCCGGACGTAAAGCCGCCGGACCAGGCGTTCGGATTCGGAGCCGGGGGCGGGAGTCGATTGGAATCGCCAATCGTGAAGGCGCGCGATCGTGCGAGGGGAGTGCGTGCCTCGAGACAGGGCCCCGCGGGAGGCGGGCTCGTAATCCTCGACGATATCGGCGAGCAACGCATCGACGATGGCTTCGCCGATGCCGAGGACCTCCGGGGACGATTCCCCCGAGCTAATCTGAGTGAGGGTGCGATCGAAAACGGCCAGTTTTTGGTGCGTCGGGAGATTGGACAAAACGTGGCGCAGATTCTCGTCACTCAATATGAAGCTGGGTTGGTGGAGCTTGGCTTCCGGTACGTAGACCATCGTCGCGACCCGATCGGTGGCATCCGGCAGTCGGCGCACGGTGATATCCCCCAGGTACACGCGGTTGCTGCGAAGCATCCAGCCCTTCTTGACCATCTCGGCCTTGTAAACGGGATCGACGGCGTACCGGCGCTCCGGCCACTTCGCGTCCAGCCGCTTTTTAAGCGCGCTCGCTCGATTTTTGAGCTCGGCTTCGGTGGGGTCAAACCAGTAGTAGTTGCCGACCACCTGCACGCGGTGGAAATCCTCGCCAAAGTGGTTTTTCTCGTGGGGCGAAAGCTGGGTGCGGTGTTGGACCTCCAGCCCAGCGATAAGCGCTTCTTCGCTCGAATAAACGCGGGAACCCTCTCCCGGGTTGGTGTTGACCATGGCGGCGGTTAGGAGGTCGGCGGCATCCTCCGTATCGCGCTCGCCGAGGACCAAAAAGCCCGTCTCCTGCTGGCCGATGGATTTGAGAAAGGCTTTTTTGGAGAGATGGTTCCACGGTGTCAGGCGGCGCCCGGAGTAGGACTTTATTTCGTTATTCAAAAGAATGATCGATTCGCCGGCGAAATCGTTGGAAAGTTTCCAAAGCGGTTCTTCGATGCGTTCCGCGTCGAGGTCAAGGTTCGCGTAATAGGAAACATTCCAAGAACTCTCCATGTGAAAACCGAGTCGATTCTCCAATAGATGGGTCCAGGCCCCGAGTTCTTCCGGCGTGGTTTGGTGGTTTACGATAAGTGCGATGTCGGCGTTCGGGTTTGGCACGTAACGAGACGCCACGGAAAGGCGGTGTTCTTCCAATTGAACGGGGCGCAGCTTTTTGTCGCCGGTGGAATGGCTCAATCGGCCGGTTCCATCGAAGGAGTAAGCGGTCTGCGCTTCAAAGTGGTCCGGGACTAGAATGGAACCTTCCAAAACTTGCGTTTCGCCGGGCCCCAGATTTCGAATGACCTTTAAAAGACCCTCCCGCAGCGAAATGCTGTTTCCGTCCTGATCGAATACCGTCATCTCCCCCTCGGACGCGGGGCGATCTTGCAAAAACAATTCGACCTCCCGCTTTCCGCCGGAGTCGGAGCCGATGGACTTTTGGGAGATATTGGAAACGTGGAAGCGGATGCGGCCTTGTTGCCCCGCCGCCAGCGCGGGCGGTGCATCGAGCTTAAACCGCACGGGAAACTGGACGGGGTGCGTTTGGCGCTGGGAGAAATCAGAGAAGCCGCGATCGACGGGGTTCAGGCGCGCGGCCGGATCAATGGTCATGGATTCATGCAGCGGCTCATTCACGCTGGGGCGCAAGATATCCGTTACGTGGAATCCGAGCGCCTGTTCAAAGCGATGACTCTGGGAGCCGCGTAAGCTGCGCGGCAATTCCAGGTGACCGCCGTCGGAGCGATGCCACCGGTCTCCGGGAATCCAGATCCGGATATTCGATTTCCCCGGAGGTGGGGTGGGCATGTCCTCGGTACTGCGCACGGAAATCTGCTGAACCTCGGCGGGCTCCCCGGGCTCAAAGATCCCATCGCCGGTTTCATCGACGACTTGGTAAGGGTTGAGTCCGAGGTTGTAGAGCCGTTTGAACCGCTCGGTCTTACCGTCCCCATAGTCGATGATGTAAAAGTGCTCGCCATTTCTTGCCGTGGGACCCGAGGAACCCGTCGAGCCAGAACTGCCGGCCCATCCCGACAAACCCGCGGATCCGCCGTGGTTGGTGTGAGAGACGCTGCGCATTTTGGTCGTCGTCACGACCCGGGTTGACGTGGTTCCGTCGGAATTACGGTAAGTTTCCGTATCATCCTCTTGGTAGCTCTCTTGCGTTTCCCAACTGTAATCTTGGCCCCGTCGGCCCCCGGCACCGCCCGCCCCGCCGTCGCCCCCGGAGCCGCCGGGTCCAGGATTCCCCGCCTCCGTTCGGATCGCCTCAATAAGACTGAAAAGATGGATGTCTTCAAACGGGGCTTGCACGAGAATAAGGCCGCCCTCTCCGGCCGCACCACCAACGCCGCCATCTCCGCCGGGCCCCCCATTTCCCCCCGGACCTCCGGGAGAGCCGTCCGAGCTCCGGTTGGCATCTCCGGCGGGGTAGCCCGTGGCACCATGGCCGCCATCTCCGCCGCGCCCACCGCGTCCGCCGTTTCCACCTTGCGCGGACAGGCGAATCGGACTGGTGATCCCAATTCGCTCGTCGACGGGACCGTTGTCGGTTCCCTTCACGTGAGCCGCTTTGCCGCCCTCATCGACGAGGCCGATCTTGATGTTTCCGGCGGGGCGAGCGGCGCCACCCGGCCCTCCTTTTTGACCGGGGCCACCGTTGGCTCCATATCCAATTCCGGAAAACCCATTGCTGCCATCTCGGCCGGGGGTGCCATCTTGCCCATCGACATTAAGATTGAGTGCCCCGCGCGTGGTTTCCGCGTGGGCCGGGAGGGCAAGGAGGGTGAGGGCAACGATAAGCCGGAAGTTCATCTTCAATTCCTAAAATCCTCAACGTAGGTCTTGTACGCAGACAGGATCGCGATCAATCGAGGATCGAGGTCCTGCGTTCCGTTTCCGGACCAACGGTAAACTTGCCCCAGCCAACCGCCCCGTTGCACATGGGTTTCGGTTAGGCCATCGGGGCTTTCGAGGTGAAGTTTTAGCCTTCCCCCCTCAATCTTTGACCGATCCGACTCTCGAAAACCGTCGGTCCTTCCGATCAAATGGCCCTTAGCATCGTGGATCTCGAAGTGGACTTGATGGGTTTCGGGCGCACTCGTTTCGGCCACCTCCAGCACTCGGCCAATTTCATTGCCCTGACCATCGGTAATGCGAACCGAAATCGGGTGATCGGCGTCGAGCGGACGTCCGAACGGATTGATGGTTTCCGTCTGGGCCACCACTTTGCCCGCGTTCGAGTATACGATCCGGTTCTCCTCAAACCGAATGACGCCAAAACCATTTTCTCCATTATGCACCCAAAGCGTGTGGCGCGAGGGAATCGTAAGGGCCGTGAGGCGTTCTTCTACGACCATTTTATCGCCGACTTGCGGAACCCAAGCGGGAGCGGTTTCGGTCCCGGTGTTTTTCCATTCACCCTCGGGATAGCCCCAGTTGTGGCTCCCAAAGGCGGCGACGCTGATTGCGGTCACAGTTCCCACCGTCAAAATCGCTCGTCGACAGACGTCGTTCTTCCAGATTTTCTGGCTCGCTTCGTAGACGTGGCGAAAGATTTCATCAAACCGGTTGGGACCGCGAGGAGGCTCCGGCGGGCGGTGATGGAGCGCTCGATCGACCCAACTGGGGTCATTGTAGAAGCCGCCCGAATCCTCCGCCGCACGCACTCGCAACGGAACTGCCGTGAGTATCAGGAGACCGACCAAAAGCTTTGAGGGAAAATTCACGGGATCCTCCGGAGACTTACGATCACTCCGCCCTCGATGACTTTAAGCTCGACCTTATCGTCCGCACGCCAGTTGCGAAATTCGGCCGGTCCCACCGCAAGCGTCTTTAGGGTGCCACCTTGATCGATCTGCAAGGTGTACAACTCGCGGTAGTCCACGGTGTAGTCCTTAGAACCGATGTATGCGGATGGGACGTTCGGCCACTCTGGATTCTCCTCGCTGCCTTCGCGGATCAAAGCGTCCGGTAGCTCGTTCCATTGGCCTTCGGCGCCGCGCACGCGGACTAAGACTTTGCGTTGCCAAGTGCGCTTCGCAATTTTCGCCTTCCCGGACGAGGGGATCTCAGCATCGGGCGTGTCGTTCGAAGCCACCCATGCAATTCCGACTCCCGTCGTGGCGATCAAACCTAAAGCGGTGAGAACTTGTCGGCGCGACAAGCGATTGAGATTCACGGGGAGTTCGAGGCCTCGTTTTGTCGGTGCCGGCTCCTCGGTTTCAAACTCACCGGCGGCCGATATCTTTTTTGGTGGGGGGGAGAAATCGCCAAGTGAGTCGTTAGGCGTCGACTCGGAACCCGAATCGGAGATTACCTCGGAAGTCGGGCGAATTGCCTGGCGATGGATGATCAAGTCCGGACCCCACGAGAAGACTCGACGGAAACCCTCTTTCTTGTCCTGCCCACAGTTTTCGCAAGTTGCTTCGTCGTCGGGGTTGGTCTTATTGCAATAGGCGCACTTCCAGGGCGCCTCGATTGGCCTTCCTGCGCCCGAGTCTCGAGTGAGGATGCTGTCGAGATGAATCAGGAGACGCCCATCTTGATCTCGCAGGTCATTGATTTCGGCAGGGGCCTCAAACTTCTGCCCACACTCGATGCACGTTAATGTGTCGTCGGCATTTCCTTGCGTGGGATTCAATCCCCGGCAGTGCGGGCACTGAAAGGTATTGCCGTGCCGGATTTCCCTCTGTTCGTGCTGAAAACGAATCACGACCGTTTTGTAATCATCGGCAAAGATCAGTTTTCCGCCCGGTCCTTTATGAACCAGATCGGCGAGCGCTTGCTGACAGGCCAGGCTTAAGACGTGCGCGGGCCTTTCGGAGCCTGGTTTCTTCTTCTTCTTTTTCTTACCTGCCGCAAGCAGGGGCTGGGGGAAGGCCAGAACCAGCGCCAAGGTACACACGACAATCAACCTTACGGCTTTACTAGGGTGGTTTCGTTGATTTGGCATGGGGTCCGTGGAATTCCTCTGCAGCTGGGTAATCTAAATTTGAGTTTGGTTCAATTGCAAACGAGACGCGACGCATTAATTATGGGAACTAGAAAATTAAATATTTGAATTTATTTGATAATTTTAGATGAGTGACGTTGGGGGACCAAGCTCTCGCGTATCAGAGATTGGCCTAGGAAAGTTTCCAAAGCCTCTCCGCCGCCGGTGACTATTCAGGCTAGTGTCGTTGACGGTCCACAAACGGAAATTTGGCGGGGACAATGCCCCATATATTTCCCACAAAACTCGATTTCTGAGCTATTAGGCGGTTCGAGTCCGTAGAGAGAGGTTTCGATGAACTGGATTTTGATGTCGTTGCTTTTATCGGTGTATTCCGCCAACGCGGCAATTCCTCCGGTGAATTGCGTCCTAGGGTTGGCAAAGCCAAGCGGAACTCTCTCCAAGACTTACGGCCTTTCTCAAAGCGCTGAACTTTCCGCTGTTGCCGGGCTTGAGATTTATACTCAAGGAGTGCATGGCCGTTTCCGTATTCCCGGGGAGTCCGATGTTCAGGTCTCCATTAAAAAGGGGCGAGATAGCAAGCTGGTGGTCCAATTCTGGCGAGGGGACACCGCGGGCAAAGCCGTCAGATTGGAGAGAGAGCAAAACTATGTGAAGCCGGCAATTAAAGCCACGCTTCCGCTCGGTGACCGATTTTTTGTCATAGTAGGAGAAACGGATTTGGCTGTGACCGCGCCTGGGGCGAGACTCCTAGGATTTGATTCTCAGTTAGTCAAGGTCGTGGATAAGCCGCTTTTATGGCCGCAATTTGGCGTGGGCCGCGACATTCGCGCCGAGAGATTCATTCCGATGAAGGTGCATCGGTCGACTAGCAATCTGCCTCCCCAAGTCCTTCCGGCGGGCGGCCGTCTTATTCAGGTCCGAACCGAAATTGATACTTATGATCTAGTTCCGGCGATTGTCCGGCTCGACGATACCGGACTCAATCTTTATCGTTTCGATAGGGAAGGGAAAATTCATTCTATGTGGGCGAATCGTCGTTACTCAGCTCTAATACGAAATGATACGGTGGGCCCTACAAATCTGCAGATTCAACCCTTGGAGGACTACCGCTCTCTCATCTTCTATACCAACGAATTGTATCTCAATTCCATGATAGTCGAAGACTCCGATCGACCAAACTCTCATTCGATGTTCTTCGCCGATGTCGTTCCTGGCAGCGGACTCAGCTCCGACGAGCACCACATCAGCCATATTCTGCCCGTTCAGCTGACGATGTCCTCTGGTGAGGTCGCAAATCTCTACTGGGCACAGTCGGGTAGTTATAATGGGCGCTTGTTTGCCATCGATGACTCGGGTGAGGTTGTTTTTGTTAAGACTAGAGAGAAAAACAGTTCGGCGCTTTCAACGAGTTTTGGGAGCGAAATCCATGTAGATTTGATTCATTCCCTTTCCGATTTGGTCAAAGTTCCCAACCTCTTTATCTCCAACTTACCTGCTCAGTTTATTGGGCATTTTCTTCGAGAGGATCCGCAGATTCGCGAAGGTGGGAGATATTTGTACATGATCAAAGGCCCTTAAGGTCGGACAAGACTTGACGCTCATCATGAAAAAAAACTTGATACGCCCTGCCGACGCCGGAGTGACGGCCAGCAACACTCGCGCCGCCCAACGCTTCAGCTTGTTCGCCTTACCGGCCTTGGTATACCCGCTCGATTCTGGGGAAGCATACTCTTAATGAAGGTTTGGTCTCAAAGGAGCGGTTGGTCTTTTCTTGTCTTTTTGTTCGCTGTTTCTGCCCCTCAGGGCCAAGCCGCGTGTGACCAGTTCTTGGAAGGAATGGGCGTCGCCGCGCGAACAGCCCGGCTTTGGGGCCAAGAGGTTACATACACAAATGTAACGACGGATGAACGGCACCCGAGCAAGATCTTTCGGGATGCGGCTCCCAATGATCTTTATGTTGGGTTTGTGGGGTCCCATGTCTACTTTGTTTTTCATGGAAATCGCTACGATGGCGGGCCTTTCTATGGAGCTACGACTATTCGCCGTGGGAATGGATTCTTATCGGACGGGGCGGTCGTGAGATTTCGAAATCTGCCCACGAATCTGTCCGAGCGGTTAATGGCGATGTTTTCGAGCTTTGAAGAACACCGCTTGTACGCTCGAAGCAACTCCATCTCCTGCGCCTACGATGTTTTTGCGACCCTGAGCGCGAACGGCTTGAAGGCACGAGGGCTGACCAACTTTATATCATCTCATTTTCTCGGCCGGCTCGTCTTGGGAGGGATTCGTCTGAAAGGTGGGCGGGTGCTGAAGGCCGATGTGTATCTTTTCGGCTATCCCGAAGATTTGGAAACCCTCGTCGCCCAGAGTGTCCGTGTGGAACGGCGACAGCAAGCCGCCTTCGCTTTTTTGGTTGGGGCGGGATTGCTAACCTCTATTACGTCCGGGGTCGTCCACGCTTTGTTTTTCTCTAAATAGTGAGGTCTTTGCGTCTCTTGCGCGATCCTTCTCGAGTGGCCCACCTTACAACGTTGCCGCCAGATCTGCGAAATACGCGCGTAGATGCGGTTCCTTGAGCTGTTTGAGATCGTAGACACCGAACGCCGGTAAAAACTTACGCGGATCGGTTGGGTAAAAGCGGACGCGCGATAGGGGTTGCTTGATATCGTAGCCCGCCGTGCGCTTCAACCACTCGGCGACCGGTAGGACCATGGGGTGTAACGGATCGACCATCAGGAAGCCATGGGTCGCATCTCGAACACCCACCGCCACATGGAATCGCCAGAACTGGCCTTGCATCATCAATTCCCCGAGTGCGAAGACTTTGATGAGATCGGAGGAGGGCACTCCCGCTTTCAAAAGCAAGTAGTGCGCGAGTAGCGCGCGTCCAAAGCAATATCCGATTTCACCGGAACGTTCGCGTGGCGCGGTAGCGGCAATTCCGGCCACCGGGTGTTGGGTCACGCTCGCGAGTACGATCTCCGCTTGTCGGCGGTAGGTGGTTTTGATCTCGGGTTTGGGCGCCAGCCATTCATGGGCGGCCGCGTTCAGCGTCTGGACCTCCCGGTGGAAAAACGCATTCCGAGCATTTCGATCGGTACGCGGAGCGGGGCATCGATCACCGATATCGCGCAACTCATTCGCATTCCGCCGGACGATGTCGTCGTCCGCCGCAAAAGGGTAAGTACTCGACTTCGGGGCATGATTGAGGGTTTGAATCAGTGAGGCAAGGCTTTGTGCCTGGCTGGGCGGTACAAAGGCCACTAAACAACCGGCTGCGATCAGTTTAGTTAAGAGATGATAACAGTTCTTAGCTCCCAAGATTGACGCCCCTCCGCCCTCTTCTATAGTGCCCGAAAGCGTCAATCAAGATGCTATGAAACATCATGTGTATGGGGAGTCTCTAATGAAAATCAAAACTATCTCTGCGTTCGTATTGTCGGCTTCGTCGGCATTTGCGTTGATCGGGCCCCGCCCGATGGACACGAAAACGATCTGCTTCGACGTCCAGACGGACAAAGACGGTGTGATGTACGCCGGTACTTGCGATCAAGCGGATAACAACAAGAACTCGGGCGTGAAGCTCTTGGCCAACGGATGTGCCGAAGAGCAGATCTCCGTTACGGCCTCTAAGCCCAAAACGGTGAAGCAGTACAACATCAACGTTCCGAAGTGTCTGCCGCCGAACGTGGTGCAGCTCTAATTCAAAGGGCCTCTCCTGCATACGGGAGAGGCCACCTATTTTTTTCGGTGGTTTTATGCCGGGTTTTTTGTACTGGCCGTATGATGAAGTGCGGGTCGAAGAATCGCGCTCGGGGATCCGCGTGCGCGCGCCCTGGATCGAAGTCCAACTCGATCGCACGCAGGAAAATTCCGAGGAGCTAACGTCGTTAGTTAGGACCCTCGGCTCGGAGTCCTTCAGTTTGGAAGGGGCGCAACTCGTTTCCGAGTATTTCCAACCCCTCGATGAACATTCGCTTTGTTACACCCTCCCGACCCCCCTTTCGTCGGGACTCGACACCCATCACGCCCAACCGTCGTTCCAAGACCTCTCGTTTTCGGAACTTTTGGAGCGCGCCGTCGCCTCGAGCGAAGCGCTAACGCCCGAAGCACGATTGACGCTGCTGGCGGAGGTGCCTGCGATTGACTATCGCTGGAGGTGGGATGTCGATGCCGCCCTCGGTTTTGCGAATCTGGGAACCGAAATCCATCCTCTAAGTTTATTTAGCGTAGGCCGCCGCTATCATCTCTTGTCTTTGATTGAAAACGACTCCGGCGCCGAAGTGTTTTCAAAGTTAAGCCAGCTGCCCGACGATCGGTTCCTTCCCGCCGCCCAAACTTTGCTGCGGCAGAACCACTACGTCACGTGGCGGTGCCAAGGGGCTTTGCAACCGGCGGTCGCGATTGCTGGTCGCGCGCGGGAAAAAGTGGAAAGCTTCATGCGGGAGGAACGCGGCCACGATCGCATTCTGGAACGTGCGCTTCAATCGACGGGTGTTGCCCCCGCCGAGGTCGCGGTGCATCCGGTCACACAATCTTTGATGTGCTTTCTCGAATTCGCCGCGCGCTACAACTTTCTCGCATTCGCCATCGCGGTCGATTTTTTTGAACGCCGGGTTTACGAAAAAGTGGAGCCGTTAGCGCAGTTGCTCGAAACGCGGGGGCAATCCGAAGCGGCCCGCCGCTTGAACCAGCATAAGAATATCAATACCGGTGGCGATCACCACGGCGTCGCACGCGATTTTCTCGTCGCGATGGCGGCGGTGGAGCCGGAATATGCGCGGCAAGCGCTGCGGATCGCCGAAGCGATCAGCTTTTTGATGTCCCAAGTCGTAACCAGGAGTTGTTCCCATGTTTAGGTCTTTTCCCATCGCTTTGCTGTCGGTGTTCCTTTGGACTGCTTCCGCTTCGGCGGTGACGGAAACCGTAGTTTCGATTCCCTTCAAGGGTATCGCGGTGATCGACAATGACGAAGGGGGTGGACCGAGTTTAGAGGTGACCTCGATTGAAAACGGAAACCCCGTCCGTCGGACCTTCGTTAACGGCCGAATCCAGATGAAGAGCCCGCGCAATCCGACGGCCGTCGATGGCGTGGTCTTCTTTGATCGCGAAGGCGATTCCATCCTCGCAGGGGGGAACTTGATCGGAAGCGTAGATAGTCGCGGAGTTCTGGTGCCAGCGGCTAAGATCGCCCTCGATCTGACTCGGATCGATGTGAAGACCACCTACTGGGAACGGATGCGTCACGGATTAAGAGATTACTCGTACTACGGGCTCTATCTGCGGGCACGACGGGCGCCCAAGGCGAATGTCGCACCCGTCGATTCCAAAGTGCGTTGATCTATTTCTGTCTGCGTTCCGATAGGCTACGCCCTCGCGTGGAATACACCGTAACGCGCTGATTTGCTTCATACGAAGCGCGCGCTGACGGTTGGCCTTTTCATTGCACTCCTATGGTGGATTCGTCTGGGGGGACGGCAATGCGCACTCTATTCTTTTCGCTCGGTTTCATTTTGGCCAGCTCGGCATTTGCGAGCTCGGCGGATCACACCGGGGAAGCGGCGGCGGGGAAACACCGATATAGCGCGCCACCGAGCGATCCGACCGTTGGGCGGTACAGCGCGCCATCGAGCGATCCGGCCTTTGGAAAAATCGCGCGACTGGCTCGAGAGGCGAATCTCGACGTCGGTCTGGAGAAAGGGCTTTCCAACGAAGACGCCAATGCGGTGCTGGATCGCTACATCCAATTGATCCCCACCCTCCAAGCCCTACCCAATCCCAATAAAATCCGTCGCGCCGTGACCCTCGGCAAGGTCACGACGCCGAGGTATTACGGGTATGAGGTGAACGCGTCCAACGTTTCCGACGAGGAACTTTTAAAGTCGGTGAAGGATCAGCGCTGGGATAAGCGCTTGCTCAACGCGTGGCAGGACTTTATCTATCAACGGTTGGGGATTGGCACCGTTTGCACCGGCTATATTTCTCGCGATCGGTGTGGCGATCAGTTGGTGGCGATTTTCAAAAGTCCGGGCGCTTCTTTGCTCAAGAGCGCCGGGGTTACCGGTTTATATATTGCCAGTCGCTTTCAGCCGGCCGACGAGCATGGATCGGGTTGGTTCGATGCGACCCGAAACGCGGCCGATCAAGTTTCCGCCCTCACATTTGGGGTGAATCAGTTGACCGGACTGGCGCCGCAAGTGGTGCAACCGCCGCAGCTGACGCAACCTTCGCAAGTTGCGCAGGCGCCCCAAACGGTCCAGCCGCGCGTGCGCGGTTATTACTACCGTTGCCCGAATTGCGGAAAGACGCACTATGGCACCTATTCCTTGAGAGGGTAATCCCGGTTTGGTATCAAGTCATTGAAATCACAAATCTTTTCAGCTCGGGCGCCGGGGTGGCGAGCTGTCAGTCTTTTGCCCGTATTCTGCCAGCGGATCCAATAGGTTAGGGGTATTCTCTCTGGTCTTGTCTGAGGGGTAGACGACGGCCGGCCCAACGCCCGCACAGTTTTCTAGCCGCGAATTTGCAATCCTTAGGGGGTCGAGTGAGGCCAATGCGTACCACCGCGAAACAGTACCGCGAACAGCTTTATCGGCTGCGCGCGCATCCACGCCGGGACGAATTCTCCGGTTTCATGGACCGCCGTGATTCCTTCGCCACAGTTTATTTTTCCGTGGTTCCGTTTCTGGCGTTGGAATACTGGGCGGAAGTCACCGATGGAGTTCCCGGCGGTTTGATTTTCCCGGTCGGCTTTTTGCTCTTCTGGGCTTTTTATTACACCTATTACAAACCTGGTTTCCTCGAGAATCGTCTGACCGCGGCGCCCGCGCAGTTTAATCTCACCGCGATTCCGACGATGATCCTGGGGGTTTTGATTTGGTTTGTGAAGGTGACCTTCGTCGAACTCAGCCACCTGGTGGTTTTTCAATGGATGGTGAAACGCCCCGCGCCCAAGGCGCCACCGCGGCCCTCTGCGCAAACGCAGGCCCAGTCCAGTGCGGCCGGAGCGAAACCCGCGCCGCCCCCATTGCTGGCGCCCGATTTGATCGCGGCCTTGCAGGATCTCGGATTAAAACCCGGCTGCACGTGGAAAGACATTCACCGTCAGTACCGCGCGCTGGCGAAGCAGCTGCATCCGGATTTGAACCCCGATATCACGGACTTTGGCCACCGCTTCATGCGCGTGGACGCGGCGTATCACCGTTTGGAAAAAGCGCGCACCAAACACTTCGCGGAATAGTTCAAAAAAAAATTCGCATGCTCCCCGGCCGCGCGTGACAGCGCTTTGCGGATGGCTTACGGTCATCTGTATGGCAGCAGCACGATCTTCAGCGAAGTGGGAAAAACGGGGCGCGATGGCAATCGCCACCGGCGCCTACGCCGGTTACTGGCCGGTGGGCCCGGGAACGGTCGGCACACTGCTCGCCCTGCCTTTGATTTGGCTGGCCGGAAATTTTCCGATCTTCCTCCAAATAGCCTTTGCCGCCGCGCTTTTCGGCGTGGGAGTGTGGGCCAGCGCGCGAGCCGTGAAGATCCTCAAGAAGGACGATGCCCCGCAAATCGTGGTGGATGAGATTGCCGGTTTTTTGGTGGCGATGATCGGCGTGCCGGTGACGCCGTATTGGCTGGTTTGTGGTTTTTGCCTCTTTCGCCTCTTCGATATTTTTAAACCCTTTCCCATTTCGGTTTTAGACGAAAAGGTGGGGGGCGGCTGGGGCGTTATGCTGGACGACTTGGCAGCCGGACTTTTAGCAGGTTTAGTGATGCAGCTTATGATGCGAGCATCCTTGTAGACAGGAGACTGAGATGGACAACAACCGAACCGAACGACCGGAAACTGACCGAAGCAAAGCTTTAAATGTCGCACTGCTTTCCATTGAAAAGCAGTTTGGCAAAGGCTCCATTATGAAACTGGGGGATGGCGGCCGATTGAATTTGGATCTGGGAGCGATTTCCACCGGATCGATTTCCCTGGATTTGGCCACGGGTATCCGCGGATTGCCCCGCGGCCGTATTACCGAAGTGTATGGACCGGAGTCTTCCGGGAAGACCACGATCGCACTCTACACGGTGGCGCAGGCGCAGAAAGCCGGCGGCGTCGCGGCGTTCATCGATGCCGAACATGCGCTCGATACCGAGTACGCGAAAGCCTTGGGCGTGAACGTCGAAGATCTTTTGATCTCGCAGCCCGATACCGGCGAACAGGCCCTGGAAATCGCGGAAATCCTTGTCCGCAGTGGGGGCATCGATGTCGTGGTCATCGATTCCGTGGCGGCCCTCGTGCCGCGGGCGGAACTCGAAGGCGAAATGGGCGACTCGCATATGGGATTGCAGGCGCGCTTGATGTCGCAGGCCCTACGGAAACTGACGGGCTGCATCAGCAAGTCCAAGACGTGTGTCATCTTCATCAACCAGTTGCGCATGAAACTGGGGGTGATGTTCGGAAACCCCGAAACCACCACCGGCGGCAATGCGTTGAAGTTTTACTCCTCGATGCGCTTGGATATCCGCCGCGTCTCCGCCTTGAAAGAAGGCGACGATGTGATTGGCAGTCGCACCCGCGTCAAGGTGGTGAAGAACAAGCTCGCGCCGCCGTTTAAGCAGGTGGAATTTGACATCATTTTCGGGGAAGGCATTTCCATGGAAGGGGATGTCATTGATCTCGCGAGCAATATGGGCGTGTTAGAGAAGAGCGGATCTTGGTTCTCGTTCGAAGGCGAGAAGCTAGGTCAGGGCCGCGATAATACAAGGCTTTTCCTAAAGCAACACCCCGAGATTACCGATAAGATCCGTGGTCGCATTCTGGCTAAAACGGCGAAAGTGCCGGTTCAAGCCGCGCCCCCCGGCACTCCCGAGGCGGGCGAAATAGAAGAAGGCGCGGATTCCGATGACGCAGATCTCGGCAACAAAAATAGGGCGTCCCGAGCTCCAGGAGTTCGAGGAAATCCTAAAAAGGGCGAGTGAGAAGAAAGCGTCCGACCTTCATTTGAAGGCGGGCCTTCCCCCGGTTGTCCGCGTTAACGGGAATCTCTTCTATCTGGGCGATGAGTCCGGAGAAAACATCCAGCGTTTGGCCGAAGACCAGCTCGAGACCTGGGCGCAAATTCTCATGAATGCGCGTCAGAAGGATGCGTACGAGCGCGGCGAAGAAGTCGATTTGGGTTACGAAGTGCAGGGGGCGGGCCGTTACCGTATTAATCTCTGCCAACAGCGCGGTCGTCCGCGTTTTGTCTGCCGCTACATTCCCGAGGCCATTCGTTCGCTCGACGACCTAGCGCTGCCCACCGCGGTGGCGACTTTGCTATCGGCGAAGCGCGGCTTGATCCTGGTGACCGGCGCGACCGGAAGTGGGAAATCCACTACGCTGGCCGCGATGATCGACCATATTGCGCGCACTCGCTCGTGCCATATCATCACGATTGAAGATCCGATTGAGTTTACCTTCAAAGATCGGCGCAGCATTGTCACGCAACGTGAAGTCGGAATGGACACATCTTCTTTCACGCGCGCGCTCAAGTATGCACTCCGCCAGGATCCGGACGTGATCCTCGTCGGGGAAATGCGCGACGAAGAAACGATCTTGATGGCGCTGCAGGCCGCCGAAACCGGTCACCTCGTTTTGAGTACGCTGCACACCAACGATGCCACCGAAACCATCAACCGCGTTTTGGCGAGCGTTTCGGGGGATACCCAGGCGGCCGTGCGCATGCAGCTTGCGTCCGTTCTCGTCGGAGTGGTCTCCCAGCGTCTGATTTCGAAAATCGATAAGAAGGGCCGCGTGGCCGCGGTCGAAATTCTGATCAACAACGCCCGCGTGCGCGACATGATCTACGATCCCGATCGCACCCACGATATCCGCAAGGCCATGGACGAGAGCGCCGACCTGGGGATGCAATCTTTCGACACGAGCCTCATGGAGCTCTGTAAGCGGGGGCTGATTTCCGAACAAGAAGCGCTCGCCCAGTGTTCCAACCCGCGCGACTTCAAGATGCGCCTCTCCGGCGTCACCGGCGGTGATTGGAACAACAAGGCCCGCAGTTCCAGCGGCGAACACGATATCGCCATGCTCTCCGATCAAGTCATCGAAATCGAAGGCGCCACCACCAACCGCAAAGCCCGCTAAAAGGTACCCACTTCCTTTCCAGTCACACCGCACGAAGGTACCCGCTACCTTTCCAGTCACGCCGCACGAACGTAGTCTGGCACTTTTGGACGCGGAACGGTAGGCAACTCCGGCGCCGGAGTTCTATTTCTTAAAAAAAGTTCTCTCTTTCTGCATCGTCTGAAGCACTTTATAAGACTCGTTCAGCTTCGCCTTGGAAGGGTGCGCGAAGTCAAACGTAGCACCGATCGAATCCATGTTTTTCGTTTTGGGAAGCGGGCCCCCCTCCGGCCGCAGCAATCGCCAGCGTTTGAAACCGGGTAGATCGGCAATCGTTTGGAGAGCCTTTTCATCGAGTTCGAGTCCGGCCGTGGGAGTGATGGCCTCGTACACGAAACCCGGATTTTGCACCGAGTAGACCTTCGGGCGCTGTTTGAATTCTTCGGGAAAGAAGTAGGCTTCCACCGTTAGCTCAACATCGCTGTAGCCGACGCAATCCGTGAGCCATTGCACCATCGAACCCCCGATCAATCGAGGGTTGAGCTCGATCGCGATGACGCCGTCCTCTTGCTTGGAGATTTTGAGCTCCCAATGGAAGGGACCAAACTGCAGACCCACGACGGCGTTGGCCGCCTCGACGAAGTCCATTAGCAATCGCGCATTGGCGGAGTTCGGATCCAGCATCCACTCGGCCTGGTAGGTCTCCGTGTTTTCATCGATCGTCGCTTTCTCATATTCGATGACGCTCGAGAACTTCGTCTCGCCGTGCCGGACCGTGCCCTGTACCGCAAATTCCACTCCATCCGCGAACTTCTGAATTGCGGCGTGGGTAATCGGCAGGAGCGTCGTCTCATTGCGAGAGGCGAGCAGCAGCTCCAACTTCTTCGTGAGATCGTGATCATTAGCCAAACGGAAAACTAGATTTCCGCCGCCATCACCGTCGGGTTTTATAATCAGAGGGTAGCCTTCTTGTGCGGCGAAATGTCGCGCCTCCTCAAGATCGCCGGTAAGAATGCCGCGGAGATGGTTCTTTTTCCCTTCGGCCAAGAGCTTTTGCGTGCCCGTTTTGGTGCGACGACCCATCGATTTGGCCGTTCCGTTTCCGCGCCGGCCAATCGTTTCCGTCAGCCAGTCGACCAATAGAATCCCGTCCCCATCGGCGCCGTACAGGATTTCATCCGGATTCAGCTCCCGGACCTGCTGTTCGAGCAAAGCCCGATCGCCGTTAAAGACAATGAGCTTTCGGCCCGGGGCGAGGTAGAAGCTGCTTTTGCCCCATTCCGGGATGGTGGGCTGCGACTGTAACCCGTGCACGACAATCCCCCGCCGCTCTAACGCTTCCACCAGAAAGCGAGCCGACGACCAGGGATCGGCGACCAAGGCGATTCGCTGGTGGCAGTCCATTCCATACGCAAACGAAGCGAAGAAAAGAATGGCAACGAGAACGGGTTGTCGAAAGGCCCCCATTGGGAATCGATAGCAGATCCGAAAAAACCGAACAACCAGTCGCTGGAAATCGTCGTTAAATAAATGACTTGGGCCGGTGCGAAGCGCTACCCGCCCAATCCCGGGAAATGCTCACGCAACTCTTCATAACCCGCTTCATCGATCGCGCGGGGTCCACTCGAACCGGGTTTTTGGGGAAGGTAGTTCGCTTGAACCGCGCCTTCAACTAGTTCTCGGTCGTCCTGAGCGAACGGTTTACTGTCCGTGACTTCCACTCCCTGAGCCCGCAAGCTGGAATCAAACGCCAGGGTTTTTCCCGCAGATTCGACTTGCACCCAGGCGTGGTAGTCGTCCCGAAGCACCTTGCCATCGGAAACCCCAATCAATTTCACTTTTCCGTAAACGATCTCCGAAGCAATGCCCGCGTCTTGTAGGGCGAGTTGCAGCAAAACCGCATGGTGGCGGCAAACGCCCGCACCGGCACGAATGGAATCTCCCAATTTCACAATATGGTTTTCGTTGGCGGTTGCTAGGGTCGCGCTCAAAAACGGCCGGCGAGGATTGAACTCGTCGAATCCAAAGGTCTTGCGTACCTCCCCGACAATCTTCGTCGCCCGTTCGATGGGGTCGTCAAGGGAGGCGTACTTGTTCTTCACGCGTTCCAGCCAACGCACGAGCACCGGATCTATTTTGGGATCTTGCGCGACAAGTATCCAAGGGGTGTACATATTTTTGATCACCGCCGGGTTGGGAATTCTGCCGTGCAGAGAATGGGTACTGTCATGGCTGTGCCGTCGATAAAAATCATCCGAAACGGGTTTGAGAAAACGTGACGTCCCCGTCAGCGCAGCGAGACCTCGATAACAGAGCTCTTTGAGGCCAGCCTCCGAGTGATTGCAAACCCCAAGTCCTAAAACAATGGAGAGCCATCGAGCGATTCGCATGGCTTATTCTAACTCAAGCGTCGGTCTTATAGGGATACTCGGGGTGATCCACGACATAACGCGGAACGAGGTAGCCGGGTAGGCGTTCGCGGATCTGGGTGTAGATGGCTCGTCCCCTCTCGCGCGAGAGATCGAAGTGCGCCGTGCCCTGTGCGCGATCGGGATGGTGCAAATAGTAGGGCAGTACGCCGGCTTCAAAAAGGCGTTCGGAGAGCGGCACCAAGGTTTCCGCCGAATCGTTCACCCCCGCCAATAAGACGGATTGATTGAGAAGGTGATGGCCGGCGGTCGCTAAAAGAGTCAGTGCCCGCCGCGCTTCGGGCGTTAGCTCCTTGGGATGATTAAAATGGGTGACCACCACGGAAGGGCGATGGTGGCTGCGCAGTAGCTGGGCGAACGCCGAATCAATGCGCATCGGCAGGGTTACCGGAACGCGCGAATGGAAACGCACGCGCTTGAGTTGCGGCAATTCCGATAGCCGTCGTAAGACGCCAGCCAAGGTGGCCTCATTGGCCAAGAAGGGATCGCCGCCCGAAAAAATCACTTCCGTGATCGAGGGCGTTTCGGCGAGGTAGTGCAACGCCGATTCGACTTCACCCGCAAAAAACTCCGCGCGACTTTCGCCTAGGAGCGATTTGCGGAAGCAGTAGCGGCAATTCATCGAGCAGTTGGGGGTGAGGTGAATGAGCGCGCGGCCCTGGTAACGGTGGGTGATGCGCGGCGCGGGCTGGTGCGCCAAATCCTGAAGCGGGTCGCCGACCAATTCCGATCGGGCCTCAAGTTCTCGCAATTGCGGGATGGCCTGAAGGCGGATTGGGCACCGGGGGTCGTTGCGGTCAATGAGACCCATGTAATAGGGAGGCAAAACCATCGGAAAGCGCTTCAGCAGCCGTTCGAAAGAAGGGATTTGCCCTTCGGGGATCCAGTCCGCCCGGGCGAGATCGGCGGCGGTGCGGCAGGCGAATCGCAGCTCTTCCTGCCAGGAACGCGGTGCATTATTTTTTGCTTGGAGTTCGCCCATCTGATTGAGCAATGGGGATAGCTCAGGTATGGTTTTTTTTCGAGGGGGATTTATGAGTGCGACGAATACGGCATCCACGGGAAAGATTCGCGAGCTGGGCACTAAGGTCGAGCGGCAACCCTACGTTTATAAATGGAATGGGACCTTCGACGAGCCCGACTGGACCCGCCTACCCGGTTATAAAAACGTCACCAAAGAAGAGTGGCGCAGCTCCCTCTGGCAAAAGCGCGGTTTGGTTAAAACGGTGGCGGAACTCAAGAAGGTGATGGGGGACTACCTCACCGATGAGATGGCCAACGACATTTTAAAAGACCAGGCCGAACGCGCCACGATGTCGATGCTCGTGCCGCCCCAGATGATCAATACGATGAACGAAAAGGATCTGAAGCACGATCCCGTCCGCCGTTACATGATCCCCCTTTTCTCCGAGCGCGATCGCAAATGGCCCAATCATCCCAAGGCTTCACGCGATTCCCTGCACGAAGCGGATATGTGGGTGGTGGAAGGATTGACCCATCGGTATCCCACGAAAGTTTTGGCCGAGTTGCTCTCCACCTGCCCGCAGTATTGCGGGCACTGCACGCGCATGGACTTGGTCGGCAATAGCGTGCCCCAGGTACAGAAGCGCCGATTTGAAACCGGGCAAAACGATCGCCACGCCCAAATCTTGGAGTATCTGAAAAAGACCCCGTCCGTGCGCGACGTGGTGGTCTCGGGCGGGGATATCGCCAACCTGCCGGCGGCGGTGCTCGAAAAATTCATCATGGGGCTTTTGGACATTGAGAACATTCGCGACATTCGCCTCGCCAGCAAAGGCCTGATGGGCGTGCCCCAGCACTTTCTGCAGGACGATGTCTTGGCGGCGATGGATCGCATGGCGAAGAAAGCCGTCTCGCGCGGCGTGAATATCGCGCTGCACACCCATGTGAACCACGCCAACTCAATCACCCCGCTAGTGGCCGAAGCGGCCCGCAAGCTGCTCGCCATGGGTTTCCGCGATGTGCGCAATCAGGGGGTGATGCTGAGGGGAGTCAACGATTCGGAAAAAGCGCTGCTCGATCTTTGCTTCAAGCTGCAGGATCACGGTGGCATCACGCCGTACTACTTCTATATGTGCGATATGATCCCCAACTCCGAGCACTGGCGCATTTCGCTCGATACGGCGCAAAAGCTCCAGCACAACATCATGGGCTATTTGCCGGGTTTCGCGACCCCGCGCCTGCTCTGCGACGTGCCGTTCGTGGGCAAGCGCTGGGTGCACCAGACCCATTCGTACGATCGGGTGAAGGGCATTTCGTACTGGACGAAGAACTACCTCACCAGCATTGAGCTCGATAAGCCCGAGATGCTCAATCAGCTTTACGAATACTTCGATCCGATCGATACGTTGCCGCCGGAAGGTCAGGCTTACTGGGCCAAGCAAACCCCGGCGACGCACTAACTATCCTTGCCGTCATTGCGAGGGCAGCGAAGCAATCTCGCAGCGCTGTGCGCTGCGGGGTTGCCACGGCCTTCTGGCCTCGCAATGACAGGCAGTTGAACCACTGTTCCTGGGTATAGTGCGTCTCACGCTTGAGAATTGAAACGGTCTTAAGAAACGGGTATAGCCCGCTCTTATGCTTAAGCTCACTATCCTCGTTTCGGCCTTGGCCCTAAGTCTCGGAGCATTCGCCGAGGTGCCGGTCGCGCTCCCTGAAGGTTACTACGAGGTGGACTCGGTACCGGCCGCACTTCAGCCGGCGGTGCAGCGCACGGCAAAATATGTCGGCCAGATCCAAACGAGGATCAAGGGGCTGAAGGAGATTCTTTCCTTCGGTACCGGCTTTGTGGCGGCGCCCGGAAACCAGGTTTTCACGAATCACCATGTTATCGCCGACCACCTCGGCAGTCCGAAGGTTTTCGCCTTGTATTGGGTGACGGCGGAAGGGGAGCAAGAGCTCACCGAGGTTTTGTCGGACGACTCGGTACGGGACATCGCTTCGCTGAAACTGCCGGCGCCATTGCCGGATGGACTGCGATTTGCGGATCGCGAAGCGTTACTCGGAACGCCGATATTGAGCATCGGGTACCCATTCGCTTACCCCAACCCCAAAGCCACTTTCGGGAACATCATCCAACAGGACGGCGATTTTTTTACGACCTCAACCCGCGTCCTCGCGGGGCAAAGTGGCAGTCCGGTGATTTCGTTAGTGACCGACGAAGTGGTGGGAGTCGTCCGGGCGACCCACGCTCGGGTTAAGACCGGGGAATCGGCGGACGCCTATTCGGATCAACGCATCGTTTTGAACCGTGCCAATCATGCCTTCAAGTCTAAGGTGGATGTTCCCAACCCCAAAGAAGCGTTTAAGATTAGAAAGGGGCTGATCGGTCTGGATAGCCGAGCGCTCCAAGAAGCTTTCTCTCTCCACGGCCCAACCTTCTATTCGCTGACGGTTTTCTCAACCTCTTATCTGAGTTCCCACCGAATGGACGCGAGTGTCAAAAAACTGGAGGGGTTTCGGGATGTGGGGCAGAACGTGCTCCGCCGCGTCCGTGCCGGTGATCTACCGTCCGTGTATGGTCCGGACCTCGAGTCGTTTCACCGTGCCATGGTGAATTACGCGGCTTCGCTGATCCCCGCACCCGTCAGTATTCCCAATCTACCATTGCAATCGCCGGAAGACTTAGCGGAGATGGTTTCTGAAGCGGGGGCGGCTCGCGCCGAGGCCTATTTAGAGGCCGCGGTGGAAGCCCTAGATGGAGTGATCCAAGGGCAAGCCGATCGTTTCCAGAACGAATTGGCGAGAATGGAGTTTTTCCTGAAACTCGACAGGATCGCACGCACGCTGATCGAAGTTGGGGAAGATCCGGCGCGAAGAGAAACGGCGGCCTTTCTCAATCGCTACTACTTCGAAACGCCGAGCATCGGCGTGCGCAGCTCGGCGATCAAAAAGCGATAGACCTGGCAGTGCGAGGTTTTAGCGACATGGCTCGAGCCATGTTCGAGGGGTCTTGGACGATCTCTCGCGGGATTGCTTCGGAGCACTGCGTGCTCCTCGCAATGACGGACTAAGCGTCGCCGAAATGGATGCCGCGTTCGCGGGCGGCGCGGAGGAATTGGGAGTCCGGATTGACGTAACGGTTCTTGCCCGCGCCGGTTTCCAGCGGCACGAGTTCCACATTGTCATTTCGGTAAGCGACCATGGTGTCGAAGCTTCCATCGACGACCGCGCGCACCGCCGCCGAGCCGAAGCGGCTCGCCAGGATGCGGTCAAAGCCTTCGGGTTGTCCGCCGCGGAGCAAGTGTCCCAGGTTGATCGCGCGGGCTTCGCGGCCCGTGAGCGCTTCGAGCTGCATCGCCACTTGATTGCCCACACCGCCTAAGCGGACCTTTTCGGGGGAATCTTCAATGATGCGGCTGACGGTCACATCGCCCCCCACCGGTTTCGCGCCTTCGGCCACGACGATGATCGAGTAGCGTTTGTGCGTGTGATACAGGTCGGTCATAAACCGGGCCGTCTTATTCAAGTCGTAGGGAATCTCCGGAATCAGGATGACGTCCGCGTCGCCGCCGAGACCGGCAAAAAGGCCGATCCATCCCGCATTGCGCCCCATCACTTCCACCACAAGAATGCGGTGGTGAGATTCGGCGGTGGTGTGTAGTTTATCGATGGCATCCACGGCGGTCGTGACCGCCGTGTGGAAACCAATCGTTTGCTCGGTGCCGTTTAAATCATTGTCGATCGTTTTCGGAATGCCGACGACTTTCAAACCCTTTTGCGCCATGCCATGCGCGATGGCTTGCGTGCCATCACCCCCCACCACGATCATCGCGTCGATATGGGCGCGACTGAGATGATCCATCACCTCATCGGAGCGGTCTTCGTAAACTTTTTTTCCGCCTTTGGTGACCGGCACCGAGAACGGGGTGTCGACGTTAGAGGAACCCAAGATGGTTCCACCTTTAGAGAAGATCCCGGTGGTGTTTAGCAGATCGAGAGGAACGAATTTATTTTCCAGCAGCCCTTTGAATCCATCGGGTACTCCGACCACTTGAATTCCTTCGAGGTTGCAAACTTGGACGACCGAGCGAATCGCCGAGTTGAGGCCGGGGCAATCGCCGCCGCCGGTGAGCAAGGCCAGTTTCTTGATATGAGAGTTTTTCTTCATTTGAATTTGATTGCGAACGCTTGCATGGTTTTCAAAAATCCAACCCGCTCAAAATGGATGTCCGTGATGGCGTCGGCGCGTAGTTCGCGCCCCCCTTCGACCAGGCGATCGAGGGCGCCTTGGTAGGTCCAGCTACGCACTTTGACCACGCCGAGGTAGTCGAATTCTTCGTTCAACGTACGGCTGGTCCAGATAACCGCGGGTTCTTTGGCTTCGCCGACATCGGCCACATAGCCGGTGCGGGGGGATTCGATGACATCCGTCCGCGCGCACCCACCGGCGGCGCAGGCAAAAGCCAGAGCGAACGCTCGGAAGTAGCGGAACCGACGGGGAAATGTCATGGGAGGTTTCTATCGGATGATCCGCCCGGACACAAGCCGGATGTCGATCCGCGCTATGGGCCGGGAAGAGCGAGTGCCGATGAGGTTCTCGAGCCTACTTCGTGCAGGGCTTGGCCTCTTTCGAGGCCTTCAAGCGGTCTAACAGAGCGGTGCCTTCCAGACGATGGTACGTCTCGATTACGGTGTGGACGCCAAACTCGACATCCTTTCTCTGATAGGCAAACTGCATCAGGTTCGGGGCCGCGCTCTCGCGATCGGAAATAAAGGTGATGACCTTGATGTCGAAGGGTTCAGGCTTGAACTCGGCGGGTTTTTCCTTATTCGGCTTGGGGCCGCGAAGGATTTGCTCGGTAACCACTTTCTGCCCCTCTAGGGCGAACGGCGCGAAGGCTGAGGGTTGATTTGCCAGCAGGGAAGCGAGAAATCCGGGGAGATCTAAAGCGGGAGAACGAGCGGCTTCCTGAGTGTTTAAGCCGCTGAAAAGGAAAGTGGGTTCTTCACCTTTGTACGGGCAGCCAAAGCGCAAGTATTCCTTGGCGGCTTTTCCATCGACTAGGATCAAAAGATCGCCGCTTTTTTCCAGCGTGGTTCCCGTCGCGTCGTTATAGGATTCATCGTGGGAATCTCGGTACAAGCGAATATCGCCGGTGCGTTCCCAGATGCCGGTCATTTGGCCGACCGTCACCGAGACGGGAGCCTCCACGCGACCCATCCAGTGTTGGTAAAGCGACTGCGGAGTTTCGCCGCGCGGTTTGGCGCAAGCCGCTAGCGTCAACGCTAAAGTCAACGGGCCGACCATCTTCATCAAACGGCTATTCATCGCGCGTCCTCCGCGGTGACTTTTAGCTTATCTCTCCCATCATTTCCATTGATTTCACTCCGTCGACGGATCACGGCACTCTTAGAGACGGAAGGAAACGGAGGAAATTCATGGATATTTCTAGACGTAGGTTGTTACGCAATTCTTTGACGGCACTGGGTTTGACGACGGGCGCTAAGGCGATCGCCGCGGTATGTGGGCCCACGCACGCGCAGGGGGAAGGTCCGTACTACCCCGAGCGGGATCGCAATCGGGACAACGATTTGACCCGGATGCAGGCCAGCGATCCGGTCGCCACCGGTACGGTGATCATTTTGAAAGGGCAAATTCTCGATGTCGACTGCAAGCCGATCCCCGGAGCCCTCGTTGAGATCTGGCAGGCGGCCGAGAGTGGGCGTTACAACCACTCGGGAGATGCCAATGTAAAACTGAAACTCGATCCGAAGTTTCAGTACTGGGGGCGTACGACGGTGGGAAAAAATGGGGAGTATGAATTCACCACGATCATTCCCGGCCATTACCCGCTGGATCCCCGTTTCACCGGAATGGAGCCGACCGGCCCGCGTCAGTTTCGGCCGCCGCACATTCACGCCAAGGTCCACGCGCGTGGGTTCCTATCGTTGACGACGCAGCTGTATTTCGATCCGAAGTCATACGACGACGCGGACCTGGCGAAGACGGTGTCGAATCTCAACCGCTGGGAGAATGTGGATCCTGACTTGACGGTGCTTTTCTCGGAAGTCGGCGGGATTAAGACGGGTAAGTTCGATATCGTCCTAAAGCGCTAGACGCCTTGTAGTTTGAGGGCGATCGAACGGGCGAGCAGCTTGGCCGCCTGCGAGGGGTGACTGTCGCTGCGGTAGATCAGGCAAATGGTATCGGCGTAACTCGGCAAGTTTTCGTGGACCGGCCGTAGCCGGTATTCCTGCACGCGGGTCGCCACGCGACTGGGCAAGATGCCGATGCCCGCGCCGGAAGCAACGAGGCTGGCGATCACTTCCAAGTTGGAGGAAGCAAGCTGGCGCGAGAAAACGATGCCGGTTTTCGAAAGGCGTTTGAGTAGGTCTTGGGTCTGGAGCAAGTCGGGATCGCTAATGAGCACCGATTTGCTCGACTCCAGATCCTGCAGGTCGGTCGGTTCCTCCCGGGTCCAGAAACTCACGGTGTCGGTACCGAGTTTGCGGATGACTAACCCGGGATGTTTCACCGGGTTGATCACGATACCGAAGTCCAATTTGAAGTCGATGACTCGCTCGGTGATGCGCCGCGAAAGATCGTGGGAAAGGGTGAAACCCAATTCCGGGTGCGTATCGAGTAATTCCGGCAGCACCTGGGGTAGCGTGTACAGGCCGACGGAAGGGTGGCAACCCAAAGTGTAATTGCCGCGCACTTCACTTTCATCGCGCAGAGAGTCTTGGACGATGCCTTCCCATTCGGTGAGGAGTTTGCGCCCGCGGGCATGGAGTTTTTGTCCGCTGCGGGTGAGTTGCACACCGGTGCGGGTGCGCACAAAGAGCGGGGTGCCGAAGCTGCGTTCCAGGCGTTGGACGGCTTGGCTCAAAGCTGGCTGAGTTACGCCCAAGCGTTCGGCCGCGCGGGAGAAGTTCAAGGTTCCCGCCACTTCCAAAAAGTATCGAAGCTCATTTGCCGAAGCCAGCATGGAGCAATGAGAACAAGAAAACCCGGCTCAAAGCAAGCGCTTCCACCTGAAGGGCTGTGATGCTAGCCTGCCGGGCATGGATAAAGCTCCTGATTTTGAACTTTCTGATTCCACCGGCCAAAAAGTCCGCCTTTCTAGTTTATGGAAAGACGAACCCTTGATGATGGTTTTTTATCCCGGCGATTTCACGCCCACGTGCACGGCGCAGCTTTGCGAGTATCGGGATCGGTACGAAGAATTTCGGGAACTGAAAATCAAGATGGTCGGCATCAGTCCCGATCGTCCGGAAAAACATGCCGACTTCGAGAAACAGTATGGCTTTCCCTTTCCGCTGCTCAGCGATCCGAGTAGCGAAGTGATCAAAGCGTACGGCTGCACCTCGGCCTTCTCATTCGGTATGTTACCGAGCCGGGCCATCGCCATCGTGAGTCCCCAAGGAGAAATTGTCTGGCGCAAAGTCGAGGCCATCGCGGTTACCCGTCAAAAAGCCGATGCCCTGAAAGTCGCGGTGGATAAGCTTCGCGAGCAATCGCTGCTTTAGCGGTAAAATAACGAGCTCGTCCTTTTGACTCCGGCGCCGGAGTCAAAACCTTTTGAACTCTTCCGCTAGCCGTCGGGGTTCTCTGAAATAAATTGTGGTCATAGTGCGTCAAGGGGTGGTCGATAGACCA
>CAZFMF010000018.1:0-71939 GCA_964519985.1 uncultured Pseudobdellovibrionaceae bacterium | reverse complement strand
CGAAGCTTTCGCCAGAAGGCGTGGAGGCAGTAAAGCAGGTGACGCAACAGCTGGTCCGCATCCAGGGGAAAGATATCCAGATTGAAGGGCATACGGACAATGTTCGGATCAAGACGGCAGCGTTTCCGAGCAATTGGGAACTCGCTTCTGCCCGCGCGCTCACCGTAGTGAACCATATGGTGGCTGCTGGGTTTCCCGTCGATCGAGTCAGTGCGGCCAGCTACGCCGACACCCGCCCCACCGCCGAGAACGATTCAACGCAAGGCAAAGCCCGAAATCGCCGCATCGATATGGTGATCGTGCCCGATCTTTCCAAGCTCATGGATGTGGATGCCCTAGATCGGCAGAACAAGCCGGAACACCGTTCGGTAGCCTCGGATCCGCCGGCGACGCCCGCAACGGGCAATGAAGAAGAAACAAAAAGCGAAGAGTAGCCGATTAATTCCCCGTACAATAATCCTCGGCACCCGTGCAGGGTACGCATTTGCCTTTGAGGGTCAAAAGGGTCTTTTGTTGGAGCGCACTTATTTCATTTAGGCTGGCGGTTGCTCCGTCGGCAGCAACCGTCACGCTGTAGCGGGGGAAAATATTGTCCTCAAACCAACCGCGATCATTCTTTCTAAGCTTGGCAACAAAGTCAGGATAGGGCTCGGGGAGTCCGGCGAACGGGCCAGAGGCAAAAGCAAGACCGCCGCCGTCCGTTCCATCGGTCCAGCTGGTTCTCATTTCCGCATCTCGGCTAGAAAAAATTTCGGACCCACCCGAGAAACTGACTTTCAAAGCATTGACCATCTGAACTTTGATGCCGGTCGACCGAACGACGTAAGCATCAAAAACTTTGGTGGTATCGAAAATGCAAACATGAACGGGCGCCGGGCTACTCGCCGCGAAAGAAAATCGCGCGACAACCAAAGCCATACCAACACTTAGTCGCCAAACTCTACTTGCCATCCCGCCCCAACCTCCTGCATCACCAACACCCCTAAAAAAGGCTCATCTCAAGTTTTCTTGCTAGCCCAATCCGCAAATTCTCTAAGCGCTTCCTTCGTCGATTGTTTGGGCTCATAACGCAACCTATTTCTGGCCTTAGATATATCCATCGTTAGCGAGTAAACACTCACCCCAAGTTTCACCGGCAAGAGGTTGGGCTCTTGCTGAGTCCCGATTGCCCGATGCCACGTCTCGTTTAGACGCGCGAGGCCCATGGCGATCGGGAGCGGCACGGACCTTCGCTGCGCATCCAGGCCGCATTCTTTGAGCCCCGCCTCGATGACGTCCCAGAAACGTTCGTCGGTGCCATTGTGAATATTGTAGGTTTCGCCCATCGCGGTGGAGGGCGCCGAAAAGGCCAACGCAATGGCATCCAACAAATTGGAAACGGAAGTGAAGTTCGCCACCGCATCACCCGGCCCCACCTGTTTGAGCGCTCCTTTTTTTCGAAGATCGATAATGCGCGGAAACCAGTTGGTATCGCCAGCGCCAATGACTCCCCGCGGTCGCAGGGAAAGCGTTTCGAACGTCGGTCCGTGGGCCGCCGCCACTTCCAACTCTGCTTCATACTTGGTCTTGGCGTAGGCATTTGAAAATCGGGCGGGAACATAATCCTCGGTTAATCCGAATTGATTTTTGTAATCAAAATAGATGCTGGGCGAAGAGAGATTGATAAACCGTCGGACACTGGCTTTCTTGGCCGCGACCAGTAGGTTTCGAGTCAAATGCACGTTGGCTTCGTAATACTCCTGGTCGGAACCCCAGGCACCGGCCTTACCCGCGCAGTGAAGCACCCCATCGACCCCTTGCAGCACTTTCTCAATCTGCGGCAGATCCTTCCGACCGACGGGGAGAACTTCGTACGACTCTCCTAAACGTTCTAGGGCACGGCGTCCAATAAAGCCCGATGCGCCGGTGATGGCGATACGTTTCATGCGCCGGGTCCGTCCTCAACCTGGAGGTACTTGCTCAACTCGGAGCTGTTTTCATCCAAGCGCACCAGCGAGTCCCGGATTTCGATCCAGGGGACCTGTTCATTGACGAAGCAATGATACTTTGGCTCGGGAATGTAAGCCGACTCACCGATGATGGCGGCACGGGTCACGTGGGTTTCTCCCGGGCACAGGGTGGAGCGGAAAAACAACGTGCTGCCACAGCGCTCGCAGAAACCCCGCTGCGATTGTTTTGAGGAATGGTACCAACGGAGATTTTCTTCCCCGGTCGTTAGCTTGAAGTAGGCTTCGGGCACAACCACCCAGGTCACGAAGGCCGCACCATGGGCTCGTCGACAATAGGAACAGTGACAGTGCGCACTGTCGGGACACGGTCCGGTCACTTCAAATTGAATGGCCCCGCAAAGGCATTTCCCAGAAACTGGCGCACTTATCTCCATACCGCTTCAAATTCCTTTCGAATCGAGTCTCTGCTCCAATCGCGTCTGGCGTTCGGACAAGCTCACGATTGCATCCAGAACGATTCGATTGTCGCCGCGCTGCTCTTCAATCAGCACTTCACAACGATGGACGGCGGCCAAAGTTTCTTTAGAAACTGCCGCCACAGCCTCTACTTTAGACTCCAGTCCCAAGAAGTTTGACCCCAATCCCACGAAGCGGGAATCCAAACCTTTGATCTTGAAATTGAGCCGATGCTCGACCGCACGAATTTCAGCGCGAAGTTCATTCCGAACCTCTTTGACCAACCCCACGCTCGCCGGAGCGTCGCGATGAAGAGACCTAGCTTGTTTAGGCATGTACCCACTCCCTTGGCCGGCAGAATTGACGATTCGGTGATGAAAGGCAATTGCCCTCGGGTAGCGTGCCGCCGCTGGACTTACCAAGCCGCCTTTCGCCGCCAGACCGTGTCAAAGCGGTTAAATCCGACCGTGGTACATTGGTCGCTAGGATCAATATAATGGGCGTCAAAATCACTTTCGAAGTCCGAGCCGTAACGGGGCGATTGCGCTACTACCCCGTCGGTCCCAACGCGCCGCACGTTTTGCAACTTACCAAAAAGAAAACTTTGTCGGAACTCGATATCGAGGCGCTGAAAGCTCTCGGGTGTGAAATCGAGCGGATCAAAGTTCAAGACCGCCCGTAACCTGCTTTCTAGCGAACCCGATAGTTCGTTGTGCAGTCGGCCATTCCCGACGGTCCCCGCACGTTGGCTTGGACCGCCTGCGTGCCAGGAGCGGTGGCCAACACAGTGATGCTCCCCTGCGGAACGTTCACCGGAATGCCACCAATCGACGCACGCGTCGCCCCGGTGGAAACGAGTGAGACGGTGATATGTTCCCCCACGACCACCGAACTTGGCGTTGCGGTGAGGACGCACGTCGGAACGATCGGCGGGTCTTTCAACGGCACTTCGCCAAAAACGCCCACCGGAACGGTACCCAAGCCATCCGAGACCTGCACCGTGCCCGTCCACTTCCCTTCGTCTACCGCTTGGGGAGTGCCTCTGAGCTTTCCCGAGGCATCCAACGTCAACCACGATGGGAGATTGGTCGCTCGGAAAACCAATCGTTCTCCACTCTGGCTGCTGACATGGGGCGCAAGATCGTATTGAAAAGGCGTTCCGACCTCCACTTTGCCCAAATCGATGGGATCCTGATTCCAAATCGGCATCTTGAGCACCGCCGGCACGGACACGCTCACCTCGATCGTAAACGTGGAACCGTCCGAAAGGCGTTCCGCTTGAATCTGAAATACATTCATGCCGACGTCCGTTTCTCTCGGCGTCCCTACCAATCGTCCATTCGAAATGGAAGCCCAAGCGGGACCCGAGAGCATCGTAAAACCTTTGCCACCGCCCGGGATCAATTTGACGTCATTAAGATTGTAGGCGAGCAAGCCCCCAACCCGCACCGTCAGCGCCACGCGGGGATTGTTTACGGTGCAGTCCTTCACGTTGACGATGACCGTGGTTGAATGGATTCGCCTCGGATCGCTGGGCAGAGTCACCGTGGCTTCGAACTGCGCGGTACCGATGTCCTGCACTCCAGGGTTGCCCATCAGTATCCCGCTTGCCGTAAGAAAGAGCCATCCGGGTTGGTTGTTCGCCCGGTAACTGAAATTGCCACCTCCCCCATTGATCACCCACTGGCTGAAGCTGTGGGTCACCGTTTGGCCGACGCAGGCGTCGGGTAAGCGGATCGGGTCTTTTAACCAACCGAAAGGCCCTCCACCTCCACCGGGCCCAGGTCCGGGTCCTGGCCCTCCGCTGACTTTCCCCAAGTCCAGGCGCTCAACCAGATCGCCGTAGGCGGAAGCGTCCATATTCGCAAAGGCGGCCGAGGTGATCACTCCGGTAAGATACCGAGTGGCAATGGAGTCCTTATGGCCTCTTTCGATGGCGTCTTGATAGACAATTTCGTGGACGACCAAGCCCGCGCGGTGGTTGTGGTCCGCACGATCCCAAAGGTCGAGGCTCACCGTGTACCGTTTGTCGCCCGCTTTGATCGGCGGCTTCTGAATCGCAAACTGCTCCACCCGGCAATAGGAAGGGATATTGATGTAGCCATAGTCTTTCGTGGATCCAAGAGCTAGACCCGGAACGAATTGGGTATTTTCCAGGAACTTATCGGCACGCTCTTGGTATACCGCTGCCCGAACAGCATCGACTTCGCTCAATCTTTCGAAAGCGACCTTCACCTTCTCGGCGACCGAAAGTTCATCTGCCCCTAATGCGAAATGGGTATCGCGCAGGGTCTTCGCTTCATAGAAGTCCAGCATTCGAACCGAAATGATTTTCTGCGCTTCATCACGGCAAACCACCGAGTGCCCACCGTTACCGACCTCACTCGCCAAGAGCGGTTGGGCAATATCCTGACTTCCCTTGCCGCAACCGGCGAGTAAGAAAAAGGAAAGAAACAGCGACTTCAATTTGAGCCTAATGTGACGATCCATCTCGGATCTCCTTCTTGGTGAGTGGAACCAGTTGAATGTTCAATTGATAAACTTCGGTCTTTTTTCCGCGCTCGAGTAGAAGCGCCAGCTTACGACGAAACTTTTTGATCTCGGCTTTGGCTTCGGCCAAAAGCTCTGGATCGGTGGAAACGGTAATCGAGGTGATGTCACGCAACTCTGTTGGTACATCGCGTAACTTCTCGACCGATCGTAGAATCGCCTGTTCGTGGAACTTGCGGATTGCCGACGATGGAACATCGTGGGTTGTCGTGACTTTATCGACGGCAACCCATCCCCGCTTCGTCTTTTTGATCAAACCCAGACGAACCAAGCGTTCCCAAGCACCGCGCACTTCGGTAGTGGAAAGCCCCAACCTCCGCGCTATCCATTGGGGGTCTTCGCGAAAGCCTTCCGTTCCTACGAGTTCGCGGATGGCGTAATGGAACCAATCCGCCACCACCTGGAACACATCTTCATTGAGAGCCAGGTAGGCAGAGTCGGTCGCCTCGGCCTTTTTTTGAACCTTCGATCCTTCGACGACCTGAACAAACTTTTGGGTGTCCGACGGGGAGTAGCCGAGACGTTCGGCGATTCGCAGCGCCTGCTTTTTCGTTAGCGTCCGTTTGCTCAAGAGGATCTCCGAGAGCGGTCCCGAACCCATCGCCAGGTGCCGGGCAAAAGCGCGCAAGCTATAAAGCGGGTTCTTGGCTCGTCGCGAGGAATACTCGAAACGAATCCAATCGACGGGATTCCTCAACGGAGGAACCGTATTTTTCCCACCCAGTTTCCCCATGTCGAAGTTTAGTGTCCGCGATTGTCGGGCTTCTGTCTAGCCGCACTGGAGCAAAGTGCTCCAAAATTCGCGATTGGAGCGCCATCCGTAGGCGATGCTATAGTTTCTGGCATGAAGCTGAAAGAGTACCAGCGCAAGCGATCGTTCGACCAAACACCCGAACCGAAGGGCGGTAAGGCCAAGCCCGCCAAGGACCTTCGGTTTGTGGTGCAAATGCATTCGGCGACGCGTTTGCATTGGGACCTGCGCCTGGAAATCGACGGTGTTTACAAGAGCTGGGCTGTCCCAAAAGGGCCGTCACTAAATCCCATGGATCAACGCCTCGCCGTGCAAGTGGAAGATCACCCAATTGAATACGGCACCTTCGAGGGGGTGATTCCCGATGGCAACTACGGCGCCGGAACCGTCGTGCTCTGGGATGCCGGCACTTACCTCGAACGCGGTTCGACCGACCGCAAACAAAGCGAAAAAGCGATGCGAGACGGGTTGGCGAAGGGTCATATCACCTTCTTGCTTGAAGGCGTCAAACTCCGCGGGGAGTTTGCGCTGATCCAATTGAAGAAAGGCAACGGCAAGGCTTGGTTGCTCGTCAAAAAACGCGATGCCTTTTCGGTTTCAAAGATCGCGAAAATCCCGGACACGTCGGTGGCCTCCGGTCGCTCACTTGAGCAGGTGCGCGAATACTCGCTGAAGAAAAATATCACCTGGCTGCCTAAACGGGGAAAGGCGGGAAAGAAGGCGCCCCCGCTGAAAAAGCCGAAGCGTACGGCGTCCGTTTCTCGGCCGGCCCCGCCACCCGCCGCCTCGAAAACGACGTTGCCCCGGCGTTTGAAACCCATGTTGCCGGCGGTCGCGCGCGAAGTGCCCGAGGGGAAACAGTGGCGTTTCGACGCGTTCGGCGGCGGGATTCGTGCGATCGGAGAGTCCGAGGATGGCCGCGCTTCGCTACACTCCCGCCAACTCTTGCCGCTTTCCGCTAAGTATCCCGAGATTGTCACGGCCTTGGAAGGCCGGTCGGGACTCGTGGTCGACGGAGAAATCGTAGGCGCCGGCAAACAGGCGGAGTACCGAATCATTGATTTGCTGTATGCCAACAGCGAGGATTTGCGCGAGCGGCCGCTGAGGGATCGGTTGAAGCGGCTGGAGGCGTTGAAACTTGCGAAACCTCTAGTCGTCGCTAAGGCGGAAGGCGCTCAACCCGATGGAGAATGGCTGGCCCGCAATCTCGATAGCCCTTACGTTTCGGGAACAGGGAACGCGTGGCTGCGCTCGGGGCTATCGGGAGCTACCCCAAAACGAGTGGGAAAAAAGGCGCCCGTCAACGATGAACCGCCCCTTACTCACCTCGATAAAATTTTTTTCCCCAAGGACAAAATCACTAAAGGCAATCTGATTGAGTACTACCGAGCGGTTGCGCCGTTCATCTTGCCACATTTGAAGGACCGCCCCCAATCGATGAATCGGCACCCGAACGGAATCACCAAGCCTAGTTTTTACCAAAAAGATGTGACGGGTTACGTACCCAAGGGCATCGAGATGACCCGCGTTTATTCCCCTTCGGCGCAGCGCACGATCAACTACCTGCTCTGCCAAAACGAAAAGAGCCTGCTCTACCTAATCAATCTTGGCTGCATTGAACTGAACGCCTGGATCTCGAAAGTGCCCACGCTGGACGCGCCGGACTATTGCGTCATCGATCTCGATCCCGATACCAACTCTTTTGATGAAGTGATTGAAGTGGCGCAAGCCGTCCACAAAGCACTGGACCGGATTGGCGCACCGCACGGCGTGAAAACTTCCGGCGCCAGCGGAATCCACATCTACATCCCGGTGGAGCCGGGCCTCGACTTTGATGCGACCCGAGCGTTTGCGCATGCGGTCTGCGAAAAGGTCCACGCCAGTTTCCCGAAGAATACGAGCCTAGAAAGAAACCCGGCGAAACGCCGTGGGCGTATTTATCTCGACTTCATGCAGAATCGTCGTGGCTCGACGATGGCGGCACCTTATTGCGTGCGCCCACGGAACGGAGCCCCGGTGTCCGCTCCCCTGCACTGGAAAGAAGTGAAGAAGGGCCTGAAACCGGGCGCTTTTACCATTCACACGATGCCGGCCCGGCTCAAGAAGCTTGGCGATCTGTGGGCCACGCTCTTTGACCGGCGGGCGAATTTGTCCCGCGCCCTGAAAAAGCTCTAGGGGTTGCTTCACTGCGTTCGCAATGACGGGCTCTAGTGGTTTTTCCCTTTCAGTTTGCGACCCGTTCTGCCGATACTGTCAGGAAGCTTTGTGTGGAGCGAAGACAATGGCGAAGGCTGAGAAAAAAGCAAAAAAAGACCCTTTCAAAACCCGGAAAGTTCGGGAGACCGATGGGAAGAAGCTCAATGACACCGTAACCCCACCCGAAGAAGTGGCGGCGGCGATTGATGCCTTCCGTGAGGCGCAGGATCAGGCCAAGCACTTTGAAGGCGAAGCGACCATTCACAAGGATCAGATCTTACGCTTTGGCGAAGAGGAGTACACGAAACGCCTTTTCAACGGCATGGGCAAGTCTTTCAAGATCCTAGGCGATGAAACCATGGTGACCTACATCGTCATGGACGCCAGCGCCGGACTCACCGAAGAAGACGTTGCCGATATTGAAAAAAAATGGGGCCGTAAGGCGGCAGAAGAATTGATCACGCGCGATTTCGGCAGCATTAAGTTTGATCCGAAGGTTTTGGAAGCAAACTACGATGCTGTCGTCGAGGCACTCCAAGTGCTTCCCGAAGACGTCCTAGAAAACCTTTTTAAGCCGATGTTGATGAAGGCTAAAGCCGGAGCCGCGGAAACTTCGAAGCAGTACGCCAAGACTCCGGCGGAGATGCGCGCACTCCTCAAGGCCCTGAAGATCAAGAACTACATTAAATAGCGTGCTTGCTCCGGCGTTTGCTTTCCCCTATTTTGGGGGGGATGAACGCCCCGGGGATATTTGAACCGTTTCTTTTTGCGAGGACGAGAATCTTGTTTCCCTCCCGGTTCCTGCGCCCGATGCACCCCAAGACGGAGATTCGTCCCGATAGCCTCGCCATTGCCAAAGTCCTGCGGGCCGGTTGGGTGGGCCAACTGAAAATTCATGGGCACCGCGCCCAGATTCACCTTCCGTCCGATCCGATGGTCGAGCCGATCGCTTACACGCGACACGGCACTCTGCACAAGAAAGAGATTCCGGACAGCATCACCGCAGAATTGCGTCGCGTGATCCAGCCCCGCGACGGCTGGACGGTGATCGATGCCGAGTGGCTCAAGGGGAAAAATCTGCTCTATCTCTTTGATGTTCTGAAAATCGATGACAAAGAGCTCGATGCCCTAACGTATCCGGAGCGGCACGCTCTGCTTCCCCGCGATTTTATTTCTCCGCACCTCACCGTGCTGCCGATGCTCAAGACACTCGATAAGTGCATGGCGGTGCTGGAGAAGGAGGATCCTTCGATTGAGGGTTTGGTTTTTAAGTCATTGAACACGCCCGGCTTCTCGGACACCTCCATTTTGCGCTGCCGTAAGCGCTGAAAGAAAAAATGATTCGCGTCGGCATGTCCGGTTGGACGTTTGCACCCTGGCGGAAGAGTTTTTATCCCAAAGGATTGGTGCAGAAAAAGGAACTGGAATATGCGAGCCGGCGCCTCAATACGATTGAGATCAACGGCACCTTCTATTCCCTACAGAGGCCGAAATCTTTTCAATCTTGGTACGCTCAGACCCCGGCCGACTTTGTATTCGCGCTGAAGGCGCCGCGCTTCATTACGCATATTCTGCGACTCAAGGAAGCCGAGGAGCCGATCGCTAATTTTTTTGCTTCCGGCATCCTCGCGCTCAAGGAGAAGCTCGGACCCGTGCTTTGGCAGTTTCCCCCCAACGTAAAATTGAAAGACGATCGCTTTGAGAAGTTTGTGAAACTCCTCCCGTCGACCGGCGTCCAAGCGGAAAAACTGGCTCGGCAACACGGTGCGCGGATGGAAGGCCGGGAATGGACTTCGGCCGAAGGGGTGAAGAAGGTCCGGCATGCTCTCGAGTTCCGACATCCCAGCTTTTTCAACGCCGACTTCTTTGCGCTGTTGCGTGCATACAATATCGCCATCGTTCTCGCCCACGGCGGTGAGGACGCTCTATATTGCGAAGAGCCGACGGCAGATTTTCTCTACGCGCGAATGCACGGGGAAGGAAAAGCGTTCGCTAAGGGGTATCCGAAAAAGTCTCTCGATCGTTTCGCGGAGCAACTCGCGGCCTGGACGAAGGGAAAACGGGATGCCTACGTTTACTTCAATACTGAGGCGAAAGTGTATTCTCCGCACGATGCCGTTCATCTCACCGAGGCGCTTCAGGCGCGTAAACTGATGCCGGTCCGGAAGATCGACTAAACGCCGCGCTTGATGCGGTGAATGAGTTCATCGAGGGCCGAGAGGTAGTTCGATTTATGCTTCTTGCCCATTTTCGCCGGTCCCAACCCGATCTCCCCCCGCTGCCGCAACTCGGAGAGCAATTCGCGCATCGATACCGCTTCCGAAATATTGTCGGCATCCAGAATGCGTCCCCGGGGATCGATGGCACGTCCTGATTTTTCAATACAACGTTGGGCCAACAGAATATCGCCGGTCACCGCAATATCGCCCGCGGCGATCTTTTCTACAATCCAGTCATCCACCCGATCGAAACCGTCTCCCGCGACCACCGGTACGATCCAATCGGCGATCGGCAAGTGGATCGGCACCCGCGAAACCACGAAGACCTTTAAGCCATAGCGTTTGGCGACGCGAAAGGTGTCTTCTTTGACCGGGCAGGCATCGGCGTCGATGTAGATGTCTAACATCTTTAGTTTTCGATCTCGTCCAGGGCGTCCGTTATTGCCCCGGCTTCAAGGCTACCGGCAAAGTCGAGATTCACACTGATGTTGTCGATGGTGTAACCAGCGAAGAAAAAACCGGTGACGACGACTCGCGTCCGACGTGGGTTTTCCGTCGCGCGCACGAACTGCGCCCACCGAGAATAGGCAACCCCAACATGGACGTCGTGTTCGTTTCCGTACCCAGACAGTGCGCCCAAGATCCAGATCGAATAGTCGCGGGCGGAGCGGGATTCCGCGATCCGAGCCATACCGGCGTTCTCCAAATCGTCCAACGATTTGGGATCGCGAACCTTAGCCTGCACCCGTTCGAACAGCCTCTCGACCAACGCATCATCAAGAGAAGAGATGCGCTGCCGAATACTTTCGGCCGATTCCGAGTCGCTCGGCAGGTGGATCAAAGCTTTACGCTTTTCCACCGCCAGACGGTTCTCCAACTCTTGGAGCCGCGCCCCAAGCTTCAAACGAAGTTTCACCAAAACATGTCGAATGCCGACGCGGAACTCTCCGACCGGGTTGAGAAAGCGCCAATACTTTTTTTCCTTCGCGTCCTTGTGAAGGTGAGCACCGGAATCCCAAAGCCGGCGCAAGTCTCGGGCGGACAGGGGTTTGAATGCGCCGAAAATCATGCCCCGCGGAATCGCCACGAACAACCGCGTGCCCTGAAGTTCGAGCGTGGGCTTTGAAAATTCTCCGGGGACTAGAATGAGTTCTTGGAAGAGATACGGCCGGTGCGTGTCCCCCAGCGCATCGACGTAAATGTCGCTCAAGAAGGTCGCGGCTTCCGCAATCTGCGCCCGCACCCGGTGAAACTGCGGCGCACTTTCTCCCCCGCCGCAAACCAGACCTTCCGCCATCCGCACACAAATGGAAAAAGCGGAAGCAAAAGCGTTGGGAGTAGGCGAAATGCCCAACCGCCGCAGGGCCTCCTCCGGAGTCTGCTGTTTCACGACTTCTTTAGCGCAAGCATTGAGCTGGTCGACATGCACGGTGGATTCCGAAGGGATTGGCTCGGCCGCAAGCAGGGGGCTGGAGAGAAAAAGCAATCCGCTTAGAAACATTCGTTTACGCACAAAACTCCCGGACACCGGATCCCCGCCCAACCCGCGCGATTTAGCATATTTCCCGATTTCGGGGTACCCTATTTGGGCTCGCATGACTTGGTCACTCACAGCCACGCTTTCCCATTGGCTCCTGCGCTACTACTTCGGGCCCGACCATCCGGGGAAGCTGCGCATCTGGACGGGTTTGCACCGTTTTCTCGGGCGACCCCGCTTTGTCGTTCCCTACGGCGAACAGGCGCACTTGAGCTTAGACTTCAGTGATTTTATCCAGTTCGAGATCCTCAAGACCGGCGCCTACGAGCGAGAGGTTTGGGACCGATTGGTCCCTTTCGTCGATGCGAAGGAGATCATCTGGGATATCGGCGCCAATATTGGCAGCTTCACTTTCTTGGCCGCTCAGCATCCCGGGGTGCGGACCGTCCATTGCTTTGAACCCAATCCCCCCGTGTTCGCCCAGCTCGAAAAAAACCGGCGGCTCAATCCGGACCTTCCGGTCCAACCGCACGGAGTTGCCCTATCGTCCCGAAACGAGGCGCGCCCGTTCTTCACGGGGCTTTCCGCCAATCGCGGTGTGGGTGGGTTTGAGCCGCGTTGGAACAACGAGTCCATCGAAGTCCCGTGCTTTCGGGGCGATGATTGGATCGCTCAGGGCCATGCGCCGGCCCCGACGCTCATTAAGCTAGATATCGAAGGCGCCGAGTTGGAGGCGCTCCAGGGTTTAGAAGCCACACTCCGCCAGTCGCCACCGAAAGCGATCATTTTCGAAGCGCATTGGGGCGGAGATGGCAAACTCGTCTCCCAACCCGTCGTCGACTATCTCGCGGCTTTGGGCTTTCACACCCCGCTGCCAGAGTCCGGATTGGAAGGCCACCCCGTGAACCTGCTCTCAACCCGGTTTCCCTTGCGGGCCCAGATGCCGGTCCGATACGGTTCTCCCCACGAATGACGACGCGCTATTCTCTCAATTGGGCCCGCTGGTACTGGGGCCTGGGGCTTTCACTCCTGGTCGTCCTCCCTTGCGTCGTATTTCAGGAACGGATTCTACAAGGTGATGGCTACGGTTGGGACGGTATCCAGTATGGCCGCCTGGTGGATCACTTCCGCGACGGTAAACCTGCCATGTCTGAGATCGTGGAGCCTTTTAACGTGCGAGTCGCCGTTCCGTTTTTAGCCGCGACCATCCAGAAAACTTCCCGCGCGATTACGGGGCGCCATGCGAACACGCTGGATACGTTGGAACAGATCAACTACGTGCTGGCGACCCTCTTCGGGGTCTTGTCCTGGGTGATGCTCAGTACCCTACTCCCCGGTAACTACGCCGCAATCGTATTGGCGTGGCTTCCGCTGAATCTGGGTGAACTCGCGGCGGCGCGTTTCGTGGGTTGGTATCCGTCGACGCCCGACATCGCCTCCAACTTCTTAGGCCTGATCGCGTTTTGGGCCGCATTGACTCGCGGCCCGCGCCTGCGCGACACATTTTTCTATTTTGGATTGTTTCTCGTCGGTGGGTTGGTACGAGAGAGCTTCCTCCTTTACTCGCCCTTCCTGCCGCTCGCATGGTTTGTGCGCCAACCCAATGGGAAGTTCGCCTGGCCACTGGATCGCGATCGAATCGCCAATACGCTGGCTATCGCGGCCGGAAGTGTTGCCGCCATGGCGATCGCAGTCAGCATCGTAGGATCGCGCGCGGTTTCCTCTAAGCTCGGAGTCTTGATTTTTTGGTCGAGCAAGGCCTACTTCACCCCGATCCTCTGGTCCTACGTCGCGGTTTTTGGTCCCACCATCCTGCTTTGGTGGGCCGCGGGTCGCCAAGCGTGGGTGACCGTCCCCGCCGAAATTCGCGCTCGCATTCCGTTTCTCGTCCTAGCCGGTGCGCTCTCCAGTCTCATTTCGGTTTTCGGCGGTGGGAACTACGAGCGCTTTTTCAGCTGGTTCGCGATCGTGTTCCTACTCTTAAACGTTTTTGCTTTTGCGGCCTTGCTCCACTCCCGTCGCTGGGCCGTCCTCGCCCTGATCGTGGGATACACCGGCCTGCTTCACCGTTGGTGGGTATGGAGCGATCCGCTGCGCGGGGGCAACGATCCGCCGGCGGCGTTTGTCATGGGGTGCCAAGCCCGCAACTACTTCCAGGGGTGGTCGCCTCACCTTTCCCACTGGGCCTGGGTTTGCCCAACCCACTCGGGCTTTTGGCAGATCGCTTTGTTCGTAGCGGTGGGCGCGGGCGTGACGGTCCTCAGTACTAACTTTTGGCCCGAAAAAGTGGCCGCGCCTCAAGAATAAGCAAGCTGCCCAGCCGCGGAAAAAACCGCTTCTCCAGCGCGTAAAACCAGCGCGCCAGCTTCTCGCTAATTCCCGATAGAAAAGGCGCGATGATAAAGATCGTTTTCACCGAATCGACTTTAAAGCCGGCCGACTCGACGATTTTCAACGCCGAATTAGGTGTGAGCTTGTTGATGTGTTGATCGTGGTATTTGACCGGACTCAATTTCTCTAGAATTTTTTCGATCAGGGGCCAAAGGGATCGGTAATTGGGTGACGTGACGACGAGCTTCCCGGTGGGTTTCAACACCCGCAGCGCTTCCCGTAAAATGGCATTGGTATAGTACGGGTGAATATGTTCAACCACCTCGATGATCGTTACCTGGTCGAAGGCCCCATCTTCGAAGGGTAGACCCGGGTCCGACTCGGCGAGCGCTTGGAAGCGAATGCGATCCGGGCCGTGTTTCGGTGCAATGTTCTGCGAGGCGAATTCAATCTGGTTGGTGGCTTGGTCCACTCCCACCGCCGTCAGCTTGGGAAAGTTCTCGCCGAGGACATCGAGGAAACTTCCCGGCCCGCAACCAAAATCCAAAACCCGCGACCCATCCTTGATGGTGCGTGCGACCGCCATGAATTTCTCCCGGTGCCAAAACCGCTGCGCGGCCGCTCCCGTCTTCATGACCTGGTAGTAGTATCCCGCCGGGATCTGGTGGTAATTGAAGACCGAGAACTCGGAGTAGTAGAGAGGGAACATAGTGATCGATTAAACGCTTTGGCCGACGGCGTAAAGCAATTCTGCCCGCTTCACGCTTGTTCCACCTGGGCGGAGAGAAAATGGGTCACCGCTTCCAACGCCCGGGCCGGTTCCAGCTGGTAACGCTGAGTCAACATCGCCGCCAGATCTCGGACCGAATGTCTGCCATCGATCATGCGAAGGATCTCCCCGAAAAGCGTGTGGGTGACCAGGGCAGTCGAAAAGCCGGGCCGCCGCGGAATCGGTTGGTCGGGCTTTTCCAACCACTCGGGCAGAAGCTTGGTCACCGTTGGCATCGGCACGGTCGTTTTCTTAATCGCGCGAAACGTCCAAAGCGTTTCCAGACGGGAATGGCGGCTGTCGGGACACCTCAAATAAGGAACTTCCGGTTCCGCGGATGCCGCGATTTCGAAACCCGCCTCTTTCAACCATTCCTGCGCTTCCTGCGGGGAGTAATGCATTGCCGGATCGCCGCCCAAGAAGGTAAGCGAACCAAACTCGATCCAGTGACCGCCCGGTTTAAGCAGCGCGTTAATCCGTTTAGAAAAAATCCGAAAATCTTCGCGCACCACATCGACTAGCCATGGGGTGAGGATGGTATCAAAACTTCCGTCGGCAAAAGGCGGAGCCAGTGCGTCGCTCAGCACGAAACGCAGCGAATCCGACGCGGGCTTGGGAGCCTTCAATTCCCGCAGGATTGAAACCTGATCCAAGGAACGAGGCGCCACCGGGAATTCGTGTAGGCGAAGCGTTCGGCCCGCGCTCAATTGCTTGGCGATCAAGAGACAGAGGGGATTCAGATCCGATGCGATGGTCTGGGTGGGCGCAAATTCCTGATGGAAATCGTAGGCGAGTCGCCCCCAGCCGGCGCCCAGGATCAAGGTCTTACCCGGACGGCTGACGCCCAAGCCTTTGAGACAGTCGATGCTGGCCTGGTTCTCGGCGTCTCCCCAGGCCCAATCCCGGTGCAGGTTGGTTTCGTAGCCGGCCAAAGAAAAATTCAAAGGCAGGCGGCCCCCCATGACCTCGTCAATCGGGTCAACCGCTTGGCCGGTCACCCCCAGCGGCGCCAATAGATCGGAGACCAGACGGTCCTGTTCGGCGTAGGCGCGGCAAAGCTTTTCCAGACGACGCCGCGTCAATCCGGAAAGAGACCCGTTCTGCATTCCCGCCTGCGCTTTGGCATTATCTCGCTGAAGGACCGCCCGCCATCCCAGCCACCGGTTTTTCCACGCCGCCAGGGTCGCATCGGGGTTTGGCGTCAACACGGGGATTGCGTCGAGTAATGGGAATTCGGTCCCACATTTGGCACAGCGGTAGGAATCGGAAAGCGACTCCCGACAGCCGGGGCAGACGATGGAAGACAAAATCTCTTTTCCGGACATGGACTTACTATACACCGCCACCGCCCGTCCGACATTGATCCGCCCATCGGAACTTGCTATAAGCCCTCTCCCCGTGAGGAGTGTGGTTTCTTGGTGCGCGTGCGAAAACTAAGTCTTTGGATTCTTTTGATTTTGCTGCTCGTCGGCACTTTACCCGCGCCCGCCCGGGCGGACGAGACGGCCAAACCCTCCCCGCTGCGGCGCCAATGGCAAAGCATTGCCAAGCATAAAACGGCCATCTGCGTCGGGCTAGTCGCCGCCCACGTGATTGCGGGCATCAGCTTTTACGCCGGCGTGAAGTGGGGAAAACCGACCGACCGAATCGTCCTGACCGCAAATGACACGGTTCCCGACCATCCCAGTTTCGCGGTAACTGAGGTGCGACAAGCCTTTGCCCTGGTCGACGGGGTGGTCAAAGACGGTACGGGAAATACCCTTCCCGGCTCCGAAAGGACCCGGGCGATTGCGGCCTTCCGCGAACACGTCTTACGATTGGATGAAGACGGGGTCCTATCCGTTTATCGGCCTCGCTTCAAAACGTGGGTGCCGCTTCAAGCCCCCTCGGCCACGGCGGTAGTGGCGCTTCAAAATGAGATTCTCGTGCTTTCGTCGGATGGGGAAGTTTTGCAGTACCGGGACGAAGAAGGCGAGTTGCTGGCTTTTAATGAAAACCGCGCCCTCGTGGGCGGCAAACCGATCGCCTTCCAACGTTTGGGGAGCGGCTTTCGCACTTTGATTTCCCAAACTCCCAATGGTTTTTTCCATCCCGAAACCGCCCTGGCGATCGGTGACGAGGCGCTCGTGATCAAGACCCTCGTTCCGGCTCAGCGTATCGAGAAGGACTCCCCGGAGCGCAAAGCCATCGCGGAACGCCTAGGCTTGTAGCGGCGACCACCGTCTCGGGTTTGACGCTTCATCTCTGAGACCGACCCTCCTCAATCCGTTATTTCCAGCCTAGTTACCTTTGGTATGGCGGTTGCTTTGACGGATCCTCGAGGCGATTGGCGGATGCTTTTTCAACACTTTAGGGAACCAAGCCGGGAGGAGGATGGGCTTTCGCTCGACCAACCCCGGCGCCTTGCTCTGGGCTCGGGAAAGTCCGTGGAGTTTCGGACGGAATGGGCGGCCCGGACGTTAAGACATCTGCGCCGAAGCGCCGATCCCGCCGCCGTCGACTCCCTCGCTTTGCGCATCGCCAGCAACTCCGACTTAGAAACCTTCCTTTTTCGCCTTTCCAAAACGGACGCCTTGCGCGACCTAAGCGTGCAAAAGCTGAACGAGGCCATCGCGTTTCAGGCGCGCTATCCGGGTTGGTGGGAACAAGCGGTCGAAGCTCCGCTGGAAGCTTTGGCGGAAGAGCACCGCAAAACTATCGACGATAAATGGGATTTGACCCAGTTCGATCTGGGAGTGGGCGCGACCAAAGGCGCGTACCAGTTCGCCAAAGGTACCGTCGTCGGAATCGCCGACCTTTTCAAACTTGCTTACTCCCTGGCCTCCGAGGCGGACGCGCGAGAACGGGCTCTCGAATTGATGAAAGCGTGGACGATCTTCACGCTTAAGCTTTACTTCGGCACCGACCAACAAAAGCAGGAGGCCGCCAAAACGGCCCGGGACTTTGCGCAGTCACTCTTTGATTCGGTTCGCGATTCAATGCAGGCGGACTGGGACAAGGCCGTGCAGGCCGGTAAGGAAACGGAGCTCGTCGCCAAGTGGGTGACCCTCGGCGTACTGGAAATCGCCACTGCCGTTCTGGCTGTCACCAAGGGCGCGCGCGCGGCGCGGGCCGCCGAGCGAATGGCGGAGACGGCCGAAATCGCCACCACGCCGGTGGGGACCGCGGTGAAAGTGAAGAAGGGGCGAAAACCCAAGAGCCGTTTAGACCGGGTCAATCGGGCGGAGCAACGGGTCGGGCGGCAGCTATTGGAAGAATGGTTGATGGAGCACCCTTCGATTTACTTAGGACGCAGCTCCATGCGCGCCGACCCCAAAACGCTGGCCCGCCAGCACCGCTCCTTGGCCAAGCATATGCAAAGCGCGCGACGCTATTCCCGCATTCGAAAAATCAAACTGCGACCCGGGACCGTCGTGGAACAGTGGACCCGAACCGGGGGTGTGCCGGGAATTTTCAGTACCCCATTGGGAAGTGATCCGGCGAAACTCGGAATTGACTTACAGGGGCGCATCCTCGTCCGGTATAAGGTCAAACAGACGATGGAGGTCTTAGAGACCGTCATCGAAGATTTCAAGAGCGGCGAGATTGCCGGTGTCGGCGGTAACGGCGGAGGCATTCAATATATCCTGCCGCCAGAGTGGGGGCGCTATGTCCAAAAAACCAACTAAAGATCTCGATCAGTTGAGAGCCACGGCCGAGGCGCACTTGCGCGAAGCCGTCCGGCAGATCGACGAGTCGCTGGGCCAGCACCCGGATGACGACCTGCTCACTCGCTTGCGAAAACAAATCACGGATTTACTGACGGCCCTTCCAAACGAATGGCCGTTTGATGAGGAAGACGAGCGCGTGACCGCGCTCGCCTGGAATAGTGTTCACAATATCGACGATATCTTCCCGGAAATCGGGGACGAAATCGGCGGGGCTTGTCTGGCGATCGGTCAGGCTTCCGAAGAAGACTGATTAGCGATTGCGCAGCTTTTCGAGCGCTTTTTCGGCCCGAGCTTTCGCTTCGCCTTTGAACCGACCGGCTTCGATCACGTTCTCCAGCACTTTGGCCACGTTTTCCGCCGCGCTGCTATCCGCCTTCACAATGGTCGGAGTCGCCATTTTCTTAAAGGACGGGTCGACTTCGCATTCGTCGCTCTGCTCGCAAAGCGAAGCGATCGCATCGCCCGTCAACCGGTAGGCACTTTGAATGCCCTTCGCCGAGTCAAAGACGAAATTCGGTTCCGGAACCGCCGGGCCGGGAGGCATCACGGACAAGATCACCGCTTGATCCACGCCGTTAAAACGTCCAACGCCGATCATCTTCGTTCCGTCGTCAGAAATCCCTTCGAGAGCCAAAATCTGCCAGCCAGCGTAGTCACTGCTCAAAAGCGAAGTCGCCTCTTTCAGGCCCAAGGTGCTGTCGTAAATAAAACCGCTCAGGCCGGAGGTCCCTACCACGCGATTGTTATTGCTGATTCCCAGCGCCATCGAAAACGGATCCGACGGATTCAATCGGCCGATCAGCGTGAGAGTGCTGGTGTCGTAGTTGAAAAGGGCCGCGTCGCCCGTGACCGAGCCGGTGATCAGCCGCGAAGTGTTGATGTCCGTCGCATTCGTCAAAGGCAGCGGCTGTTTGGGGTCGAAGATGCCGGGGCTATAATAACCGCCTAACTCATCCGTTCCCACGAACTGCCCGAGATCGTTGATGCCGGATCCCGTGCTATTCGAACCAGGGTAAGGGTTGGTCGGAGAACCGTCAGCGCTCCAGACGATGGTGTTGTTCGCGGAATCAGAGATGCGGATGCTCCCGACGACCGTGTCGGAGTTGTTGATACCGTCAGCGCTGCCGAGATTGTCCAGATCTAAGAGCTGGAGACCATCGGATTCCGTCCAGCGAAACGGTTGCGCGTTGGCCATACCGACAATTTGATTGTTTTCGTTGATATCGAATCCGAAACTCGGGCCGCCGTTCGGGTTCGTGCCCAAATCAAGCATCGACGATCCGTTCCAGTAGAAAGCGCGGGAATCAATTCCATTGATCTTGCTCACGCCCGTAGCGTGTCCCTGGTTATTGACGCCGTAACCGTAGCTATAACCCCCGCCCAAATCTCCCAGGTTCGACAAGGAAAGGACGATTCCACCGAAGGCCTGTCCCTCCGCGAGAACCAAAGCAAGACAGACAACAATAAATTTATGCAACACGCGTTCCTCCAAGAACAATTAAGACCTGCGGCTTATAACCTTTGACTTGACGCGTCGCAACGAGAAAAGAGGAGCAATCCTGAGAAGGTGGAAGGATTTCTACTTCTTGGAGCCGGCGCCCCGGCCGAGGAGGGTGGTGATCTGTTCGGTAATGAAAGCCATTCGGGTCGCTTCGATACTGAAGACCTGGGGCCCGATGAAGCCGAGGGAAAAGGCGACCGCGGAGATCCCGTAAGCCAGGGCGTGGAGGTCCACATCCGGCGCAATCAAGCCCTGCTGCTTATAATGTTGCAGCCGCGCCACTAATGCGGGCATCCGCTTTTCGTGCACACTCACGCGCAGCTGATTGGCGATCTTGGGGTTGATGAGAGCCTGGGAAAACGCCACCCGAATGAAGCTCGCGTGCTCGCGGTGCTTCTGGCAGCCATCCCGAAGCAACTGGGCAATTTCCGCTTCCAGCGTCTTCTGGTAGGGAAAGGCCGCCATTCCCTCCACCGCTCCCTCGGCCGCGAAGGTTTCCATAATGGCGATTAGCAATCCGGTCTTGCCCTCGAAATAGCGTTGGATCAGCGCCTCGGACACTCCAGCGCGCTTGGCCACTTCGCGGGTCGTCGCCCCGTCGAATCCGCGCTCCGCAAAGACCTGAATTGCGGCTTCCAGTAGAGCGCGTGCACTCGCCTCCCGATCCCGCCGTCGTTTGGCGGGCTCGGTTTTCATCTTGGTTTTCAAGGGTTTAGGCGACATCCTGCGCCCGCCCGATCGGCTCATAAGTAATCACTTGCTTACTATCGCATGAGTTTTGCCTAACGGTCTAGCAACAAAAACAACACAATTTAGTAACTAATTGAAATAAAAGAATTATGATGATTTCTTCACATTCCTCACGTTGCGCTTGCTATAGCTGACTGCTAAGATTTAGTAAGTAACTGCTTACTAACGAGCGGAGAAGAGAAGATGAACCGCGGCAAACTAGCCCTTCTAATGGTGGCCCTGGCCTTCGCGCCTTCCGCGTTCGCGGAACCGCTCACCCCCGAGCAATTCATCAAAGAAGTGCAGTCGAAAAACGAAGACTACAAGGGCCAGGTTCAGAGCAGCGAGGGCAGTGCCCTGCGCGCCGGAGAGGGCGGACTTGCCACCTCGACGATGCTCTTTGCCAATGCCGAGTACAACAGCGACTCGAAACTTCCGGTCCTGCCGCTTTTCACCTATGACGCCATCAATATGCACAACTACTCGCTGGGCGTGAAGAAGCTCACGACCTTCGGCCTCGACATCAAGGCCTACTATCTGCTTTTGCATACGAAGTACGTTAACGGCTTGCTGGGGGGATCGACCCCCGTCACCGTCGACTTCTTCGATGCTCGCCCGACGATTGAGCTCTCTCAATCGCTCTGGGCGAACGGTTTCGGGCGCGCCACTCGCGCCAACGAAGATCGGGCGCGGGCCGCCGCTACCGCCCAGAGTCTCATGGCCCGCCACGCATCGCGCGCATTCTTAGTGCAAGCGGAGGACACCTACTGGCGCTTGTCGCTCGCCCGCGAACGTTTGGAGATCAGTCACGTCGCGGCGGAACAAGCGGAGAAGATCTATAAATGGAATGCGGAGCGTGTGGAGCGCAATTTGGGCGACGAGGTCGACGCCCTGCAGGCGAAGGCCGCGCTGGAAATGCGTCAGCTGGAGCTGCAGGCGGCGAAAGATGAAGAGCGTGCCGCTTCGCGCCTTTTTAACCGCATGCGCAACCTTGCTTCCGATCAAGTGCCGCAAACCTTGGTTGAACCGCGTAGCGAAGACTTACTCGAGCGTAAGATCCCTAATGACATCAAGCCGATGCGCGACGATGTACGCGCCGCCGAACAAAATCAGCGGGCCGCCGTCGCTGGCTCCATCGCCGCCATCGAGAAACTGCGGCCGGAACTTACGGCGTACGCGAACTACGGCATCAACGGACGCGACCCTGCTTTGGGCGCTTCCCTCGGTAATCCGTTTTCCGCGGGCCGCCCGACCTACGCCATCGGCGTTAAGTTCGCCATGCCGCTCGATCGCAGTGTAGTGAACGATACCGCCGCCGGCTACCGTCAGGAGCAAATCGCGGCCGAAATGATCTATCGCCAAAAACTGAACGACCAGAAGCAGGAGTGGCAGGACTTGATCCACCGCGTGCGCGATGTCAAAGCGAAGCTGCGCCTGTCCCGGAGTCTGGTGGAAGTTCAACGTCTGAAACTCAAGCGCGAACGCGATCGACTCAAGAGCGGTCGCACCACGACTTTCCAAGTTTTGATGTTTGAAACCGACTACGCCCAAGCCCAAGCGGCCGAGATCATGGCCAAGGGCGAGCTTGTGCGCACGCTGAACCAGCTCAAGCTCTACGGAGGAAACTTATGAACCTCGCCGAACTGTCCATTAAGCGACCGATCTTTATTACCTGCCTTGTCTTATTGATGTTGGCGGCGGGCGTTTTCTACATGCGGAAACTTCCGGTGGATCTTTTCCCGGATGTGAACTTTCCGTTCGTGACCGTTACGACGATCTATCCGGGCGCCGGCCCGGCCGAAATCGAAACCTTGGTCACGAAGCCAATCGAAGATGAGCTGGTAACCCTCTCGGGTATCAAACGCGTTACCTCCACGAACGTGGAGGGCGCGAGCCGAGTCTTCGCCCAGTTCACGTTGGAAACCGATGTGAAGTATGCCGAGCAGCAGGTCCGCGACCGCGTGGCCCTGGTGAAGCGAAAACTCCCAGATGACGCCGAAGACTCGGTCATCCGCCGCATCGACCCTTCCGATCAACCCATTGTCTCGCTCTCCCTCTCGGCCGACCTAAGCGAAGCGCAACTCTACGACCTGGCGGATGACGTCATACGTCCTCGTATCGAGCAGGTTAATCAAGTGGGACTGGTAGAAGTGCTCGGCGGGCGAAAACGTGAAATCCGTGTCACGGTCGATCGCAACAAGCTGCGAAACCGTGAAATGTCGGTCACCAGTATTGCCGGCGCCCTCGGACGGGCCGGCGAAAACATCCCGAGCGGGAAGGTGGAAGAAGGCGCGAAGGAAACCATCATTCGCACCGTCGGCCAGTTTGAAAATCTCGCCGATATTCGATCAACGATCGTGAACCTCTTCGGCAACGACGTCCCCACCAAGATCCAAGATGTGGGTACGGTAGAGGATACGGTTGAAGAAGAGAAGTCGCGCACGTTTGTGAACGGAAAGAAGGCCATCATCCTTCAAGTTTTCCGCCAATCGGGTTCGAATACCGTCGCCGTGGCCGATGCGGTTAAAATGCAGGCGCAAAAAATTCAGAAAGAAATTGCGACCATGCCCGGCAAACCCTCGCTCGAACTCGTGCGCGACGGCGCGGCTTGGGTGCGGGCCAACGTGAAGGATGTCGAAGAGTCGATTCTCCTCGGGATCATCCTAACGATCATCGTGGTGTATTTCTTCTTGGCCAACGGCCGCTCCACGATCATTACGGGTTTGGCGCTGCCCAACTCTCTACTCGGCGCGTTTATCCTCATGGCGCTGGCCGGATTCTCGATCAATATCGTGACGCTGCTGGCTTTGAGCTTGTCCGTCGGACTTTTGATCGATGACGCGATTGTGGTGCGAGAAAACATCTTCCGCCATATCGAAATGGGCAAGAACTCCGTGCGCGCCGCGAAGGAAGGAACGCAAGAAGTCGCGCTGGCCGTGGTGGCGACAACCCTTTGCGTGATGGCTGTGTTCGGACCGGTTGCCTTCATGAAGGGCATGACCGGACAGTTCTTCCGTCAGTTTGGTTTGACGATCGTATTCGCGATGGCCATCTCGCTCTTCGACGCGCTGACGATCGCACCGATGCTCTCCGCCTACCTCGCCGGGTCCGTGCATGAGAAAAAGAAGAAAGGCATTTGGGGCTACACCATCGGGGCTTTAGTGGCCGCCTTCGGCAAATTCCAAGACTGGCTCGAGCGGGTTTACGAAAGCATCTTGCGTTTCACGGTGCGCCGCCCGGCCATCGTGCTCGCTGGCTCCTTCGTGGTCTTTATTGCGGCGATGTCGTCTTTCAAGTTTCTGCCCAAAGGCTTTTTCCCCCAACAGGATCAGGGCGAATTCAGCGTCTCGTTGGACATGGCCCCGGGTACGAACCTAGCGACGATGGCCAAGCAAGCGGCCGAAGTGGATGTCGTGATTCGCAAGAACAAGGAAGTGTTGGTATCGCAGCTGACGGTGGGCGGTCGCAACGGCGAACCCAATCAAGCGAGTTTCTACATTCACATGGTGGATGCCAAAGATCGGACGATGAACACGATCACGTTCAAGGAATCCTTGCGCGAACAGCTGAAGGTCTTCCCCAAGGCCAATCCGCTGGTGAAAGATTTCGATCCGATTGGCGCGGGGGGTAACCGCCAATTCATGTTGAACGTGGCCGGCACCGACCAAGAAAAGATCGAGTCCGTCGCCCTCAAAGTTTTGGATATCGCGCGCAAAGAACCCCGTTTGAAAGACGTGGACACCAACTATCGCGACGGGCAACCGGAGTTTCAGATCAAGCTGAAGCCCGGGATGGCTGAGCGGTACGGGGTGAACAGCAAGATCTACGGCATGGAGCTCCGGGCCCAGGTCGAAGGGATTGTACCGGCGAAGTTCCGCCAGGCGGGGAAAGAGTACGATGTGCGGGTGCGGCTGCTGGGGGATCAGCGCAATCTGCGTGATTCGTTCAAAGACGTTTACATCCCGAACGTGAATATGAAACTCGTCCGCCTGAATGACGTCGCTACCGGCTCGACCGTGATCGGCCCTTCGGCGATCAACCGCCAAGATCGTGGGCGTTTTATTCAAATCACGGCGGACCTTGCGCCCGGCGCCGGCCTGGGGGATGCGATGCAGTCGATCATGGCGACGCTCGACAAGGAAATCACCTTGCCGGAAGGCGTGCGCTACCAATTCGTCGGGAACTCGGAAGACTTCCAGGAGTTCGGTGTGAGCATCATGACCGCCATGGGCGCGGCCGTGCTACTCATCTTCTTGGTGCTCGCCAGCCTGTACGAATCGTTCGTAACACCCTTCACGATCATGATGGCGTTGCCGCTCGCGATTTGCGGCGCTTTCGTCGGCTTGCTCGTGATGCACGAGTCGGTGAACTTGTTCTCGATGATCGGGGTGATCATGCTCCTGGGCGTCGCGACGAAAAACTCGATCTTGCTCGTCGACCAAGCGATGCAGCTGATTCGGGCGGGCGAAGACCGCGCGAAGGCCATGGTCTTTGCCGGTAAAACTCGCCTGCGCCCAATCTTGATGACCACGATGGCCCTCATCGCCGGTACCTTACCCATCGCGATGGGATTGAACGAAGCCTCCAAACAGCGCACGAGCATGGGGGTGGCGATCATCGGCGGTTTGATTAGCTCGACTTTGCTCACATTAATCGTCGTACCGGCCGCGTTCATCTACATCGACCGCTTCCGCCTCTGGAGCAAAGCGAAGGTGGTGAAGTGGTTCCGGCCCTCGTACGAAAAAGAGCCGATCCACAAGGAACTCTCCGATGGTGTGAGTGGACCGGAAGACCAACCGACGCAGATGATGGCGAAACACTGATCTGAAAGGTACCCACTTCCTTTTCAGTCATGACTGGAAAGGTAGCGAGTACCAGCCTGCGAAGTGACTGGAAAGGAAGTGGGTACCTTTTACACTTGGGCGAGCAGGGCGTGAATTCCGCTCCAGCTGATTTGCGCGCCGATGCAAAGAATGATGAAGGCCATTAGGCGCATAATCACCTTCATGCCCGACGAACCCATGCGCGTCAGCAGGGTGACCGTGTACGCGAGCGAAAGGTATACGGTGACCGCCACCGCCATAAAGGCGATCAGCGCCCCCGCCTGACTGACCAAGGTCTCGAGCAGCTTCGGTTGGGTGGTGTGTGCGCTGAGCGTCAACGTCACGGCCACACTGCCCGGGCCCACCGTGACCGGAAAAGTAAACGGGTAGAAGGTTTGGTCTTCCAGCGACGTTAGGTGCCCTTCGGGCTTTTCCTCGTCGACATGGTCCTCCGCCGTGAGCATCTTCCAGCCCATCGAGGCCAGGACCAGTCCCCCGGCCACCTGAACCACCGGTACCGAGATACCAAAAAAGGCGAGCAGATGACTTCCCGCCAATAAGACGATCGTTAGCAAGAAAAGCGTGTTCCAAGCCACTTTCTTGGCCACAAACCGGCGGGTTCGATCGTCGATGCCCGTCGTAAACGGCATCAAGATGATCGCCGACCCAATGGGGTTCACCACCGGAAACAGCGCGGCAAAAACCAGGGGAATCGCTTGAGCGAAGAGGGTGAAGAGATGGGTGTCCAACATGACCGCTTACTACTCTAAACCGGAGATTGTGGGAAGGCCTCCTGCCGGATAAAGTGGGTAGTTCATGATTTCCCCACTTCTGCTGCTGATACTCTCAAATGTCTTTATGACCTTTGCCTGGTACGGGCACCTCAAGGATCTGTCGACGAAACCGCTGTGGATCGCGATTTTGGTTAGCTGGGGGATCGCCTTTTTTGAATACTGCTTACAGGTGCCGGGAAATCGAATCGGATTTCGCTATTACACCCTTCCCCAGCTTAAGATCTTGCAGGAAGTCATCACCCTCGTGGTTTTCGTCGTTTTTGCCCGGCTATACATGGGAGTGCGCCTGACTCCCAATTTGATCTGGGCGGGACTGTGTCTGGTCGGCGCCGTCTACTTCATCTTCCGGGATGGGCTTCCCTCCCAAAGCTAGGAACGCACCATGAAAAAACTCGCCTTGGCCATTGCCCTCCTCACCACGTGTCCCACTTGGGCGGCGGTTTTCACCCGGGTGGAAGGCACCGTAACCTTCGGCGGGCAGGCGGTCACGCTCGGCATGGAGCTGGATGGGTCGGGTGAACTCGTCGCCGGTCCAGACTCGCGCGCGGTGCTTCGGCTAGCGGGGGAAGAAGGCGGAGAAAAGTCGGAAATCCTGATCACTCCGGGCACCCGCCTGCAAATTGACAAGAATCTGCCGTTGATGCCCACCTTGTTGCAAGGCACCGTCCGAGCCCGCCTTCAGGAAAAAGTGTCGAAGGGAAAATTCAAGCTACGCACCCCGACTACGGTGATGGCGGTGCGTGGAACGGACTTTCTCACCACCTTTCAGCCCTTACTCCTGGAATCGGAGATTGTCGTATTTGAGGGTAAGGTGCGATTCAGCTCCCTGCCCCGTCCCAACGACGCTAAGGAAGTGGGCGCCGGTTACTGGGGTGGGGTGGGCGGACGTTACGGGCAACGGATTGGGGATTTGATGAAACTGCCCCCGTCAGTGGTCCAGAGCTTTAGCGACGCAAACCGCTTCTAGTATTCCGTATACTTTCGAGCACTCCCTTTGGACCGGTCCACCGGGTACTTGCGGCCGTTGTCTTCCATCTTCTCCAGAAAGGCCGCCTCCAAATCGATTTCGAAGCGGTCCGCCAGGCGTAAAAGATAGAAAAAAACGTCCGCCATTTCATCGCGCAGCGCCTTGGCCTTGGCCGGATCCTGGGCCAGCTTTTCGGACTCCTCCGCGGTCAGCCATTGGAAGAGTTCCACCAGCTCAGCGGCCTCCCCGACCAGCGCCATGGCTAGATTCTTAGGCGTGTGAAAAACGTCCCATTCTCGCGCGCTTACGAACTCCCGCTGGCGCTGAAGCAGCTTGTCGAGATGAATGATCTTGTCCGAAGCCATTGAACCCGTTCCTGGGATATGGTCTAACTCGCAGCCGGATGGAAGACAAACACTCGCCGCCCAATGGCCCAAAGCCTTTTCGGTTGTGGAAGCGTCCCGAGCTGCGCGTGCAAACCACCACGCTCTGGGACTACCCTTCCCAGCACTACGGCGTGGGAATGCAGGGCCATAAAGACTACAAGGGCGCGACCCCCTCTTACGTGATCTGGAATTGCCTCGAACGCTACACCCGGGAAGGCGATCTGGTCGTCGATCCGATGTGCGGGAGTGGGACCACCTTGGATGTCTGCCGCGATATGAATCGACGGGGAAGGGGATTCGATATCGCTCCGTTTCGGGAAGACATCGAGAAAGCCGACGCACGGAGGCTCCCGCTCGAAAAGGCTTCGGCGGATTTTTTCTTCATGGATCCCCCCTACTCCACCCACATTCAGTACAGTGGTAATCCGCAATGTATCGGCGAGCTCGATTCCCGAACTCCGGCTTACTACGCCGCGATGAATCTGGTCATCGGCGAGGCATTCCGGGTCCTGAAGGATCGACGCTACTTCGCTATTTACGTGAGCGACTCATTCAAAAAGGGAAAACCGTTTTCACCGATTGGGTTCGAACTCTTCGAATTGGCAAAGCGGCTGTTCCACCCCGTGGATATCATTGCCGTAACTCGTAACAATCGTACGCTGAAGCGCAATCACTGGCACACGTCGGCTATCGAAGGAAACTATTTCCTACGTGGGTTCAATTACCTTTTTCTGTTCAAGAAAGAGATTGAGAAACCGCTCCCGGCGCCGCTTCTGCCACCCGGGCGTCCGTGAAATAGCGACCAAAGCAGTGGAAGAAACCCACAATGCCGGCCAAATACAGAATCCACCCAATGTTTTCGTGAAAAGCCCAAACAAAGAACGCTCGCCCGTGGGGTTGCGAACTCGCCTGGTTGATGAAGACGGCCACTCCGAAGAAAAGCACGATCCGAAACACATTCAGTACGAACATGAAGAGCACGCCGCCCGAGACCACCGCCGAAGTCCGCCACCAAGAAGACCGACGCCCGGCAAAAAGCCTGACTAGCAGGTAGGCAAAGAGGAAGAAGAAAATCCCTTCCAGACCGGAGCAACCCATTCCGATCGACGCGCGCAGATGTGGATGGTGGATTCCGATACTGTGCGCGATGTCGAAACGAGTGACGCCGACGCCTAGCACCTTTAAGGCGGCCAGCACCGAGTATCCGGTGAGTTTCACCAAATAAGGCCAAACCGCGGCTAAGACATAAGGGTAGGTGAACAGAAGTCCCAGCGCACCGACAAGGTACCAAAGCCGGGAACCAAAGACCCGCACGCGGTCCAGAAGATCCGAAAACGGAGTGAAAACCGTTAGGCCACTCGCGGCCATCAGGAGTGCACCCAGGATCAGTAAAATAACGACGCATTCGCTACCGATATTTTGCACGAGCCAATCGTGGTGCAGCAGCGTGAGCGAAAGAAAAACCAGCGTCGCAAGATTCACCGCGATGGTATTAGGCTGGAGGCAAAACGTGAAGGGGCGGGTTCGGTGCATCTTGGTCATGGCCAGAATGGCACCCAGCAGTACCGGTAGGTAGATGTCGCGCCCGTAAATTCCAATGACCGTGTTATTCGGTCCCAGTACGGAATGCACCATACGGTGGAGGCAGAAAATCTCGATGACGGGAATGGAGAAAACCGAAAAGAGCAGACCGATGAGGTTTCGGTTCATGTCGGAACTCAGTACTGAGTGAACGCTAGGTACTGAGGATCCAGGGTATCGGAGACCCACGTGTAGAGGGTTCCATCGAAGCTAATCAAAATCACCCGGTTCGCGCCCTGTTCCACGGCGTAAATATTGCCGACGGGATCCACGGCGAGACCCGCGATGCCGCTCAGTGAATCGGCGACCACCGCTTCACCGCTCGGGCCGCGTTGTTGGTAGCGAACGACCCGGGCATTGGCCGTTGCTCCTTCGGCTACGTAAACCCGGCCGGTGGCATCGGTGCTAATTCCCACCGGTTGGCTTACGGACGCCGTCTCACCGGATGACACCCAAACGGCTTGATCGGAATCGTACAGCCCCACGATCATCACGTCTTCCACACCGAATGCGAGCGCGGAGGGACGCGAGGTGAACGTCTTAATCGCGAGCTTGTCTTGCGCGCGGATGACGTTCAACGCACCGTCTTGCGTCACGAAAGGCTCCCCAAAACTATTCACCGCCACGACCGTGGGGGTCGCTAGTGCGTCGGCAACGGTCGTCGTCACACCGGAAACCGTATTGTATTTAATGAGGCGACTTGCCCCTTGCTCGACGATGTAAAGATTGTTGGCGCGATCGCTCGCGATGCCGCGCGGGTCACTTAAGCCGCTCAGTACGAGCGTACGAGAACGATCGCGTTCGTATTTCCAAACCCGACCCGGAGCGCCTTCGCTAATGTAGACGGGAAAGTCGAAAACGGGTGACTGCCCTTGTCGCAGCAAGGTCGAAGCCGACCGCCCGCAGGTGGTTGCTGCTAGTCCCGCGACAAAACAAGCTAGGAAGGTTCGCATCCGCATTCGCTTGTCCTCTAGAAGTTCATCCCGATACCCACCAGTGGGTAACCGTCTTTAATCGAAATGGGTTCGGTCAATTCCACGCCGTCTTGCGTCTTGATGTTTTGGAACCGAAGTTTGTACGAGGCCTGGAAGAACCAACCGCCGGCATCCCCTTCCAGTCCGAAACGAATTCCCACCCCCACGAACCAGCCATTCCCCTTTTGGGTAGCAATGCTGCGGTCCGTGAAGTCACGACGCGTTAGTGGCGCCCATCCGCCTTCGATGTAGAACACATCGTAGTGGAGTTCCAGCTTCGGACCGAACATATGGTCCTTTTGGCTACTGCCCTGGATATCGAAAAGGTAGAACATCCCGATCCCGTACCAGGACCAGTTGTAAACCATGTCCCCCTGCAGGAGGACGGTCGAACCCTTTGGGCCTTGTCCACCTTGCTGCGTGGAGCTTGTCAGCGCCAGCGTGGTGGCCGAAACATTCATTCCCATCATTCCGCCGAATGCCGGCGCGGCACCCATCGCCATCAAGCCCAAGAGCCAGAGTTTTGCGTTTCGCATAGAGTTTTTCACCTTAGGGTTCGGAATACTTTCACGCCCGATTCGGTCAGGTTGCCGTTCCCGTCCTTCGTCCTAATTTTGTAATAATAATATTTATAAGGGAGCAACCCCGTCAGACTCACCTTGTGGAACGTGGTTTGGGTCGAGTCGAGCGTCGTTAACGTGTCCGTGTTCGCCACTCCGTAAGCCAGCTGCGTGTCCGCCCCTTCGTCGGTCAACCAAACCACGCTCGCGGTCGTATTCGTGATTTCGGTCGCCTGGGCCGAGATGATCTGCGGACTCGTCGTATCACCGGGCAAGGTAGGCGTCACGCCGCCACCGGTGAGCGGAGACGAAGCGTCGCTGGGAATCGTGCACGGCTTGTTCACGTAAGTTCCGTTCAACGTCAAGTTCGGGCCGGTCACCGCCGTACCGTAAGTGCGGGTGCTCGTCGCCGCACTCGCGGTGACTCGCCGAAACCCGCCCGCCAAGGCGATGTTCAACTTCCCCTGCGCCAGAAGCGTCTTCAATTTGGTCTCACCGAACATCGATCGCAGATTCAAAGTGATCGTGGTCGGCGTCAGATCGATGGGGATGGTGGCGAGCAAGCTGTTCCAGTAGTTGACCGCCGTGGTGCTGTCGTCCCACGACTCGACGACCGCACTGGCTTGCGTGCGATCGAACGTCGCATCCGAAACGCCCACGCCGTTGACGACGATCCCCGCGCCCAAACCATTGCGGGTGACCTGCAAGGAGACCGACCCGCTCGCGAGCGTGATATCGCCAATCGGAACGCGCGGAAGTTTGGGGTCGAAATAGAACTCAATGGATTTGAAACCGGAAACGCCGCTGCTTACCGACGTAATCGGCGATTCGACCGTGCCGGTGAAGGCGGGCGTGCTGATGGAGTTGCCATCATTATGCACGTAAACGTTTTCGTACGTATACGGTCCGAGGGTGCTGCAAGTCAGCGCGGTCTTAGAAATCGTATACCCATCCAGAACCAAGAAGGCTTGGTAGACCGGCGAATCGTCCGCCGTCACTACCGGTAGGAAGCCGTCGCTCAAGACGTTGTAAATCGTCTTGGTGGTGGGCTTCAACAGCTCGGAGATGTCCAAGTCGAACGTATTGCGCACGTTCTGCAGGTAATGCTCGAGGGAAAATTGCATGTAATAGTTGTTCACGGGATTGGCGAAGCTATTCCCGAGATAGTGATGGTTCGTGGTCTTGGGGCACGAAGCGTTCACGCTCGGCGGACGTCCCGTCAACACGCCATCGACGAAGATACCCTCGGTATCCGAAGCATCGCGATTCGTATCGATCACCAAATGCGCGGCATACAACTGATAGTTATTCGGCGGAAACGAGAAATTGAAACTGAACGGCACCTGACGGTTCAGCGTGAAATCGTTGAAGCCAATCGCCGGATCGGGAAAGGGCAAATCGCCGGGGGGAGTAAAGCCGGTAATCGTCGGGCCGGCGGTCACTTGCACCACCGTAGTCACCGGGTAGATGGCGCCTAAGTCCGAACCATCGGTTCGGGTTCCTCCATCACCAACGACGGCATCACCAAGGATTCCTCCGGTGTCCAGCGGAATCGCCCGGCCGCAGCCGCTAACCCAAAGCAGAAGACAAGCGAATCCACCGAGGAGGGAACCCACCACCAAACGAGTGCGTTGAGCTTTTTTCATGGGATTGCCCCCATTATCGCGAATATCCGGACTGGCGTCCAGGATAAGATTCGCCGTAGAGTCTTTCCGGATGCTAAATCGCGGGATGCTTATAGTCGGGCTCGGTTTGGTTTTGTTCACCGGTTTTTTCAATCCGGGAATCATCGCTATCGACGATTACGAGAACGGTTTCTCGGAGATGATTCCCGCCCAAAACGCGCGCCCTTTTTCCACCGTGCTGCAAAGCGGCATCCATCCAGTTTTACCGCGGGCCATTCTGTCCTCTTTCACGCGAATCGCCCTCGCGATGGGACTCACCCATCCGTTTTCGCAGCTTCAATTCGCGCTCATCCTGGTCGGGCTGCTTTGTTTCGGGTTGAATATCGCTGCGACGCGGCGCCTTTTTTCCGACGCGCCGGATGCGATGGCGCTGACTTTCGCCTACTTTCTTATTTGTTTTCATTTCGCCATGCCGCTGTTTTCCACCCGACCCATGATCGAAACGCTGGCGATGCCCTTCTTAACTTGGAGTGCGGTCGTGGCGGCGGGGTACGCGAACCACGGGTCCCGATCTTCGCTCCTGGGAGCTACGGCGTTACTTGCGCTGGCCTCCATGCTCCGTTTTCAATCGGGAATTTGCGGGGCTGCGCTGTTTTTTCTCGTCGCTTACCGGCGCCGGTGGTCCGACGCCGTGCTGCTGGCGCTAGCGGCCAGCGGGCTATTTTTCCTGACTGGTCTTTTGGACTATTTCGTCCAGGGCCGTTTTCATGGGCAGCTCATCGCCTATTGTATCTACTGTCTGCGCGCGGGCGAAATCTTCGGCAAGATGCCGTTCTACGTTTTTCTGCTCCTCTCCGTCGCACTGACGCTGCCGCCGACCTTCTTTGCGCACTATCCGGGTTTCAAATGGAAAAAAGCCTATCGGCCCCTCCTGGCCCCCCTGCTGTATTTTGTCGTCTTTCTTTTATCCCACTCCCTTTCGCCACATAAGGAAGAGCGCTTCCTGGTTCCGGTGCTGCCCTTGCTCCTCTTTCTCTTAGTTCCGGCGGCAAGCTATTTGTGGAAAAATGGTCAACGTTGGCGCCGTTACTGGTTCTTGGGAACCAATAGCGCACTGCTCGTTCTCGCCTGCGCCAACGTTCCCCAGCGCAATCTGATCGGCCTATCCCGCTGGCTCGCCGAACATGCGACGATCGTACGGGTAGACTCCATGGATCGGGCCCTCGTCTTGCGACCCCAGGCCTTCTTACTTCGGCCGATTGCCTGGGCGGATGCCGAACCGGCCGATTACGCGCACCAAGATTGCCAACGCGTTGCAATCGTCCGCTGGGATTTAGTACTCGACGGAAAATGGGAAACGCGCTTTCGGGAAGTGGCCCGTTTTGAGCCGGCCTTCGTGGAATCGCTATTGGTGAAGTTGAATCGCCACAATGCGCGACGCGGACCGTTGCGCGCCTATCTACCGATCGGCTGTCCAGATCCGCCGATCACTTTTTAACGAGATCTTCGTAACGCAAGGTGCCCTTTAGGGTTTGCACCCCGCCCGTGCCGGAGACGCCGCGATTTTTCAGAAACTGCTTGTAAAAGTGGGAGTCGGCCCCCAAGCGCCGGCGCAGCTCCGCCTCGGCCGCCTGCGGATCCAGGGATTGGGCCTCATGCCAAAGGTCGTCGAAGAGCAAGCTGGTGGCGCCCATCGCCAACGAAGGAAATGCCCCATCGTCGATTTCGCCGTATCCCACAATAAAGAGTTTCGACCAGAGCTCTTTGAGCGATCGCTCGTAAGTTTTCTCCGCGGCCTTGCCGGTAAGATTGCCTCGCCGTTTCAGCTCCTTTGTGGATAGCGGCGAATCTTCCTCGAGTACCCGCAGAATCGAGCGCGCGCCCGGCGAGAGTTGCCCTTCGTAACCGCGCAGGGCGGAAAGCAAATAAGGAAAGATGGCGCGCGAAAAAAAAGTGGCCCGCCCCTGGTACCATTTCGCGTAAACGGCCTGCCCAGAGCGGGAGACCGCTTCCCGCAAGCGCCACATCCGGGCCACCCGATCATCGGCTCCGTCGTCCCACTCCCAGCGCATCTTCGACCGGGGAAAGAACTCCGACCATAAAGAAGCGGGCTCCGGGCGATTCTGGATTGGATAGACGAGCAAAATTCCTTTCCCATTGATTTTGGCGACGGCGGAACGGAGATTCATCGCGCGTTTCCATACCATACGGAGGTGCACCCTGTCCGCATTCATGGTAGGCAATGGCCATGAAATACCGCATGCCGGCCGAATGGGAATCGCACGCGGCTTGCTGGGTCGCTTGGCCCAGCGCCGCCGATCTTTGGGGTGAAGATCTGCGCACGGTGCAGGACGAGTTTGTCGGACTTTGTCGCGCCATTGCTTACTCTCCTCCGGGTGGACGCCCGGAAAAACTCAATGTCTTGGTGCCCACCACGAAGCGCCGAAAGGAAGCCCAGGAGCGACTGGCCGGGATTGAAGCGGAGTTTTATGACATCGATTTCGGCGATATCTGGTTGCGCGACACCGCCCCGATTTTCGTGCGCCAGCTTCAAGGCCCTCTGGTGGCGGCCTGCTTCCATTTCAATGGGTGGGGCGATAAATATGACCTTCCCCACGATTCCGATGTCGCCGCCCGGGTCGCGGAGGCGTTCGGCGGTCCTTCTATTTTGGAAAACTGGATTCTCGAAGGTGGTTCCATCGAAGTCGATGGCGAAGGGACTTGCCTGACCAGCGAGCAGTGCCTACTCAATCCCAACCGAAACCCCGACTTCGATCGCCAGCAACTCGAAGATCGGTTGAACAACATCTTTGGCATCCGCAAGACGCTTTGGCTGAAAGAAGGTCTGATTAATGATCATACCGATGGACATATCGATACGATTGCCCGCTTCACCGCGCCCGGCGAGGTCGTCTGCATGTCACCGTCCGGATCGGACGATCCTAATGCCACCGTTCTTGATTCCATCGCCGAAGCGTTGGCGGGCATGACCGATGCCCAAGGCCGCACGCTCAAAGTTCACCGCGTTCCCTCGCCGGGATGCGTGCAGAATCAGGCCGGGGAAGTGCTCGCCGCCAGCCACGTGAACTTCTACGTTGCGAACCATTCCGTTGTCGTGCCGACCTACGGCACGCCTTCGGGCCCAGCGGCGGTGGAAGCGATCGCGAAGCTTTTCCCCGGTCGAAAGGTTTTCGGCTGCTCGGCGAAAGCCATTCTGAGCGGCGGTGGCGCCTTTCATTGCGTCACCCAGCAACAACCTCTAGAAAAGGAAATCGGATGAAAAAGCCGTCGAAGGTTACGGTGGCCGCGATCCAGTGCGCGCTGACCGACAGCCCAAAAGAAAACACGGAAAAAATTTCTCATTGGGTCGAGAAAGCGGCCAAAGATGGCGCACAGGTGATTCTTCCCTCCGAGCTCTTTCACGGCCATTATTTTTGCAAAGAGGAGAAGCAAGAATTTTTTGCGCGGGCGATGCCCGCCAATGAAAATCCGATTATCGACCATTTCGCGAAGCTGGCGCGGTCACTCCAGGTCGCACTGCCGATTTCATTCTTCGAACGCGATGGACAAGCTTATTACAATAGCGTCGCCATGTTGAACGTAACTGGGGAAGTAATGGGTTTGTACCGGAAGAGCCATATTCCGGATGGCCCGGGTTATGAGGAAAAATACTACTTCAATCCGGGTAACACGGGATTTCGCGTTTGGCCGACCGCTTTCGGCACGATTGGCGTTGGGATTTGCTGGGATCAATGGTTTCCGGAATGCGCGCGCGCGATGGTTTTGCAAGGTGCCAATGTTTTGCTCTATCCGACGGCGATCGGATCGGAACCCGCTAATCCGGATCCCCTAGCGACTAAAGATCGATGGCAGCGCGCCATGGTCGGCCACGCGGTGTCGAACGTGATTCCGGTCGTGGCCGCGAATCGCATCGGCCGGGAAGGTTCCCAAACCTTTTACGGGCATAGCTTTATCTGCGATGAGGGGGGAACCTTCCGAGCGGAACTCCCGGCGGAAAAAGAAGGTATCATTACTGCGACCTTCGACTTGGAAGACATTCGCGCCACGCGTGCGGCGTGGGGCTTTTTTCGCGACCGGCGTCCCGATCTCTACGGGCCACTCACGGCGAAGTGATTAGGGCGTTTCGCCGTATTTCTTAAGGTGCAGCTCGCGCGCCTGCGCGCGCCAGTCGTCGCGCTCAATCTGATTCTTGAAGAAGAGCCGTTCCGAAACCTTCGCCTGTTCCGCCGACGTGAGTTTGGCTAATTGCGCAAACGAGGTAATCCCAAATTCCTTTTCCAGGAGCTTGCGGGTAAAAGGTCCAATGCCTTTGATTAGCTCAAGGTTGTCATCACCGACGAGTTTCGGATCGAGCTTGCCGGAGAGATTCTCCAGCTGATGACCCAGGTCCTCGATGGCTCTTTCCTTGGCGTCGAGCGAGTGCTTGAGGTTTTCCACCGAACGGCGCAGCTTTTCTTTCTCCGCGTCCTTCTCGGCTTTCCATAATGCATCCACCGCCGCCTCGCGTTCCCGCAGCTCGAGAAATTCTGGCGGCGGTTCCCACCGGGGGGCGGTCGGGGATTCGGCCGGCGTAGAGTGATCTAGTGCCCGGTTCATTTCCAGAGCGGTCAGCAATGCCATCTCGTTCTCGTTGCGCAGATTTTCAATCGTGGCTTCGAGTAGGCTAATCTTTTGGCGAAACTCCGCCTCCATTCGCTTCGCCCATTCCGGCGTGCCGGTGGCCGAAACCGAAACGGGAGGCATTTCGATTTCTAGGGGAGTCTCTTCCAGTACGGTCTCGCCATCCTCCCAAATCGCATCGGCGGCCCGGGCTAGGTCGTCGCGTTCGCGCTCTTGTTGGGAACGCGCCACCTGCAGGAGATACTCGCGTTCGTAGAGTTGACCTTCTAAAGTCTCCACGCGGGCTTGGTAATCCGAAATTTCACCGACTTTACGTTCGAGCTCTTCTCGCAATTCATTGAGTTCGGAGTCGCCGAGGCTGGCGATCACGGTCGAAGGGCCCGCGGCCTCCTCCGCCGCTTGGCGCATCATTTCCAAATCCGCCTCCCGCTGAACCAAGAGATTGCTCTTGGCGGAGAGCTCGGCCTCGCGTTGCGCGAGTTCGGCACGCACGGTTTCAAATTCGGAACGAGCGACTGTTTCGGAACGCATGCGATCGAGTTCGATTTGAATCGCCTCCGCTTGCGCGGTTTTCAGCGCCACCTCGGCCATTAAACCTTCAAGGCGGGAATGCATTTCCTCCATTTCCCGGTGGTCGGGCTCGGAAGTCGAAACCGGAGCGATTGGCATTTCCGCACGAGACTTCAACTCCTGCGCGAGCTCTAAGCATCGGGCTTCCATCTCCCGGTTACGCGCCACTTGCTTGTCGTAAGCCGAGTGGATTTCGGCGAGTTCCGACTCTAAGCGCGCCATCCGGGCCGCATCTTCCGGATTCGGCTGGGGCCGCTCCGATTGCGGAACGGATTCGAGGAGCTCGGCGAGATCGCGTTCTTTTTCCAAAAGGCGTGTGCGCAAATCGCGAACGACTTTATCGAATTCATCGGTCGAGCGGTGCGGCGGGGGATCCGTAGGCGGCTGATCGCTGACCACTACCCGCGCACGCGCGAAGCGGCGGTGAAACGCATACCCGAGTCCAAAAAAGATGGCGGCCGTCACCGCCAACCACGCGAAAGTTTGTATCGCCAGATAGATCATTTCTAGCTTCCTTCCACCAGCTCAAATTCCACGCGCCGGTTTTTCGCGCGACCCGCGGGGGTTGTATTGTCCGCGACGGGTTGGGATTCTCCGCGACCCTCCGTCTCTAATGAGGTGGCCGCCACTCCATTTCGAATGAGGAGTTGAGCGATCGATTTCGAACGCCGGCGGCTCAAGGCCTCGTTATAAGCATCCGTCCCCGTCGCGTCGGCGTGGCCAATGATGCGCAAACGCAGTGCCCCCTGCTCCTTCACCATTTCCACCAACGGTTCGACCAGGTACACCGTTTCGGCGGTTAGCTGGGTGGAGTTAAAAGCGAAACCCAATCGGGTCGATTCCAATTCGCGCCGAAAATCGCGTTGCGGAATAGACGGCGAAATCTGGGCCACCTGCGATCGCTCCGGCGCCCTCACGTCAAAAACCAAACGCAAGTCCGGGGGCAGTAGTTCCTGCGCCCGGGCCCGCAGGTTTTCGCGCGCTTGCGCATCCGGCGTTTCTCCACCCAAGCGCACGCTGGTGCCACTCAATTCCAAAAAGCCTTCCGGCGCCGTAGCGGTGAGCAATCCCACCATCGCGACAAAACCTTGGAGATACGTCGGCGCGCTCACTTCTCCGATCGTCACTTCTTCGGTAATGACCATTACCCCGTAAGCGTCATTCAGCGCGCGAACGAAATCTGCTTTCACCTTTTCGCTGGGAAGGATTCCCGACCATTTCACGTTCTCGCCCACCCGCTCAACTTTGACCAACGGCGACGCCTTGCGCGTGGTACGCGCCGTCACTTCGGCGACCCGCACGCCAAAAACGCCTTCGGTGGCACGGGTCGCCTGCGCCAGTTCCCCAGCCCCCGTATCCACGATTTCAATTTGCCCGTCCCGACCGGAAAAGCGGGCGTCCTTCACCGCAATCGCCCGCTTTCCGAGCGCTTCGCGCGTACGGCGGGCTAGATCGCGCTCAATCTTCGGGCGTACCACCCAAAGATCGAGAGCAAACAAACCCGCGAAAACGGCCACCCCAAGGCCAATGAAAGCAGTCCTGGACATCCTTCGACTTATCGGAAGGAAAGAAGGGCGAACTAAAGGAAAATAATGCAGCGCGCTGGCGCACTGCGATGTTCATGATTTCGAAGACTTAGCGTGCGCCGGCCTTGATCCACGACTCCAGCTTGGCGACTTCGCCCGCCGGCAGCGCCGCTCGCATTTTGGCGACATCCGCGAACTTCTGGGCCAGCTCCTGCGGGCTGTAATCGGCGGCCACACGTCCGTCGCCGTGGCATTTGTTGCAGTTCACTTTGGACATGATCCCGATCACGTCGGATTGACGGACGGTGGCGTCTTGGACCGGAGGCGTTCCCCCATTTCGGGTCGACGCCGTAGCGGATTTCGGCGTTTCGGCCGACCCGGTCGGAGAAGTTTCCGTGTCATCGCTCGGCAAGATGTCATCACCCGGGGGAGGAAAAACGGCCGGCGGTGGAGAGGGCGGTGGCGGCGAGGCTATCGGTAGAGCGGCCGCAAAGCCGGGCCCAACTCCAGCACCTTGGCCCAAGGCACAGGCGCTAATCGTGTTATTAAAAACTTGTTGGGGCGTTTGGCCCGCATAGGGCCGCGGCGTTCCCGAATTCCCATTGTGATTGGGCCCTTCGGCCATCGCCGTCATCGGCAAGCCCACCCAAAGGAAAGTAACCAACATCCACTGTCCGCGTACCGCTTTCATCGCGCACTCCACTCGTATTGACCGGATAGAAGTGCAAAGAATTTGCCAGACCGCGACTACTCGTGAGCACTCAAAGTGGGTAGTCACCGCGTGGCATTTTGACGCTCCAAAGACCCGTATACCCCCGGTCTAGCCTCCTGTTTTTCAAAGCGGCGAAAACCCGGAACTGTCTAAGCTTCTGACGCCAACCCCGGTATAATGACGCCATGATTTTCGACTCGATGGTGATTGGCGGAGGGTTTTTCGGCTGCTCGATCGCACAGAAACTCTCTGGCTTTCGCGGTTCGGTGATCTTGCTGGAAGAAGGAGACCAGCTGTTTCACCGTGCGAGCTTTTCCAATCAGGCCCGCGTACACGGCGGCTACCACTACCCGCGCAGTTTCCTCACCGCCAAGCGCTCGCGAATCAACTACGCGCACTTCCTCGAACTGTATTCCGAAAGTGTGGTCCCAGGTTTTCGCCACTACTATGCCGTTTCGTCTTCACTGTCGCAGATCTCGGCTAAGCAATTCACCCAGCTCTGCCATCGGATCGGCGCCCCGTTAGCGCCGGCCCCCCCGGAGATTCGCACGCTCTTCAATCGCGAGACCATCGAAGATGTTTTTGAGGTGGAAGAAAGCGTTTTTGATGCGCGCAAGTTGCGCGCGCGCCTCGAAGCGGATCTCAGCGCCGCCGGCGTCACGGTTTCGCTAAACTCCAGCGCCCATTCGCTAGCGCGCGAATCCGATGGTTCGTTTCGGGTGCAGTGTCGCGACGGAAGAGAAATCCGCACGAAAGAGATATGGGTTTGCACTTACTCCGCCCTAAATCGGGTCTTGGCGGCATTTGGCCAATCGATCATTCCGATGCAGTTGGAGATTGCCGAAATGGCCTTGGTGGAAGCCCCCGAGGCATTGCGCCGCGCCGGTGTCACCGTGATGGACGGGCCTTTTTTTTCGCTGATGCCCTTCCCGGCCAAGGCCCTTCACACCTTCTCGCACGTACGCTACACTCCGCACTTGCGTTGGAAGCAACCAGAGAACACGCTCGACGAATCCACGTTCGAGCGCAGGAGTCGGTTCGAGTCTATGAAGCGAGACGCTGCCCGCTACCTCCCTCTGCTCAGCCAGTGCACCTATCGCGATTCGCTCTGGGAAACGAAAGCCTTGTTGCCGCAAAGCGAAGAGAACGACAGCCGGCCCATCCTCTTCCGTACCAACTTCGGGCTGCCTGGCCTGCATTGCGTTCTGGGTGGTAAGATAGACAACATCTTCGATTGCCTGGCGGAAGTCGAAATTTATTGCGGCGCCGATCCGTCGGACCGGAAAGCAGGTTTGTGAAACTCTCGGATCACCTGATCACTGTGATTGCTCCCCTCCACAATGCGGCGGACCGCATCGAAGGTTTCTTATCCGAACTGCATGCGGTCCTAAGCGATCACTATGACCAGTTCGAGATCCTATTGGTCGACCGTGGATCGGATGATGCCACGCGCGTCTTGGTCAATGCGCTGCTATCGAAGTGGACGGGAGTTCGCTACCTCCGGCTTTCGCGCCGCTTTGATGTCGCCACCGCACTGACCGCCGGGCTGGATGTCGCGATCGGGGATATTTGCGTAACCCTGCTTCCGGAAACCGATCCGGTGCAGGAAATCCCCGCCCTGGTCCGAATCTGTCGCGAAAAACACTGTTTGGTATTAGGCGAAAAGAGCGATGCCTCGCAGAGCTGGATCGCAAACCGGGTGGAAAGCCTCTACGCTTGGGCTTGCGCCCGGTTCCTGCAGTTACGCTTTCCGCGCCACACGACTTACTTCACCGCTCTTTCTCGATCTGCGATCCAACAGATGTCCCGGACCCAAGACAAGTTTCGTTTTCTGACCACGCTCCACAATAGCCTGGGTGTGCCCTACTCCTTGTTCCCCTACACGCCAAAACCCAACCCACGGCGTCCGGGACTTTTTGCACGACTCTGGAATTCCGTGAATGCTTCCCTGGACCTCATCGTCCTCAACTCTCTGCGGCCGCTGCGCCTAGTCACACTCGGCTCGCTCGCCCTGAGTTTCGCCAACCTGCTTTACATGGGCTACATCACGGCCATCTATTTTCTAAAACCCAACCCCGCCGAAGGCTGGGTCACCGCTTCCTCTCAGACCGCGGTCAACTTCTTCCTCCTCTTCGGCACGCTTTCGGTGCTTTCCGAGTACCTGGGCCGGCTGCTGTCCGAATCCAAGGATCGCCCGTTCTACTATATTCTCGAGGAACTCAACTCGCTGGAGCGGGTCTCCGGCGAGGGCCGTCGCAATACCTTGGCCGAGCCCAGGGCACCGCGATGAACGCGGGCTGGCAAGTCCCATCCCACACTTGCGAACTGTTTCGGGCCAAGTCCTCGAAGTACGCCCTCATCGTTCCCGTGCTTAATGAGGGCGAACGCATTCGCCGACAGGCCGTAAAGCTCGCCCCGTTCGCGAATCAGGTGGACGCCTTCCTCGTCGATGGCGGAAGCACCGACGGCGCCGTTACCTCCGAACTGTTGAAACGCAATGGTTTCCGGGGGTATCTCGCCATGCCCCGACCGCTGGGGCTGAGCGCGCAGCTCCGCATTGGCCTCGCCCAAGCTATCGAAGATGGCTACGAAGGGATCATTCTCATCGACGGAAATGATAAAGACGGAGTGGAGGGCATCACCCGATTCATTGACGCGCTGGAAAAGGGATTCGATCACATCCAAGGTTCTCGGTTCGTGCCGGGAGGTAAGGCCATCCACAATCCGTGGAAACGCATTCTGGCCATCCGCTGCATCCACGCGCCCTTGATCTCGATGGCGGCGGGAGTGCGTTATACCGACACCACCAATGGGTTTCGCGCGTACAGCCGTCGATTTCTAACCGATCCCCGAGTCCAGCCCTTTCGCGAGGTATTTACCAAGTACGAATTGCACTACTACCTAGCCATTCGCGCGGGCCGCCTGGGATTCCGCGTGACCGAGGTTCCGGTGGAACGGCGCTACCCCGCCGGCGAGGCGCCGCCGACAAAAATCAAGGGCATCAAAGGGGAAATCAAGGTGATGCGAACTTTGCTCGATGCGTGTCGGCACCGTTTCGATCCCAAGCTGGAGTCACCCAAGTGAATGCGGCATTGATCGGACACACGGGCTTTGTCGGTGGCAACCTGAAGGCCCAACACCCCTTTACGCATCTTTACCACTCCGCCAATAGCGACGAGATGCGAGGAAAAAAATTCGATCTGCTGGTTTGTTCCGGCGCACGGGCGGAGAAGTGGAAAGCCAATAAGGATCCGCAAAGTGACCTCGCGCATATCCAGGCCCTGATCCACAATCTTTCCGCCGTAAAAGCGGATCATGCGATCTTGATTTCTACCGTCGATGTTTTTCCCGATTGCCGAGGTAAGGATGAAACGGCGGAGATCGATGCCTCGAATCACCACGCTTACGGCAAGCACCGATTCGCGCTCGAACTGTTTTTCTCCGGATTGTTTCCCTCGGGACTGATCGTCCGCCTCCCGGCGCTCTTTGGGCCCGGTCTCAAAAAGAATGCGATCTACGACTTAATGCACAACAACCTGGTGGAAGCCATCCACCCCGAGGCGAAATTCCAGTTCTACAATCTGAAACACCTTTGGTCGGATATTGAAAAGGCCCGCGACGCCAAGCTGCGGCTGATCCACTTGGCGGTAGAGCCCACGGCTATGCGGGATATCGCTCGCGAGGGGCTGGGAATCGAGCTAAAAAGTGCACCGACAACTCCCGCGGCGACCTACGATTTGAGAAGCCGCTATTGTGCCCTTTGGGGCCGGGACGATGGCTACCTCTATTCCCGCGCGCAAGTGTTCCAGGAGCTTCGGGAGTTTGCGCAAATATGAAACTCGCTTTCTCCAATCTCGCTTGGGAACCCAAGCATGACGCCGACGTGGCCACCGTACTGAAGGCGGGTGGGGTCAGTGGCGTCGAAATCGCGCCAAGTAAGATTTGGAAGGAACCCACCGCCGTCTCCGCTGCCGATGCCACCGCGTACCGGCGCGCTTGGGAAAAACGCGGATTGCCGATCGTCGCGCTCCAATCCCTGCTCTTCGGAAAGCCCGACCTCCGTCTATTCGGAGACGAAGCCCGGCGCGATGCCCTCGCCGAATACCTCGAAAAAATGTTTGTGCTCGCCGAACGCCTCGGGGCCAAAGTGCTCGTTTTCGGTTCTCCCCGCAACCGGTTGAAGGGGAATCTCTCCCCCGAGCGCGCCCTAGAGATCGCGATCCCTTTCTTCCAACGCGTGGGCCAGGCCGCCGCCCAGCACGGCGTGATTCTAGGTTTGGAAGCGAATGCGAGAAAGTATGCCTGCGATTTCATCGTCACCACTGACGAAGCCGCCGATTTGGTCGATCGGGTCGCGACGCCCGGATTTGGTTTGCACGGGGACTGGGGTTGCATGGAACTCGAAGGAGAAAATGTCCTCCAAGCGGTGGAAACCCATCGCACGGCATTTCGCCATTTTCATCTGAGCACCGAAGCACTTCAGCCGATTATAAATCGGAAGCGAGATCAGGTTGAAGCTATCGTCGATATTTTCAATCGCCTCGATCTTCCCCCTTACGCCTCCGTGGAAATGCTCAACCCGGAGGGAAGGACAGAAGTCATTGCCGCGGTTCTGAAAGAGATTGGTCCGGCCTTCGGGGAAAAATGACGCTCGAACAAAACTATCAAGATATCGTGGCCGGGGCGATCGCCTGGGCCGACTATTCCAAAACCCGCGATTTCGTCGGGGCATTGATCAGCACCGCCGTTTTTCTCGCCGTAATATGGGGCGCTGCTTACGGGGTTGAAAAGAGCCTGACCAAGAAGGCCCGCCATCGCCTGGTCAGTCCGCATCCTTGGGCCCCGTTTGCGGGATGGGCCGCAGGAATTCTGGTGGCGCTCGTCCTGCATTGGCGACTGGCCGCTCCGCTGGCTTTAGAAGTTCCCGTTCTGGCCTTGGTCGTTGCTTTCGCCATCGGACGCCTCCGCCTGGACCCGAAACTCATTGCCAAACTCCGTCCACTCCAAGTCGGGTGCCCACTCCTATTGTTCGCGACCGTCCAAATCGGATTTCGTTTCCAAGAGGCGTCCGAATCTTTCGGACCCAACGAGCAGGGTTGGATTTTCCTCAGCGCCGCGATCGCCGGGCTAATGGTGCTGAGTGCGCGCACGCTGAAGCGCGATCCGAAATGCGTCGTCGCCTGGCCCACCTTTTTCACCCTGGGCACGCTGTCCGCCTATACCTTACCCGCGTGGAGCCCCTTGCTCTTGGATGATTTCCATTTGGGTGAGCTCTATACCGCTTGGCACCAAATCCATGAAAAGGGTGCCCGACCTTACGTTGATTTTGTCCCGGTCCAAGGTCTGTTGGGAATGGTGGCCGGCTACTGGAATCAGTGGATTTACGGTGGTGATCTCGGAACTTACCTGATCGCGAAGGCTTCCGTCGAAAGCCAGGTGGGCGGGCTTTGCTTGGTCCTCGCCGCACGGGTTCTGGGGCCTCGACTCGCCGGCTGGATGTTGCCGGTCTTAGCGATCTACCCGGAGGGCGGCGATCGCCTCCTCTGCCTCTTGCCGTTCACTTTGCTGATTTTAGATCCCTGGTTAGTCGCCCGCCCCTCCGTCCGAGGGCCGACTTGGGCGGCTCTCGCCCTGTTTGCGATCTTGTACAATCTCCCCTCGGGCGTAGCCTGGACCGTTTCGACCGGCATCGCCTTAGCCGCAACACTCTACCTCACTCGTCCGCGCTGGAACTTTCGGCAACTCGCGGCCGGAGTCGCCGCCGTACTAGCGTTTATCGGCGTGAGTTGGAATTGGCTCGTGGGGGTCGTGACGTTCGGACTCGCCAACGGGCGCGCGAACTCAGTCGCCTATGGTCTCGGGGTCGTCCAGCCCGATACCACGCACTCGCTGCCGATCGACTGGGACCACCCGGCGTACCGACTCAGCATTGAAGCAATGCGTAGCGGGGGCTGGCTCTTGTCCATGGCGCTGGGTGGGATCTTTCTCGTCATGGCGGCACGCGCGAGAAAGAAAGCGGAACGGAGCTTCCCGCCCTTGTTTTTGGTGGGTTGCCTCAGTTTACTCGGCCCCTTGCTCCTTCTGCCCTATTCCTTCGGTCGCATTGCCGCCATTGGCTTGAGCCGAACCGGGGTGACCAGCCTCGTTTTCTTGGGAAGCCTCTCCCTGGTTGGCTGTCTCATCGCGCTAAGTCGCCGACCCTTTTCGTTGCTGTGGAGCGGTCTAACCGGGGTCGCGCTGGGGTACGCCCTACCGCTTTCCATGTGGGCACCCCGTGCGAAACTCGCCGATCTCTTCACGCCCGTTTCCGTGCCGCGGGAGTTCGTGCTGGTGCGGGGAACGGATTGGGGACTGCCCAAACTAGGCGCGGTCTTCACCCCCCCGGATCGCTGGCGCGAACTCATTACCATCCGGGACCGGATCCGGAATTCAAAAGCACCGGAAGAGAACTATCTCGATCTGACCAATCGTTCGTTACTCTATGCGCTTCTCGACGAACGGGTGCCGGTGCCCTTGGCCTCCGACTACCACGCGTTCGACGAAGGTTTCCAAAATCGAAACCTTTCCGCCCTCAAGAAAAGCCCGCCCGCGCTGGTTTGGCTCGCACCTTCCATCCGCCACCTGGAAGGCCCGGCGTCCATTCGCAACTACCGCGTGTACCGGTGGCTATTGGAGTCGGACCTCTATTCGCTAACCGTTCATAAACCGTTCGCGGCCTTGGTCCACAAAGAGAAGAATCCAAACGCACGCATCTCCGGTCCGATGGACGCGAAGGAGCTGGAAGTCTTGAACGGGATCCTCCAGCCGATCGATCTCCAACGACTGCCGCACGCGTGGGGACGCAACTGGCCCCGCCTGGAAAACCGATTCGAAAGGCGGGCCACCACGATCGTGGCGAGTGAGAAAGGGCATTGGCGGGTGACCAGTGGGGCCCTCGACGGTGCCACCGGCCGTGCCGATTTTCTGCGGCTGGAGATTCCCGGCGATCCCCGAGCTCCGTGGGGGAGCGGGCGTCTGCACTGGACCTCCGTCGACGGCAGTAGTGGGTCTTTCAATTTCGAGTGGAAACCGGGTCGTTTCTTGCTGCCCCTGGGCACCGCCCCCCGGTGGCTGGTGGGGAGTCCGATCACCGAGGTCGAGGTCATTCTAAATGATGGGGCCGCGGCACTCGCCTCCGCGGAGTTTCAGCGGCTCACTCGCTGACCCGGGGTGCGTAGGGACGTTCACGCGGCGGGCGAAATGTGCTCATGGGCGCAATCACCTTTGCCGCGCACGCCTCCACGGAAATCGTCCGGGGAAAGGTCGCCTCCAGGTTCATTTCGAAACGCATTTTCCCCGAGTTTCGCACCTCGATCGGAAAGGCAAACGACCCCGGCACTACCGGACGCCCCATACGCAATCCATTTTGATTCACAACCTGTTCCATGGGGGTTTCGGGAAAAGCGAGGACCAGTAGTTCCCGCTGCAGGGTCTTGCGGTAGCCACTCAGATCGCCCGGGCGAACCGTCAGCTCCAACTCCGCCAACGCATTTTCCTTCCAACGCGGCTTGCCGCTCTCGCGCGTAACGGAGAAAAAAAATCTCCCGTTCGTCTGCGTCCAGCGGCAGGTCAGCTTTTCGGAGTCGAAGGCAAGCGGACGGACTCGCGGTTTCCAAAAAAGGTAACCCGGACTCGCGGCCACCAATTGGTAGTTTTCGTAAAGGGGTCGGTAGAACCACCAGTTCTGCCGCACGCTCCATTCAATCCAGTTGGTAAACCGATTGGAAACCGTCGAAACCAGCGCGGTCGACTTGCGCGTCAGTTTATCGACGATCGCCTCTCGATCTCCTCCGAAAGCGTGAATGATTAGGCCGGCGCGACTATCACTGATCTTACCCAATCCCAGGAGATCTAAGCCGCTGTACTCGGAAAGGACCGTGCCCGCGCCGAGCTGGGCTTTGAGTGAGGCCAAAACCTGCATATCCAGCTTGCGTTGATCATCGAGGGTCCGGTCCACGATCGGCATCGTCGGGCGCTCACCAAACGCTGAGTCGACCGATTCGTAAAATCGCTGCAGGCGCATGGCTTGAGAACCAATATAGATAGCCGTGGTTAGCGCACCCACCACGAAGGCGATGTCGCGAAACTCTCGCTCCCGCGCGACAATCCGTTCCCACTGGCGCCGTGCCCCCTTGCCGAGACGCTTGAAGAGGCGCGCCCACGGCAATTGGCGGAGCAAAAACAGAATGCAATAGAGCTCGATGAACTTATATTCGAGCGCTAAGCCTAATTCGTAGCCACTATCCCGCCAGGATCCAAACTGAACGACAATCGCCGAGAGAAGATGGGTAATCCCCAAGAAAAGCAGCACGGCGGGAGCGGTGAGGCCCGCCGGCCCGCGGAACCAAATGTAAATGAGCAGGGGTACGCACGCGACCATCCGTACCTTGTACGCATCCTCCAGCATCCAGAACTGGAGCCAATCCCCCAGGCCAACCAGTTTTTTTGTGTAATCTTCAAAATACCAAAACTGGGAACGTGCGACCCAATCGAAGTTGTACCGGTACCAGTCGAAGAAATGTCCAAGGGTCAGTAAATTGCCCAGCAGGAAAATGAGAATCGGCAAGACGAGGGCGTAGATGCCCAGTTCGATTCCACGCTGCGAATTGCCCGGCCGCAGGAAAATAAAAACCAATGGAAGGGTCACCGCCACCGGCAGCCCGTAGTCATTGCTGTAAAAGATGGAGACCGCTCCCAGCCCGGCCAGAGCGGCGGCACGGTGAATCGCGGCGCGACGGGTTTTCCCACTGAGCCGCGGCCAACTAAAATAGAGGATCAAGGCAATCAACGTAGGTAGGAAAAGGCGGATCGGACGTCCCGAAACACCGGGATCGATGAATGTCGGGGGAAGCAAGATGAATTGCAGCGAAGGGTTAAAGATCGCGTGCGCCAGGAAAACGGCCGCCAAGATCGCGCCCCAACGCCAAGAACGAAAAACCATCGCCGCGACTAAGACCAATGAAGCACCGGTGGCAATGCAAACCACGAAATGCGCGGAAAACATGGAGGCGTAAAGCGTTTGGCCGAGCAACGCGAAAAGTGGCACGTACATCAAGGTGTGGCCAATGCCGAGGTAAGAAACGAAATCGCGGAAAAAGACCTGGCCGGAGAAAAGGCGCCGTAATGGATCCAGCGTTTGGAAGACACCATCAATCAATAGGAATTGCGCTTCCTGTGCGCGCATATCGCAAAAAAGCAAAACCAAAAACATGAGCGGCACGAGGAAGCTGGCCACAATCAAGGCCGGCAACCAACGTTCGAGTTCGGGCTGTCCCCGTCGACTGGCTTGGCGGACTCGCTTCTTCGTCATAAAGACCGCGCCGGGGAAGCAATGGTGCCGAGGCAGGTGTAAGCGGGGCGCTCGGAGAAAAGGACTTCGGTGGCCGAAGCCTCCGCCGTTCCCTTCCAATGGCACGTCGCCTTGATTTCCGTGCTTTTCCACAGGGAAACTGCCACTCCCATCTGCGGAAGATTCCAACCCGGACAGACACGAATCTCAATCCGATCCGCGGCCGCGAGCGGCTGGGGCAACGGGATCAAGACATCCAGACTTTGGGTGGGGCGAGCACCGTGCCGACGGAAGAGGGGCTTTCCGTTCCATTGCACGCGCATTTCCGGACCACCCCCCAACCCGAGAAACTGGGCGCCTTGTCGTCGGGCCACTTCTTCCCGGGGTACTACAATCTGCTCACAGTCTTTCTCTTCACTGGATATCGCGCGGGCGGCGGGAGGCGCGGAGAGATTGAAAAAGGGACTGCGCTGCGGCTCCGGCAATGCCTGCGATGTCCGCAATTTTTCCCGGCCCGCTTTGCCTTGCTTTTCCAGTTCGGAGACGAAGCTTGGGTGCCGGGCGGGCGCGACTTCATATACGGCGTAGCCCTCCGCACTCAACGATGCCAGCCCCGCCGGACCGGGCGGATAGATGCGACGGAAATGAGGATCCCGTTCCAATGCTCCCAATAGTGGCCGGTTCTGGCAAAACACGTAGTCCGATTGGAAGGCGTGGCGGACCGGTCCAAATAGAAAAGGGATTTGGCCGTCAATCACCGCCGTCCGCAAGCCACGAAATATCGAGCTTGCCGAATCCATCGCGGTCGGGTCTCCCAAATCGATGAACTTCAAGTCGGGACGCAAATAGAGCAAGGGCCCACCCGAAGACCAATCGCAATTAAAAACCTTCTTCCCTTCCCCCTTCGGAATGGAATCAATCGCGGACCGCTGGGAAACCGAATCGATCGGAGTCGGCAACGGTACCCGGAAAAGGCGAACGCTCTCGGGCAAGCTCACCAACACCGCGGCCGCCATCAAAAAACCCAGCTCCTTCGGCGATTGGGCGAGACGCGACATCACGAAAGCCGAAAGCAGGACCAGCATCGGTCCCGCATACTCCATCGCCCGATAGGAGACAAAAAGCAGCGCCGAAAACATCGCGGCCAAACCGAAGAGGAAAAAAAATTCGGACCGATCCCATTTCTTCTTCGACTTAGAGAGCGCCAGCCAAGCGGCCGCCCCGAGCACAAAACCAAAAAAGGGAATGCGTCCAAAAAACCGTTCCCGATCCCAGCCGAAAATTTCCATAGGCGCATCAGTCCAATGCACACCGGTCTTCGCCACGGCCGAAAAGCTCGCGGTGATCGGCGCGAGCGTCGCCGGAAAGTACGGGTTGCAGACGCAACCCAACGCCAACGCCCCAAAACCGTAAAGCGCATCCCGGGTCCATTCGTCCTTATCTAGAAAATACCCAATACCCGCCGCGCCGACTAAAACAGTTAAGGGCACGTACAGGGCGTGGTAGCTAAGGGGGAACAAGAAAGCCGTGGCCAGCAAGGCGTAGCGATGGCCCGAAACGATCGCGAGCATCATTCCCACCACCAAGCACTCGGCGAGCACCGATGGGCGCAGATGAATATACCGGGAGAAAGTCGACGGATTTAGAAGCAGTAGCAGGACCGGGAGAAAGAGCGCCCATTTCCAATTGAGATAGCGCCGACAAAAAGCAAATAGGAGCAGCAAAAGAGCGAGCGTCAGTAGTGGCGAAATCGCCCGCGCGGCGGGTTCTCCGCCGACTTTCCAGGCCGCCGCCGTCAGGGCGGTAAAAAGGAAGTAAATGTTAGTGAACTTCTCCTTCCAAACCATATTGTCGGCTTGCGGCACCGAATCAATCAGGCCGTTCTCGGCCATCAGACGGGCCATCGCCAGGTGGTAGTACTGATCGGGTTCGGCGGAAACCGTCGAATGGTGTACCCGCAGGAGAACGAAGAGCAAAATCGAATACAGACTCAGTGCGACAAGCCACGGCCCCGCGGCTCGTAAGCGTTTGGAACGAGTGCGCATTTTCTATCCCCCGACCGGGAATTATCTTATCCCAGGGAAGTGGGAAGGGAAACGGTAGTGGAACCTCGGAAGCGTGGGTGTTTCCGCAATCCGGTGCGAAAGAGAAACCCTTCCAGGGAACAGCGCAGAACCCCGAAACCATACTTTACGCTGCGACGGAAATTGATGGAGCTGGCTTCCGGGAAGTATTTGGTCGGCACCGAAATCTCGCCGATACGAAAACCCGCCACGTGGCATTGGACCAGCATCTCGTTGTCGAAAACAAAGTCATCGCTATTGATATCGAACGCCACCTGATCCAAAACACGCCGGGAGTAGGCTCGGTATCCCGTGTGGTACTCGGAAAGTTTTTGGCCGATCAAAAGATTTTCGATCAAGGTCAAAGCTCGATTGAAGAGGTACTTGTAAAGGGGCATTCCCCCTTTGAGAGCCCCCATACCCAAGATCCGCGAGCCAAGGGAAACATCGTAGACGCCGTTGGCTACTAAACCCGCCAAGGCCCCGAGAAGCTTGGGCTCGTACTGATAGTCCGGATGCAACATCACCACGACCTCGGCGCCCTCACTCATCGCTTCGCGGTAACACGTTTTTTGGTTGCCGCCATAACCCTTATTGGAGTCGTGGCGAATGACCTTGAGTGGAAATCGGCTCTGCAGGCGCTCGGCCAATGCCACCGTCGCATCGCTCGAGCAGTCATCGACGAGAATATAAAGATCCACCACTCCGGCGGGCACATCCTGCAAGGTTTTTTCCAAGGTCTTTTCGGCGTTGTAGGCCGGAAGGACGCAAACTACTTTCTCGCCGTTCAACATGGGGGCATCCTAAATCCGAAAATGTCTCTAGGGAAGGACTTCCACGGAGGCTGAGAACTTGGCCAGCGTCGGTGGAAAGCACAGTTTATCGTCGCAAGCCTGGTAACGGATCTTACCCGCCAGATCCTGTTTGCCGGGGCTGGCCAGCGAAGAAGCCTTGATGGGGATTTTGAGTTCAAAACGGCCGTCGTAGGTCGAGACCGTCATCGACAATCCCCCGACTTTATAGGGTTTGCCTTGTGGGTACAGCGGGCGACCAATACTGAGGCCCTTGCCCCCGGCCAGATCGATCCGGGTCGCAATGAGCTGCGGCTTGCTGGCGGGATTGGCTTGGACGTGAAATCCATCGCGGACTTTGACTTCCACCACCACTTCCGCCGCTTGGTTTGCTTTTAGACGCGCCGGCCGGACGCCCTCGACGGTTAGGTGCTGGACGGGGGCCGCGGTTAAAACCAAGGGAGTCAGACCGACCAAAATCAAGCAGCAAAGGCGTTTCATCCGCCTAGGATCGCGAGTTTCGGGAGAGAAAACAACCGAAGTTTTTCGGGGTTGTGGGCCTGCGTCGGCGAACGTATGGTTTGAGGGTGGAAAGTCCCAATACGAAGGACCGGGAATACGCGTTGCGACTCGCGCGCATTGAATCGCGTGGCTGGCGACGTTTCGTCGATGTGCAAGCCCCTTACCGCCGAAACATTCGCGGTCTCGATCTGGGTTTTACTTTGGACGTCGGCGCCGGCATCGGCCGTAATCTCCTACACCTCGAAGGTCACGGCGTTGGGGTCGATCACAATGCCGAGGCGGTACGCCGCATGCGCGAGCGTGGGCTCCGCGCATTCTTGCCCGAGGAATTCCAATACTCGCCGTACGCAAAACCCGCCAGTTTTGACGCTCTGCTCATCGCCCACGTATTAGAGCACCTGCCCGCCCCGGAAGCTAAAGCTTTGCTCGCGCACTATCTCCCGTTTGTCCGGAAGGGGGGCAAGGTAGCGGTGATCACCCCGCAGCCGGCCGGCTACCGATCCGATGCCACCCATGTGAACTTTGTCGATGACCGACTCGCTTCGCAGTGGCTGGTGGAATTGGGATTGACCATTCGGCGGCGTTATTCTTTTCCATTCCCCCGCTGGGTGGGACATGTCTTCTCCCACAATGAATTTATCGTGTTGGCGATCAAATGATCAGTTTTGCGATTCCCTTTTACCGCGGCCGACCCCTTTTGGAAAAAGCGGTACACAGCGTACTGGCCCAATCCGAGAGCGAGTGGAAGCTGGTGATCAGCGATGACGGTACGGAGACCGGGATTCGGGAGTTCGTCGACGGACTCGCCGACCCCCGCATCCGCTACGTGCACAACGCCACGCGCTTGGGAATGGTTGGCAATTGGAATCGTTGTCTCGAGCTTGCCGAAACCGATCTCGTGACGCTCTTGCACGGCGACGACGCACTCTTGCCGAACTACGCGAGGCGGATGCGCGAAGCCGCCCACCAGTATCCGGAGGCGGCGGCCGTTTTTTGCCGCGCCCGGGTAATGGATGGCGAGGGTCGACCGGTTTTTTCTTTTCCCGATTTTTACAAGGGCTTCCTGATGCCATCGCGGCGAGAGACGATTTTGCTCACGGGAGAAGAGGGATTGCGCGCATTGCTCCGGGGAAACTTTCTCTTTTGTCCGACCGCCTGTTTTCGCAAATCGGTACTGGGAACCCTGCGCTTTGATCCCCAATGGGAAATGGTTCAGGACCTCGATCTTTGGGCCCGGTTGCTCTTCGAAGGCCGGACCCTTATTGGTTTACCCGAATTCGCATACGCGTACCGGCGCCACGCCGGCAACAGTACGACCGCCTACACTCAAAACGCGCTTCGTTTTCGCGAAGAATCGGCGTTGTTCGCAAAACTGGCCGATCAGTGCGCGAAGCGCGGTTGGGTGCGGGCCGCGCGAGTGGCGGCTCGGGCCGTGATCGTGAAACTCAATCTCGCTTACTGCCTAGTCAAGGACGTGGCCGGATTTCAGTTTGCCGCCGCCGGCGAAAAGGGACGGCTGCTCGGTGACTTGTTCGGACGCTCGCGCCAAGTTCGGTAGATCAGCAGTAGCGCGATCGGCAACGTCAGGGCCAATCGCGACACGGGGGTGGCCCACTTCTCTCCCACCAGCTCGTCCCGAAAGAAACGCCAGAGCGGCTGATAGTGCGGCATTCGGTAGACGGAGAACAGCACCAGCTGAAAAACCACGGCCACACTCACCGTGAATCGCAGCGCGGCCCGCAACGGAGACGAAAATCCATCCCAAACTAGGCCCAACGCCACCCCCATCAACGCTAACCCGGCGGCGAGGTAGCGCGGGCCCGCGCTATCGCCCCCGTGCCAACCGTTAAAGGCCGCATTCACCGCGAAGAGTAAGGCGAAAGTGACAAACGCGAAGCGCGCCGCCCGATCGATTGGGAAGAGCCACGGCGCCGCCAACATCACCAGTACCCAGGGCTGGGTCCACAACAACCCGCGCGCCGTTCCAAAGAGCAGCTCCCACGCCACCACCGGGTTCGGGAGGGAAAGGATTCCCCCCAGGCGACTCGCATCGGGCTCGATGAAGAGCGGGTTCTGAAACGCATTGGCAATCGTGAACGGCCCACCGAAGCAAATCTGGTGGTACCCGATCCATAGGACCGCCGGCACGGCCGCACCGACGACAAGCCGCAAAAACCAAAGCCCCCGCGCGGGCGAAGCGCGAAAATCGGGAATCCAAAAAAGCCCGAGCGGTAGTAGTAGTACGGCGGCGGAATAGTCGCAGAGCAGAGCCCACCCGAAGAAAAAGGCGGCCGCGGCCACCGATCCCTGAACGGCCGCCGCCAAGGTCGCCAAGGCACAAACCGCGGTGACCCCGTGGCCAAAAAAGGAGTTGAGGAAAACGCAGGCCGTATTGCCCAACAGTAGCGCCATGGCCGCACCCGCGACGGCGTCCCGGGAAACGCCCTGGCGTTCCAATCGCCGCAACCACCAAAAAACGAGCGCGAAAAAAGGAAAGACTTGGAAGAGAAAGGACAGCAAGCGGGTGTTATTTCCCCGCTGTAAATACCGAATCCGGTCCCGCTCCGCGCGATCGGCGATGCCACGCGTCTGCCACCCATCGAGCAGTTTGAAGACGGGAAAAGCTAAGAGTGCCGGGCCAGGGGCCTTATTGGAATAATAGTGACCTTCCGGAGTCCGTGACCAATCAATGGTGTGATTGACGTAAGAATCGATCGCGAGGCGCCCCTCTTCGGAGAGCGCGCAGAGCAACGCCCACCGGGAACCCGGGTTCGTGCCGACCGGCATCGGGCAAAGCAATTGAACGAAAAAAGCGAAAACAAACCAGCCGCGCAGAGGGTGGTTCCAAAACACGGCTTATTTGGGGGCGGTAGCGGATTTCACCATCGCTTCCAATTCGCCGCGTTCGAAGAGATCGCGCACGATATCGAAGCCGCCGATGAATTCTCCTTTGATAAAGATCTGGGGAATCGTCGGCCACTGGGTGAACTTCTTGATGCCTTCACGAATCATCGGATCGGCCAGGACGTTCACGGTCTGGAAAGGAACCTCGAGATAGGAAAACATGTCCATCACCCCTTTAGAGAACCCGCATTGCGGCGCCTCCGGGGTGCCCTTCACGAAAAGGATGATCGGATGCTGAGCCACTGATTCCGAAATCACTTTCTGAACTTCTGCCTCATCTTGGTAAACCATGTTCTTTCCCCTAGCCGTTTTCCGACGGCGTCAAAGTCTTGAGCGCGAGCGCGTGGATTTCATTTCCCACCGCGGCCCCGATGGCCGTGTAAACCATCCGATGTCTTTCCACCGGACGCTTGCCTTCAAAGATACTGGAAACCACGACGAGCTCAAAATGATCGTTCGTTCCGGTCAAATCCCGGACTTGCACCGAAGAGCCTGGGAACGCCGTCTCTACCATTTCTTTGATTTTATCCGTCGAAAACATCGAGCCCCTCTCTTACCTGAACCTTCAAGAAAAGCAATGCCGGGGCCATTGCCGGTATCGCCGGCCCCGGGTACTGTGCCCGCCGGAGGCACGATGATACCGGGACACGCAACGGCGGAAGCCACCGCCGAGTACTTCAATTCGCGGGCCGAACTCGGAGGGTGGTTGGAGGCGGGGCTCCATTGCTCTCACGTCGGTTTCGGTGGTTACCGGGTCGACGATCGTTCGCCGGTTCAAGCCGAAGCCCTTAAGACCGCCCTGCTTTCGGGTTGTAACTTAATCGATACCTCGTCGAACTATACCGACGGCGGTAGCGAACGAGCGGTGGGAAAAGCGTTGGCGGAACTTATCCGGGTCGGCGTTTTAGATCGGGAACAGGTCGTACTCGTTTCGAAACTCGGTTACGTCCAGGGCCAAGCCCTGGCCCTCGCTCAGGAGCGCGAGGCCTCCGGCCAGCCCTTTGCGGAAATGGTGAAATACATGCAGGGGTGTTGGCACTGCATCCACCCGGACTTTCTCGCCGTGCAACTCCAGAAATCTTTGGAACGTCTCGATGTCGAATGCCTGGACTTCTGTCTCCTGCACAATCCGGAATACTTCATGATGGACGCGGCCAAACGCGGCGCGCCCTTCCGCGTCTCTGAGCTGCGGCAGGAGTTTTATGACCGCGTGCGCCGCGCGTTCGTTTTTTTTGAAGAACAAGTGGCCGCGGGTAAGCTCCAAGGCTACGGCGTGTCGTCCAATACCTTGGGAGCACCGGGGGATCGACCGGACGCAACGTCCTTGTCCCTTTTTTGGGAAGCGGCGCGGGCCGCGTCCCAGGAAAAAAATGGCGCGCCGGAAAAACACCATTTTCACGTGGCGCAGCTCCCGATGAACCTTTACGAAACGGGCCCCTACTTCGTGAAAAACACCGGGCCTTCCGATTCCCAAACCGCGTTGGAGTTCGCGGCCAAACAACGCATTGCGATCTTGGTCAATCGCCCGCTGAACGCCTTTACCCAACAGCAAATGGTGCGTCTGTCCGACTTTAGTCAAAACGCCGGAGTGGGGTCCATCGATACGCTGCTCGAGCAGCTGGCATTGCTCGAAGGGGAATTCGCGGTCAAGATCGCCCCGGGCATCCAAACCGGCGGCGGCGTTTCGGCATCCGATCTTTTCCGTTGGACCCAGGATCTGGCCCAAGTGAAAGATCTTCCCCTAGGTGCAGACCGATGGTCCCAAGTGGAGGAACAGATCAGCCAACACGTCACGGAACTATGCGATCAGCTTTCGACGCAGCTGCAGCAGGGTCCCTGGGCCGAATGGCAAAACCGCTACCTACCTAAGCTGCGTTCGTGCCTGGCCGCGCTGCGCGACGCGGCCAACCGCCGCAGTCAGGAAAACAGCGATGCGCTTTCTGCCAAAATCGATCCCTTCCTGCCCGAGGAATGGCGCAAGACATCCCTGTCGCAAAAGGCGCTCGGAATCTTGATTCACACTCCGGGAGTGAGCTGCGTTTTGAATGGAATGCGAAAACCGGCCTATGTTCACGACTCCATGGGAGCGGTGCCTTTAAAACCCCTACCCGAAGCAGTCGTGAAACAGATTTACGCCGCGCTGAAATAGCTACTTAGCGTAACGGGCGAGGTCGGCCCGCACCATGTCTTCGATCATCTGTTCGAAGCTGACTTCCGGTTGCCAGCCAAGAATGCGCTTCGCTTTCGACGGATCGCCTAGGAGCTGGTCCACTTCGGCCGGGCGCAAAAACGCGGGGTCAATCTGCACGTAGTCTTCGTAGTTCAGGCCCACCGACTTGAAAGCGGCATCGGCGAATTGGCGCACGGTATGCTTTACCCCGGTCGCCACGACGAAATCCTGCGGCTCATCGTGCTGAAGCATCATCCACATGGCGCGCACGTAATCACCGGCAAAGCCCCAATCGCGGGCCGCCTCGAGGTTGCCGAGACGCAACTCCTTCGACAGGCCCAATTTGATCTGGGCCACACCGTCGGTGATCTTGCGCGTCACAAACTCCAAACCGCGGCGGGGAGATTCGTGATTGAACAAGATTCCGGAAACGGCGTGCATGCCGTAGCTCTCCCGGTAATTCACCGTAATATGGTGACCGTACGCCTTAGCCACCCCGTAAGGACTGCGTGGATAAAATGGCGTGTTCTCGGTCTGGGGGATCTCGCGAACTTTCCCAAACATTTCTGAACTAGAGGCTTGGTAAAAGCGCGTCTTAGGACAAACCGCGCGTACTGCTTCCAAAATACGCGATACGCCCACCGCGGTGAACTCGGCGGTCAAAACCGGTTGCTGCCACGACGTCGGGACAAAGGATTGGGCGGCCAAGTTGTAAACTTCATCGGGCTGGGCCTGTTGCAACGCTTGCGTCAAGGAGACCTGGTCCAAAAGATCGGCTTGAACCAGTTTCACCCGATCGCGCAGATGGGAAATGCGCTCATAGTTCTCCGTCGAGGAACGACGCACCACCCCGAAGACTTCGTACTTTTTACCGAGAAGAAATTCGGCGAGGTACGAACCGTCCTGTCCCGTAATTCCCGTGATCAGAGCCCGCATCGTCATCTCCTTGCGGCTTTCGCCGTCCTAACCCAAGACTTTTTTTACCAGATCGTTTAGCAGGGCCGGATTCGCTTGCCCCTTGGTTTCCTTCATAGCCTGACCCACGAAGAAGCCGAGAAGCTTTACTTTGCCGGCCCGGTAGTCCGCCGCCTGTTGCGGGTTTGCCGCCACGATCTTCTTTACGATCGCTTCGATGGCCGCCGGGTCGCTGATTTGCACGAGCCCCTTAGCCTTAATGATGGACTCCGGGTCTCCACCTTCGGCGAACATTTCCTCAAATACCGTTTTTGCAATCTTACCGCTAATCTTGCCCGTCTCCACGGATTGAATCAACTGGGCGAGATTTTCGACCGAAACCGGGCTGTCCTCGATTTCCTTGCCGGCCGCGTTCAAACGTCCCAGGAGCTCATTCATGACCCAGTTGGCGGTGGCCTTCGGATTGCCCGACTTGGCCGCGGTGTCCTCGTAGAACTTCGCGAGCTCTTTCGTCGAGGTCAAAACCCCCGCGTCGTAGTCGCCCAGGCCGTAATCGGCCCTGAAACGACCGCGCTTGGCCGCCGGCATCTCCGGCATTTCCGCCGCTACTTTATCGATCCAGGTCTGCGGGATCACCAGCGGCGGAAGGTCCGGCTCCGGGAAGTATCGGTAGTCATGGGCCTGTTCCTTGGCGCGCATCGTTTCGGTAACGCCCTTAGCGGAATTCCAGCTGCGGGTTTCCTGTACGATCGGCTTACCGTGATCGATGCAATCAATTTGCCGTTCAATTTCGTAATCGATCGCTTTTTCGACAAAGCGGAAGGAATTGATGTTTTTCAACTCCACCTTCGTGCCGAATTTCTGCTGACCCACCGGGCGCACCGAGATATTCGCATCGCAGCGGAAGCTGCCCTGATCCATGTTTCCGTCACAGATATCCCCGAAGCGCAAAACCGAATGCAGGGCGCGTAGGTACTGACCGGCTTCGTGCGAGTTACGCATATCGGGTTCGCTCACGATTTCGATGAGTGGCACGCCGGCGCGATTGAGATTGACGAGGGTTCCACCTTCCCCGTGGATCGATTTGCCGGCATCTTCCTCGAAGTGAATGCGAGTAATTCCGATCCACTTCGTTTCCCCGGTTTTCAAGATGACTTCAATTTTGCCGCCGGTGGAATAGGGCCGCTCATACTGACTGATCTGGTAGCCCTTCGGGAGATCCGGATAGAAATAGTTCTTCCGGGCGAAAACACTCTCGGAATGGATTTTAAGGTTTAACGCCAAGGCCGCGCGGATGCCCAATTCGATCGCGGCTTGGTTGATCACCGGCAAAGAGCCAGGTTGACCGGAGCAAACCGGGCATATCTGCGTGTTCACTTCGGTGCCGAACGCATTGGCGCAGGAGCAAAACATCTTACTCTTAGTGAGCACCTGGGCGTGGACTTCGAGTCCGATCACGGCTTCAAATCGATTGTCGCTCATGCCCGATCTCCTTTCCACGGAGGCTGCGATAACGGGCCGCGCGCTTTTTCATAGGCATTGGCAATTTGCAAAAGCTGGCTTTCGTCGAAGAGCTTTCCGATCAGCTGCAAACCAATCGGCAAGCGATCGGAATCCAATCCACTTGGGACGGAGATGCCCGGCAGTCCCGCGAGGTTCACCGGCAAGGTAAAAATATCGGAGAGATACATCGTCAACGGGTCTTCGAGCTTCTCTCCCAATCGGAACGCGGTGGTCGGGGCAGTCGGAGAGGCCACACAATGGACTTTGGCGAAAGCGTCTTCAAAGTCCTTTTGGATCAACCGCCGGACTTGATTCGCTTTTCCGTAAAACGCATCGTAGTAGCCAGCGCTCAAAGCGTAGGTTCCCAACATGATGCGCAACTTCACCTCGCGTCCGAGCGTGCCCCCCCGGCTGCGCGAATAAACTTCCTCCAGATCCTTGGCCGATGGGGTGCGACCGCCATAGTGAATACCGTCGTAACGAGCTAGGTTGCTACTCGCTTCACTCGCCGCGATCAAGTAGTACACCGAGAGCGCGTACTTCGTGTGGGGGAGCTTCACTTCGACGATTTTGGCACCGAGCGATTTCAGCGTCTCGACCGAAGTATCGAACGACTTCCGGACTTCCGGATCGAGGCCCTCCATCCATTCGGGCGCGATACCGATACTCAAATTGCGTAAAGAATCGGCGCCCGGGGTCGCGAGATTCTCGGTAAACTTAGGCACCACCGCCCGCGAACTCGTGGCGTCGCGCGCGTCGTAACCGGAAATGACTTCCATCATCCGGGCCGCGTCCCAAACCGAACGCCCGAAAGGCCCGACCTGATCCAATGAGCTCGCAAACGCAATCACTCCGTAGCGGCTCACGCGACCATACGTCGGCTTTACGCCGACGACGCCGCAAAGACTGGCCGGCTGCCGAATCGATCCCCCGGTGTCGGTTCCCAGGGCTCCGGGAGCAAAACCGGCCGCCACGGCCGCCGCCGATCCGCCGCTAGAACCGCCGGTCACTCGCTCCGGATCCCAGGGGTTGCGCGCGGGACCAAAGGCACTGTTCTCATTCGAGGACCCCATGGCGAACTCATCACAATTCGCTTTGCCGAAAACAATGGCCCCGGCCGCCTCCAGCCGCTCCACACAAGTTCCCGTGTAGGGAGACAAGTACTTTTCCAAACTCTTCGAGCCGGCCGTCGCCTTCCAGCCCTTCACCAGAATATTGTCCTTGATCGCGATCGGAACGCCGTACAGGGGCAGCTTCGCGGCCTCACCGAGGCGCGCGTCCAAATCCTTGGCCCGCGCGAGCACATCTTCCGCGCGTAATTCCAAAATCGCATTCAGCTCCGGATTCGACTTTTTGACGACGTCGAGCAGCGAACTCACGACCTCCGTCGGCTTGAAGTCCTTACGCTGGTATCCCTCGCAAAGATCCTGAATTCCCTGCTTCCGAAATGCACTCATGCTTCGTGCTCCACCACCGTGGGCAGCAGGAAGGCATCGCCTTCCAGTGCCGGGGCATTTTCCAAAAGACCCTTGGTATTGGCGAACGGCAAAACTTTATCTCCCCGCAGGGCGACGGAATCGCGAGGGACGTGTTTCACAAACGCATCCCCCTCCGTGGCCACGCCCTGCAGCTCGCGGACGTACCCGAGAACCCGTTCGAGCTGCTGTCGGTATCGCTCGACTTCTTCTTCGGTCAGTTCCAATCGGGCGAGCTTGGCGATGCGCAGGACTTCTTCGCGGCTAAACATAAGGGGGGTAACTTACCCGCAGATATCGGCCTCGGCAACTGCGCTACAAGACCTTGAGCTGGGTGAATTTGAGGGAGATTTTCTTCATCCCCCGACCGGCAAACTCCACGATCAGCTTGTCCCGCCCAATGCTCCGGCGCACCACCCCTTCCCCAAAAAGCGGGTGGAGGACCCTAGCCCCCTGACGGTATTCGCCTTCCGTCTCTTCTTCGGGTTCTTGGGACCAGCTTTCCGGATAGTCGGAGACTTGCGCCCACTCATCCGTGGTGCGTTGCGGAGCCGGGATCAAACCGGGACGATCCATGGCGCCGCGCCGGCGGGTAAAATAGTCAGCACGTTTCTCCTCAATATAGTCACGGGGGATCTCATCGACAAAACGGCTCATCACCCGAAAACCCGCGTTGCCAAAAATGGTCCGGTTCTTTGCGAATAGGAGATGGAGTTTCTTTCGGGCTCGCGTCATCCCGACGTACATCAAGCGGCGTTCTTCTTCGACATCGGCCGGTTCCTCCGGCTCCCACGGGCGCAGACTGGGGAAAAGCTCTTCTTCGAGTCCCACGATAAAGACCACGTCGAACTCCAGACCCTTCGCCATATGGATGGTCATCATTTTCAGCGCGGGCGCATCCGGATCGAAGCGATCGATGTCGCTGACGAGCGCAATCTCCTCGAGGAAAGATTCAATCGTCAATTCCTTCTCGGGATTTTCCGCCCCACTGCGCAGTTCAAATTCCACTACGCTTTGTCGCAATTCCGCCAAATTTTCCAATCGGCTTTGCGATTCGGTGGAGTGTTCATCCGTGAGCATCTTGCGATAGCCGGTGTCCTCGATCGCCATGGTGATCAAGTCGGAGGGCAAGAGGTCGCGCTTAGCGGTCTTCAACGTTTCGACCAGCTGGTAGAAGCCCCGCAAATTCTTTTCCGCTCGCCCGAGTTCCAGAGCGATCTCGGGTTTCGATCCGAATGCCATTTCCAGAAGCCGGAAGAGCGAAACCCCTTGGGTCCTAGCTTTGTCGACGAGCTTTTCTAAGGAAACGGCCCCGATCCCTCGCGCAGGGACATTGACCACCCGACGGAAGCTCACATCGTCGTCCGGATTGCAAATCAGCTTCAGGTAGGCCAGCAGATCCTTCACTTCCATGCGGTCGTAAAATTTCTGGCCGCCGTAAATCTGGTAGTGAATGCCTTTCGCCCGCAGCATGTCTTCCAACAAACGCGACTGGGCATTCGTGCGGTAGAAAATCGCAATCTGATTGAGGGGAAACTCCTGCGAAAGGGCATTCATGACTTCCGACGCGACTTTGATGGCTTCGTCGTGTTCGTCGTAGCACTCCAAAAGCGCGATCTTCTCGCCCACTTGATTGTCGGTCCAAAGCTTCTTATCGCGGCGCTCAGTATTATTGGAAATGAGGTGGCTCGCGGCCTCGATGATGTTCCGGCTGGAACGGTAGTTTTGTTCCAACTTGAAAATCTGGGCGGTGGGATAGTCCTTCTCGAAGTTCAAAATATTCGAGATATCCGCTCCGCGCCATCGGTAGATCGACTGGTCTTCATCGCCCACCGCGCAGAGATTCGCGTCGCGACCGGCCAGCTGCTTCATCAAAAGATACTGGCACTTGTTCGTATCCTGGTACTCATCGATCAAAACAAATGGGAAACGGGCCTGATAAGCCGCTAGCACTTTGGGAAACTGCTGGAAAAGTTTCACGGTCAACAGAATTAAATCCGCGAAATCCACGGCCGAAGACTTTTGCAGGACCTGCGTGTAACGCTCGAAAACCCGGGTAAACGCCTCCTCGAAGGGTCCTCCAAATTGGGTGGGCCGGTACGACGCGAAATCGATGCCTTCGTTTTTCAGCCGATTGATTCGCCCCTGGAATGCCTTGGGGGAGAAGGAGCTGTCATTGTAGTGAAACTCTTTCAAGCAGGCCTTCACCACCGAGAGCTGATCCGCGTCATCATAGATCGTGAACTGATTCAGATAGCCGAGGTGGTGGATGTCCGAGCGCAAAATGCGCATACAGGAGGAATGAAAGGTGCTCACCCAAATATCGCGCTCGCCCCGAAAGGCCGGGTGCCCTTGCATCAGCGCAAAAACCCGGTGGCGCATCTCCGCCGCCGCTTTATTGGTGAACGTCACGGAAAAGATTTCCGAAGGATGCACTTTATAATGGTGAATCAGGTGGGCAATGCGGTGGGTCAGTACCCGAGTCTTTCCCGAACCGGCCCCGGCCAAAACCAAGAGGGGTCCCGCCCCGTATTCCACCGCGCGCCGCTGCTCTTCATTCAATTTTGCTAGGTAGTCCAATGCGCTAAAACTTAGTCTTTGCCGCTCCGGCGATCAACGGTAACCTCATGAAATGCTCCCCTTTCGGCTCCGCGCGGCGCTCCCGGTCGCTCTTTTTCTGGCGGTGACCGTCGGTGCTACGGCCCAAGCCAAAAAAAAGGCCTCCTACCGCGCCCCCACCAGCGCCAATCGCGATTCACTGACGCGGATTCTTTCCGCCGAGAACCAACGCACCCTCAAGGACGCCTACCTGGCCACGGCGATCCATCACCCCACGCCCTCGGTGCGCCAAGCGGCGATCTTTGCGGTGGCCCGGATTGGCGATGCTTCGTTGCTCGGCGAGCTTTCCGGAATGCTCAATCGCCGGCGGGGCACCAACAAGAATGATGTTGCGTTTGCCCTCGGGCTTATCCCCGACGATACCGCGGTGACGATGGCCATTCAGCACCTGGCGATGCAACAAGACCCGGGCGTCCTGGCCGATCTCTACGTTTCAATTGGGCGCGGGGGTTCGGAAAAAAACGTGGCGCTCTTCGCCAACGCCCTTTCGAACGTGGCCAACCCCCAGGTGCTCGAGGGGGTTTGCCGTGGTCTGGGCCTACTCTGGGCCAAGGACTCGGAGAGCTGGGTCGTGCCGCCCGGCATCCACATGCTGCTGATCCAACGCGCCAAACAAACCGACGGGCTCGCGCTCAACTGCTCATTCGCCCTTTCCCGCTTCAAAGGATTGCCGTCGCATATTCCGCCGAGTGAAGTCGTCAAGCTGGTTGATGCGGTGAAAAACAAGGATGCAATCCCCTTCTTATTAAAAGTTCTGGCCAAGATCGAATCGCCCTCGGCTACCGCGGTATTGGTTCAACGGGCGGCGCCGTTTTACTCCCCGCCGGTGCGGATCGAGACTTTGAAATCCTTGGCCAGCCACCCCATTTCGCCGGCGGTTCTGGGCGCGATCCGTAATGGCATCGCCGCCCCGCAAAATGCGGTGGTGTATCAGGCTCTCGACACCGCGCAAGCCTTTGAAACCGCGGCCAGCGAACTCTCCCCGGCCATCGTCGAGTTATTCAAGAAAACACCGTCGGTTTGGATTCGCGGTAAAGCGCTCCGCGCGGGTGCGGCCGCGGCCCCCGAAGTTTGGAAACCCTTGGTGCTCAAAGAGCTGGCCGACGGGAAATCAACGATTCGCGCGCCGGCCGGCGCGGCCTTCGCGGCCGTCGCCGTACCCACCGATGCGCCGCTCCTGGGCGCAATTGTCCAAGACCCGGACCCCCGTGTCGCGCTCGATACCCTGGAAGCCCTTTCCGATCGGCCGGATGGTTTTTTTAATTCCGAATTGCGCGCGACCTTCAAAACGCTGGTGGAAAAGAAGGACCCCGCGGTCGTTTCCGCGGTGGCGGGCATCGTCGAAAAGCACCACTGGAAGGAGTTCGCTGCGCCCCTCGCTTCTGCTTACGCTACGATGGGGCGCCCCGATTTGGTAGAAAGCAAGGTCGCCGTGCTTTCCGCGTTGTCGAGCTTGGGCAGTGCCGACACGGTACCGATCTTTGAATCGGCCCTCAAGGATCCAGACCGACTGGTCGTTTCCGCCGCGGTGGAAGGCCTGCGGGAAATTGCGAGTCGGGACGAAAGCGGGCAGATTCCCTTGAACAGCAAGCCGACGCCCTTCCCCTTTACGTCCGCGGAAATCCAAGAGGCCGCGAATGCCCGGGTGCAATTAAAAACTTCGCGCGGCGAAATCACGTTGAAACTCGCCAAAGAAGCGCCGTTGAATTCCGTCCACTTCATTCGGTTGGTTAAAAAACACTTTTACGACGGCCTCACTTTTCACCGGATCGTTCCCGGGTTCGTGGTGCAGGGAGGCGATCCCCGCGCGGATGGTTTTGGCGGACCGGGGTACCTTGTCCGCGACGAAGTCTCCCCGCGGTCCCACCTGCGCGGAACGATCGGCCTGGCCACCAGTGGTAAGGATACCGGCGGGAGCCAATTTTTTATTAACCTGGCGCCGAACCTCCACCTCGATGGCCGTTACACGGTTTTCGGAGAAGTGACCGACGGTATGGATGTCGCCGATAAGCTGGAAGTCGGCGACAAGATTCTTTCCGCCCGACTCAAACCTTGATGCGCAACTCTTGGATTTTGCTGGCCCTGATATCCTGGTTAGCGGTTGCGCCGATGCTGGCGCGGACCGGCACCAATATCGTAACGCAAACCTACGAGCGCGCTGCCGATCATTTTTGGGCCGGCGAAGATCCTTATCAGCCACCGAACGGAAAAGGCGACTGGTTCAAGTACTCACCGTTCTTCGCTGCCGCCTACGGCCTCTTCGCTGCCCTTCCCGACGTGATCCAAGCCCTGACGTGGGCCGCCCTGAATGCTTTGATTTTCTGGTACGGACTTTCGCGCTGGTTTCGTTGGGAGCGGGCCACCCACCCCCTGATTTGGATCGCGACCGCGGTAACGGCCATGGAACTCGATACGAGTTTGCGCTACCAGCAGATCAATGCATTGATGGCCGGTGTTCTGCTGGTCGCGCTGGCGGAAATGCGCGACCAGAACAAGGCCCGCGCCGCACGCTGGATTGCGCTGGATACCAATCTGAAACTCCTGCCCGGTTTCTTCGCCGCCCTTCTACTCATCCCGGGCGGCGGGCGCTATTTCCTTCACTTAGTGATCTTTAGCTTGGAGTTGCTACTGCTGCCGATCGTTCGCTTGGGTTGGCACGGGTGTTGGCAGGCGCACCTTCACTGGGTGCAGACGTTGATGGCCGATATGGGAGCGCCCGGCCTTTTGGATATTCACAGCGTCTTGGCGCGAATGGATCCGGGGTTGGGGTCGGTGGGACGCGTGATTCAGTCGCTCGTTTTGCCCATCACCCTGACGTTGCTGGCGCACTCATTCCGAAAGGTCTCTCATTTCTCCTGGGGGCTCTTCTATACGCTCGGCGCCGCGGCGCTGCTGCTCTTTAGCCCGCGCACGGAGTCTCCAACCTTCGTGCTCTTGGCCCCCGCCTATCTTTTTCTCATGTCGACGATTCTGGGTGTTCCGGGGCGGGAACGGGCCAAGGCGCTCGTGGTTTGGGGGTTGCTCGCGTTCGCCGGCACCGTGGCTTATACCGATCTCTGGCCGAAGGCGATTTGGGATCCGCGCGCGACTGCCTTTGCGAGCAAGACGCTCGCCGCACTCGGCATTTACCTATTCACGCTTTGGGGGTTTAGACGTAGTCCTGCCGCTTTATTTTCTCGACGATGATCTTTTCGGGCATCGTCGGATCGCGGGGATCCACGGTAAAGAAGGCCTGTTGCTCACAACGGCGCTTGTTCTTGATCAGCCAGTGCAGCATTTCGGTAACGCCCTTGTTCTTCTTGTCCTTGAAGAACGGGTCGTTTTTCAGAGCATCGGCGGCCTTTTTCAAGGCGCGTGCTTCCTGCAGATCGTTTTCTTTCACCGGGTAATCGTTCAGATCGTACTTCTTGATGTCCTCGGGCAGCACGCCCAAAAACCGCACGTCGGGCGCGGAGTAGTCGGAATTACGGATCAAGCTCGCCGCCGAACCAGCTTTGAGGGTGCGGTAGATATTTTGGATCGTGTACGCGTCCAAATCGCCGAAGAAGTAAATCGGCACTTTCAATTCGTCTTGAATCAGTTTGCACCAGCCGCGAACGGCGTTACTGGGAACCCCTTGAGCACCCATCAAGATGCAGTTGTTCCGCTTACAAAAACCGTTGGCCACGAAAGTATTCGCGGTACCTTCCGATTCGACCACCAAGCAGAAGTCGATCTTCTTTTTTGCCTTCAGCTTTAAGCTCTGAGGACGATTCTTCGGCTGGAAGGGACTCGTTCCGAGCGAGCTGAGATCGACAATCGCCTTCTCTCCGTCCGGCATGGTCTCGGTCACCACGAGTTGTTGCGAATAAGTCTGGCCCCCGCGATCGTTAGCAAAGCAGTTCAACTCTTCGCGGTAGCATTCGAGCATTTCGCAGATGAAATCGATAATGGAATCGCTCTCACTCTGATCCGCGAAATCCAAGGGCTTGAGATCGGGGTTGTGTTTGATTTCGCCTTTAGAGATGTAATAGAGCTCGCGCTTCGTATTGACCGCGCCGGTTTCTAAGTTGCGCAATAGAATTTCCAAAATGAAGACCGCGCGCGACATCTTTTGCACCGACGAAACGTTCAATTCCGTGCGCACCTTTTTGCTGCCGGGGGTCAAGTAACCGACTTTCGGGTTGTATTCGGCGTTATCGAGCGAGCATTTTACCGCCTCTAATACGGGACGGCGCGCGCTCTCCAAGTCCGACAGCAGACGCAAGCAAAGTTTTTCACTCAGGTGTGGGATGGAATCATCGGCCTTCATGCGCTTTTCTCCTTACGCCCCTTCTTCGCCTTTGCCACGACCTTCTTCACGGGCTTCGCGGATTTCTTCTGGCCATTCCCGTTCTTGGCGTGCTTTCCGTTGCCGTTCTTTTTTGCGGCTAGCTCATCCACGGACACCACGTCGGCATTCGGATCTTCCGGCGGGACATCGTGATCGGCGACCACGGTCTTGGCGTCGTCTACGATCTGAATCTTGCCTTCCTGCTGGGCCTTCTTGTGATCCGCGACCGCCTCTTTCAACTGCTCTTCGGCGGTCCGCACATCGCGGCCCAATAACTTCATCAAGCCTTGGGTCGCCTTTTCTTTGCGCTTGGCCGGCGACTTGGTGATGCGGCAGAGGCAGTCCACCAAAATGGGGCAGAATTGTTCAATGTGGCGGATCTTGTTTTCTAGATCCGCTTCCCGATTTTCGCGCCGAATATGCCGCGAAAGCCGTTGACCGGCTTGGATGAGCGCTCGACGAAACTCTTCGACCAACTCATCGCTGGCATCGACGGTTTCTTTCGACGCGTTTTTAAACTTAATGAAGGGCGATACGAGACTCACCGCAATGACGTACGGTCCGGAAGGGACGGCATTCTTCGGCTGGGCAATCCCGTAGGTGCGCCAATTCACCGATTCAATCGCCTTCACCATTGCGCAAGCCGCCTTGTCGAACTGCAGGGGCACGCGGTTGGCGAAACGCAAGACCTGCGCGGGAGAATCGTCTTCCCCATCGGTGCGCGCGGTCGGGTTCTTCAGGCGAGCCACCGCGACTTCCACCGCCACCGGCTTGAAGTCGCAAATCGTCGGCTTGCGCGTAATGACCGCGAAAAAGTCCACTTCCCCCAAACGCCGCACGCTTTTCGAAAACGCGTCTTCACCGATCGTCATAACCGACTTGGTGCTCGGCGCCATCAATGGCACGGCCTGCAGCTTAGTGAAAATCTCTTTGAATTCGACTTCGGTGGCCGCGTCCACCGACTTTTCGAAGACGGCCTTCTTGATACCCGCTTTGATCAGTTCCTGAACCGTATTGTCGGTCATGCGGGAAAAGCCTTTTTTCAACCAGGCGGCCACCGTGATCCGGCCAAAGAGGTGCGAGTGCGCGATGAACTCCCCAAGTTTCATCGTGTGCGGGTGCGGCTCGGTCGCCTCCGGCATGTGCGGGCATTCCTTGGAAACACGCTCTATTTTTTCGACCGGGTTGTCGCCGATCTTATAGCTCAACGTCAGGTGGGGATTGACCAGCGCGGTGCCGGTCAAATAGGTGAGCAAGCCGCCATCCCCTTGGAGTTGCAAACGCCCGTCAAAAAGGAATTCGACACTGACGCCGTTAGGGCGATCCCACGCGATGGTCTTCTTATCCTGCAGCACGCCCTTGTTGTTCTTGATGTCGACGTTGACGATGCAAGAAACGGCTTGCCGCATCTTGGCCGTCTTCGTGATCACCTGCACGCCCTTGGCGCTCGTGAGCTGGGCCCAGGTCGTCGCGGCCGAAATCCCAATCCCCTGTTGTCCGCGGGAACAACGCCCGCGCCCAAATTTAGACGAAGCGAGGTACTCGCCGAAAACTTTGGTGACGTCATCCACCTCAAGGCCCGGCCCATTGTCTTCGATCTTCAGCTTGATCAAATCGGTGTTTTTCAACGTACCGGCGCCGACCTTTTCGATGACGACCTTGATCTCGGGAAGAATGTCGTGGTCCTCACACGCGTCGAGGGAATTGTCGACCGCCTCTTTGAGCGTTGTGAGAACTGCCTTAGTAGGAGAAGAAAACCCGACTTGTTGTAGGTTTTTGGAAAAATACTCCGCCGTGCTGCTGGATGTGATCTTCTGTTTTGCCACGCGTTAAATTTTGGAGAAGTTTTTCAGTTAGTGACTGCCTTACCATTCTGCGCGAGTGGCGCTGGATGTCAATACTCGCTCCGTGGATCAGGGTGTTAGCAATCGCTATCGCTAGTTGCGGCGAAGGGGGAGCGGCACTGCGAATTTCCCTTGTCGAACGGGGACCATCGGCAGTTTAACGGCTCTTTGAAATTCAACGGTGTCCGGCAACTCGGATTCACATCTTGAAACACACCAAGTCGTTCAGCCTTTTGGCTACGTCTTACCACCTGGACCCGAGGGAAACCTTGGGTCCGGGTGAAAACGTTTTCTCACCGAACCGCGATGTGCCTGTTAGAATGAGTTTCGCTTATGGCTGGCTGTGGCGGAACTATTTTGCGGGCGCTCCTCTTCGCTTTTTTCTGCAGTGCCCCGGCGCGCGCGGAGTTTCCTCCCGAAACCTTCCCCGACGATCCTTCTCAACCGGAAAACTCGCAGAGCTATGAAGAGAGCGAGTCTCAAGCCGCGGAGGATGAATACCTCTCGCCGAAAAAGCGCCGTTTGCCGCCCAAACCGAAGCGCAAAACGCGCCGTGATGGTGTGGTGCGGCAACCCATCCCGGAAGAGGCTCTACCGGACGAAGCGTTCGTCAGCCGATTCCGGCTCGGCGTTTTAGGCGGCCTGAGCACGCTATCTTCCGATAGTGCGACTCAGGAAGCTCTCATCGGACAGATCTTTGTGAAGGACCATATGGCCCTGGGCGCCATGATGGACTACACCTTCACGCGAAATATCAGCGCCGACCTCGAAGGCTTCTACGCGTTCACCCCGCTGCAAGAGGTCGAGTATCCAGGTAATGTGATCGAGACCCGCCAGATGAAAAACTGGGGCATCTTTGCCGGTGGGTCGTTCGGCTATCCGATCTTTCGCGGGGATATGGTGTTCACACCTCGGCTCGGCTTAGGTTTCGCCCTGCTTTCGTTCAAACAGTTTTTGGGCAAGACAGCGGGCAATGCCGAGCAAACTCTTTCCCTCTACGGTTTCTACGCCAGCTTAGGGATGGAAGCGCGGTTTGGAAAAAAACTTTCGGCGTTCGTGGACTATGCCATCAGCGTGGGCGCCAAGGGCTCCATCGCTAGCGTCGGTGGCACCGCCGGCAACGCCAATATTCCCGGCCCTTCTTTCAGCCGCTTTCGCCTGGGCGCCACCTATCGCGTTTGGAATACCCTCGCTATCGGACCTCTCATCGTAATGAGAGGCGCAAAAGACGCCGTCTTTTCGGACGGCCCCCTAGGCCAAGGCGATCGCCTCTTCCAAATCCTCGGCCTCGCCACCATCGACTTCTAGTTCAAAAGGTGCCCATCTACTTTTGGTCCTAGAAAGTGCCTGGTGTGCGCACCCGCTCCCTTTTGGCCCCGAAAGTAGATGGGCACCTTTTAGGAGTTAGCGTTTTTCGACGGCGGTGTAGTCGCGCTCTTTGGAGCCGGTGTAGATCTGGCGGGGGCGGCCGATCTTATTGCCCGGATCGTCGTTCATCTCTTTCCACTGCGCGATCCAACCCGGCAGACGTCCTAGCGCGAAGAGCACCGTGAACATGTTCGTCGGGATGCCGAGCGCGCGGTAGATGATGCCCGAGTAGAAGTCGACGTTCGGGTACAGCTTGCGGCTGATGAAGTACTCGTCCTTCAGCGCGTCTTCCTCGAGCCGGAGCGCGAGCTCGAACAGCGGGTTGTCG
>CAZFMF010000017.1:19356-72155 GCA_964519985.1 uncultured Pseudobdellovibrionaceae bacterium | reverse complement strand
GCCTAGGACAACTCCCTTTCACGGAGTAGACACGGGTTCGAATCCCGTTGGGGACGCCATTCAATCGCCACCGGCGATTGAATCCTTAACGATTAATCCTTAAGCCTTAATCCTTAAACCTCCAGCGGCGTAGCCGCATGGTGGCCCTAGATCGGACCAATCTTGGCGCCTAGTTCTCGTCTATGTTCACGACTCGCCCGCTTTGATCTTTGATCTTAATGGAGAGATCGATCGGCAACCGTAGGACCGCATCTACGTAGTCGTCGTAGTCTCGTTCGCCGGGAAAAATATAGACGTCTTTCGTGCGCGTTCGGTAGTCGGGGTTTCCTGACAGTTCGGTTCGAATCTCATCGTAATTTTTGCGTTTTCGAAAATTATCCAAAATAATTCGAAATGCATTTTCCTGGTAGTTTCCAAAGACATGGCACGTGGTGAGCGTCGGAATATCGATGAGCTTGGACGACTGTGCCGCTTGCAGCTCATTTACCGCCTTGGTGCGTGACCAGCAGCTCCCGTTGAAATAGACAAGCGCGCCCTTGCCTTCTTTCTCTCTCTTTCGGATCCATGCACCAAACCTCTCATTCGAAAGAAGCGAGGTGGGGCCTTTGTGAGGAATGACGAGTTTTACCTCTTCTCGCCTACCATCGGCGAGCACTTTGGTACCGACCCGAATGGTGGCCTCGTTGCTAAATCGAAATAGGTTTTTTTCGTCGCCATCGGAGTGGGCTTCTTTGACGAAGTAGTCCATTTGACCACTTGAAATCTCCTTTTCGAGCCACCCGTGGAGGTCTTTCACGGATTGCTCTTTGCCAAAAACGAATCCTTCACCCTCGTAGTATTGCTGATACGATCGCAGCACCCCATCCGCGTCGCCGAGGTTACTCCCGGCCATCACTGTCCCCGTCATTGACCCATCTTTCCAAAGCTCCGCATAAGGAGGGGCAGAACGATCTTGGGCCACGCTTGCGCCTTCGGCGAGCCGAGTGATGACCGCGGCGGAATACTCATTTTGACCGTGCTTCCATTTAATCCCTTTTTCAATACCCGGTAACGAAATAGGGCCGGGTGACGCATTCCTAGGTATTTCCAGAGGGACGGGAGGGAGCACACGCGCGTGAAATCCGTAAGCGGTAAGAGATCCAGGATCGCCATCAATCGGTTCGGTTCCGAGCACAATGGGACGCAGCTGCTTGGCATCTCGGACAATGGTCAAATCAGTGAGTTCCGACCCCTTGTCGCCAAACCAAGGCTTCACGGAGTGATAGGCAAACTTGTAGAGCTTAGAGAGAAAGACACCTTGGAATTGTGGGGTGTCGGCGGCACCATGGGCAATGCTCGTGGCGATTGCGTCGCGCCAGGCTTCTTTTTCCGGCTCGGGAAGTCCGGACAGCAAGCGGGATAGCGGCGCAAGCGACGCCCAGTCCGCAGCCGCAGATCGCTGTGAGTCGGCAATCATCTTTCGATGACTCAGAAACTCTTTTGCGGACTGCTTCAAGAGCTCCTGTTCGCTTGCGGATCGGCAGAGCCTTTCAGAAGATGGAAATGGCAGTCGCGATAGCTCAGGGTACTTTCGAACGATATCTTCGAAAAGCAACGGAGAATATGCCATTACCGATTCCAGCGCGCCGCGAACGAGATCGGGTTCTGCTTTTACTAGGTGGGAACGAAGAATCGCCACCAGAACGGACAAGTGTTTATCGCCGTCAAAACCCCGGGGATGCTGGAATCGCAAGAGGTACTTCCCCGCTAGTTCGGGATCGAGACTCTGGCCCGATACCGGTGGCGTGGCGATGTCCCAGGCTTTCTCATCAAAGGCTCCTCCACAAAGACGGTCGTCCTTAAGCAATGACTGAAGATCAGCCGCCCCCCTGCTTACCGACAACTGAGACGAGGCGCATTGCAGTTTCAACCCTTTCACCAACGTGAGTCCCGCGGCTTCCGCGACCAAGAGGTGATCTCCGGTAAATGCAATCCAGCTGTGACGCGACGTACTCGACCTGAATGGCACGACTCGCCCACTTTGTGCATCCAATAAAAAGCGTTTTCCATCGTAGTATGGCGTCTTCAAGATCAAGTCCCCTTTTGGAGAGAAACTATGAAAAGCAGAATTGCTCACGCCCCCCACCCTCAAGCTTTCGGCCGCCCTCCACTTTTGGCGGTGGCTTGCTAGGTCGTAGAGCTCCAAAACATCGTCTTTTTCCATCAACACCGCACCGCGATCGGGGCTGGACGAGATCCCTCTAGCTCTTGGAAGGGGGGTGCTCTTTAAAACACGCCCGGAGGCAGGATCAATGGAGATGATACCGCTGCCAATGATGTTGAGCGTTCCATCCGGAGCCGCACTCGCCCATTCGCTCTGAAATGGCAGCTCCACCTGCGAAGACTTACCGGTGGAAAGCTCATGAATGCGAACAGAAGTCGGCTCGTGGACATACGTTACGACGTGTTTCGAATCGGTGGTAAAAAGACTGTAGGTCGTTTCTGGTTCTTCAATTTCTTTGATCCGCTTCCTCTGGGCGATATCGTAAACGTGGAGTGTTCGATGGAGTCCGGACACGATCAAGTGCTTTCCGTCCGGAGAAACATTGCCTCCAAATGTGTCGGTTGCGAAATCGATCTGAAAAAGGGTTCCGAGATCCTTAGTGTCCAATAGCCAAGCCGTTTTCCCGCGCTTCGCCAATAGGTAGGCTCCCTCGTGTAAGAACGACATTTTCGAAGTACTTCTTTCGCCCGGCAGGTCCCGAGCAAGTGAGATCTTTTTAAGGCTTTGGCCATCGGGAAGAGAAAGAAGCTCTAACGTCTTCTCATCCCAAAAGGCAATGCGCTTGCCGTCTTCGGATGCTTCGAAATTGGGGCGATCTTTATCTTGCCGGAGTAAGCGTTTGGAGCCGTCCTCCAGATCGAGCAGTAGCATTTTCCCGTCCGGCTGGCCCACAATCGCATGCCGTCCATTGGGAAGCGCATCAACCCGATTCTCCTCCATATTCATTGGAATTGTCGCCGCTATCGAACCCGTCACAAAAAACTCGCATTCATCGGGTGCTACCCCTCGTCCCTTGCCCAACCCGTGGGTCTCAGCATGGGACGGGGCGACGGTGAGCAGGAGAACGGCAGATAAGATCGATCGGACAGTAGATGAGCCCATTTCGCAATTCTAACTGGTGCGCCAGCTTTCTGCCTCCAGCGAAATGCATTCGGCAGATCTAGCGTTTGAGCAATTCCGGAGCCTCCCCTTGCAGCCCCTTTCGAACGCATTCCACAAACTCCGAAGTCGTCACCTGATGGGTGGCGGAACAGCGATCGCGCCACTGTAAAACCAGCCCCTGACACTTCTGGAACGCTTCATTGTTTTGGGCGTGTTTTTTCCAACAATTCGCCATGACCGGGATCTTGAGCTGGGACTCGTAGTCCGGATGCTCCACCGTATTCGCCTGTTCCACGGCTTGACCCAGCTGGGGGGAACTCACTTTCGCGGTTTTGCTCAAAGCCACTTCTGCTTTGAGAAGATGCTCGGATGTCACTTGAACGGGACCTCCCTGCGCTTCCAACGCAATCACGAACACGCTTAGATGGTAGCTCTCCACCTGCCGAATGCTGGGAACCAGAACGCCAAAATCGATCACTTTTTCTTCGAATGCTTTCCATCCGTCGAAGCTCTTCGTCCACGTCGGTCTTCCGCTTTGAACATCGAGCGTCATTCCGGGAGGCGTCTGAGCGGTCTGGAAGGTGGGCGCAAATCGCAAAGTCACTTTCTTAAAATCCACGGGCGAAAGATTCTTAAAGACGAGCTTCGCGGCGACACGCCCCAGAACCTCCACTTTTGCCTTCTCCGGGAGAGAATCAAAAATCCGCTCTTCCTCTCCCTGGAACGGCACAACCCTTAAGGTGAAGTTCGCCGCGTGGACGCGATCGATGGGAACACCGTCCGGACGCTTCAAGGAAAAAGAGGAACTCCAAAGCGAGAGGGTCCGCAATCGTTTGCCTTGCGGCGCTCCATTTAAGAGAAGTTCCACGGAGCGATTCGAATCTTTGGCCAAAGACACCTCAACCAAACTCGGTTTTTTTAGTTCGAGAGCAAATTTTGGTTCGGGATTGAGCGCGCTCAAAGTCACCTCGATCGGGGTGGGGGTCGGCAACGGTTTCAGCTTCGTCTCGTCTGAAAAAGGCTGGGCAAGGAGCTTCGCAACCTGCTTTCCGGCCGCTATCAATGTCGCCTCCACGCGGTAGGAAAGTGGTGGACACTCTGACTCCTCGAATTCGCCCTGCTCCTGGATGCTCACAAAGTACTCGCCGGGCCCCACCGGAACGGAAACTGTATGTCCTTTTTTCAACGTACCGAGGGACACCGCCCGTTCCAACTCTCGCTGGGCATTCGGCGTCAGGTGAAGAGTGGCATCGAAAAGATCCTTGCCCGCATTGCGGATCCGCAAAATACCCGGCGTTCGCACCCCGAAATGGAACTTTCTCTGTTCGTCTGGCGCAAGGTTCACGGTTTGGAACTCCAGGCCCCGTGCTCCGAAAGTGAGATCCTTGCCCCCGGATCGCTTCGCCTGGTACTTGGAGTGCTTCTGCCCCCAACTTTGGCGGCAGTCGGATTCCACTTCGGCGCTTACCGAAGAAGCTAGCCCCAAAAGAATAGTCAGAATAAAAGACGCACGCAGACCGGTCGGTTTCTTCATTGCGATATTTTACACGAGTCACCCTCGCATCGACCGTCCTCCGGTGCCGGAGTCGAAAAGCCTGGGTGTTCTCAAAATCGCAAGCGACCCGACTACTCCGTCTGGACCTTCACCTTTTCGTTCGAGTCGACTTTGTGCAGAAAACTCAGACCAAAACCGAGAGCCGGGTCGGACTTCAGTTGCGCCGACGGAACGATGCGCACCGGCGCTTTTAGCGGTGGGAAGTGCTGCTCCCTAATACAAGGCATCCGGTAGTAATTTCCGTCCTTGTCCTTGATGTCGTAAGTCACTTTGGAGGGTTTCCCTCGAAACGTCTGGCATTCCACGTAGCCCGAAATCATTCCTTCCGATTCCAGTGAAAGAACGATTTCCTTTTTCGGTCCCGGCTTTACGTATCGGTCGCCATCGGCTCCAAAAATGAGAACCTGATTTTGGGCAATCCGATCTTCTTTCAACTCGGACGGTTCCCGTTCAAAGGCGTGGGCGAGCCGACTCGCCTCGAGGCGGAGCGGGGGAACCCACTTCTTGTCATACCGGTGGAATCGGCCCCACACGCGGGACGAGTTGCCATCCTTTGGCTCGGAGGTAATGAAAGCGCGGTAGGCGTCGCCCCCGTCCACCGCGACCTCGTTACGTACGAGATTAAACTCGTCCCCTAAATACGCCCGGGCTTTTTCCACCAGCTGATCCATGTATTTGCCAGGTTCCTCATGACCACGGCAGTTGGCTTCAAAGTTCTGATTGAGCGTTAGAAGCACACCGTCGCGAAAGGAGGACGGCTCGTTCTCGAGGTCCACATAGGTATTGGACTTCTTGGCGTACTCCGTCCCTTCCTCCGTATTGCGCAATTTGAGCGACACATAGAAAGTGGTTTGCTCGTCGGTCGGGCGTGTAGCCGTTCCCCCGGCTACCAGGTCCCCGTCTCTTTCCAACACGCAGTTGGTCAACGCTTTGTTGGCGAGATCGAGTCGGCTTTGCAGCAGTTCGAGTTTTCGTGCGTAGCTGGTTTTGAGGTTCAAGAAAATATGCCGAACCGCATCGAAATCCCCTTTGCTCGGGGTGTGGTTGTCAGAGAACGTGGTGCGATGCCGATCGGAGCGAGTCATCGAAGCCAGTCCATTCTTTGACGCCGCAAACGACCCATAAATCATCACCGACTTCCAATCGAAATCGCCGATGGGAGCGAGATAAGAATCGTATACGATGCTAAAGTCTGACCAGTCTTCCTTATCGACATTGTCTTCATTGACGATCAGAGGGCGATCTTCTCGCTGGTGCTCATGGTGCAACCCCAAGACATGTCCGATTTCGTGTAGAGCCGTTCCTTTTACAAAGCCCGTGGGCGCAATGTTCATTATGTTTTCATGATTGAAGCCCAAGGAAGCTTCTCCAATCGCCGAGCGTCTCGCGGGTTTGGTGCAACCGATACGTAGGCGTCTTGGAAAGCTCGGGTCTTCGACGAACTGGATCAGATTGTCTCTGACGCCATTTCGCCAGATTTCCATGGCTTCTTTCACGATCTTTTTGACGTGGGAGTTCTTGCTGCAGCTTTCCTCCTCAAAGCCGTATCGAATCGTACCCTCCGGCCATAGCATCCGCGCGCTTCGAATGCCAAAGCCACCCAACGCTGGCACGCAGAGGAGCAGGAGAGAAAACGCCTTCAGGTTTACCACGCCGCATGTCTAGCTGGGACCGGCTATCGGATCAAGGGCAATCTCAAACGGCCGACCGGTCGCGCCTAGTCGGTCGTTAGGTCCCTAGGCGTGCAGTAGTACTCCATTTTGACCTCCAGCTCGGACTGAAGCAATTGGCCCGTTTGTGGATGGTATACCTGTGCGCTGCAGGTCGCTTTTCCCGTGAATTTTCCATTTTCGCCAATGGAGTAGTCATGGAGGCAGGCAGTGAAGTCGTAGTTCCTATCCGCCGTTCTAAACACGTGGCTTCCTTCCCCCACGGATGGATGCCCATTCCGACCGGCCTCCGCTTTTCCCACATCATGGACGGCCGCCACAAGCTGGGTGCCGGCATCGTCTCGGAAGATTGCCATGAAAGACAGCCGCTCTTTTCCATTCTCTTGGCTGGAGTAGCTGCAGGAGTTGTGATCCCGTTTGGTCTTTAACTCAAAGGTATTTCCGTCCGCCATGGAAACCTTGGCAACCCCCACCTCCCAGGTGTGTCGTTGCTCGACCCCCTCCTTATCCCCTTCACCGGTTTTGGTTGCCGCACCACAACCCAGGACACTGAGCCCCACCAGCAACCCGACCGCTTCTCCAATTTTTGCCATCCGGCACCTCCCGCCCCTAGGTTGGGCAAGAGACGTGCCCAGTTTTTGACTCCGCTCAACCGGTCCTTTTGATTCGAGTTTGAGAATCCCGCGAAACTCCCATTCATTTTTGATAAATCGCCGGCAATGTATCCATTCCGGTGGAACTGCCCCCACACTTCAAAAGGCAATCGACGTCACCGGAGGAGATTTTGGACTCCAAAAACCATTTTTCGCAGTTTGGAGAAGGTGCAGCATAAACCGAAACCGACAAGACAATAAGAACGAACCATGAAACGTTCACTGATGATCTCCCACCATAAAAAACGCAATTTCGGGGCGAGAAAACAATCGCGCTCTAAGTATGGATGTACCGATTCCACGACTGACGTACAGTTTGGATTCAGCAGCTCCATACCACCCGGAAACGAACTCACCCGAGCCGGGTGGAAGCCAAAATGGAACGAAGCCTGGTAGTCGAATCTGACCTCCATGCGTATGTCCCGCCAGATTGAGAAAACACCTACCGGCTATCTTAGGAAAAAACTCCGGACTGTGGAAAAGCCCAATGCAGGAAGCGTTGGGAGGTATTCCTGAGAAAGCAGGTTCTATTTCTGGCTTACCCGCAAAAGCATCATCCAGGCCGACAATCCACAGATCTTCCCGAACACGCTTGTTTTGATTGCGCAAGAGAGCAGCTCCCGACCTGGCCAAACTTCGTAACCCCTTCTCCGGGGATGTCCAATGATCCCAATTGCCATCCACCATCCAAACTCCCAACGGCGCCTCCAGCTGATCGAGAAATTCGTGGACCGGCTCGACATTTCCAGAATCCGAAAACAGATCCCCCGTGATGACAATTAGATCAGGGGATTCTCCGTGAAGCGTACTCAGTACGCTCTTTTCCCGTTTTCCAATTTTTGAAAGGTGGAGATCGGTAAGATGTGCGATCTTCAATGGCTTGACGGGAGTCAAAACCTTGTGGCGCGTCACCTCAAGCCAGAAAGGTTCCACAAAAAATGCGTAACCCGATACAAAAAGGCCGGCAAGCAACAGACAGAAAATGATTCGAGGCAAGGTTTTCACCTAATCACACTATCATACCTATAGTTCGGATCTCCGGACTCCGGCGCCGGAGTCGCAAGCACTCTCCTAAGGGGCGATAAGCCTAGAAGTGACTCGTGAATGTCGCAATGCACAGCACCGGCATTTTGTCTTGAGTGCTTTCGGTCCGGTGGAGATCCCACCTCGGGTCGCGACTCCCGCGGGGTCGCGGGCTATGGACGGCAAAATACCAGGCGGAAAGTGCCCCCCGCGAAGGACTGCGGGCCCAACCTAAATTGTCCGACATCCGGTCGATAGCGTCACGATGCTCGGGCGCGGGTCCCGTCCAAAAAGCCATGGTCAAAAGCTTCGCGGCAAAACCGGTTTCCCCGTGCACCACCGCTTCGGCGAAGCGGCGCAGTTCGGAGGCAAAGCCATCGCCCAGGCTTCGGGGAGTCGCGGGAACATATCCCTTATCCGCCGGGCAAGCCGAACCCAGTGCCCAAACCGAATGTCGGCGGAAATCGGTCCACCAAACGCGCTGGTTTTCCGAATCCCACCAGGTGTTTTTCCCGAAACGCGTTCCCTCCGCGGCGGAGAAAACTGACGCGAGAAGGGGGACCCAGGGGCGCAGCACCGCGTAGTCCTTCCCATCCTTATCGATTGCGTGCAGAAACTCACCGTCGAGAATCTTGGAAGCGAAGAGCTCATCGAGTCCATCAATTTCGGCCTGGCGCTGAGTCACTTCTTGTCGTTGCCGCTGTTCGATGTCCGCTTGTTCCTGCTGTCGGCGCTTATATTCGCCCACTAGGGACGAACCCCAAGCTTCCAGCGCCGTGATTTCCGACGCCAGCTTCGCCTGATAGGCAGCACTCTGGTCCACCTTCCCCTCGGCTATGCGCTTTTGCGATTGCAGACCCTCAATGCGGTCTATGGCCCGATCGCGCACCTGCTTTTCCAGTTCCGCGAGATCCAGCGGGTTTCCCCACGCGCGGCATTTATCCGTTTCCAAAGTACTGGCGGGTTTGCCGGAGCAGACGAGGCGAACCACCTGACCCTCGCGCATCTCATAGACCGCGGTCAGACCTTGTCGGTTGAGATTTTCCGCCAGCCGCCCGAAAGCGGGGGCAACAACGAGCAAAGCCAAAAGCGCGACACGCACGAAACACCTCCGAAGAGGCCAGTAAATGCTGGGTCCCGGGGGAACGCAAGTTTTCCAAGGGCGACCCAACCGCAATGCCTAATTCAAGATTTCTTTACTCCGGCGCCGGAGTGAAAACCCAACGCCCCGTCTCCCTTCACTCCTCGTAAAGCGGAACGTTCTTCAAAGCCTCGATGGCCTTTTTGGCATCGGCGAAATCCCCCCATCCGCTTTTGCGCCTCAGAGCGCACTTGGCGGCACCCGCCATTTGCGGCGGATGAAATTGGCCGGATCGCACAAATGCGCTAAAATAAAATATCTCGAAACAATCTGATGCTGGAGGTGGGGTTTGTTCAGAAGCGCGCTGCTATCTTTTTTCATCCTCGGCTTGGCATTGGCAGAACTGGATGCGGCCCCCACCCAAACGGATATTGAAGACTGTTCGATCGATTACGCGGACCTCGGACGGAGTGGGCGGACCGAAGTTGTCGCCCGGGAGGTGGGTCTCAAAGTAACCACCGACCAAACCCCAGGGTACACACGCGAAATCAGTCGCTATGTCCGGAAGGCCGACGGCACACGAACCCCGATTTTCATTTACCGAGACCCCAAAGGAAACGTGCTCTCCGCCAAAGAACGGGACGATTTGCTCGCCCGATTGAAGCAGCTCAAGATTGTGATCCCACCGGCGTGGGAAAACGTCTGGATCAACCGGGACAATCGAGGCCATCAAATGGTCACCGGTTTCTCCAAAGACGCAAAGGGAGAGCCCCGAAAGCAGCACCTTTACCACCCCCTTTTTAAGAACGCGCGAGCCGCTCGCAAGTTCAATCACAATGCCGCCTTTGGGAAAAAACTGAGCACGATGCGTGAGAAAGCATTCCAAGACTTAGATCAGAAGCAGCTCACCCGAGAAAAAGTGCTCGCGGCCGCGGTCCTGCTGCTCGACACGACGCTCATTCGACCTGGCAGTGAAGACTCGGCACTCGGGATGGGAAACTACGGATTGACCACCCTCCAAAAACGGCACATCAAGCTCGTGCAACCCGGAGAAATCGAGCTAAAATTTCGGGGAAAAAAGGGAGTGCAACAGGATCTCGTGGCCTATCACTACGAAGATCTGACAAAAACCCTGAACCAGCTACGCAACTCGCCCGGCGATGACTTTTTCCGCTACCAAGACGAATCAGGTCGCTGGAAAACCATTACGGCCAACGAGCTCAATACTTACATCAACCAAACCATGGGCAACGGTTTTACCGCCAAGAACTTCCGGACCTGGGGCGCCACCGCCCTCGCGGTAGAGATCTTGTCGGGCTACCCGCCCCCAAAGGACGAAAGAGAAGCGAAGAAGAATTGGAACGAGACCAGAGAATTAGTCTCCACCGCGCTGGGAAACCGTCCCGCCGAGGCCGAAAATAGCTACATCGATCCGTTAGTGAAACACGCCTACTTCAACGACCCCGAATCCTTCCCCAACATCGGACACCCGCGTGGGCGAGCCGGCGAAGAGACCCGGGGGCTAACTCGAATTGAGCGTTCGGTACTGCAATTCGTTGAAGGGCTGCGAAATGCCGAAGGCGAGGAACAGAAATAGGAATTCTCCAAGACACCCAAGTTTGGCATGACGGTGACCGAAGTCGCGGATTGCACTCCGCCTAAGCCTTAGGGGATTGCGGGTGGCGGCTTGTAGCCGTCACCCGACCGCCAACCTCTCGCGCGAGAGATCCCCGTTCTGTTTCTGTTTTTTTCGAACGTAGAGCTTCTTGGTTATCGCCGCAACCAGCTCACCGGTCGCGTCTCGCACTTCGACCGGCAAATCGAAAATGTATTTTTCGCCGCCCGCCGTTTTTTCTTTGACGCGCGTGAGCAGGGTTTCGTCGAGCTGCAGCTCGACAAAAAGTTCGGTTTTGCCCGGGTGCACGAAATCGATCGTGGCGCCCTTGTCCCAAACAATGTAGTCGCCGCCCAGATTATTGATCAGCATCAACATATAAAACGGGTCCGTCATGGCGTAGATGGAGCCACCGAATTGCGTGCCGACGTAGTTGGTGTTGTACCATTTGCGTTTTAACTTCACTTTCACCGACCGGAAGTCCGGCGCGATGTGCATAACTTGAATGCCGGCCCCGCGGTAGGGGCTCCACAGATTCATCAAGCGACGAAAGAACTGCGCCGAAGGTTTGAGTTTACGCAAGAAGTTGGCGGTCATGATTCCATTCTAACGGGAAATGGCGAGAGCTCAAACCGGATCGGAGAAATGGTAGCGCAACCATTCGCCGCCGGGATGGGTGAGGCGCAAAGCCAGACGGGCGGGGCGAAAGCCGGTGGAGCGATAAAAGGCGTTGGCGATTTTGAAGCAAGCGTGCGTTTCCAGCACGACACTCGGATAACCGAGGCGTACGCACAGTCCCATGAAAGCGTGAAAGACCGTGCTCCCCAGCCCTTGGCCCCGCACCGATTTAGCCAGGTAGATTTTTTGAAACTCCACCATTGTCGCGCCGTGGGAACGTGCCGCGAAGGTCCCAACGAGTTCCCCTCCCCGCTCCAGCAAAATGAAAATGCCTTCCCGGCCATCGTAATAGGAGTCCATTGCGTCCAGGGCGGGTTCGGGGGCCGCCTCGAATCCAAACTCGCGACGGACGCTTTGCAAGAATGCGTGGATCTTAGCGTCATCCGCTTGCGTCGCCGCCCGCACTTCCAGCGACGGGCCTAGCACACGGCGCAAAGTCTCCACGATCGCTTGGAACGGGGCTTCGTGCGCGGTATGTCGTTGAAAAGGGAACAAGATTCCTCCGCCCGCAGGCGCTAGCACTCGTGCAAGAGGTGTTCCGATAAGTTCCCGCAGGTTTCCGTGAAGCGGTGCCAATTTCCGGCACCGCCGGAAGGCGGAAACCGCTATACTGAGACGAAAATGGCGCTCACCGGAATCTTTCAAACCAAGCGACTGACTTTCTGGCCCTTCACCGAGGCTGATTTTGAACTCATGCGCAGCCTCGACGCCGATCCGGAGGTCATGCGTTACATCGGCACGGGCAAGGCCACCACCGAAGCGGAAACTCGCACGCGCTTCGATCGCGTTTTATCCCAGACCAAGCAGTTTGGGGTCGGCGTCTACGCCGCCCACCTGCGGGCCACCGGAGAGTTTATTGGACGAGCGGGGTTGATCCACTGGGAACTGGACGGAGAAAAAATCTGGGAGGTGGGCTACACTTTCGCCAAGGCCCATTGGGGCAAGGGCTACGCTAGCGAGGCTTCCCAATACTGGAAACAGGTGGGATTCGAACGGCTCGACGTGCCGTTTCTCGTGAGCCTTATCCATCCCGAGAATCAGGGCTCCATCAAAGTCGCCGAGAAGAACGGCATGACGCTCTGGAAGCGGTCCAAACTCCAGGGGCAAGAGGTCTGCGTGTACCGCTGCGACCGCCCCAAAACCAAACCTTGATCGTTACGCCGCCGTCCCCACCAACCAGAGTACATCGCCCTTTTCCAAAGTCAGGGCCGGATCGGGATTCAACATGCGTTTTTCTCCTCGCTCCATTCCGACCACAATCGAATGCAACCGATCGCGGATGCCGGAATCTCGAATGGTCTTTCCCAGCAGCTCCGACTCCGCCGTCATGGCGAGCCGTCGCAAGCTAAACTGCGTCAATGCCTGATTGACGGTGGGGGCCCCTTCCGCTTCACCGATTTGTTTCTGGAAGGCCTCGATTTGCGCGTCCGTTCCCAATACCAGCAGACCGTCGCCGGGAAAAAGCATATCGTCTGCCTTGGGCGGCACGATGTTTTGGCGGCCGCGCTGGATCACCACGATATTGAGTCCAAAGCGATTGCGCACATCGATCGCTTTGAGCGGCCGCCCGGCGAGTTTGGCATTGGGGTGCACCGCCATCCGGACGAGGTGCAAATCCCAGGGCGCCAAATTCTTCAACGCCGGCTCCTCCCCTTTTTGCCGGTCACTGAAATTGGAAATGAAACGGCTTTCAAACCAACGGTAAGACGATTCGAGCCGACGGTAGAAGAGCGAGAAAACGGTGAGAATCAGAACCACCGTAATCAGCGTCGCCAGCGTCGTATCGAAAAACTGATCACTTAAGATTCCCGCCCATACGATGGTGGCGGTCGCGCCGATGAGGCGCAAGAAAATGGTGCCCTGTCCGCCGCGAAAAGCGGTCAGCATCCCCCAAAAGAAAGGCGCGGCTAGGATCACTGCAGCGGCCCACGCCAGCCAGGGCCCCAGCGCCGGTAAAGCGAAGCGGCCCATGAGCAAAAACGCGAGGGTCGCGGCGATTCCGTTGACGGAGTAGCGCAGGACTTGGTTTACGACCCTTTTCCGTGCCGCCTGCGATTCGGTGGTACTTTGCAGGGCCGCGGAATAGTGATCGAGTCCCCGCCGCACCCGCGCCGGCAAATGGGCCTCGACCCAGTTCCCGACTGGGCCCGACCAACCAATGAGATACGGTGTGGTGAACGTAGTGATCGCCGATACCGCCACCGCGATGGGATACAAAAAATCACTCGTCACCCCGAGCGACATCCCGAGGCCGGCGATGATGAAAGAAAATTCTCCAATCTGCGCCAGGGAAAACCCAATTTGGATGGCGGGCACGGGCTTTTGGCCGGAGACCAGGGCCCCAAGTGTCGAGGTGAGCAGCTTCCCAAAAACCGTGGCCGCCGTGATCAGCGCGATGGCCGGCCAGTGCGTGAGGATGACGCGTGGGTCGACCAACATCCCCACCGAGACGAAGAAGACGGCCGCGAAAACACTCTTGAGCGGGCGAATGAGGTGCTCGATGCGGTGGACTTCATGCGATTCCGCCAAGATCGAGCCCATAATGAAAGCGCCCAGGGCTGCCGAGTAGTGAAAATGTGTGGCCACGACCACGAGCAATAAGCAAAGGCCACAGGCAAAAACCGTGATTGTGTCGTCGTCCATGTCGCGACCGGCGTAACGCAGAAAGGACGGAATGAGAAAATAGCCGACGACAAACCAGCTACCGACGACGAAGAGCAGCTTGCCCGCCGCTTGCACCAACTCCCAGCTGAAGAAACTCTGCGTGACCGCGACCGTGGAAAGCGCGACCAAAAGGAGAATCGCCACCAGATCCTCGACGATAAGGACACCGAAAACGATTTCGGCGAACCGTCGGTTTTTCAACTTTAGTTCTTCTAAGGCCTTGATGATGATCGTGGTGGAGGAAACCGAAAGAATTCCGCCGAGGAAAATACTATCCGTACCCGACCAGCCCAGGATCTGGCCGCAGAGGTAACCCATTCCCAACATCGAAATCACTTCGATCAGGGCCGTACCCGTCGCGGGCATTCCCACCCGGGTCAGCTTGTGAAAACTGAATTCCAGCCCGAGAGCGAACATCAAAAAGATAACGCCCAACTCGCTCCACGTCTGGATGCTCGGTAGGTCGGTGACCAGTGAATGCGGCGGCGTGTGCGGGCCAATCAGAATTCCGGCGATGACATAACCCAAAACCACGGGTTGCCGGATTTTCCGGAACAAAAACGTCACGATCCCAGCCGTGGCCAGAATCACCGCGAGGTCTTGGATGAGAGGAGGTGTGTGCATGAGCAAGACAAGATACTGGCTGAAGACGGGTACGAAAAGCGGCAATCCGGAAAACACCAAGCTCGACTTTACAGAGCCCGCGTTTCGCGCCTATACCTGATGGGCATGTGGAAGTGGGGTTTATGCGTTTGCTTGCTGCTAGCGCTCCCGGTCGCCAAAGCCGGGTCGGATGTCGATCCGTATTCCTGCGAAGCGTACCTGAATTGGTTGGGACTCAACGACTGGTTGCAAGTCTATCGAGCCGCCCTGGACCTCCCTGGCATTACCGAAGAGCGGCGGAAATTGTTGGAAACGGAAATCGAAGCCATGCAGCGCGATCACGATCGGCTCAAAAAGGCGCTCTTGTTCGATGCCCCGACCGTCAAACCCTCCCCCAGTGGGACGACGCGATACCGCGGCACTTCCCGAACTCAACTCGAACCGGCTAACTCCGGGGTGCTCGACCGGATTTTCGCTATTCGGCCGCAGGCTAAGGATGCGACCGACACCGGGGCAAAACGCCTAATCCTCACCGCCAATGGACAAGGTCTCGTCGTCGTCCCCAATGATAGCCGCCAAGTCCATATGTGGGATCTTCGCCCCGAAAAACGGACGTACTATACGGTCGGTCACACCCGCGAAGTCACCGACGCCGCGATCGACTGGAACGGCGATGCGCTTGTCTTAGATGCGTCTCAAACCTTACGGCTTTATACCGTCCCCACCGCAAAGCGAATTGAAGGCCGGGTCGCCATGATCCGAGCCCACGCGATCGCTTTGTCCGGCTATAGCACGTTGGCGCTGAACGATGGCCTACACGTATCTACCACCGGAGTTCACACCGGCTTCCGGCAAGTGGACTACCCGATTGAAAGGGGGGGAACGTTGCTGCGGGTGACGCGCGACCTGAAATTCGCGGCGATTGTGACCCACGACAACAATGTGAAAATGGTCCATCTGTCGACGAGGCACGAAATCCCGATGCCGGCTCCGGTCTTTGATGGCAAGATCCTGGACCTCCAGTTTTCCCCGGATAAACCGCAATGGGTAGCGCTCACCGAGAACGGCCAGCTCGTGCGATGGCGGTGGCGTCCCGACGGGCCAAGCGAGTACGAAACGTTTTTCCTTAAGGAACTAGACGCAAAGGCATTGGCAATGGACGTGGCTGATCAGGTGGTCGTGGCCGGAAATGCCCACGGTTTAGAAGGCATGATTGTCGGAGTGGATCTCAGCCTGCGGGAAGAGACCGGGCGCTATCGCACCGAACAAGAAGGTGGGATTACCGCCGTCACCTTAAGCTCGGATAGCAACACGATTGTGACCGCCAGCCGTCACGGCGGAGTCATTTGCTTTTTTCGCAATCCCGCTTACTACGACATCGGCGATTAGGGGCTGTACTCCTAATGCGCCACGATGATAATAAACGAGTCCAAACGAAGCTGGGCGTTCTTTAGCGCGTCGCGCAGACAACGGCGGCGTGCTTCCCACCAATCCACTTCTTGCTCGCTCACCAACCCATTCTTAGATTGAAGGGCTTTGAGCCGGCGAATTTCCGTCTCCACCGTGTCTTCCATCTTTTTAGTCACTTCTTCGAGCCGCTTCTTACGGCGGGCTTCGCCAATGGCCGTCGCTTTGGCCAACAATTCTTTCAGGGCAGCGACCGGAATCTGGCGCACGGCTTGAATCTGCTCAATGGTCAAACCCGTTAAGTGCGAATGGATTTTTTCCACCGGCCACTGGGCGCTGATGTCCTCGCGCTGGCGCACATCGAGGAGGATCCGCACCGGCTCGGTGGGCAAGAATTCATCGGCAAACCAGGCCGAATCGGCAACGCATTCCAAAACGAAGAAGACTTCTAGCATCACCGGCGGCAGCCCCTTGGGCTTCATGATGCCGTGCCATCCCGCGACCGACACATTGCCAAACTCCTGGCTCGCAATCGCCAGCATCGTTTCCGTTACGATCGGGTGATCCCACGTCATGAGCGTCAAATCATCGCGCTTGAGCGCCTTCGCGCGGGAGAACGACATGCGAATCCCCTCCGGCGGTAACGCCGGGAAGTAGGAACTGAACATGCTATCGCCCGGCTCGACGAAGAGGCTTTCCTTGTCCAGGTGCTCGACGTGAATTCCCATCCCGTCGAAGATGGATTCTAAGTACGCCTTCAGCTCTTCGGGGCGTTCGCTCTCACTGATGGACTTTGCGAGTTGCGTGCCGGCTTCGGCGTTGAAGGAGTTGAGTTCGATCAAGCGATCGCGCCCGGCTTCGATCACCTTTTGGGCCTTGCCGTACGCCGATTTGGCTTGCTCGAGGAGCGCGTCAAAATTCTTTTTCTTCTCGCCGAGCGCCAGCTGCGGTTTCACTAGGAACGGCTCCAACTCTTCAAAGAGCCCGTCGTGCACCAAGCCCGCGCCACTCGGCGGGGCGCTGAAGGCCTTAAATACCCCTTGGTACCATTGCAGCAGCACTTCTTCGCGACTGCCCGGCAGGTACGGAACGTGGATCTGGATATCGTTGGCTTGACCGATGCGATCCAAACGGCCGATGCGTTGCTCGAGCACGTCGGGCTCGATCGGCAGATCGGCTAGAATCAGGTGCTTGGCGTGCTGGAAATTGCGGCCTTCGCCGCCGATTTCCGACGAAAGCAAGATGCGCGCGCCGTCGGGGTCTTCGAAGTAGGCCGCATTGCGATCGCGCACCAAAAGCGGCTGTTCTTCGTGAAAATCCACCGCCCGCACGGCGTGTTCGTTTTGCAGACGTTCCTTCAAACGCGTCACCGCGCGCGCACTCGAACAAATGAGGAGGATCTTGTCCTGGGGGTGCTTCTTTACGAAAGCGCCCATCCACGCGACCAGTGCGTCTTCCTTGGCTTCCCCCGCTTTTTTACCGCCCGCGTCCTTGCCCGCGAGCGCCAAGCGGTGCTCATGGAGCATGCGTTTGGGAAAACTAAAATCTTCAAGTTGGACGACGCGGCGGGCGTTGCGCAGATAGATGCGCCCCGTACCGTAATGATCCACCAACGCGAGCAAAACTTCTCGACGCCTTTGCGCGTCGGACAGATTGTCGAGCACCGATTTGTCGACTTTGTCCTCGAGCAGCTCCGCCAGGGCCTTTTTTGTTTTGGCGTCGACTTCTTTGTTCGACCAAAGCGCCTCGGCCAGATTCACAATCTGGATGTAGCGTTTGTGTTCGGTTTGGTAGTCTTCCCAGGAAGAAAAGCGCTGCGGATCCACCAGGCGTAGACGCCCAAAGTGCCCTTCAAGGCCCAGCTGCTCCGGTGTGGCGGTGAGCAGCAAAAGCCCGTGGGTTTTGTTGCTCAACTGTTCGAGAATTTCGTATTCCGGTGACGGCTCGCCCGGCTCCCAGTCGATGCGGTGGGCTTCATCCACAATCACCATGTCCCATTCGATCTGCAAAATCGACTCGGCGAATTCCGGATCTTCTAGCGACTCAATTGCCAAAATGAAACGTTCGCGATCGGCCAGGTCTTCACTCTCCATGGCATCATCGCTCTGCGAGTCCGGCACCCAGAACGGCAGATTGAAACGGCGCAGAAGCTCAACGAACCACTGGTTCTCTAGCGCCTGCGGAACTAGCACCAACACCCGGCGCACCCGCTCGGTCACCATCAGTTGGTGGAGGATCCACCCCGCTTCAATCGTTTTGCCCAGCCCCACTTCATCGGCCAGCAAAGCTCGCGGCACACCCCGGCCGGTGACCTGGGAAACCACGTAAACCTGATGGGGAAGCAGCATCGCGCGGGGACCGAGCATCCCGCGGACGGGGGATTTCAACGTCCGGTGGCGAAACTCGAGGGTACGGCGGCGCAACTGGTAAGCGCCAATCGGATCCACTTGGCCCGCCAAAAAGCGTTCGAGGGGGCGCTGCAAACGGTATTCGGCCGAAAGGCCCGATTCACAAAGCTGTTCGGCTTTTTTCTTGCCCAGGTACCAGTTCAGGCCCAGGCGGACTTCCACTTTATTGACTTCAAATGTTTCCCCAGCCCGCCCACGAACGGTATCGCCGGTGCGAAACTCCAAACGGCGCAAAGGGGCGGTTCGGCGGTTATAGCGGCGGAGACGGCCGACGGCCGGAAACTCCACGTCCACGGCCATCGCGTCGACAGCCTTCACAAAGCCCAAGCCCAGCTCGGGTTCGGTCTCGCTCATCCAGCATTGACCGGCTCGAAAATCAGGAAATGACTTCACTGGACCCCTATGAGTATCACATCCGCTAGGTGTGGTCATGAAAGGTCGCGGAACTCCCGAGAACCCTACCAATCGCTTCGAATCCCTAGCTCTGGAACCCGAAACCACGGAAGAACCGAGCCGGGTGGACACCGTCTATCTCAAGGACTCGAGTCGTTCAATCCTGAACCGCAATACGAGCCCCGACGTGCCGATTGAAGCCAGCATTAACCCCTACCGGGGGTGTGAGCACGGCTGTATCTACTGCTACGCCCGGCCTACGCACGAATATCTGGGTTTTTCCTCGGGGCTGGACTTCGAAACCCGGATTCTGGTCAAAGAAAACGCCCCCGAACTGCTGCGTAAAGCCCTGATGTCCCCCGCCTACGAGCCCAAAATCGTAACCATGAGCGGGGTGACCGACTGCTATCAGCCGGTCGAAAGACGCCTTCAGCTCACCCGGCGTGTCCTGGAAGTCCTGGCCGACTTTGGCAATCCGGTCTGGATCATCACCAAAAATGCCCTGGTCACCCGGGACATCGATGTGCTGAAACGGCTCGCCGCCACCCAGGCGTGCGGGGTCACCCTCTCCCTCACCTCTTTGGACCCCGATCTCTGCGGCAAAATGGAACCGCGCACCTCCCGTCCCGAGGCCCGCCTGCGCGCCATCCGCGAACTCGCCGCCGCCGGCATCCCGGTGACGGCCAATATTGCGCCCATCATCCCCGCGTTGAACGAATCCGAGATACCTGCCCTCTTAAAAGCCGCGCGCGAAGCCGGGGCGGTGAGCGCGAGCTATGTTTTGGTGCGCTTGCCTTACCAGGTGAAGGATCTTTTTGAGAGCTGGCTCGAAACGCACTTCCCGCTGAAGAAATCGAAAGTGCTTTCACATATTCGGGACACGCGGGGCGGGGAGTTGAATGATTCGAACTTTGGAACGCGGATGCGGGGAGAAGGCGTTTACGCCGAGCAAGTCAAAGCCGTCTTTCGCTTGCACTACCGGCGATTGGGTTTTCCTGGGCACCCAGAGTTGTCGACGGCCGGCTTTCATCGACCGAAGGATCAAATGGAGCTTTTCTGACCGTCATTGCGAGACCCGTAGGGTCGAAGCAATCCCGCCGTTCGATCGGTATAAGGACCAAATGGATTTTTTAGCCGGCGACACGGAACATTTTCCGAGAAATGTAAGAGCGGCCGTTGCCGGTCCGCTCACCCGGGCGAAGTCGGCCCGGGTGGCGTCCCGACAGCATATGAGGTTTGCGAAGAGGCGAGTTTGTTCTCACCGTAAATGTCTATTCGCGTCGCCAAGAGCGTGAACATTGACTAGGCAATGTTCGAGGTATTTTTCTCAATTTACCGTCGATAAAACGCGATTTTCTTCTTGCATTTCTCACAAAATGAAATACATACATGCGTATGTATTTAGGAGGATCAGTGAAAGAACTATCGGACAAAATGCTTTTGGAAGGAGCGGCCGCGGCGGTGAAAGTTGAGCGCAAGGCGACGGCGGAAGTTTTGGCTTATCTGGTGGAAATTGATCTGCGCCGGCTTTGGTCTACGGAGGGTTACTCCAGCCTTTTCGACTTCTGTGTTCGCTACCTCAATTACTCTGAAAATGAAGCAGGTCGGCGCATCCATGCGACACGCTGTGTGGAAAAAGTGGAGGCGGTGAAGCCCTTGCTCGAATCGAATTCCTTGTCCCTAACCGGAGTGAGTCTCATCGCTCCTTACGTTACGGTGGAAAATGCGGCGATGCTACTGCCGAAGGTAAAGGGGAAGTCGGGGACGGAGATTAAAGAGGTTTTGCATGAGCACTTTCCGGAGTCGCGGCCCAAGGAAGAGTTTCTAAAAATTCTTCTGGACGATGAATTGAAAGCTCTTTTGGCGGATGCTCAGCGAGAGCTATCGGAAAAAGATCAGTCGGTTTTAATCAAACGCGTGTTGCGGCGCTTTTTGACCAAGAAAGGCACGCGAACATCGACCGTCAAAAAACACACCCGCTATGTGTCGATCGCACGTCGGAAAGAAGTGATGACCGAGGGTGGATATCAGTGCACTTACCGGGGCCCCTCCGGTGTCCGGTGCAACCAGACCGCGCATCTGCAAATCGATCATGTTCGGCCCTGGGCGAAAGGTGGTAGCAGTCTGGATAAGAACAATCTGCGTCCCATGTGCCGCGTGCACAACCTCATGTTGGGTCGGAAGGATTTTCCGGAACATGTTTCGGGCAATGTTGCGATTAAAAAGCCCCGCAGCGCAGCGGAGGGGTGACAAGCCGGTGATTAACTTAATTAGGCCGCGAATTGAGTCGGCGCGTCAGGTTTTACGACGCCCGATCTTGGGGTGCGCTCGCCGGGGAAACGGCGGGTTTCCCGCCGCCGCGAGCGAAGAGGCTGTAGACACAAGGGACAACGAAAAGCGTCAACGCCGTTGAAACGATCACGCCGCCGATCACGGCCAACGCCATGGGAACGCGGCTTTCGGCGCCGGGGCCGATCGCCAGGGCCGGGGGGATCGCTCCCGCGATTGTGGCGATCGACGTCATGAGAATCGGCCGCAAGCGCATCGGGCACGCTTCAATCAGCGCATCGCGGACATTCTTACCCTGATCGCGTACCTGATTCGTGAAGTCCACGAGCAGAATTGAATTCTTCTTCACGATTCCCATCAGCAAGATGATCCCGATCATGCTGTAGATATTCAGCGACTGCTGGCCAATGAACAGGGCAAGCAGCGCGCCGGAAATGCTAAAGGGCAAGGCAATGAGCACCGTGATGGGATGGATAAAGCTATTAAACTGCGAAGCCAGAACCATGTAGGACACGATCAGGCCTAAGACCAACGCAAAGATCAAACTCTGAAAAGATTCTTGGAACGTCTGCGCGCTGCCGCCGACCACGGCGCGATAGCCTTCCGGTAAAACTTCTTTGGCCGCTTTCTCCACCACCTCGATCGCCTTCGCTTGCGAGCTACCCGGAGCGACGTTGGCGAAAACGCTGATGGCGCGTTCGCGTCCCTGCCGTGAGATGGCTTGGAGACTGGGCTTTTGCTCGATTTTGACGACTTCAGACAAGCGAATCAGTTCGCCCCGGTTATTGCGCACGTAGAGCTTTGAAATCGATTGCGGGGTATCGCGTTCGTTGGACTGAAGGCGCAAGCGTACATCATAACGGTGACCGCCCTTCGAATATTTGCCGGCAATCACGCCCCCCATCATGGCGTTCACGGTCTGGGCGATTTCGTAAACACTCACGCCACGGTCGCGGGCCTTGATGCGATCGGGGACAATGCGAATTTCGGGCATCCCGCTGCGGTAGTCCGAATCAATATCGGTAAGCTGACCACTGGCCTGCATCGCGGCTTGAAGTTTTTCACTCGACTCAATCAGTTTATCGAAATCGGGCCCCCGGACGGTGAACTCCACCGGAAAGCCACGTTTGGCGGTAAAACCCGAGAGCGAAAGATCCTGAATCACCACGCGGAGATCTTTGATGTCCTTTAAGTCGTTGCGAAAAATGGGAATGAGCTCCTGCTGAGAAAAAGGGCGCCCGGTTTTCGGATTGATCGGACGGGCCTTGGGCTCTTTCAACGTGAGGAAGAGTTGCCCACCGTTCACCTCCCCGCCGCCCATCCCCCCGATGGCGCCGAAGTACTTGTCGACCTCGGGTCGGGTCATGAAATATTTTTCCACCTCGGCAAATTTCTTATCCGTGAAATCCAAAGACGAACCGACCGGAGCCTGCAGGCGCACCATCAAACGGCTTTGATCTTGGGATGGGACAAACTCTTTTTTCAGCATCTGGATGAGCGATAAGCTGACGGCAAAGACCACCACGGAGGCGAAAAGCACCTTCCACCGGTGATTGAGGACGACCGCAACAATGTGCCCGTAAACTCGCGAACTCCAATCGAACGAATGCTCAATGGCCCGACCCAATCGCGTTTTGCGCTCGCCGGTGTTCAAAAACTCGGAGCAACGCATGGGTGTTAACGTCAGCGCTTCGAGCAAAGAAAGCGCCACCGCGACCGAAAGCGTGACACCAAATTGGAAGAAGAATTTTCCGATGATCCCCTTCATAAACGCGACCGGCAGAAAAATCGCAATGATCGCCGCCGTGGCGGCCAAGGCGGCAAAGGTGATCTCGGTGGAGCCGTCGAGTGCGGCTTCCCGACGGGGCTTGCCCATCTCTTTATGGCGCACAATATTTTCTAGGACCATGATCGCATCGTCGACCACAATCCCGATCGCTAGCGAAAGACCCAAAAGCGTGAAGGTATTCAAGGTAAAACCGACGGCATACAGAACGATGAAGGTCCCCACCACCGAGGTCGGGATCGCCAGGATCACGTTCATCGTCGCCGACCACGACCCTAGAAAACCCCAACACACGACCGCGGTCAGCAGCGCGGAGAGAATGAGCGTGAAATTGAGTTCATGAATCGCTTCTTCGATAAAGGCCGTCGAGTCGAAGCGCACGCCCATTTCCACGCCTTCCGGCAACGTGGCCTGGATCAGCTTCATACGGGCTTTGACGTCTTTGCCGACTTCCACCGCGTTCGATCCGGGTTGTTTCTTGATACCCAGGCCGACCGCCGGTTTGCCCATCGAGCGGCTTTTGCGGCGCACATCCGCCAGCCCGTCTTCAATCCGCGCCACTTGGCTTAGCATGATCGGGCGGTAGTTTGGGCTGCCCCCGCGGCGCGTGATTGGAATCTTGCCAAATTCTTCGGGCGTCGGTGCTTCACCCATCGTCCGGATATTGAATTCCTTGTCCGGCGTTTCGATACGCCCGGCCGGGAGCTCGGCGTGCTCTTGCTGGATCGTGGAAATGATATCGCCGGAGGTGAGAGAATACTGATTGAGTTTTTCCGCGTTCAGCCAAACTCGCAAATTGGGATCGACGTACCCGCCGAGAAACACTTCGCCCACCCCGGAAACGGTGGAGAACTGATCCTTCACCCGGTCGCGCACGAACGCCATTAAGTTCTGATCCGACATCGTGTCGGAGCTCACCGAGAGCCAAAGAATCGGCGCGTCGTCGGGATTGCTTTTGCGTACCGTGGGCGGATCCATTTCCTTTGGCAGTCGGCGCATGACCTGCGAAAGCGCGCTTTGGATCTCCTGGACGGCCACATCCTGATCCTTATCGAGATCGAACTCCACTTGGATATTGGCGCTACCGGTGCGCGAGGAAGAGGAGATTTCCGTCACGCCTTGTACGGTCATCAGCGCGTCTTCAACTAGGTCGACGATATCGACTTCCATCACTTCCGGAGCGGCGCCGTCTAGGTTGAGGCTCACACTGATACTTGGAAAATCGACATCGGGTAGCTGACTCACCCCCATGCGTTGGAAGCTGATGGCACCGAACAGAATCAGCCCAATCATTAGCATCCATGCGAAAACGGGGTTTCGGATGGAGATCTCGGAGAGGTTCATTGCTTTCGCCTATGGTGTCTTGCCGATGGCCACCTGCAGGTCAACCCAAGCGGACAAGGTCTGAAATCGTAGTTTATCGAGGGACCGTTTGGTCTCCTGGAATGTATTCATCGCCTGGATCACGTCGATATTGGTGACGAGTCCATGGCGGTAATCCTGCGTTTGGCGCTGGTAGTTTTTTTCGGAAAGTTTGGCCGCTTCTTCCAACGCATCGATTTGTTCGGTACCGGCCTTCAACGTTTCAAACGCATTGCGCACTTGGGTTTGGGCGGTGCGCCGGCCTTGCGCCAATAACAACTCTCGCTCGTTCTTGGCCGCCAGCGCTTCGGAAACGCGACCGGAAACCGCGCCCCCGGCAAAAAGTGGAAGGGTCAGAAAAAGCCCGACGTCCCACTTAACGCCTTCTTGAATCCCCGCACGCTTCAAATAGTAGTTTCCGGTCAAATCGACGGAAGGAAAATGCCCGGCCCGCGCAATGACGACCGACTCCTCCGCCGAACTCAAAGTCTCCTTGAGGGAACGAATATCCGGACGTTCCTCTACCTTGGCGAGAAAATCGTCTACCTTCCCACCCTTCGTCGGAATGGTCAGCGATCGCGGGGGGTCCAAACTCACATCCGGCGCAAGTCCCGTGGTTTGCGCGAAAAAATTGCGGGCCTGCTCGAGCGCCAGCTTCGCCGCTTGCAGCTGCGCTTTTTGGACCGCGAGTTGCGCTTGGGCGGTGAGGACTTCACCCTCCCGCGAGCGGCCGATCTGGGCGCGATCGCGCAAGTCCTTTACTCGCCGTTCAGTGAGGTCGATAAGCCCCTCGAGATTTTTGCGGTCCTGTTCCCCGGCTAAAACCGAGTAGTAGCTACTGGCCACCGTCGAAAAAAGCGTTAGGCGCGTGGCTTCGAGTTGCGCATTTTGCGCGCGTTGCGCGGCCTTCACGCTGCGAATTCCCGCATACTCCGCAAAGCCGCGGAATAAGGGCTGGTTGGCCGTGATGCGCGAATTAAACTGATCGCTTAAGGTGAAACGACTCGTCACCGCCGAGTCGGGCGGCGGAGAGTGTTGCTTCTGATAAGAGGCGAGCAAAGAAATCGATGGCATCACCGCGCCCCAGAGTTGGGAAATGCGCGCATCCGCTTGTTCGACGCGGGCCTGTTGGATGGGAACGGTTTCGACTTTGGCCAGGGCGGATTCGTAAGCGCCTTGAAGCGAGACCCCGAACGCGGAGACCGAGAACCCACTCAACGCTAAGCTAATGAGGAACCGTTTTCGCATGGAGTCCACCGGGCGCGACGACGACCATCTTCTACGATAGCCCCATGCGCGCGGAAAAGCACTCTACTTTGAGCCTTCCTTCGCGAAGGACCGCCACTCCTTATGGACGATTAAACGAGCGCCCCGTGACAGGGTCAAATAGGCCCACGCCCAATCCAAGAAAACAAAGAAACGGTTCTTGAAGCCGATCAAATAGTAGATGTGCACGACGAGCCAAGCGATCCACGCAAAAAACCCACCAAACTGGATCTTGCCCGCTTGCAGCACCGCTTTCTTGCGACCGATCGTCGCCATCTGACCTTTATCGAGGTAGCGAAACGGTTTGCGCGGCTTGCCCGCGAGATCGTCCAGGATATTTCTGGACGCGGCGATACCTTGTTGAATGGCGACGGGCGCGAGTCCAGGTAAAGGCTGGCCGTCTTTTCCCAAACAATGCGCTTGGTCACCCAAGACAAAAATGTTCGGGAACGCCTTTAAACTCAGATCGGGCTCCACGATCACTCGGCCGGCACGGTCTAATGGCACGCCCAAAGCCTTTCCCAAACTCGAAGGCTGAACGCCGGCGGCCCAAAGCACGGTCGCTGCGTGCAGTGATTCCGAAGGCAGGGTCACGCCCTCGGCATTCACACCCTGCACGCGCGTCGAAGTCCAAATCTGCACACCAAGGTTCTCGAGATCGCGCGCGGCGCGTTTGGCTAATTTCTCGGAGAAACTCGCCAAGATCCGCGGCCCCGCTTCGATCAACAAAACGCGCGTGCGGGCCGGATCGATGTGTTTGAAATCGCGCGATAGCGTGAAGCGGCTAATCTCGCCCAAAGCTCCGGCCAGTTCCACGCCGGTGGGGCCCGCCCCCACGACCACGAAAGTCAGGAGCTGGCGTTGGCGTTCGGGATTGGTTTCGCGCTCGGCGAGTTCAAAGGCCAGGAGCACCCGCCGCCGGATTTCGGTCGCTTGCTCGAGCGTCTTCAAACCCGGTGCAAAATCTTCCCACTCCGGATGTCCGAAGTAGCTATGTTTCGAACCACACGCCAGGATCAGATAATCGAATGAGATCGTGCCGCCATCGCCGGTGATTGTTTTGGCGACGGGATCGACACTTTGCACATTCATGAGACTGACGGTGGTGTTGCGCGCGCCCGACAGAATCGAGCGAATGGGTGCCGCGATCTCCGCCGGCGAAAGCCCCGCCATCGCCACCTGGTAAAGCAGCGGCTGGAAGAGGTGGTGGTTGCGCCGATCGATGACCTCGACCGTAAGTCCCTTGCGATTGACGAGGCGCTTGGCGGCGTTGAGACCCGCAAATCCGGCTCCCACGATCACGACTTTCTTCATACCGCCTCCTTTTGACGCACATCATAACACCGTCGTTCCGAGCGGAGCGAAGGAATCGCGCATCGCTTCGTCATTCCGAGCGGAGCGAAGGAATCCCGCATCGCTTCGCGATGCGAGATTGCTTCGGGCCTGCGGCCCTCGCAAAGACAGGCAATGACGTGAAATGTCCCCGACTGTCTAGCATTCTAGAGTCCGCCGAAGTGCCGGAAAGCGTCACCCCGCAGCGTAAAACGGCCCGACCCCCCTGAACTTCCAGGCATACACCGTGCCTAAATGGCCCCCTGCTTGCACTAGATTCGCCCGGGTTTCTAAGAGGGTGGAGCGAGTTCGGTTGGGTGTTTGTCGTGAAGAACTTCGCGCGCCTCGGAATTTCCGTTTTAGTGCTTTCCCTCGCGGCCTGCGGCGGCAACGGCGCGGGCATCGAGTTCGACTCCACCGTCGCGCCGGAACACCGAAGCCTTATCGAAGGCGATCTCGCTCTACTCAGTTCCATTGCTTTGCCGCCCGCGAATACCAATGACTTGGCCACGATCGGAGTCGGGGCCCTGACTCCGGCGGCTTTGAACGATTGGTTGGGCAAACGCCTGAAAATGATTCTGGGCCAAGATTTCAATTACAAAGCCAACGCCCGGATGGTGAATCGCTCGGCCCCGCAGACGCCGTTTATTTTAGCGGGCCAGGCGCAAATCGATCCGTCCGCCGTCGGTGCGGCATCGAGCACGGTGAAAACCGTGATGTGGAACTTGGGCTCCTACTTGTACCTCGATGGAAAGAAGCAAGGCTTCGGCTACTACCTCGACGTGGATTATGCTCGGCACGATCTCTACACCCCTCGGGTCGGCATTGTGCAAGAAGACGAAGGCCTTTTCACCGTCAATGCCGTCAAGGGAGTTGGATTGACTCGAATGGTGAATCGGTACCTGCGTATCGCGACTTATTTTCACGAAGCCCGTCATAGCGACGGCAATGGAACTAACGCCGGCTTTCCCCACGCGAAATGTCCGGGCGTCGCCAACGACGAGGCCTACGCCAGCCAACAGACCTCCGCCCTTTCCGCCGCCTATGCAGGAAAGTTTGCTTGCGAAGACAATCTCAATGGCCCGTATGCGATCCAGGCGACGTTGCTAAGCTATATGTATCAAGCGTGCACCGACTGCACCGCCGCCGAACTCACCGGCCTTGAGCTCTCACTCGCGGATTACAAATCACGCCTGTTGCCGACCGCCCAATACCGCGACAGCCGCCCCGAAGGCATCCAATGAAAAACCCCTCGTTATATTTTGGCATCGCCGCCCTGCTCATTGGGTTGGGTATTTTCTCGTGCCGGGATCACCGAGCCGACGTGGATGCGATGGACGCTAGCAGTCCGGAGAAAATTGCCGAAGTCCCGCTGAAGCGCAACGCCGCCCCCGGCCGTCCCGTGACCACCCCGGTGCTGGAAGCCGCGGGCCCCAAGGGAACCTTCAGCGAATTTCAAAAGCTCACGGCCGACACGCTCGACCGCTTGCCGCGCACCGAAGACGTCCGTCGGAATTCTCGCGGGGATGTGCATTTTAATCCGCCCGAGTTGATGGACGCGAGCCCCTCGTTGGGCCGCATCGCAACGACTTTGCGCGAAAGCCCGGAGCTGATTCCCCAGGGAATTGATTTCTACCGCGATTGCGCACGACGCGATGACACCTTGACCGCGATTCGCGTGCTCTGCCTACGTCACCTACGGTTCTGGGTGAAGCAGCAACCGGAAATCACCGAAGTCGATCCGCGCGACTATCCCGAAGACCTTTGGAAATTGGCGGAAAGTCTGCCGCCGGTCGTTCGCTAAAGCATAAAAATCGTGTAGGGTGGGCGCCATGCAATCGCCCGCAGTCCAACCCATTCGGCAAATCTCTCTTTTTGACGGCATCTGTTTGGTCGTCGGCATCATGGTCGGCACCGGCATCTTCGAAAGTTCCCCCGCGGTTGCCGCCCATAGCTCCAGCGCGACCTTTATGATCGGCATCTGGGTTCTAGGCGGAGTGCTGTCATTACTCGGAGCTCTGACCTACGCGGGACTCGCCCAAGCCTATCCCGAAACCGGGGGCGATTACGTTTTTCTCAAAAAAGCGTTCGGTCCGCGTATGAGCTTTCTCTACGCGTGGACGATGCTGATGATTGTCCGGCCCGGAAACCTGGGGGCGATGGCCTACGTCTTTGCCCGCTACGCCCACCAAATGATCCCGCTCGGAGAACACGGACTTTTTATCTATGCCGCGGGCGCCATTCTCTTCCTTTCTTTTTTGAATTTGCTCGGAACCCGGGAAAGCAAGGGCATTCAAAACCTTTTGACCGTGACTAAAGTCCTTGGCATCGGCGTTTTAATCACCACCGCGTGGATGTTTTCCACTCCCGATCCGTCCCCTCCCGTTCCGGAGACGCAACCCTCTTTTATTCTGGCGCTGATCTTTGTGCTCTTCGCCTACGGAGGATGGAATGAGATCGCGTTTGTGGCTGCGGAAGTGAAACGCCCTGAGCGCAACCTCTTTCGGGTTTTATTTTACGGCACGCTCGCGGTCACCGTCTTGTACCTCGCCGTGAATCTGTCTTACCTGCACGCGCTGGGCTTCGATGGACTGCGCGCTCGGGACGGGGCGGCGGTGAGCCACGCCATCATGGCGCGTCACTTCTCGATGGCGGGCGCCGTCTTCGTGGCAAGCCTGATTTGTATTTCGGCGTTGGGCACGGTGCACGGAATGATTTTTTCGGGAGCGCGCATTTACTACGCGATGGGACGGGATCACCGTCTCTTCGCGCCATTAGGATCCTGGAGTCAGCGGGGCACTCCCTTTTGGTCCATTATCACTGAGTCGTGCATCACGATTGCGTTGATGTCGCTCTTTTTTAATTCGCCGAGTGGTTTTGAAAGCTTGGTGCTTTTCACTACGCCGATTTTTTGGGTGTTCATGGCGTTTGTGGGTGTGGCTGCGTTTAAACTCTTAGGTGGCAAGGGACACGGGATTGCCGGTTATCCATTTACCCCGGCGATTTTCTTGCTGATGTGCCTTTTCATGTTGGCGATGTCGGCCGAGTACGCCTACTCCAATATGTCGGTCGAAATTCTTTGGTCCTGTGCGATACTTTTGGCCGGAGTTCTCTTGGAAAGGATTCAAAAGCTATGAAACATCTGCGCCTCCCCTTTGCTGCTTTCACCGCATTTCTTTTGGTCTCGTGCGCTTCTGCGCCGCACCGCGAAGCGATGAAGATTCAGCCCGGCATGACGAAAGCGGAAGTGATCAACGTGGCCGGACAGCCGCTCGATCGCAATTTCGTCGGTGCCCAGGAAAAATGGATCTTTGGTAGCGAGAAGGAAGGTTCGCCGCGCAAAGTCGTACTTTTTCGCAGTGGCAAAGTGGTGAGCCTAGAAAACGAATCCGCGACGGCGGCCGGCCAAGCCGCAGCGGGTGCCGCGGTGATCCCGGCCAATGGTCCGATCCCCGACCTACCTTGCGCGGATCGCAATCAGTTTGGGTCCTACGCGCAGGGCGGCGGTTGCAATATGTACGGCTGCTTCCCGCCCGGCGGCTACTGCAATGGTTTTGGGTGTTCGGCGCACGGCACCTGCACAAACCGCGGTTGCCCGCGTAAAATAGAGACTTACCGTTGTGTGGAATGACCCAGGAGACTTTATGCGCAAAATCCTTTTGACCCTGACCGCAGTTTTGGTGCTTTCCGCCTGCGGAAGATCCATCTGCATCGGCCCTTTCGGGAACAAGGATGAGTGTTACGGTAGCGGAACCCAATCTGATGCCACTACCGGTGTGCTTCGCATCGCGACACCCACCGGCATCAATCCGTCGCTCATCACCAAGGGCAGCTCGGTCACTCTCACCGCGCAAGGCGGTGCCGGCAGCTATCGTTGGCGCTTGATCTCGGGCAAAGGCACGCTCGCGGTCGGCACGGGCGGAACACAAAGTGGGTCATACTTCATCGGCGGGACGGTGATTTTTACGGACGCAGAACCCAACGATACGAACCGCGTGGAATTGGAAGATGTGAACCATAGTCCCGTGCCTATCACTCTCGTCACGGGCCCCTAAGCTCCGGTCCGGCTTTTTTGGGCTCCGCTGAGTGACAAATTACCGCACCTTTCGGGTCGTTCGTGCTTGAACTCCGTGGGCACAGCTTGCATACCTCCCGTGAGGAGTTTTTATGCGCGCCCTCGTCTTAGGACTTATCGGTATTTTCGCCCTTTCGGCCTGCGGTCGATCTTTCTGTGTCGGCCCCATTGGAAATGTCGCGGAGTGCTACGGAACCGGAACCCCGGCCAATCCGGCGGGAGTGACCACCGGTGAACTGCGCATTGTGCTACCGAATGGCGTCAACGGGTCGCAGCTTAAGAAGGGCACCCCAGTGCCCCTCACCGCTCAGGGCGGCGCAGGCAACTATCGCTGGCGTCTGCTTTCGGGCAAGGGCTCGCTCGCCGTCGGCTCGGGCGGCACCCAGGACGGAGTCTACTTCATTGGGCCAACCGTGATTTTCACGGGTACCGAACCAAACGATGCGAGTCGGGTGGAAGTGGAAGACTCAAATCGGAATCCAGTGCCCATCATGCTAGTCACCGGCCCGTAAGCTCTAGACTTCGCGAAAAACCGTGAACGTATACTCTTTGACTTCGACTTTTTGTTGGTAGGTTTGAACGGCGAAAAGCCGGCCACGGAGGCGGTTGAGGGCCACCGCGGCCGCTTGTTTTTCACCAGGAGATCCGGGACGGCGGTACAGCGCCTCAATTCGCTCCAACTTCCGCATCAGCTCTTCATTCGACTTGCGCTGCATATCCGCCTCAACGTCTACATTCACATTTCACTGCAACGCCTCAAGGAAATGCAAAACGGTGCCCGCCTTGCCCACGCAGTCAAGGCGGCGAAAGTGCCGTTTTTCGTCAGGCACCTGTTCGTATTCCAAACGGGTTCATGCTAGGATTTTTCCCAACCATGGCCGAAGCACTGGAAACTTCCATCGGATCGCTGAAATTTGCTCCATTGGGCAAGCGCCTGATGGCGTTCATCCTCGATCTCTTTGTTCTAGGACTCGTGATGCTGATGATGCAGTTCACGATTCCTTACGTGGCGCCGTTTCTAGTTTGGGTCGCGTACAAGACGCTCTTCGAGGCGTCGGCGGTACAGGCCACACCGGGAAAACGGGCGATGGACTTGATCGTGGTAGGACCGCGCGGCCAACGCATCACGATCGGCACATCGCTGCTGCGCACCTTCGTGGCCTGGATTTCGGTTTTCACGGGTTTCTTGATTTACTTCGTGGCGCTCTTCACGCCGCGCAAACAGACGATCCACGATATGGTCGCGGAGACCTTCGTGGTCGAAGGTCGCATGTCGGCCGATCCGGGCAAAGCCTGGACGAAAGAAACGAAGAAGGTCTACGAAGGCGCCCGCGGCGTCTTCAAGAACGGTAAGTGGGACTCGGAGAAAGACAAACTCGATCTCCTGGAAAAGCTGGCTTCGCTTCACAAAAAAGGTGTGCTCACCGACACCGAATTCGAAAAGCGCAAACGCGCCATCCTCAACGACGAAGACTGAATTGCCTTAATTGCGGCAAGCCAATTGCACCGTTCCCGGCGCAGGAGGCATTTATGGATATCTATGAAGAGTTGAAGGCCGATCACGTCAAAGTGCTCGGGCTGATTGATGAGTTAATTGCGGCCGAGAAATCCGCGCCGAAGCAGCGTGAACAACTAGTGGAGGCGATTAAGGATGAGCTTATCCCGCACGCCCGGGCGGAAGAGGCAGTCCTGTACAACTGTATTCGCGAAATCGACACCGCCAAGGAAGTCGTGGGCCATGCGTATCAAGAGCATCTGGAAGCCGAAGCGCTCTTGCGTGCTCTACAAGTCACTGATGCGGCAAACATCAGTTGGGTGAACGGTGCAAAGAAATTCAAGAAAGCTTTGCAACACCATATCGACGAAGAAGAAGGCAAAGTCTTCACCGCGGCCAAAAAGCTTTTTTCCGAAGAGGAAGCGGTGGCGATGCGAGAAGTCTTTCATAAGATGAAGCCGATGGTCAAAAAGCAGGGCTTCATGGGCCAATCGCTCGACATGGTGGTGAATATGATGCCGGGTCGCTTCCGCGATTCTTTCGCGCGTTTCGCGAAGTTGCCCATGGCCCAGGCGCAGGCATCGTAAGTGCGTTTGCGACAACGCCTTCGGTCGTTTAAGGAAAAACCCCTCGGAGAGAAACTCTTTTTTCTCGGAGGGGTTATTCTTTTGGGTTTGGCGGTAGTGGGAATCTTTTTGCCGGTCGTCCCGCAGGTCCCGTTCGCCATCGCCGCGGCATATTGCTTTTCGAAGTCGAGCCCTCAATTTCATCACTGGGTGCGCCACAATAAGCACCTGGGCAAACCGGTCACCGATTGGGAAGACCATCGCGTGGTCCGACCGAAGCTCAAAGCCTTCTCCACCGCCGCCATGGTGGTGGGAGCGGTGATTGGGCATTGGATCTTAGAAAAGGTTGAATGGGCGATTGCCCTCGATGTGATCTTCGCCGCCTGCATCGTCTTCGTCCTCACCCGAAGATCCCGCAAACCCCGAACGACCTAAAAGGTACCCACTTCCTTTTCAGGCATCACGCAGTCCGGTACGTGCTACCTTTCCAGTCAAAAGACCGTCTCTCCACTTATGACTGGAAAGGCTGCCGACTTTTGCTAGTCCATGACTGTAAAGGTAGCGGGTACCTGCGTGCGAGATAACTGAAAAGGAAGTGGGTACCTTTTATTTGCGGATGTGTTCGAAAATGGCGAGGAGGCGTTCGACGAGGCCTTTTTGGCCGGAGCTCTTGGCGTAACTCAGGAGATTCTGGGGTGCGACGCGCTCCGAGTCGCGAAAGCCGGCCTGGGTAAAAACGCCGGTCGGCGAACTCAAGTGGATGCGCCAGCCATCCTCGAGGCTTTCTACGTAAGCTTCGTCGCGCAAATCGCTCCAACGGCTTTCGAGCAGCGCCACACTGCGCTCATTGAGAAAGGTCGGCACCGAAACTTCTGATTTTGCACCCGTTTCCATCCGCCCAAAATACCCGATTTCGCACGCAGAAAGCCACGGAAAAACCCGACCTAACGCGAAGTCGTTGAGATCGCCTACCTATTCTCCGACGTAACTGCGCTCCTTGTACCGCACCGCAATAGCGACGAAGAGAAAGGAGACTACAAAGACCAAACCCCCGTAGAAGAAGAACTCCGCCGCGCCGCTGGTGAAGGGATTGATCTGGGATACCATTCCGGTGAAGAAGTTACCGGCGGAAATCGTCAACAACCACAAACTCATAATGATCCCCTTCATCGTCTTCGGGGCTTGGGTGTACGCGAACTCTAAACCGGTGATCGAAACCATCACCTCCGCGGCACCCAAAACCATGTAGGCGAAAATCTGCCAACCTACGTTCAAGACCACGCCGCTATCCAGAAAAACTTGGATGGCGCCCACGATCGCAAAAGAAAATCCCGTGAGGAACATGCCGGTGCCCAAACGTCGCAGCGGCGTTGGACGCAAACCGATTTTCTCCAAAAGCGGGTAAAGCCAAAGACTGAAAACCGGGATCAAGATCAGGATCATGATCGGATTGAGCGCCTGAATCTGCGAGGCTTCCCACTGGATGCCCATGAAGTTCAAGTTCATCCTCTGGGCCTGCAGGACCCAACTGCTTCCCGATTGATCGTAGAGCGCCCAGAACGCCGTCGCGGAAGCGAAAACGGCGCCGATGGCAACGACGGCTTTGACGCCTTCGACCCGCTTCGCGTCATACTTAGCGAGCGCCGTATCCAGCCAATGTTGCTTACCCTTGCGTTTCCCCAAGTGCGTCAACCCGTACCAAAGGATGCCGAAGAAATGGGTCTGATTTTCGGAGCCGGTGGGCGGCACCACGATGTAATGTTTGCGGCCCATCCAAAAGACGAGCGTCGCAATCGCCATCAATACCCCGGGAATGCCGAAGGCCACGCTCGGCCCATACTTCGGCAAGGTCCAAGGAATGATGATGGACGAGAAGAACGCACCGAAATTGACGGAAAAATAAAAGAGCTCGTAAACCTTCGGAACGAGATCCTTGTCCTTAGCACCCAATTGATCCCCGACGAACGCCGAGACGCAGGGTTTGATTCCGCCCGAGCCGAGTGCAATCAGTCCCAGGCCCCAGTACAGTCCCGTGATCGATTCAAACGCCGCCAAGACACCGTGGCCAACGCAGTAGACCAGCGAGAGCCACAAAATCGTATTGTATTTGCCGAGAAAACGATCCGAGAGCCACCCGCCGAGCAACGGCATGAAGTAGTTCGCCGACATGAAGAAGTGGTAAACGGCCTTGGAATGATGCTCCTGCATCAGCAGGTACTGGGTCATGAAAATGACGAGGATACTGCGCATCCCGTAATAGCTGAAACGTTCGCACGCTTCATTGCCGACGATGTACGCAATCTGTTTTGGAAAGCCCAATAACCGTTTTCCCACTGCCCTACCCCTTTAGAAAATCACCATCGCCCGCAAGGCGGCGAAGTCATAGGTCGTCTTGGCGGCGACCGTGTTCAAATCTCGCTGGTACATTAAAGAAAGCTGCAAAGGCATCCGCGTGTAAACCATCCCGCCGCCCACCATGGTGATGTCATTCACGCTCACGACGCGACTATCATTTTGCGCCGTCCCCCCCCGCACAAACACTTTGAAGCGCTGAGAGAGACGCTGCGATCCTTCGAGGTAGGTCCCGCCGCGGCGAAAATTGTCCTTACCCGCCGCCGGTAGCAACCCGACCTGCGAAAAAAGATAGCCGCCCTTGAATTCCAAACCGGTGGGCAAGCGCAATTGCGCGTCCAAACCGATCATCACGATCGTGCGGCTCTCGTCGGCGTTGTCGGTATAGCGGCCCCAGTAACCAGAAGCGCCCACCGTCAAGACGCCGAACATCCGCGTGGTGACCCGCCCGCCCAGCGCCTTGTCGGTATTGTTGTCGATGGCGCCCGCGTTTTCGAAATTAGGGTACTTGGTTCCGACCAGCCCTCCGGGATCCGTGGCGCCGGCCTGGAAGCCATTCACCACGTACACTTCCGCATCGAGGCCCAACCTCGTGGTGTCAATGATCCGGTACTTCAAAGCCAGGCCGAGATCCGTCCAAATATCGGGCAAGAATGCGGTGCCGCCCGGTTGACGGAACTGGCTCACATTCACCAACCCCCCGAAGAGATTGTGCGGTTGCTGCAAGCCAATCGTGTCGAACGGGACCCAGATGCGTCCCCCGCGGATTTCCAGGTGCGGCGTCAGCTTGTAGGTCAGCTCGTAGTAGCGCGGCGTGGGAGCGAGCTCGAATCCAAAGACCAGTTCAGGGGTGGGAGTGATTTCCACTAGCGCTAGCGTGTGGACGTTTGAGAACGTCAGCGGCGCCACCCCGGGGCGATTGTAGAGCCAAAAGTCGAACATGAATTTGAACATGGGTCCCGCCGCAGATACCGCGGGAGTGGTCGGAGCCCCGTAATGGCCGGGAGGTCCGCCGGCTTTGGCCACCGAAGTCGCGGGGGCCGCCGCCGGAGTGTCGAGCTTATCGAGATCGATCGATTCTTCTTTCGCTTCCGTGGCTTGAACAGGCGTGGAAGCGCCCGATCGTGCCGGACTGGAAACCTTCCAGTGGCGGCCTTGATCCCGACCCGCAAAAATCATCCGGTCCGATCCGTTTTGCACCATTAAAAAAATGGCACCGGCTTCCTTCTTAGAGGGCTGCATGCGCAAGAATGTAAAATTGGATTCGGGAGCGGAGCCGGTAACTTTTTCGAAAGTGCTTTTGTCAAAACGCACCTCCCACTTGCCGCCTTTTTTCGCGGTGGCGTTGTGCTGCAAGGAACGGTTGGTCAATAGCCACGCCGATTCCGGTTTCAATGGATCGGATAGCATTTGCAAGGTGTCATCCGCCGTAACCACGGAGGAAACCAAACCAAGACAGAACCCCAATACCCAAACAATGCGGTGCATAGATGAGCCGCCATCTTAGAGACGCTTTTGGGCGTTGGCAATTTCGGAAATCCCTTATAGTTTTCTGGCCATGAAAAAACTGATTTTCAGCTTGATGGGACTATTGGCGGTCGTTTCCTTCGCAAACAGCACTCCGACTGAAACTAAGGCCGATACGAACGAGCCGAGTGCGGCGAAAGAGACCGAGGCAACAAACAAAAAGGCTAAGAAAGCCAAGAAGGCTAAAAAAGCCGAAGGAAAGGCGGAAAACGTGGCGACGGCGTTGAAAATTGAGGATGTCACCAAAGGCACCGGGGCCGAGGCGGTTCCCAGCAAAACGGTGAAAGTGCATTACACGGGCTGGTTGGATAAAAAGGGCGGCAAGAAGTTCGATTCCTCCGTGGATCGCGGCACGCCCTTTGAGTTTGGCCTCGGACAAGGCCAAGTGATCAAAGGCTGGGACCAAGGCGTTGCCGGTATGAAGGTGGGAGGCAAGCGGCTGCTTACCATCCCACCCGAACTGGGCTACGGTTCGCAAGGCGCGGGCGGCGTGATTCCGCCGAACGCCACGCTGGTCTTCGAAGTCGAACTGCTCGGCGTCAATTAAGTATATTCATCCTTGCGCTGGCGCAGCTTCGCGAAAGCGGTGACTGCGCTGGCGCCAGGATAAAGCTTCTCTCGGTATTCTTCCTCCGCCAGCCGAAAAAACGGATTGGTTTGTTTCTCCTCCCCGATGGTCCCGGGCACTGTGAATTCTCCCGCTTTCCGCTGACGCGAAATCTCATCAAAACGCCGGCGCATCGCCATATCACTGGGGGCCAACGATAGCGCAAAACGGGCGTTGTCCTGGGTGTACTCGTGCCCGCAATAAACCCGCGTCTCACTCGGCAATTCACGCAGCAGTGAAAGGCTCGCCCACATCTGATCGGCCGTTCCTTCAAAAAGACGACCGCAACCCATTAGAAAAAGAGTATCGCCGGTGAAAACCGCTGGTGCCTCCGGCAACCAGAGCGCAATGTGACTGCGCGTATGGCCGGGAATGAAAATGATGTCGAACTTCAATCCCCCGCGCACCCAACGGGTACCGCCGGCGAGAACGACATCGGCGCCCGCGATCCGCTCCTCGTCCCCGCGCGGCACAAAGACCTCACACCCGTGAGATTTTTTGAGCGTTTCGTTTCCACCAATATGATCCCAATGGTGGTGCGTGTTCAGGATCGCGTCTAGACGCAACCCCTGCTTGAGCAGCTCCCGCTGCACCGGCGCGGCTTCGCTGGGGTCCACGACGACCGTCGTCGTGCCATCGGAAACGAGATACGCGTAATTGTCCTGGAGACAAGGAACCGGGGTGATCTGAATCATGGTTTTTATCTAGTCAAACGTCCACTTTCGGGCAAGGTTAGGCCGATGGGGGGCCGAAAGAAAACGCAAAACTGGGTGGATTTGCTAAGCCGTTGGTTTGTCCGCATCCAACGTCCCCTGCCCTGGCGCCAGACCCGCGATCCCTATGCCATCTGGATCTCGGAAGTGATGCTGCAGCAAACGCAGGTCGCGACCGTTCTCCCTTATTACGCGCGGTTCTTGGATCGTTTTCCCGATGTCTTTGCCTTGGCCGCGGCGCCGGAACCCGAGGTTCTGCACGCTTGGTCGGGCCTGGGCTACTACTCACGCGCGCGCAACTTGCGCAAAGGCGCCCAGTATCTCGTCGAAAAACACAGCGGTACGTTTCCCCGCGATCGTGAAGGGCTCTTGGCCATTCCCGGCATCGGCCCCTACACGGCCGGAGCGATTGCCAGCATCGCCTTCGATCAGCCGGAGCCCATCGTGGATGGCAACGTGCAGCGCGTTTTCGGCCGCTTCTTTGCGGTCGACGCGCAGCTAGGCAGTCGCGCCGCTAGCGACTTTTTCTGGGAGAAAGCGCGCGATTGGGTGCAGCACGCCCAGTCGCCGCGCATCTTCAACCAATCGCTGATGGAATTGGGCGCGACGGTTTGCACTAAGGGGCAGCCCGCCTGTCGGAGCTGCCCGGTGAATGCGGGTTGCGAGGCGCGGGCGCGAGATGCGGTCGCCCAGTATCCGAAACCCAAACCGCGCCGAAAAATGGAAAAGCTCTGGTGGGCCGCTCTGATTCACGAACGGGGCAACGCATTTTGGCTCACGCAGAATGCCGAGGGCGATTGGTGGTCCGGGCTCTGGGATTTTCCACGCCGCGAGGGCTTAGCCGAAGGGGAATTGCCGACGCAGGGTCGGCCCCTTTCCCGCGTGGAGCACACCGTGACGCACCACCGCATTTCTGTCGCACCGTTTGTGCTAGGCTGGAAATCAAAACGTGCCCCCGGCGCGCATGGGCGCTGGGTTACCGAGGAGCAAGCGCGGCGCTTGCCGCTGTCTTCGCTCGCAAAAAAAGTGCTCGGCGCATACGGGGAGGAAAAAAGATGAAGACGGTATTGCAAGCATTGGGGATGATCTGGCTATCCACCTACGCCACCGATGCGCTCGCAAAGCCGGCACCGATTCCGCGCACCGCCAATCAAGATTTTCGGACGGAAGGCCTCTTTGAGGGAGGTTCGGCCGTCTCCGCCAATATCGAAGGATTGCGACTCTCCGAGCAGGACGGTTTGGAGCGCTTGGTGGTGGACTTCTCCGACAATGCCAAACGCGAGTTGGGCAAGGTGGCTCCCAAATTTCGCGTGCGCTATATCCCGGGCAACAAAATCATCGGTTCGACCGGGGAATTGATCGTCTCCCAACCCGCGAAGTTCATCCTCACCTTTCAGGCAATTCGAAAAAACTACCTAAACAAGACGGTGCTTCAAGAACTCGTGAAACGGAGCAAGTACGTCAAAGACATCGTGATTTACCCCGCGATCGAAAATGGCGACACCGCGATTGAGCTTATCCTTCATGACAACGTGGCTTTCGAGCCCCACCAGCCGATTCAAAAAGAAGGCCGTTTGGTACTCGATATGAAACTCGCTAAGGAAGAAGTGCGCTAAGTTTTGCCAAATCCAAAGCCAACCGTTAGCATTCTCGGTCAGTGAGCAAACGCAACCAGACTGATCGCGAAGCCCTCGAGTATCACCGAACCGGACGTCCCGGAAAAATCGAAGTCGTGCCGTCCAAACCGTGCCGCACGCAACGCGATCTTTCCCTGGCCTATTCTCCCGGCGTCGCCCAACCGTGCATCGAAATTTCAAAAAACCCGAACGACGTGTACCAGTACACGGCGAAGGGGAACTTAGTTGCCGTGATCAGCAATGGCACCGCGGTGCTCGGTCTCGGGAATCTGGGGCCGCTGGGCGCCAAGCCGGTGATGGAGGGCAAGGGCGTTCTTTTCAAGCGCTTCGCCGACATCGATGTTTTCGATATCGAGTTGAACACCGAAAATCCGGAAGAATTCGTCAAGTGCGTCCAGTTGCTCGAACCCACCTTTGGCGGGATCAACCTCGAGGACATCAAGGCGCCCGAGTGTTTCTACATCGAAGAAAAACTCAAAGCGACGATGCAGATCCCCGTTTTTCACGATGACCAGCACGGGACGGCGATCATATCGGCCGCCGCACTGCTCAACGCCTTGGAGCTGACCAAAAAAAGTATCGGCAAGGTCAAAATCGTGATCAACGGCGCGGGCGCCGCCTCGATTGCCTGCGCCAATCTCTATATTCGCCTGGGTGCCAAGCGTGAAAACGTGATCATGTGCGATAGCCAGGGCGTGATCTACCAAGGCCGGGAAGCCGGCATGAATAAGTATAAGGAAGCCTTTGCGACCAAGTCGAAGGCCCGCACCTTGGCCGAAGCGATGAAGGGTTGCGATGTCTTCGTCGGATTGAGCGTCAAGGGGGCAGTCACGCCTGAGATGGTTGCCTCCATGGGCAAGAAGCCAGTGGTTTTTGCCATGGCCAATCCGGATCCGGAGATTAGCTACGACGAAGCTAAGGCGGTGCGCGATGACGTGATCGTCGCGACCGGCCGTTCTGACTTTCCCAATCAGGTGAACAATGTCTTGGGTTTCCCGTTTCTCTTTCGCGGCGCTCTAGATGTGCGTGCCAAAGCGATTAACGAGGAAATGAAAGTGGCCGCGGTGTACGCACTAGCCAAACTCGCGCAGCAGGAAGTGCCGGACTACGTTTCAAAAGCTTACGGTGGCACCGATTTCCATTTCGGGCCGGACTACATCATCCCCAAACCGTTCGACACTCGGGTTCTACTCTGGGTATGTCCCGCCGTGGCCCAGGCCGCAATGGAAAGCGGAGTGGCACGGATGAAGATTGATTTGGACGAATACCGCGTCCAACTCGAAAAACGCCTGGGGCTGCGCCAGAGTTTCGTACGCGGGATCAAAGACAAACTTGGTATCGACAACGGCAAGAAGAAGGAAAAACTTCCCCGCATCGTTTTCCCCGAGGGCAGCAACCACAAGATTCTAAGCGCGTGTGACATCATCATCCAGGAACAGATTGCCGAACCCGTACTCTTGGGCAACGAGGCCCGAATTCGCGAACTGATTCACGCCCGCGGTCTGGAAACGCTCAAGGACGTCAAAGTCATCACACCGTCCTCTTCTCCCCATCGCCAGGCCTACGCGGAAGCCTTTTGGCAGCTGCGTCAACGCCGCGGAGTGAATAAGGAACAAGCGTTCTCCTTGCTCAAGAACGAGAGCTATTACGGTTCGATGATGGTTTTGCGCGGGGATGCCGATGGCCTACTGGCCGGGGTAACTCAATCGTATCCGGATACCATTCGCCCATTCCTAGAAACGGTGGGAAACCGCCCGGGAATTAAGATTGCCGGCGTCTATATGATGCTCTTTCGCGATCGCGTTTTGTTCTTTGCCGATACCACCGTCAATATCGACCCGACCGCGTCGGATTTAGCGGATATCGCGATCTGCTGCGCGGATGAAGCGCGCTTCTTCGATATTGAGCCGCGCGTGGCCATGCTTTCCTTCAGCAATTTCGGCAGCAACAACCACCCGAACGCCCAAAAAGTGCGCGAAGCCACGCGCCTAGTAAAACTGCGTCGTCCCGATATTTTAGTGGATGGCGAAATGCAGGCCGATACCGCCGTAGTGCCGGACATCATGGAAGCGGATTTTCCGTTTTGTGACCTAAAAGGAGGGGCGAACGTTTTGATTTTCCCGGACCTGCAGTCCGCGAATATTTGCTACAAACTCATGCAACGTATCGGCGGCGCCGAAGCAATTGGTCCGATCCTAATCGGCATGAACAAACCGATCAACGTCTTGCAACGCGCCGCCGACGTCGACGAGATCGTCAATATGGCGATGATTACCGTTCTCGAGATCCGAGAATTCGAAAAGGAAAAAGAGAAAGTCTAGGCGGCTTTCTTGCCGTGCGCGGCAAAGGCGGCGCCCAACTGGGCTTTTAGATCTTCCGCCTTGAAGGGTTTGCTCAAGAATCCCGACGCATTGGTGTCCGAAGCTTTCGCTTCCTTGATCGAGCTGGCCTCGACTTCGGCCGTGACCATCAAGAAGGGTAGACTCTTGGTTTTGGCATCTTTGCGCAGCGCACGCAGGAGATCGATGCCCTTCATCTTGGGCATGTTCCAGTCGGAAATAATGCATTCAAAGCCTTGGCCCGCCTTGACCGCTTGTTGAATCAGGGCCAACGCCTGATCGCCGTCTTCGGCTTCCGCCAAATTGGTGAAACCCAAATCGCGCAGATGCTTCGCGAGCAATTTGCGCATGGTTTTCATATCGTCCACGATCAAAATCTTGGCATTGGGTGAAAACATGATTTCTCCTAGGTGTGGCGGTAACCGACTTCGATCACCATTTGTCCGAGAGACGATTCAAACGGGAGCACGAAGGCAGGATTGGGCGTGAGCTGTCGCACGCGCAACGACTGTCCGATGAATATCGACGGTAACGTCTTCCCGAATTGATGTCCGCTCTCATTCAAAACTTTTTTGGCCTGGCCGAAAATGATGTTGAGTAATTCCCCGCAGCCGTCTTCCACATCCCGCGACAAGCTGGTGTAGTCTTCGCCCAGCATCTTGCTCATGATCTTCAAAAAGGTTTCTTCCTTGAAACCAAGCGCCACCGATCCGCTCACCGTTTTGCTCATCATGCCCATGCTGGCCGCAATATCGTGAATAATCCGGTTCTCCGATGTCTTGACGAAAGAGGCCCCCGCTTTGAATTTAGTGGAGCACTGGATTTCTAAGGTGTGGATCGCCGCTTCCTGAAAGGTCTTGATCATCAGTTTTTCGAGCGCCTTGTCTTCCTTGGCCTTGGGCTTGGCGGTGTCGGCTTTCGCGGCCACCTTCTCGCGCTTCGCGGTCAGTTTCTCAAAGACTTCATCGATCGATGCAAAAAGCTCCAGGGTCAGTCCCCCGTTTTGCGCGGCAATCAGTTTTTGCAGGCCACTCGCCACCCCCATGACAAAAAACCGGTTCTTGCCCGGAATGTTTGCGAGCTGACCGGTCATCCAATGCCATTTTTCCGCGTTCGGGTCATTCCATCCGGTGAGATCCACCGCGATGCCGGACAGCGGCGGCGTTCCTGGCAACCCCAGACGCTCCGCCATCAAATCGCCCACCCCCGCAAAATCGCTCTCGTCCGCCGTTCCCGGAACCAAAAGCACCAAAAGGCCGGATCGCTGGATGAACTGGATGGGCGTCGAGCTCACAAAGGCTCCTCGAAATGGGGGTTGGAAATGCCGTGGGGTCTTTTTTTATTTTAGTCGATCCCCCACGTAATTTCACCTTGACCCATAAAGCATACATTTGTATGCTTTGAATCGTTGGAAAGGAGGTTCTTAGCGATTTAAGACGTTTACGTGCCCTTCTTGCCCGGGGGATCGAAGTCCAGATACGCTGCCCAATACCATTCGTAGCTGCGTTCGATCCCCCGCCCCCTCCCCTTCCCCGACGCATCATTCCAATTCTTCATCTTCGCGGGGAGTTTTTTTTGGAATGACATCCTTTTGTTCGCCGGCATCTTTTTCTTCCGACGCCGGCCGCCACATTTGACGCTGCTGCCGCTCTGGTCGCGCTTTAGAGTCCGTAACGACGCCTTCTGGATCGAACGGACTGCCATGAATGCTTCTGGTTCCCATAGTGCCTCCTATGGCCTAATCATTAGCAACGCCGGTGCCACTTCCCTAAAGTGAGAGAAGATATTCCACTAGAGCTTCCTGCTCATCTTGGCTAAATCCACTTTCCGCATCGACCCAGTAAGGATGCCCCTCGCCAAAAACGCGCAGTCCGCGAAGATCCGGGTGGGCTCGATTCACAAGCACGACGCGCCGACGCAATTCGCGATCAAAGAGCGCTAACAGACTATTGCGTGGGTCGGGCGGCACTTGCATGAGCAAAGTGCCCGAGACACCCAGATGCCGTTCGATATCCAGGCCAACCGCCACCCCGCCATCACGCAGGTACGGCGCGGTCCACTCCAAACCGATGAGGCTCGCCACCGGCACGCCGTCCACCAAGGCATCATTGGTGTACCGGGCGCCGTGATGACACCGCACGCAACCCGCGTGATCGAAAACCGCTTTGCCGGCGCGCGCGGCTTTCGAGCTCGAAGCCACCGATCGTTCGGGCGGCACTAAAGTGCGCATCCAAGCCGCGACCGCCGGCGATTGCGCCAGCGATTCGTCCGCCACCCGACCTGGCGCCGCGTCGGAAGGGCTTCCGCCCTTTACCGGATCAAAACGATAGTTTCGGGCCGGCGCGTTTTGTAAGACCCATGCAAAGTACTGTTCTTGCCCCATGCCTAAACGCATTTTCGTTTCGTTCTCGTACGCCAAAAGGCGATTGAGTCCATGCGGGGCGAACGCGTAGGCCTCCCAGCGCCGGTTAAAAAGCGCGGGAATATTGCGCGGGACCCCACGCAGGTTCGCCTGCGTGACGTACGTTCCCGGCGGCCAGCGTGCCAAACGTGCATCCACCGCTGTCTCCAGAGTGGGAATATCGGGGAGCTCCACCGCCCCGCCCGCGCAAGCGATGCTGCGCTTGGGCGCCGTGTCCACCGCCAACGGGGCCGAGCGGTCGGTCAACGCCAGAAGCGAAGAGGAATTGCTGGCCAGCGCGAGCAAAAGCCCGAGATTCAGATCGTGGTTGGGTACCCCGTCGAGGACGCGGAAGTTGGAATCGACAGTAGAATGGCAGGCCGCGCACGTGATTCCGACCGCCAGATGCCCGCGTCGCTTAAAGACCTTCAACCCAATCGGCGCGAAAGCACCCTTGGGCACATCCAGGCCGGTATCGATGGTTTGTCCCTTCCAGTATTGTCGGCCACCGATCCGGGTATCGCGCGTCAACGCCACTTGAAGGTTGTCGGTACCGGCCCCTCCCACCGCACCGACCGCCTTGACGATTTCCCAGACCGAAAGGCCGCCGGACAAAAATCCGACCACGTCGGTCAGCAGCACTTCGTTGCCACCGGTTTCGGTGTAAAAGGCCACGCGACCTTCTTTTTCCAGAGGAGAAAGGGAAGAGGAGAGAATGCGTCCCGGACGGTACGCGTATTCGAAGGAAAGAAAGTAAGAACCGATGGCTGCGAGCACCAACGCCGCCGCGAAGCTTGCGCGGCGAATATTGCGCGGGTGCCGGCGCCAACGCAGCCAGGCCAATCGGATACGGCGGCCCGGACCAGAATTGGCTATCTTTGAGAATGAAATCCCGCCCATTCGCCCCAGCATCAACCGAGGTCTTGCAGGATCAGTGCCGGGAAGCCAAATCTAGTAGCGGTAATTTTTCCAACTACGGTTGAGTTTTTCGTAGCGGTTGCGGCCGTGTACGCTTGCGTTGAAGGGCACCACGATCCCCGCGTTGACGAAGTCTTGGCGGAATTTGCGATTGTCGTTGTTGAAACTCACGACATTGCCGTTGCCGTCGACGAAATGCTTCGCCTCGAAGGGGTGCCAGGAGAACGTATCATCCTCACCCCAAAGTTCGCCGTACGCGATGACATCGCGGTAGTAGTCCTTGAAGGGGCGGCCCGCATCCTGGTGGCAACGGTTGCAGAACGCATCGGTGACCTCGAAGTGCGCCGCATTGTAGTTCTTGGGCACGATCGAGAAATTTTCGTTGGTGGAGGCCGCGAAAGCGGCTAAGCCGCCGGACTGCTTCCATACCGAGTACTTCGCACTGCGAAAGGGAGTTTGTCGGAGCAGCTCGGCAACCAGCGTTTCATCATTGAGGGCGGGAATCTTATCCACGCCACCATTGATCGGAGCAAAAGCACCCTTGAAATGCGTGCCACCGAAGGTATCGGCCATTACCGTGGACGGATTGCGCAAGTGCGAGAGCACATTGGCCAAGGCGGAAGAAGTGGCCCAGGTCGTACGCTCCTGACGCTTCAAATCCAAAGCCTCGGCTAAACTCTCGGCGGTCGGAAAAGGCCGGAAAATATCGACTTCCCACGTATCACTCTTGCGCGTGCGCGTGCGGATTTCGAACACGTGAGAACGTCCCGACGAATCGGTGATAAAAATCACTTCTCCGAAAATCGTGCCGATGGGGAACATCCACTCGATGCGATGGGTATTGGCATTGGGTTCGTGTTTCCAATAGACGACCGGCAAAAGCGTACTGCCTTCCCGCGGCAGGCGGAAGAAGTCCACCACGAAAGTATTTTTCGCATCATCGGGATGACCAGTGCGGCCGAAGGGAAAATGGAATTCGCCGGATCGAACGAAGAGCCACCCGTGGCCCCCGGGAACCGCTTGGTCAATCAGATTGCTTTGAATCGTATTGGGTCGGAACCCCACCGGAAAGTGAGAACCGTCGCCATACGAGTCCTGGTAACCCGGGATGATGACGGTTCGGTCGTACCACATGGTATCCGAGCTATCGATGGTGTCGCGTAGCAAAGGATCCCAAACCGGGGGCATCCGCGCCAGAATGTCGGAGACTTTTTGCTCGGGAAGGATTTCGACGGGGCGACGCCCGCGCGCAATGGGGCGCAGTTCATCGGCCATCGCACCAAAACAGAGGAACGCAAGAATGCACGCGTGTAGGCGCATGATCCATGTCCTTTCGGAAGATTACTGATTTTTAATGAGGGGTTTTTGGTGCGGTACGGAGATGTGCCTTTAGTATAGCATCGGGGTACGCGATTATTTGACCCGACGCATTACGCGCCTCGCCGCGTTTCGGATCATTCTCCAGCTTTTCATCGGGGGCGGACAGGCGTAAGTTTCCGTTCAAATGAACACATACCGTTTCGCGCTCGCTCTCGGCCCACTACTCTTGATGTTCGCCTTGCCCGCCCTAGCCAACGAAGGTCTGGTGACGGATATCCCGGCCAAACTGAAACGCCTCGCGCCGGTAAAACTCTCGGCCGACGTTTCGAAACTTTCCAAGGGGGATCGCCAAGCGCTCGACAAACTCATCGCCGCTTCTCGCCAACTCGACGCGATCTTCTTGCGACAGGTCTGGTCGGGAAATCCGGCGCTAAAAGAAAAGCTCGCCGCCAACACCCAGTCGCGCGCGGGCAAAGACATTTTCCACTTCTTCCAACAGAATGTTGGGCCCTGGTCTCGTCTGGATGAAGGGCGTCCATTCCTCGAAGGCGTTCCGGCCACCAAACCGTTGACCGCCGGATTTTATCCGGAAGGGATGACCCGCGAAGAGTTTGAAAACTGGGTGAAAGGACTTTCCGACAAAGACAAAGCATCCGCGCTCGGATTTTTCTCGCTCGTGAAACGGGATGCATCGGGAAAGCTGAGCCTCGAGCCCTATTCGAAGGCCTACGCCGAGCCCCTCAAAATCGCCGCGGGCCTTTTGCAGGAAGCGGCGGGCCTGACCACCAACGCATCGTTGAAAAAGTTTTTGATCTCGCGCGCCGCCGCCTTCGCCACCGATGACTATTACGCCAGCGACGTCGCCTGGATGGAAATCGATGCGCCCATTGAAATGACGATTGGACCCTACGAGACGTACGAGGACGGCCTTTTCAACTACAAAGCCGCGTTCGAGGCGTACGTTTGCATCCGCAATGAAGTGGAAACGCAGAAGTTGGCGAAATTCAGTAGCCATCTCCAAGAGCTGGAAAACACGCTCCCTATTGCCGCCAAATACCGCAATCCCAAGCTCGGGGCGGCGGCTCCCATCCGAGTGGTCGACTCGGTCTTCTCCTCCGGGGACGGACGGCGCGGCGTAATGACCGCCGCCTTCAACTTGCCCAACGACGAACGGGTGGTGAAAGAAAAGGGCAGCAAACGGGTCATGCTCAAGAATGTGCAAGAAGCGAAGTTTCAGAAAGTTTTAAAACCGATCGCGGAAACGGTTCTGTCGCCCGCGGACCGCAAACGCGTCGCTTTCGACGCTTTTTTCACTCACATCCTCACCCATGAACTCATGCACGGGCTGGGACCCCAGGGGGGTCGCATGCCGTTGAAGGAACTCTATTCCGCGATCGAGGAAGCCAAGGCCGATGTCACGGGGCTTTGGGCCATGCACAACCTTCTCGACAAGGGCGTGGTGGATCGGAAGATCCAGGACACGATGTACACCACGTATCTGGCGAGCAGTTTCCGCTCCGTACGGTTCGGGATCGATGAGGCCCATGGCCGGGGCGTTGCGCTTCAATTCAATTACCTGATGGATGAAGGCGCGTTCATCGCGGAAGGAGATCGGTTCCGGGTGGATCTGAAAAAAATCCGTCCGGCGATTCAGAAGCTGGCGGGGGAACTTCTGACGATCGAAGCCGAGGGCGACTACCCCCGCGCCAAGGCGCTGCTGGCGAAGTATGCGGTGATCCGTCCAGAAATGCGGCGGGCCCTCGATCGCCTCCAGAATGTTCCGACCGACATTGAACCGATCTACCCGCTCGCCGGTGAGTGAGGGTTGCCATCCTTTTGCTTTCGATATTCAATGACGCCATTGGGGGGTTTTCATGGAACGTCCGGCATTTCTAAATTTCAAAGTCGACCATATGACGCTGCTCGTGCAGCCGGAGATGTACAACGTTTCGTACGTCGTCTTCCGCACCATTTTCGGGTGCTCCCCAGAGCACATGCTCTATGAAAAACGAAAAGAGTGGGTGGAAGGCGAAGGAGAAAAATCGCTCACCTTCGCAATGAACGCGGGCAATGGACCCGAAAAGAGCCCGGAACTCGAGAACACTATGATCGCCGTCGTGCAACCCTCGGAGCCGGCAAAAATGCCCTCCCACGTGCGCGACATGCTCAACGATCATCGCGCGGCCGCGCATTGGCAGCACATTGCCTTGCGCACGCCCGATTTGCTTTCCTTCCACCGGCACGCCTCCGAACTGGGCGTGAACTTCATTACGCCGATCTTGCGCGATGAAAGCGAAGATGTGATCCAAGTTTTCACCGGCGAATGGTATTTCCCCGGCTCACCCGCCAGTGGAATGTTCTTCGAGTACTTGCAGCGCAATCCCAGCGACGAACTCATTAAAAAGCTCAACGAACGCAATCGAGAGTCTTGGTTCAACGATAAGACCTTCTTAGGCTTGTACGGCGAGAAGGAGCAGGAATATCGGCGCGGGAAAGTCACGCCGTTCCTCGACTTCGAACTCTTTGAAAAGATCCATGCCCTCGTGGCGGATAAGAACCTTTGGGAAATTACCGAAAAAGACATCGAAGCCGCACGCCAAGCGATGAAGGCGTATGCAAAAACCAAGCAGTAAGAAACTAAGTCCCGGCGCGCCTTAGCGGAGTAGTGTCTACCTCTACTAGAGGTTCTTCGGCCGGGCCGGCAATGAGTTTGCCATCGGGTTGAAAACGAGATCCGTGGCAAGGGCAGTCCCAACTTTTCTCCGCGCGGTTCCAATGGACTAAGCAGCCAAGGTGCGTGCAGGTGGCCGACACGACGTGGAACTTCCCATTTGCATCGCGCGAACAGGCTACCGCTTTTCCATCGAGCTCCTGGACCTTCCCTTCGCCGACCTCGATCGTTTCGGGCGAGAAAGGCTCGTGTTTTTTGATCCGATCGCCCACAAAGCAAACCGGGTAGTCCACATTTTCCTTCACGTATTCCCACGCACTTTTCAATTCCAGGCGGCCCGGAGAGAACAGATTTTTCCAGGGCGACTCTTTGCCCTGAACCACATCGCGAGCCATTAGCCCGGCCAACGTTCCCAACGTGATCCCGTTCCCACAAAAACCGGTGGCGATAAATTGCGCGGGAGAGTTTTCTCCGATAAAAGGCAGGCCATCGTGGCTCTCAATCACTTGCCCCGACCAATGGTTGGTCACGATGACATTCGGGAAAAGGGAACTGAGCTTCTGCTCCAGCTCGACAAAACGTTCATTCGTTTGCTCCACCTGCCCAGTTTTATGATCCCGTCCACCGAAGATGACATGATTCACGCCGTTTTCTACATCCGTACGAAGGTAAAAGTAGGGATCCGAAGTGTCGAAGACCATCGCCGACTGGAGCGCGGGCCCCGGCACCGTGGCGCGCAGCACATAAGAGGTATAGGGCGCGATTTTGGTTTGAAACAGTGCCGCCGCCGCCAGATTGCTCTTGCCCACTAACGGCACGTGAGTGGCAATCGCGACGAAATCGGTGCGAATTCGCGTTTTCCCGCACCGCACCTCGAGCGGATCCGCGGTGACCTGACTCACTTCTGCGCTTTCAAAGATATCCGATCCATCGCCCGCAACCTCATCCGCCAGACCATTGAGGTATTTCAATGGATGAAACTTGGCCTGGTGGGGGAAGACCACACCGGAGCGCTCTAGATAGGGCACGCAGTGCACCCATTCCGCTGCCACGCCCCAGCCTTTTGCGACTTCCAGATCCGCCTGCAGGCTTGCTTCTTCTTTCTGATTGTCGTGCGCCTCGATCGGCGCGCTGAGATAAGCCGGGACCCGCTGAAAGTCGCATTCGAGGTGATGCCGTCGCACAATCCCCTCAATCGCGTCCAATGCGGCTTCGCCTCCCTGCCAGACCCGCGCGGCATCGGCACCAAAACGATGGTGCAAGACCGAAGGACGCAAATCGGTTAGCGCCGTGAGATGGGCGCTCGTGGCACCGGTATCCCCCGCGGCGAGGCGACCCCGCTCTAATAGACAGACGCGCTTACCCGCCTGTTTCAAAAAATAAGCAATGGAGAGACCGGTCATCCCACCTCCGATGACCACCGCATCATAAGAGAGTGTTCCCTCTTCGGGCAGATTTGGGAAACGACGGACCGGAACATTTCTCCAATACGATGTCAGCATAGCGTCCTCCTGCAATCGGGTGATGCAGGGCGCATGCCACCTCAACAAAATAATGCATTGCAGCGCATTTATCGTCGTCAAACTGACACCAGTTGCGGTGTGTCCCCAAGTCATTCTTTCAATTCATTTGCTTTTCAAACGCTCGGGAGTTTGTTTTCATCTGGCGTGTCCCTTGCAGTGGGAGAGGGACGTTCGTTGGTGGGTTCACAAAATTGGGGGGCTCTCGCATGTCGAGAACATTTCGACCTAGACGATTCAGTCTGGGTTTCATCACTGGGATCGTGGGACTGTTGCTTTCTTGTGGCGGTGGTTCTGCAAAGTTCAACAATGAAGCGATCGCAGCCACTGGCGCCGGCCTGGTGGTTGACGGCAATGAGCAAACGCTTCGCTTCCAATACGGTACCTACGGAGAGTCGGAAATCCAACTCGTCGGCGCCTCGGAAACGGACACTGTCGTCTGGGATGTTCCCAGCTCGATTGTCCCGCCGGGACTCGAACTGGAGGCGACGGAGAGTCGCACCATCCTTCTCTTCGGCCAACCGGAATTCACGGGTCAGTGGTGCTTTGTCCTGAGCGGAACGATCGCGAACGGAACGAAAGCTTCCGCCGAGATTTGCCCGTTTGCGGATGATAACGATGCGCTGACCTACCCGAAATTTACGACGGATCGACTCCTCCCGGAAGCCAACGTCAATCGCTTCTACCAAGCGCGCATTGCGGTCGACCCCAACAGCACTGAGTCTTATGTTGGCGAACACTACGACGGAGTGCTCCCCGATTCCTTCGAGCTCACGGCGGATGACTCGGCCTATGAGTTTGTATTGAAGGGACGTCCCGATGCCCAAGGCACCACGCTCTTCGCATTGAAACTCGAAGACGCGGCGGGTACGAAGAGTTATCGGCAATTTCAGTTGGTGGTGGACGAAGAAGCGCCGTCAGTGATTCCACCTTCATGTCCGCCGGGCTACTACTTCGATACTGCGCTGGGATATTGCGTTCAGGAAAACCGGACGGAATGCCCGCAGGGTACCTACTGGGATCCAAACGCCAACGCGTGCGTGCAATACCCACAACCGCCTCCGCGCATCGTTTGTCCGCCTAATACCTATTTCGATCCCTACTCGGGTGCTTGCATCCGCGTGAACACTCCCCGTTGCCCGGTGAACTACCGCTGGGATGATTTCTATGATCGCTGCGTTCGCGTTTCAACGACTTGCCCGCCCGGTTACCGGTGGGATTGGTCGACACGGAGCTGCGAATACTTCGGTCGCATCAACTGCGGCCGCGGTGAGTACTACGATTACCACTTGGACCGTTGCGTGCGGCATGCTCCAAGCAGTTGCCCGCCGTACCACTACTGGGATCCGTCGCAGCAACGCTGCGTTCGCAGCGGCAACAGCTGCCCGGCGGGTTACCACTTCGATCACCGCACCGGCAATTGCCAGCCCAATCGTCGCCACTGCCCCGCGGGTTATCGCTGGGATGGAAATAGTTGCGTACGCATTCCGGTAGCGCGCCCGTGCCCGCCTGGGCATCACTGGTCGAACGGCGCGAACGCCTGTGTTCCGGATCGCCGCCCGATGCCGCCTCCCGGCCCGGGACCTGGTCCGATGCCGGGACCGATGCCCGGACCAATGCCTGGCCCCATGCCCGGACCGATGCCGGGTCCGATGCCGGGACCGATGCCAGGGCCGATGCCCGGACCCATGCCGGATCCTGATCCAGGCCCAATGCCGGGACCGATGC
>CAZFMF010000017.1:18965-19256 GCA_964519985.1 uncultured Pseudobdellovibrionaceae bacterium | reverse complement strand
CGATGCCCGGACCCATGCCGGATCCTGATCCAGGCCCAATGCCGGGACCGATGCCCGGGCCAATGCCTGGACCCATGCCCGGACCGATGCCGGATCCCGATCCAGGTCCAATGCCGGGACCGATGCCCGGGCCAATGCCTGGACCCATGCCCGGACCGATGCCGGATCCTGATCCAGGCCCAATGCCGGGACCGATGCCCGGTCCTGGACCTGGCCCGATGCCTGGACCCGGACCCGGCCCGATGCCTGGACCCGGACCCGGCCCGATGCCTGGACCCGGACCCGGCCCGA
>CAZFMF010000017.1:0-18865 GCA_964519985.1 uncultured Pseudobdellovibrionaceae bacterium | reverse complement strand
TGCCTGGACCCGGACCCGGCCCAATGCCTGGACCCGGACCTGGCCCGATGCCTGGACCCGGCCCAATGCCGATGGGGATGGGCTCTGACTTGATGTAACCACTGGGCGATCGTTCCCAGATTTTTTGGGCCCAGATGTTTTGGGGGTAGTCCGTGTGGGTTTGGATTAGCGCACTCTTTTTTCTGTCGGGAGCCACGAGCCTCGTTTACGAGACCCTGTGGATACGCGTTCTGTCGTTGGCGGTGGGATCCACCTCCGCGGCAATGAGCCTAGTGCTCGCGCTGTTTTTCCTCGGTCTATCGGCGGGGAGCTGGCTCTCGGCAAGATGGTTGACCCGACTCCACCGTCCGCTTCGCACCTATGCGTTGCTGGAGGGGTTGATCGGAATCACGAGTGCGGTCCTCATCTACGGTCTTGTTCACTTTCATTCGATTCTCGCGTACCTACCGCTCCAGGGCTCCATGTCCTGGATCGGTACGGTCGCGAAATTCTCCCTCGTCGGATTGTTACTGGCACTTCCCACCCTCGCCATGGGCGCGACCCTTCCCCTCATCGTCAAAGTTTTCGCATTGCTACCGGGCAGTCCGCTGCGATCGGTGAGCTTGCTCTACGCGATCAACACCTTCGGCGCCGTGTTTGGAGCTTTGTCGGCGAGCTTTTGGCTGCTCCCCCGACTCGGTCTCATCGCCACGAACCAGCTTTCGGCGGCGACCAATGGCCTGCTCTTGTTGCTGGGTCTTTACCTCGATCACAAGAAGCGCCACCGGGCTCTCGAGTTAACCAGTGATTCCACTTCCGCCACCGAGTGGTTGGCGGAACTCACCGGCTTTCAGAAAGGTTTGATTGCCCTCAGCGGAATTTGCGGTTTTTCCGCGCTCGCGACCGAGGTCGCCTGGAATAAGTACCTGGGTATTTTTCTCGGCAACAATATCTACGGGTTGGGATTAGTCCTCGGGCTATACCTCTTCGGGATCGCGGTGGGCTCTCTGATCTTGTATTTCGTCCTCCCGCGCACCCAGAAACCCGAACGACTCTTTTGGGGAATGCTCTTGGCGTTGCCCGTACTCATCGCCGGCACCAGCTACTTGTTCAATTTTGTTCCCGCGATTTCTCTTTCGCTGGCCCACTACGTTTCTCCATTAGTGGCCCGGGTCAGCGCGTGCGCCCTCCTACTGCTACCATTCACTTTACTGTTAGGCGCGCTCTTCCCGCTCACCGTCCACCTGTTGGCTCCGCAGGATGCCCAAGCCCCCCGCGCGGTCGGGCTCGCGTACGCGATCAATACTCTGGGCGCGATTTTTGGGTCCTGCCTTGCCGGCTTGGTTTTCATCCCACTGTGGGGCTCGTCGAACACCATTCGACTTTCCGCGGCCTTGCTTTGTCTGGGCGCCCTCGCACTCGTGCGGCTAGAGGGAATCCGTTGGCGCCGACCGACCCCGATTTTGGCCACCCTGTCTTTAGTGGCCGTGATCTTCATCGGCAACCTAGATTTCCGGCGCATCATCCAGTCGGCGTACTTTCAGCACACCGAACTCGCCGAAGGCGAAGAGTTTGTTTGGATGCGCGAAGGAGAGACCAGCATCATCACGCTGAGTCACGATCCGCAAGACGGCGAGAACTACAAAGAATACCTTCGCCTCAAAACCAACGGCCTCAATGAATCGGTCTATAACAAGGGCAACCTCCAACAGCTACCGCGCTACGAAGCGCTGCTCGGCCTTTTGCCCTATCTCTTCAGCGAGCGGCCACAGAAAGCGTTTGTCGTCGGATATGGCGGCGGCTATACCGTCGACCTGCTAACCCGATTGCCGCTGCAAAAAGTGCACGTGATTGAGCTTGAGAAGGCGATCCTAGAAGCCGCCGACTACGCGCACAACGGCAACAACGCGGTCACCCAACGCAAAAACCTGGCGCTCGAGATCGAAGACGCGCGATTTATTCTCGCCGCTAAACTCAAAGCCCCACTCGATATTATCCTATCGCAGCCATCGCACTCTTGGCTGGCCGGGGCGGCCAATCTCTTTACGCGCGAGTTTTTCCAGATCGTGCGCTCCAACCTTTCCGAGCGCGGGGTTTTCTCCCAGTGGTTAAACCTCTACAACATGGACACCACCACGCTGAAGAGTATCCTCGCGACCTTCTACGAGGTGTTTCCCTACGGCGCGGTTTTCAGCGGCCAGCATGATCAGGAGATGATCTTGATCGGCTCCCCCCAACCTTTGCGCTTTAATACCCGCGAAGCGATGCGAATCGCCGCCTCCCCCATGTTCCGACACCGCCTCGCCAATGTACCGTTCAACAGCGCTTCCGACGTGCTATCGCACTTTGCGCTGAGCCGCGAAAGCATCGTGAAAATTTCGCAGGGCAGCCGCCCCAATACCGACACCAATGCCTACGCCGAAACCCGTCAAAGCCGTACCTTCTACACCGGCGTTACAAAGAGCGAAGATCCGCAAGCGTTTCTCACCACGCACTACCAGGGCGGATTCGCCGATATTCTCGACGGCACTCAAGATTGGGCGTACTCGATTTTGGTCTCGCTCCAACAAACGGGTCAGTACGATAAGTTTTTTTCTTACCTAAACGACTTTGAGAGCCGCTACGCGAAGGACCCCAAGCGCCACGCTCAACTCGGGTACCTGTGTTTACAGGCGCAGCGATACGCAAGCGCGGTGAAGTATTTGGAATCGGCCTACCGGCAGGATCCTACGCCCGCGAACCACAATCTTTGGGTCTACGCGTTGGTGGAGCTTGGCGACTATCGCCGGGCCAATGCCCTACTCGCCCAGCGAGCGACATTAGACCGGATCGCGGAGTGCTACTCCGCCCAATCCCATCTCGCGCAAGGCACTCCGAAGGCGATCGCGGGGCTTATTCACAAGATGGCGGCCAATGTCCCGGCCTACACCCAAGCTTGTGGCGACTACTTCAATCGCCTCATGGGGGAGTATTACTCCGCCACGCACCAATATGAGATCGCGATCCCTTTTTGGGAGGCGTACGCCCAAGCGATGCCGAACGACCCGAGCACCCTCAAGCAGCTGTCGGTGGGTTATTTGAACCTAAAAAACTGGGATGCGGCTTCCGATGCGTCCCAGCGCCTTTCGAACGCCGTGCGCACCCATCGTTTACAACTCGATTCTCTCGCCCGATTCTACGAAGACAAGGGCCTTTCCGCCGACGCCCAGGTGCTAGACACCCGTCGACAAACTATCTTGAACTAGAAAAATACTTCTCGGTTTGAAATCGAGTGTAAACTAGTTCGAGTTGAACGGCCGCCCGCCGTTCAGCAATCACTAAACTCTAAGCCGGAAGGCGTATGGCGCATTTAAGTACCCTCTTCACCCGCCCGCAAGTTCTGTCTTTAACCCTGCACGAAAACCATTTCGACGTTTACCAGCACCTGGCGGCTCCGGTTTTTTTGGATTTGCTCCAGACCGCGATTCGATCCGCCATCCGAACCCAGAGGCCAGAACTGGCGACTGCCTTTTCCATCCGTTCCATTTCGATTCGGTTCCGATACGGGGTAGCAGTCAGCACTCCTTCGGTGGACGCAATATTGATTCGCGATGAAGGCAACTTCCTCAAGTTCAAAATTGCCCGCGGCCGCCTGGTCTTTGCCACCGGTCGTGTCGAGCTGTCGAACGAACCGGTGTCCAGTATTGCTCCGGCGCCGCTGGCCAAGACCTCAATGCTCGGAGATCCGGTGATTTACGAATGGGACCTGCCCATTCGCAACGGCGATCGGGATCCCTCCCGCAATATCACCCCCGGCTGCATTTTGGACGGCGTTTTCACTTCGCGCTGGTATTTTCTCAAGCAGAACGCCGGTGCCGATATCGACGATTGGATTCAAGAAGGCGTCGCTTTTTTCCTGGCGGAGGCCAAAATCCATTTTTTCCAACCTGTACAGGTGCTGGGCTACTTGAACTATGCGTCTTGGGTTTCCGAGGTCCGGTCGGATGAAACCGCATTTACCATTCCATTCGAAGTCCACGGTAGCCAGAACGAAGCCCTCCATGCGCAGGGGCAGCTCGGTTTCGCCGTGATGAACGTTAAAGAAGCCCGCGTGCGTAAGCAGGCGCTCCCGAGCTTCGTCAAGAAAGCCTTCCTAGGACACGCTTGACGGTATTCCCGCGGTGAGAAAAGCTACCGCGCATGAAACCTCTGCTCGCACTTTTACTTGCTCCCGTTTTACTCTCCTGTACTTCAAACACTCGGCCCGAAGGACAAATCACTTTGCGCGAGGAAGGCGAAGCCAAGATCGGAACCTATATTTCCACCGATCACACGTTTTCGACTTCGAGCTACTGGATTGAAGGGCCGACGGGACTGATTTTCATCGACACCCAGTTCCTGCCCATTTCGGCCGAAAAAATGCTCAACTCGGCCGAGCGTCTGACGGGAAAAAAAGTCGACCTCGCGATCGTGCTCCATCCCAATCCCGACAAATTCAACGGCACGACCACGCTCCAAAAGCGCGGCATCAAGGTGATCACATCGGAACAAGTGAAAGTCGCCATTCCTAAAGTCCACGAGCTGCGCAAAGGTTGGTTCTTCGATATGTACAAGCCCGACTACCCCGCCAACACCGCGGTGCCGGATAGCTTTGGTGCTAAAACCACCGAGATCGAAGCCGGCGGCACCAAGGTAAAACTTCACGTGCTGGGCAAAGGCTGCAGCGACGCTCACGTGGTCGTGCAATGGGGTGAGCATCTCTTCCCCGGAGATCTCGTGACCAATGGATTCCATAGTTGGCTGGAATTGGGCTACCTCGATGAATGGATCGAACGCATTGCCCAGCTGAAAAAGCTCGATGTGTCGTACGTCTACCCGGGTCGCGGCGCGGCCGGCGATGTGGGACTGCTCGATACGGAAGACGACTACCTTAAGGAAGTACGTCGCATCGTGAAGGCGCAAAAGCCGAAAGGCAAACCCACCGCTAAGCAAATCGCCGCCCTGAATGCCGCCATCGAGAACCGTTTCCCCGACCTTTTCTTCACAAAATTTGTGGAAAACGGCACCGAAGCCCTTTGGAAACGTTACGGGCGCTGACGAAAAATGCCGTTCCCTTATCTCCTCCAGCTCAGTTGGACACTGGTTTTCGGGGTTTTGCCTATGGTATAGACCGTCCGCTTGAACCAGAGAGTCGTGTTGAAAATCTTGGTTTTGTTGGGTGGTTTCAGCCTGACGGGTGTGGCGGGAGCACTGCCGCGGGAAACGTTCGCCTCGTTGGATGCGGTCGCTCGCCGCACCGAAAAATGGTTTCATGACTTGACTCGACCCGACGCCGAATCCTGCTCCCTCGAAATCCTAAACCGCAGCCTGCCCGCCTATCCGTGGCGCCTTTTGTCCCGACGCGCCTCCATGGTGACGGTCATGCGCCACTACATCCGGCAAGCCGAGAAACGCGGAAGAAACCCGCTATTTGTGATCCACGACGTGGAGCAAACGCTCGCCACCAATTTGAGCAATTCGACTACGGGTGAAGAGCTGTTTCGAACATTTGCCCGCGGCTTCACCCCGCGCAGCTCGTGGTGGTCGGAAAAGGGGCTTTCGTTGGCGGAACTCCAAATCTCTCCCTTGAGACCCGATCTGAAACGGTTAGTAGAGAAGTTCAATGCTCTGGGCCTCAGAGTCCACGCGGCGAGTTTGCATACGATGCTGATGGCCGAGCTTACGCTTCTAGCGTACGAATACGCTGAGACACACGGCTTTCATTGGGAGTCGACTCATCGGCCCACCCCGGAAGCCCTCGAACCGATGCGCGGTTTTCATTTTGAGTCGGGATCCCGTTTGGTGTTCCACTCATTCCAAACGGGTTGGGACACCTTTCGGCCGGCGGGAATCTACCTTGCTGGTTACATCGAACAGCCCAACTACTTTGAACGGGTCATGCACGAGGTGGCCCACGCCGTTCAGGATGACGAGTGGGACTACCGCTTCCTAATCGACGAGTACATTCGAGCGATTCTTCCCGTCAGAAACGATCCCGCGCAGGAACCGGTCAAAGCTACCATTCGTGCCACCGCAAACCGCCGGGTGAAGAAAATGCGTTTCGAGTTCCAAACCCTAACGCGACATCCCTGGCGCCGGCAGTCCATACTGAACCGCGGCGATGAAGCCGGAATGGATGAAGTGAATTGGTTTGAGTTTTTGGGTTGGGTCGATTTGCTCCGAGAAACCGATGCCTACTGGAAGCAAGGACTGTATGGTTTGGAGCTAGGCTTCCGCAACGAGAGTTTGGTCAACCCACAGCTTTTGGTGAGCGGAAAGGTTCGCAAGCATGTCGAACATTGGCATGCCGATTCGGAATACGGCATTCACCCCCAGGTTTTCGCTCGATTTCCGGAACGAGAAACCCTTGAGATGCTCAAGCGGCTTAATGGTCGGGAGCCCAAGTAGAAGCCCGCTGGGTGACATTCCCCCGTTGTGCTAAGAGAGTTTCCCATGCTGACACTTTTTCTTCGTACTGTTCAAGTTGTGATTAAAAGCTGCTTTCGGCCTCGCCTTACCCGCGCCGGAGCGGAGGTCACCTCGACCTTTCGCGTTTGGCCGACCGACTTGGACATGAACTTCCACATGAACAATGCCCGGTACCTGACGTACTTCGAGGCCTCGCGCCATGACCTACAAATTCGGCTGGGTTTCTTGAAGCTGGCGATCAAACGGGGCTGGTACGCACCCATCAAAGGCGCAGAACTCGAATACCTCCGCCCCCTCAAGCTCTTTCAAAAGTTCGAGGTTTCCGCCCAAATCGTGACGGTGAGCCCGACCGACCTGGTGGTTTACCAAGAAGTCCGGTCCGGCGAAAAACTCATCGCCCGGGGCGCCATCCGGACGGTCATCAAAAAGGGCCGCGACACCATCAGTCCCGACGACTACCTAGGCCCCTTGGGCATGTCCAAATCGCAGGTGTCCCCGTCGGAATCGGTCCAGGCCTGGCTCCAGGGGCGCTTCAAGCTTGAACAGCAGACTTGACGATCCGGCGCAAAAAAACCAATCTACGGGACTTACAAACTGGTCCTGGACCAGTTTTTCTGTGGTGGGTGTAGCTCAGTTGGCCGGAGCGAAGCGACTGGTGTCCATGGACACCAGAAGGTGCTCTAACCAACTGGCTGTAGTCATCGATATCTGTGGTGGGTGTAGCTCAGTTGGTTAGAGCACCAGACTGTGACTCTGGGTGTCGGGGGTTCAATTCCCCTCATCCACCCCAAAAGCAAGCGGCCGAAGAGCACGTTCTAAAAATGCTTTTGGAGTTCGTGCGTTCCTAACGAGAGCGGCGAAACCGTTCCAATATCCCCCCAATGAAGTCTCGGCCTTCGCCGCGCACCTGGACAAGATATTGCCCGACCATACCGTCCGTGTCGGCGTGATCGTCGGCGGAAAAGAACGCACTTTGACATTCCCTCCGCCACCGTCGCTAGAATAGCGGCGATTGATTACTCTTCGTTGGTTCTGAGATCGACGACGGCATTAGCTTCCACCGTGGCACCGTCCACCACATCGATTTGGTATTGGGGAGCGGCGTACCCGACGGCTTCCCAAGAGATAGGGCCATTGGGCTCTCGAACACATTGGGCCATGCAAGCGGAGTGGTTGTTGGGACAAATCGCGGTTAAGCACGAAACGTAGGCTTTCGATTCGGGACTCAAAATCGTCTTTTGCTCGCTTACCGAAGGACCGCCGGCGCCGCCACTGGCGATGCCCCGGCCGCTGCCGTCATCCGTATAGCCCGTGGTATCGCCCGCCGGAGCGTCGTTACCGCCTTTATCTTTGCCACCCTTACCTCCGCCACCGCCGCAATCGTGTCCAAACGAAAGAGCGGGCGCCACTAGGAAAGCCATCAGGAGGAGCGCGGAAAAGGTCTTTTTCATACCGCGATAAACTGCAATCGGTCGGCCCAGGGATTGAGCCTGTATTCAAGCGGTGGCCCCTCGTGCCTAAAATGCCCATTTCAGGCACGAAAAACGCCGCCCAGGAATAGGGCGACTGTATACAAGCAGTACACGGGGGCTACTTGCGGTCGGAGAGTCGCAAGGGAGCAACCGTCGCAATTTTCGAAAAGACTTGGTCCTTCGAACTTAAGTAAGCATCTAGGTCGAGCGCACATTGAGCTATGTGCGCATCGGGCGTGGAAACCTTAAATCCCTTTTTCGCACATCGCGCCCGCAACTCACCCACCTTGATCCAGTGATCAAAAGGACAGGAACAAAGAGGGAGCTCCGACAACATTTCTTTTAGCGCAGTAGACTCCGATGACGAGAGCTTGGCGCTCATAAGTTCCGAAGCCACAATGGGGGGAAGCCAAACCCTCGCTTCTTTGAGAGCGATTTCAAGGGCCGAATCTGTTTGCCCACCTAAGAAAGCCACCCAACTTGACGTATCAACGACCAGAGCGTTCACGACTCGTCTCCAAGTCAATTTCGAGCTTCAACTTCCCCTTAAGCTTCTGTGCCTTTTCGAAGGCCGCGGTCCGTTTCACCATTTGCAATCCCTCGATAAGGGTGTCAGTCAAATTTTTCCCGGTGATGGAGGTGGCCTGGCGGATCAGACTTTCTGGTAAATTCGCGGTAATCCGCTTGATCTTTTCCATTCATATATATTGACGCCGATACATACCATTGTCAATACCAACTCCGGCGCCGGAGTTGCCCCACTCGCTATGGCTTCACGTTGAGCGACAGCGCTTCATCCAGCGGGATTCGGCTAAGCCCTCTGCAGAGTGAGGACGCAATTGTATATAAGTTGTAAGGTACATTACTTTTTAATTGTCGCTTATTTACAATTGAAATGGAGTTATATTTACAATTAGGCTACAATTGAACGGTGAATAAGAAGGAGCAAATCCTAAAACTGGCCAAAAAGGGACCCCTCAAGTCTTCCCATCTAGTAAAGCACCTCAAGGTAAGCCGGCAAACCGTGGCCAGCTATCTACGCAACCTCGTCGCCGAGGGCCGGCTGGAGAAAAAAGGCTCTACGCACTCCGCAGTCTATTTTGCGCCCCGGGGAAAAATAAAGCCCCTGGTTTATCCCGAACTACGCCTGATCAAAAAACTGAGCGGCCTTGAAGAAGATAGAGTCTTTGGGGAGATAGAACGAAAACTGGGCCTTAAGGCGCGCCTGAGCAAGTCGGTCTACGGCATAGCCTCCTATGCTTTCACCGAAATGCTGAACAATGCGATTGATCACTCCCAATCGGATCAAACCACGATACAAGTCAAAGTCACCGATCGTGATTTTCAGTTCACCGTCCGAGATTTTGGAATTGGGATTTTTAAAAACATTCAGGATTTCTTCAAGCTGCCGGATGAACTTCAAGCCTACGAGTGGCTCTTAAAGGGTAAGCAGACCACTTTTTCCGAACAACACAGTGGGCAAGGCATCTTCTTCACATCGAAGATCGCTGATTTGTTCGTATTGCGCAGCCATGATCTCAAAGTCGTTTTCGATAATAAGAAGGAAGATATTTTTTTATCTGAGCCCTCGTATCTTAAGGGTACGAGTGTTTCCTTTTCTATCCGATGCCAGTCACGCAAGAACCTGGAAGATCTGTTTCGCCAGTATTCGGAGGAGGAGTTTGAATTCGACAAGAACCAAGTCTTGGTCAAGGCCTCTATCCACGAGGGATTATATTCTCGTTCCCAGGCCAGGCGCCTTACAGCCGGACTAAATGCCTATAAAACAATTATTTTTGATCTAAAAGGGGTCAAGGAAGTGGGACAAGCCTTTGTTGATGAGGTATTTCGGGTTTTTCAGCGACAAAACCCGAAAATTCAAATCGATTACGTGAATGCCTCTCGTACCGTGGAGTATTTGATCCGCAGGACGAGGGAGCTCACTTAACCAAAGCGTCGATTTCGTTCCCACTTTCACCCCGACCAAACCTGGATCTAAAAACTTGGGCATGGTAGAGACTGGCCGTGCGACTTTCCCTATTTTTAGTACTGCTTTGCCTTAGCCCGGGTTTCGCGGCTCCGCCTGAAGATTCGCCCAAAGACTGCCCTCGACTCTTGGTTTTCTCCATTCACGAGAGCGATACCCTTGCACTCGATGTTTTGACCGGAATTCCGCTGCTGAGTCAGAGGGTCGAACTATCCGACGATCTTACCGATCGAACTTTCTCCGCTGCCCCGGGATGGAAGGAGGCCTGGAATGAGTTTAACGATATGGAATTTAGGGTGGTTCGTGAAAACTCCACCGAACTCTTGCCGGTTCCCGCGGAGATCCGGGCTCGCTACCTGCGCTTTTTGACGGGAGCCCCAGTCGCACCTCACTTTAACTCTTTCCTTTTTTCCGAGCTGATTGCCGATCAGCAATTGAGCTGGACGTTTCGCCCGGTTTCCCCCAACGAAGACCTGGACGATCAGCTAACTCCGGGAGACTTGGTTCACGTAGCGGAGCCCATGCTGCACGACCGGGAGCGATTTAATCCTCCCGTGACCGTAAAATACTCGGCGGTTTACCTCGGACAGGGACGCTTTTTGTCCTATCCGAATGAGCAAGCGCCGGCGGCGGTAAGCAGTCTTCAGGCGATGATGGATGCGTACAAAGGTTCGCTGGTCTTCAAGAACATTCCCAACCGATCTTCCGCCACCACCAACGACCTCGACACCGTCGATCCAGGAAGTTTTGATCAACGTTCTCGATTTCTGAAGGAAATGCTGGACGGCTCTTATCGCCTAGCCGCCACCCCAAAGAAACTGGTGTTTATCGCATTTTATCCGGGCACCGAGGGGAAACCTCGGCTCACGCGCCACCTTGTCGTTTCCGATTCATTGCAGATACTGCAACCCGATGCGCGAACCGGCCGCTACCCCATCGATGAAATCGATGACATTCAGTTCGCCTTTTTCCACGGGCTAGAGTTCTCAACGGAAAAGCTATTGGACGCCCGTTTTGTACCGCTAGAAGTTCCGCCCGAGATTCGAAAGCGTTTCGTGCGGTTTTTAAGAAATGGGCCGCCGCCGGAGGTTCCGGATTTCAGTAGCCTCCATTTCGCGGCTTATCTCCGCGGCAAGCGGCGGGCTATCCACCCTCGCAATTGGAACCTTCAGAATTGGTATATTAATCTTCAACCCGGCGATGTCCTCGTTGAAGGACGAGAGAAAGTCCTTCAACAGGCGTATCTACATCTTGGGCCGGGATTTTTCTTAACCTATGGCCGCCAAGGATCCATTCTCATTCGAGGCCACGAATCGTTCGGGCGCCATAATGAGGGCATTCACCGATATCTCGCCATCCCGAAGTAAATCGCCGCGTCTCAATAAGTTTTGTTTATTACTGTAACAGGATTAACTAATTTTATTTCTGCCCCACTTTCTGATTGAATGAGCTCTGGGCCAATCAAGGGGGAAGAAATGACGTCAGGAATTCCTGTACCTTTGAACGAGCCGTCACGCGGTGATTTTGAGGTGCGTCATTTCTACGGCTATGCCGCGGGTTGGAATATGTTCGACTCCCGGTTCTTGTCGGACGAACTGGCCAACTACCTTCGGGAAGAAGGGCACTTCTTATCTCAGGTTTTTAACCAATCTTCCTACGACCACCTAGTTGAAGTGGGGTGCGGGTACGGGCGGTATCTTCGTTGGGCCCAGGAACACCGCGTTTCCTACGACGGGATCGACTTGGTTCCTTGGCTCGTCGAGCTAGGCCAGCTTCGCATTCAAACGACGGTGCCCCTCGCGTCTGAGCGTTATCAAATTCAGATGGTTTCGGCGCAGCAGGTGCATTTGGTTTTGCATCAGGCCAAAGACCTCAGCCCCCGTGCCTCGATCGTTCATTTCCCATTCAATTGCTTTGGAAACTTGGCCGAACTCCATCGGGTTATGGTGTCGTTGCGTCAAGGCCATGCGGATGTGACGCTATCCGTCTTTAAAAGCGACGTACCCGCCTCCAGTATTCGTCGTACCTACTATGAAAAATGCGGCTACACGAAAGTGGCGGTGAACAACACTCCGACCGGGGTTCTCATCACATCCGCCGAAGGTCTGCACACCTACGCCTATGAATTGGAATTCCTGGTCAACATTTTTGCCAAGTACGGTTTTGCACTGCAAAGTGAACGAATGGCCGCGATCAGCCGATTCCTGCATTTTAAAAATCTATCGGCGCCTACCGCTGATTCTGCGACGCAGCCGACCCGGCGGAACGGCCAGCGTGTCCCCGCCCGGCTAGAAGGAACGCTCACCGTCATTCAAGATCCCGCCCACGAACTCACCGATCTTTCGGCGCTCATGAGTTTTCAGGAGAACGGGGCCGTCACCCGAAACGTCAGCCGGAGCGGTCTTTTAATGGAATGCGGTTCCCCTTTAACGGTAGGGGCTCTCGTGCAAGTGAAGCTCACCGCAATGGCCGGAATGAAGAGTGAACCGATCGTGGGGCGAGTGGTACGGGCGGAGATGGCGAAGGATCGTCACCTGATCGGAATCGCGATTGCGGAATCGTCGGCGGTCCAATCCGCGGTATGGCTAGAGCAGCTGGGATTTCACCTATGATCGAGGGGAACTTGCCGTGAGGTATTTAATTCAGCACTGCCTCGAATCTACTTTTGGAAGCCGTGGGGGAGAAACGGCGATTGAGCAAGGCGACGATCGGTACACGTACGCCGAAATTCGATGGCTCGCCAATCAGTTTCGAACCCTTCTCAAGAACCGGAAAATCTCCAAAGGCGATCGCCTCGGTCTATTGAGTCGCCCTTCGGTCGAGGTGATCGCGCTGATGATCGCGTGTCTCGAGGAGGGCGTGGTCTATATTCCGCTCAATATTCACGCGCCCGGTCGTTGGCTCGCCGATGTCGCAAAAAAATCGGGTATCCAAACGCTCTTCGTCTCTCCCGATTTTTCCGACAAAACGGCGGCGGTCGACCCCCTGCTTCCCATACCCAGTGTCCTGCTAACGGAGACGTTGGATTTTTCGGCCGAGGCGCACGCGCAACCCAACCTTCTCGCCGACGATATCGCCTATATCTTGTATACGTCCGGCTCCACTGGAGATCCCAAAGGCATTTTGATTACGCATCGAAACGCCCTGGTTTTCATTGATTGGATGCGAGAAGCATTTGAAGTTTCCACCCACGAACGGATCTTAAGCCGTGCCCCGCTTCAATTCGATCTTTCGGTTTTTGATATTTTTACAACGCTCTCCGCGGGAGCCACGTTGGTGCTTCCACCCAAGGAGTTTTCCGAAAAGCCAGCGGATGTCGTCGCCTTGATGCGCGACTCGCGCATTAGCGTGGTTTACACCGTTCCTTCGGCCTACATCGCCTGGCTCACGAAGGGCGGTTTGGAAAAAGGACTGCCTTCCTTGCGTCGGCTCCTGTACGCCGGCGAACCCTTTCCCACGCCTTACCTACGTCGCGTCATGGAGTGTTTGCCAGGTGTGATCGTTTCCAACATCTACGGCCCGACCGAAACCAATATTGTGACCTACTTCCATTTGGACACGCCTCCTCTCAATGACGATGCCATTCCGATTGGGAAACCCGTGAAAGACACGGAGGCCTATATCGTCGATGGCGAAATGCGCCCCGTGAAACCGGGTGAAATCGGAGAGATCCTAATCCGGGGCGGAACGGTTTTTGCCGGTTACTTCAACGACCCCGGACTCACGGCCAAAAAGTTGATTCAAAGTCCCTTTCACGACTATCCCACGTTTTGCTGCCGAACCGGCGACTACGGCCGATGGTTGGAAGATGGAAACATTGCCTACCATGGGCGAATGGACAATATGGTGAAAACGCGGGGCTACCGCGTGGAGTTGGGCGAGGTCGAAGCCGCGCTGAGTAAAGTACCGGGAGTGGATGAAGTGGCGGTGATCCCAAAGCCTCACGAGCGTCACGGGAACACTTTGCATGCGTTCATCAGTGCCGGGGATCGCACCCTGACGCGGGAGAAGGTGCTGGCCGAACTCCAAACCACCGTGCCCTCCTACATGGTCCCATTTGAGATTTTTATTGAAACCGAATTACCCAAAACCGCGACCGGAAAAATTGACCGCGTGCGCTTGAGCTCCAGCTTGTCGTGAAAGGAAAGCCATACCTATGCAAGACTCCATGATCCACCGCACCCAGGGCGATCAACGTGACCCGCTTTTGACGGTGTTGCGTCGCAGCCAGCAGTACAATGTCCGCATTCAAAAAGTGAATAAGCGCGAGCTCATTGATAACAAAGGGCATCGGTTGGCTGATTTCGCCTCCTGCAACTACATCAGCTTTGACCAAGAACAAGACGAGCTGCTCGGCGCGGGCGTTCAAGCGGCCAAGCGCTTTGGCATGCACACCAGCCGCGCGCGACTCATGGGCTACCACGAACTTTTTACCGAAGTGGAAAAAAAGCTGGCGAAGTTTGTCGGCGCTAAGGAAGCTCTGCTCTTTCCAAACACGACGCTAGCGGGCATCGGCATTATTCCGGCGCTGATGAAAAAGGATGATTTGATCATTCTGGACAAGTCAGCGCACGCCACCATGTACCAAGCCTCGCAAATGGCGCGGGACAAAGGGGCGCTCATTGCAAGCTACCCCCAAGATGATTTTGCGGCGCTCGAGAACGTTCTGAAACAAAATGAGCACCGGAAGCGAAAACTGATTTGCGTGGACGGCGTGTACAGCATGACCGGAGACTATGCGTCGCTCGATAAGCTGGTCCCGCTGGCCAAGAAGTACCAGGCTTTGCTCTACGTGGATGATGGTCACGGCTTTGGGTTTGTCGGCGAAAAGCCGACAGCGAAAATGCCCTACGGCAAACACGGAAACGGGATCGTGAAGCATCATGGATTAAGCCATGACCACATCATGTATGTCGCGGGCACGGCCAAAGGTCTCGCCGCTTCGGCCGCGTTTGCGACGGTCACGCCGGCGATGAAAGAGTACCTCATGGCGTATGCCAAGCCACTCGATTACACCCATCCTTCAACGCCGTTTTGCTTGGGGGTTTTGGATGCCGCTCTGGCCCGCCAAATCAAGGTAGGCGATGCTCGGCGAAAGATCGTGTACGACCTGACCCGCCAATTGGTGGAGGGGCTTCGTGAACAGGGCTTCTACGTGATGACCAAAACGCTATTTCCGATCATTTCCGTTTGGGCGGGGGACACCGAAAAGCTCGTGGCTTCGTCACGTCAGTTGTACAAAGACGGAATTTTTCTTACGTCTTGTCCGTACCCGACCATGCCGCGAGGAAAGGAAGCCCTTCGCATTACCGTGACCTCGAATAACACCAAAGCCCAGATCGATAAGCTCCTGGGGTCTTTCGAAAAAATCGGGCGCACGTGGACCAAGGCGGGTATTGCCCTTCAGCCAACACCGGAACAAATCAAAGCGCTGGGATGAAACACTCCAAACCAGTAGGTCCGTTCTTGCCCCAGGCGGATAAACCAACGGTTTTCTGCATGGCGCCAGACGAACCGGTCATGTTCCGATCGGAGCAGCGGCTCAACGAAAAGGAAAAAAAAGAGCTGGCGCTCATGCGCTACTCCATTTTGCCGTGGTCGATGGCATTTGTGGCGCTCGCGGGAGCAAGCGACGAAGTCGTACTCGATGAGATCTTCCTGTCGCACCGAGACCTATTTGATTGGCATGTCACGCAGTACCGTGCGGCCGGGCTTTCGAGCACGCGTCGCCTCCATTTCAGCGCGCCGGATGCCATGTATTCCCGCGCACTTTCTATCCCCGATAAACCCGTCACCTGTATTTGCTTTTCCTATGCGCTCAATGCCCGCCAATCGATCCCTCGGGAGCTTGAGTTAAGCCAGAAAGTGAATTCAAAAATTCAGCTCGTGACCCAAGCTAAACGGTCCACCTTCCAAGTCCCTAAGAGCCAAGTGCATCCAAAGCGGGCGATTTCAAGGGAACTGCTCGAAAAAGAATTTAGCTTCCCCCGAAAAAAGGTACTCATCAAAACGGACGGGCTCGGTGGCGGTTTTAACGTCAAGCCGGTTCGAACCATGAGCGACCTTCGGAAATTCCTGACGCACTATCCCGACTCGGAACGCTTTGTGATTCAGGAGCATGTTGGAGACGCCGATGAATTCAGCGCGGATTTTTCCGCGGCTTCCGATGCGTTGGAGCCTCTTAACGTGCGCATGTCACTGGTCGCCGACGGGCAGTGGTTTGGAAATATCTATTCGCCGCATATCGGCCTCTCCGCTTCCGGCTATCGCAATCTCTTGCGCTGCGCCAAATCGGTCCACCAGAGTGGCTACCGGGCCGAGTCGCCCATGGTCTTTGGAATCGATTTCCTCCAAACGCCCCGCTCCCACTATGTTCTAGAGGTCAATGCCCGGTGGACGGGCGGACTTCCGGTCAGTCTGCTCATTGAGCGGCTGGGACTTAGCGAACAACTCATTCATTCGCACTTCGATCAATTGCCGGCCGCCGCGACTAAAAAGTATCAGCGCTTTTGCGAACGCTACGGATTGCGCTCCCGTAACAAAAAACCCTTCCGAATCTTCCCGCTTGGCTTTGGCCCTAAGTCGGACGGCGACTTCAACGTCTTTTACTTTGTAACCGGAGACTATGAAGCGTTTGTCAAAACGCACCAAGCAGAACTGGGACGCGATACCCTGCCCTTTTCGCAACTCGTCTTGTCGATCTCTCAGCAGAAGCAGATCGCGAGACGATTTAAAACCCAGTAGCTGATGGCCACTTGAGGCGGGAGTCCGAAAGGACTTTGCGCGCGTCCTCCCCACTCCGGCTCCGGAGTGATTGGAAGGGACGGATTGCCTTCGCCGGCGGAATGTCTATTGGGGCTCCCGGTGTAAACAGGTTTCGCTTTTTGAATACCCATTGAATACACAGACGACTTAACTTAACTAGTATTAACAAATACTTAACCGCCGAAATAATTGGACGAAACGGCCTCAGTGTTGCAGCTCCTGCGGCATGGGGTTTCGAATGTCATTTCGGGTATGGGTTCTAGGTCTCTTTCTACTCGTCCTTGCCACTCCGGCTATGGGCGACAACCCGTTCGAAACTTTGGGGCTGGACCCGTATCAAACCTACGAAGATAAAGACATTACCGATCAATTCCATCGGCTAGCGGAAGAGGTAGACCAGTCCAATTTGAATCCCGCCGATAAGGCCCGAAAGCAGTTTCTCATCACCCAGGCCTCTCGCAAATTGAGAACTCAAGAGCAGCGCATGCATTGGGTGACAGCTCAGATAACCGATGAGGAGATCAACCTTATCAATAACGCGCGAGCCGAAATGAAAGCGCAAGGCGAATCGCCGGACACCTATTACCAAATGTACCTAAATCGCCTCGAAGAAGAGAAACGGAACCTCGCTAAAGATGGATGGAAGGGCGAGGCATTGGATGTCGTTCGTGAGCGGTTCCGACCGGTGGAGAGAGTGTTTTTTGAGATGCTCTTTCTTGCGAATCCGCGCCGTTGGACCATCTTGCAAGAGTTGAGGATTAACCCCAAAATCTCCGCCCGACGAATAGAAGCACGGCGATTGACCCGAGCACAGGTGAACGCGGAAACGCTGGTGTCCATTGACCATCCCATCGCGCAAGACACGACCGCAGCTCGATACAACCTGGAATTTAGAAGGGCCGGCGCTTTGCGCGACGATTCGGAAGCCTGGGAGTTTTTGACGAAACTCCGGGCCGCCGAAGGCGACGTCGATAAAATCGCTCGTCTCAAGCGAAACTTGCGAGCCGACACGTTCGATCCGCTGACGCGTGATGAGCTTTTTCGTCGCGCAGACGAGAAAATAAAAAACATTGCGCAGAACATTTCGACGCCGGAAGAAACGATCGAGTTTGTTTCAAAGATTACCCAGGGCCGAAGTCATTTTCGGGCAAAAGAGCTCGAAGGGGTTTTGTCGGCGTTGAAGCTGTATCCGAAATTTCAGGCACGGCTACGAGCCACGGGCGAACTTTCCGGCCCTTCGGTCGCCGCCGATTTGCTAGATCCGCAAGCGCTGCAGGAATACCTTGAGCAACACCCTGATTCGTCGCGCGTCGCCAAGGTGGTGCGCCAGCCATTCACTCCGACCGGAGTGTTCCTAACCCTTCAACAACAACTGGATCAGATCCAGGCAATGCGGAAACAGTTCGAAGCCGACCATCAAGCCGCTCTTCGTAAAGATTATTGGCGGCACACCCTGCGATCCCTCGGTTACCAGGTCGGAACGGGAACCGTTGGAGCGGGATTCGGATTCATCGTCGTAGGCCCATTGGGAGCCCTGGCCGGCGCTCTTCTCGGCGGTGTTTTTGGGGCCAGCGCGGCCGACTCGACCCATAAAGAAATCTATCCACGCTTACTCACCGAGGAAGAAGAAGACGAAGCCACGCGTCTCGAAATGATACGGAGCCGCTTGATCGCGCAGCATCAGGATTTAAAGCATTCAGTGCCCGGATGCGACCAAGGCGCGGCCCTTCTAAAGAGATAGCCGGCGGTTTAGATCTAGTAGCGCGTTGCGCTTTTTTTCCAATCGTCCTTAACCCGAGGCATCGCCGGCCAAAAGCTAGTGCCTTCGGCCAGCCCGGGCTGCGGCGTCACCTTGAGATTCCTCCACTCGGAGAGATAGGTAACTCCACCTTGATAGATCGTTTTCTTTTCCAGCGACTCCGCATCCCAAAATAGAACCGGGGAGATTTCCATCTCCACCGCGGCGTACTCCCCAAAGAGGCTTCCATCGGGCATCAGAAATGCGGAAATCCCTTGGTCCGTTTCCACCGGTCGGGCGCCAAACAGAAACTCTAGAGGAATAGATTCCCGAGCGTAACTGGCATGCAACTCAACGACGCCATCGACCGAAAGCCAGAGATACCAAGTTCTTCCCGTGGGGTATTCCAAGGTGTAACCACCCAACTCCTGCGGCTTGAATCCGGCAAGCCGCGCGACCCGCTCGCCCAGCGTATCC
>CAZFMF010000016.1:0-75046 GCA_964519985.1 uncultured Pseudobdellovibrionaceae bacterium | reverse complement strand
TTCGTGAAGGCGGTCGTACCGTCGGCGCGGGCGTCGTGACGGAGATTTTGGAGTAAACGGTGCAAAGTCAGAGAATTCGCATTCGTCTGAAGGCTTTCGACTACAAGCTTTTGGATCAGTCTGTGTCGGAAATCGTGGAAACCGCGCAACGCACGGGAGCACGCATTGCGGGCCCCATTCCGTTGCCGACCAAGATCAACCGCTACACGGTGCTTCGTTCGCCTCACGTGGATAAAAAGTCCCGGGAGCAGTTCGAAATTCGCACCCATAAGCGGCTCATCGACATCCTCGAACCGACGCAGAACACGATCGACTCTCTGATGAAGTTGGATTTGTCCGCCGGCATCGACGTGACCATTACTTTGTGAGGACGGAATGCTTTCTCTTCCACTTTATGACATGAGCAAAAAGAAAGTCGGAAACGTCGACTTGAGCGACGCCGTCTTTGCCGCCGAAGTTCGGCCGCACTTGCTCAACGATGCCGTCCGTTACCAGATCGCCAAACGGTACGAATACCGGACGGCGAATTCCTTGACGCGCACGGAAGTCCACGGCACGCGTAAGAAAATGTACAAACAGAAGGGGACGGGTCAGGCCCGCCACGGCGACGCTAAAGCTCCCATCTTCGTCGGAGGGGGTAAGGCCCATGGTCCGAAACCTCGTCGCGTGCAACGGAAATTGAACAAGAAAGTGAAACGCGCGGCGTTGATCAGCGCGTTGTCTTGGAATCAAAAACAAGACCGACTCTTCGTCATCGATAAACTCGAATTGGCGAAGCTGAATTCCAAGTCCGCCGCGGCTTGCCTGAAAGCGTTCGGCGCCGAAAGTGCGCTGATTGTGAACAGCAACACGGCCGAGAAGGAACAGCATTTCAATCGCAGCGTGCGCAACCTGGGCAAGGTGAAGTTCTTGGCTCCGGAAGGCATCAATGTCTTCGACATCTTGAAGTACAAGACGGTCATTATCAGCAAGGGCGCCGTGCAGAAGCTTTCCGAAAGGTTGAGCCATGTTTGATATCATTCGCCGCCCGCTGGTCACCGAAAAAAACACGCTCCGCTCCGGCACGTTCAACGAGTACGCTTTTGAAGTTTCTTTGGAAGCCAATCGCAAACAGGTCAAGGAAGCGGTGGAAAAGCTCTTCGGCGTGAAAGTCGAACGCGTGAACACGCTGATTAACCGGAAGCCGGCGCGCAAGCTCGGCAAGATGCCGGGAAAACGGCGCTTGTGGAAAAAAGCCATTGTGAAGTTGAAGGAGGGCGACAAATTCGAATTTGCCGCCAGCTAAACCATGCCGACTATTTCTTATAATCCGACAACGCCGTCCCGCCGATTCATCACCGGATCCGATTTCTCGGAGCTGACGAAGAAGAAGCCGGAAAAAAGTTTAACGAGCACAAAACACAGCTCGGGTGGCCGTAACTCGTACGGTCGTATCACCTCGCGCTTCCGGGGAGGTGGCCACAAACGCCGCTACCGTGAAGTCGATTTCCGCCGCGACAAGAAGGAAATCGTCGGGACCATTGCCGCTTTGGAATACGATCCAAACCGGACGTCTCGCCTGGCGCTCATCCACTATAAGGATGGCGAAAAGCGTTACATTTTGGCCGCGGAAGGCATGAAGGTCGGCGGCCAGATTGTCACATCGGAAACGGCCGACATTCAGGTCGGCAACCGTCTACCGATGAACAAGATCCCGCCCGGCACGAACCTACACAATATCGAAATCCGTCCGGGCGCGGGCGGAAAGCTCGTGCGCAGCGCCGGCGCGATGGCGGCCCTGGTAGGTTTTGAAGGCGGTTACGCTCAGCTTCGCATGCCCTCCGGCGAAATCCGGATGGTTTCGGAGAACTGCTGGGCCACGATTGGACAGATTGGAAACCTAGAGCACGAAAACCGGGTTATCGGGAAAGCGGGCCGCAACCGTTGGCTGGGCTTCCGCCCGCACAACCGCGGCGTTTCCATGAACCCGGTCGACCATCCGATGGGCGGCGGTGAAGGCCGTACGTCTGGGGGTCGACACCCGACCACACCTTGGGGCAAAAAGACCAAGGGTAAGAAGACTCGGAATAGCAAACGCACCGATCGCTTCATCATTCGGGATAGAAGGAGAAAGTAGTTCATGCCTCGTTCGATTAAAAAAGGCCCTTATGTCGCCTCGCACCTGATCCAGAAAGTGGAACGGGCCCAGGCTACGAACGACAAGAAAGTCATCAAGACTTGGTCGCGGCGCTCTACGATCGTCCCCGAATTCGTCGGTTTGACGTTCGCAGTGCACAACGGTCGCAAGTTTTTGCCGGTTTTCGTGACGGAGAATATGGTCGGGCACAAACTCGGAGAGTTTGCCCTGAGCCGTACGTTTATCGCCCACTCGGGCGATCGTAAAACGAAGGTAGAAGGAGCACCGAAGTAATCATGGAAATCACGGCTCGTCTTCGTTACGCCCGCATCACGCCGCGCAAAGCGCGTCTGGTCGGGGATCTGTGCAAAGGCCTTCCGGTGGTGAAAGCGGGTTTCCAGCTCGAATACACCGATAAGAAGGCCGGAAAGATTTTGCATAAGCTTTTGAATTCGGCGGTCGCCAACGCTCGTGAAAAAGGCGGCATCGATGTGGAGAACCTGTACGTGAAACGGGTTGAAGTCGGTGACGCTCCGATGCTGAAGCGTTTCATGCCCCGCGCAATGGGTCGGGCGACAAAAATCCGCAAGAAAATGAGTCATGTCACGATGATTCTGGATGAAGCAAGGTAGGCAAGAGTGGGACAGAAGACACATCCGATTGGTTTTCGCCTCGGGGTAAACAAGACTTGGAGCTCGCGTTGGTACAGCAGCCGCGAGTACGTAAAGTTTTTGCACGAAGACTTGAAGCTCCGCGCGTTCTTGAAAAAGAAATTGCGGCATGCTGGCGTCTCGAAGATTGATATTGAGCGCGTCGCCCAGAAGGCGAAGATCAATATCCACACCGCGCGCCCGGGGATTGTGATCGGGAAAAAAGGCAGCGGCATCGATCAGATTAAGGCCGAAGCGCAGAAAATCGCGCAGAGCGAAGTTTTCCTGAACATCATGGAAGTGCGCAAGGCCGAAGCTGACGCCCAGCTGATTGCGGAGAACATCGCCGACCAGCTGCAAAAGCGTATTGCTTTTCGTCGCGCGATGAAAAAAGCGATGAGCCAAGCTTTCAAGTTTGGTGTCGCGGGAATCAAGATTCAGTGCTCCGGTCGCTTGGGTGGAGCGGAAATCGCCCGCGTCGAGCGTTATGCCGAAGGCAGCGTTCCGTTGCACACTCTGCGCGCGGACATCGACTACGGCACGACCGAGGCCTATACGACCTACGGTCAGATCGGCATCAAAGTTTGGGTTTATAAAGGCGAGCTCCTGGGCAAACAGAACTACGATCGCGGCGAAGCCACGGCGGTTCCGGCTCAGCAGCCAGAGGCTTAGGACATTATGTTGGCACCGAAACGAGTTAAGTACCGCAAGATGCAAAAGGGCCGAATGAAGGGCAAAGCCTACCGTGGCTCAACCCTGAACTTTGGTGACTTTGGCTTGCAAGCGATGGAATGCGGCCGTATCACGGCGCGCCAGATCGAAGCCAGTCGCGTGGCCATCACCCGCCATGCGAAAAAGGCCGGAAAGATGTTCATCCGGATTTTCCCGGATAAGCCGATTTCCAAGAAGCCGGCCGAAACTCGCCAAGGGGGCGGTAAGGGAGCTCCGGAATACTGGGTTGCGACCATCCGGCCGGGTCTGATTTTGTTTGAAATGGAAGGCGTCACGCCCGATGTGGCGAAAGAAGCCTTTTCGCTGGCGGCGCATAAGCTGCCGTTGAAGACGAAGTTTATCCAACGGGGAGTCACGCTGTAATGGAAGCGAAGGAACTCAGAGAATTGGGTTTGCCCGAGCTCAAAGCGCGGGTCGGCCAGTGGAAAGAAGAACTGTTTCGCTCGAAGCTGAAGAAGTTCAGTGGTGAAGCGAAGGACACTTTGGCCAGCCGCAAACTGCGCCGCGATATCGCGCGCGCGTTGACGGTTCTGGGCGAAAAGACTTCTAGCGCGAAAGCGGAGGATCGAGTCGATGGCGGAAAGTAACCAAGAGCCCCGTCAAGCGAAGCTCCAGACCATTCGGGGCGTCGTGACGAGCGACAAAATGAACAAGACGCGGGTCATTCAGGTGGAACGTCGCCTGAAACACGGCCTGTATCAGAAAGCGGTCATTCGCCATACGAGCATTTTCGTTCATGACGAGAAGAACGAGGCGAAGGTCGGCGATTCGATCGTCGCAATTGCGACGCGTCGTCTTTCCAAGAACAAAGCCTACCGGCTTTTGAAAGTATTGGAAAAAGGGGCTTAGGATGATTCAGAACGAATCCTATTTGAACGTCGCGGATAACTCAGGTGCCCGCACGGTCATGTGCTTTAAGGTCCTGGGCGGCAGTCACCGTCGGTACGCGAGTGTCGGTGATGTCATCGTCGTCGCGATCAAGGATGCCTTGCCGACTTCTAAAGTGAAAAAGGGAACCGTGGCTAAAGCGGTTGTCGTTCGCACGAAGAAGGAAATCCGTCGCGCGGATGGAACGTACATTCGCTTTGACGACAATGCCGCTGTGCTCCTGAACAACAACTTGGAGCCGATCGGCACCCGTATCTTCGGACCGGTGGCGCGTGAAATGCGCGTCCCTTCGAAAGACGGCTATATGAAGATTATTTCGCTCGCGCCGGAGGTGCTCTGATGTTGCGAACGATCAAACACGTTAAGAAGAACGACATCGTCAAGGTCTTGGTCGGTCGTGACAAGGGCAAAACGGGTAAGGTTTTGCGCGTGAACAATAAGACGGGCAAAGTGACGGTCGAAAAGGTGAATGTTGTGAAGCGCCACAAGAAGGCTACCGGTAAAGAGCCGGGCGGCATTGTGGAAATGGAATCGCCGATTCACGCGTCCAACGTCCTTCTCTATTCGGATTCCCTGGGCAAGGGCGTTCGCACCTCGGTGAAAACCCTGGATGGCGGCAAGAAGGTCCGCTTCAACCGGAAAAACAACCTTCAGCTGGATAAGTAGTTATGGTCAAAGCGCGTTTATTCGAACACTACAATAAGAAGCTCGTTCCGGAGCTCTTGAAGGAATTGAACTACACGAATCCAATGCAGGCCCCGAAGCTGCAAAAGATTGTCGTGAGCATGTGCCTGAAGGAAGCCACCACTGACATTAAGGTGATGGAAACCGCTATGGCGGAACTTTCTGCCATCACCGGCCAAAAGCCGAAGATGACTCGCTCGAAAAAAGCGATTGCCGCGTTCAAACTGCGCGCCGGCATGCCGCTCGGTGCGGTGGTCACTTTGCGCGGGGCAAAGATGTACGAATTCCTGGATCGCTTCACCAACGTGGCCCTGCCGCGTGTGCGTGACTTCCGTGGGTTGTCTCCGAACGGCTTCGACGGGGCGGGGAACTACACCACCGGCATCAAGGAACAAATCATTTTCCCGGAAATCAACTACGACAAGATTGATAAGGCCCGGGGCATGAACGTGGTTTTCGTGACCACGGCCAAGAATAATGCGGAAGGGACCCTGCTTTTAGAAAAGCTGGGGATTCCGTTCCGCAAACCAGAAAAGAAAGAGAACTAAGGATGACTGCACATGGCTAAAACGTCCCTGATGGTAAAAGCGGCGCGGAAACCGAAATTCAAGGTCCGCAAATACAACCGTTGCCCGCGTTGCGGCCGGTCGCGGGCTTTCTTGCGTAAGTTTGCATTGTGCCGTTTGTGCTTCCGGCAGTTGGCGCTTCAGGGGTTTTTGCCCGGTGTGATTAAGGCGAGTTGGTAAGAAATTATGATGAGCGATCCGATTTCAGATTTGTTGACCCGCGTTCGTAACGGGGTCCATGCGAAACAGCCGAAAGTGGATGTTCCGGCCAGCCAGTTGAAAGTCGCCATTGTCGACTTGTGGAAAAAGGGCGGCTACATCAAGAATTACAAGCTGTACCGCCAGGACCAGCGCGGAGTGCTTCGCATTTACTTGAAGTATGTGAGCAAGGGCGAACCGGTCATTCGCGGAATTCGCCGCGTGAGCAAGCCGAGCCGTCGCGTTTACGCTTCGTACGATCGCATCCCGAAGGTTTTGGGCGGACTTGGAATGGCAGTCGTCTCGACTTCCAAAGGTGTAGTGAACGACGATATCGCGCGCGAGACGAAAGTCGGCGGCGAAATCCTCTGTTCGATTTGGTAAGGGGCACGGAATGTCACGGATTGGAAAAAAACCGATTAAGGTCGCGGCGGGCGTGAAAGTCGCCTTCCAGAAACCCGTCTTGGAAGTGAGCGGCAAAGGGGGCTCTTTGAAGCGCACCCTGCCCGAGGCGATTTCCGTTGAAATCAAGGGCGACGAGGTCCAGGTAAAGAATTTGAAGGAGTCCGCGGAAACCCGTGCGCTTCACGGTTTGAACCGCACGCTCATCGCCAATATGGTGAAAGGCGTTTCGGAAGGCTACACCAAGCAGCTCGAACTGCAGGGGGTGGGTTACCGAGCTCAAGCAGCGGGTAGCAAGCTGAACATGCAGCTGGGTTTTTCCCATCCGGTGGAGTTTGATTTGCCGCCCGGTATCACGGCCGCGGTGGAAGCGAACACAAAGATTACGTTAAAGGGTGCCGACAAAGACTTGCTCGGAGTGACGGCGGCTCGCTTGCGCAAAGTGCGTCCGCCCGAACCTTACAAGGGTAAAGGCATCCGGTATGTCGGCGAAAAAATCACCCTGAAGCAGGGTAAGACGGCCGGGAAGTAAGAGGGATCGATGTCTAAAGTATTACGCAATTCCACGAGCCCTCGCCTGGCGACGCGGCTCAAACGCAAAGTGCGGATTCGCAAGAAAATCCAGCGCCACCAGGGTAAAATTGCCCGTTTGGTGGTGTTCCGCAGCAATAAGTATCTGTATGCGCAACTCATCGATGATGGAAAGGCGCATACCTTGGCTCAAGCGAATACGAATGAAGAAAGCTTCAAGGGCCTCAAATCCCGGCACAATCTCGCGGCGGCTAAATCGCTCGGATCGCTGATCGGCAAGCGGGCGATGGACGCGAAGGTGGAACGCATTCTTTTCGATCGAAATGGATTTGATTACCACGGCCGCATTAAAGCAATCGCGGATGGCGCAAGAGAGGCAGGGCTTAAGTTCTAATGGCGAAGTTTCAAAAAATTAATCCGAACGATTTAGATCTTTCGGAGCGCATCGTTTACATCAACCGCGTCGCCAAGGTCGTAAAGGGTGGACGCCGGTTTAGCTTCAGCGTGATTGTGGTCGTCGGCGATGCCAATGGTCATGTCGGAATTGGTCTGGGTAAAGCTCGCGAAGTGCCCGAAGCCATCCGCAAGGCGGGAGACGCGGCCCGCAAGAACATGCTTTTGATCCCGCTGTACCAGGGAACTTTCCCGCACGAGATCATCGGAAAATTCGGAGCGGCCAGCGTTTTGTTGCGTCCCGCTTCGGAAGGTACCGGTGTCATCGCGGGGGGCGCGTGCCGCTCGGTCTTGGAAATGGCCGGGGTGCGGAACGCGCTCACGAAAGCTTTTGGAACAACGAACCCGCACAATTTGGTGCGGGCGACTTTGGACGGCTTGAAGTCGCTCCGCAGCCCGGAAGACATCCGGCGCGCGCGAGCCTCTGAAGGTCAGGCCGTCTAGTTTTCTAGGGTATTGGCAATGGCAAAGAAAATTGAACTCGAACTGGTTCGCAGCCCGATCTGCACTCCCCAGTGGATGCGTGTGATTGTTCGCACTTTGGGAATGCGTAAGATTCGTCAGAAAAAAATCGTGGGAGACACCGCCGCCATTCGTGGAATGGTCGCTCGTGTGCCTCACCTCGTTAGCCTTAAAGAAGTAGAGGGGTAAGCGGATGCCGCAAGAACAGGCATTAGGGCTCGACAATTTGCAGGCCGCGGAAGGTTCCCGCAAGGAACGTATCCGTCGCGGCCGTGGCACCGGATCCGGCTTGGGAAAAACCGCCGGTCGCGGCGGCAAGGGGCAGACCGCTCGTACCGGAAAAGGGCGGCCACGTGGTTTCGAAGGGGGGCAGATGCCCCTGTATCGCCGTTTACCGAAGTTCGGTTTCACGGCGCCCTTCCGACGCCACTACAGCGTCGTAAATGTTTTCACCTTGGAAAATCATTTCAAGAGCGGCGACACGGTGAACGCGGAAACGTTGCTGGCGGCGGGACTTATCAAATCGGCGGATGCGCTGATCAAGGTCCTCGGCGAAGGCAGTCTCACTAAGAAGTTAATCGTTAAAGCGCATAAATTCTCTAAGTCGGCGACGCAAAAGATCAATCAGGCCGGTGGCCAGGTCGAGGAAATCAAACTACCAGGCGAGTCGGCAGAGGAGAGCAACGTTGGCGGCGGTTGAGGGTCTCACTAAGATTCCGGAGCTTCGGCGCCGGATCCTTTTCACAATCGGAATGTTGGGGGTTTATCGGATCGGGTGCCATATTCCCGTTCCCGGTATCAACACGGAATCCCTTTCCAAGTTCTTTCAGTCGAACCAGAACACTCTGTTCGGAATGCTGAATATGTTCTCGGGGCAGGCGTTGGAGAACGCGTCGATCTTTGCGCTGGGGATCATGCCCTATATCAGCGCTTCCATTATTTTCCAGCTACTGACTTCCGTTTGGCCCCATTTGAATCAGCTCTCGAAGGAGGGCGAGATGGGCCGTCGGAAGATCAACCAGTATACTCGTTACGCAACGGTCGTACTGGCCATGTTCCAAGGCTTTTCGATCGCCTCCGCTTTGATGAGTGCCGATGCCGGCTTCGTCATGCCGGGCGTGCACTTTAAGTTCGTGGCGATGGTGACATTGGCCGCCGGAACCGCGTTTATCATGTGGCTCGGAGAACAGATCACCGACCGCGGGATTGGCAACGGCATTTCTCTCATCATCTTCGCGGGAATCGCGGCGGGAATCCCGCTCGGAGCCCAACAAACTTTCCAGATGGTGAAAGACGGCCAGCTTTCTCCGTTGCTCTTGGTGGTCTTGATCGCGTTCATGGTCGTGATCGTGGGTGTCATCATTTTCCTTGAGCAAGGCCAGCGCCGCTTGCCGATCCAGTACGCCAAACGCCAGGTCGGTCGCCGCCTGTATGGTGGTCAGTCGGCCCACTTGCCCTTGAAGATCAATACCAGTGGTGTGATCCCGCCCATCTTCGCGTCATCCTTGCTGATGGCGCCTTTGACGGTGATTGCCTTTTTGCCTTCGAACCCGATTTCGGACTCGATTCGCGACATGATCCAGCGCGGAGGAACGCTCTACTACGTGCTCTACGTTAGCTTGATCGTGTTCTTCTGCTTCTTCTACACGGCCGTAGTCTTCAATCCGGAGGATGTGGCCGAGAACCTGAAGAAGTATGGTGGCTATATTCCGGGGATCCGTCCGGGAAAAAACACGGCCGACTACATCGACCGCGTACTTTCCCGCATTACGGTGGGCGGCGCCTTGTACATCTCTTTGGTTTGCTTGCTGCCCGACTTCTTGATGACGCGATTCAAGGTTTCGTTCTTCTTCGGCGGCACGACCCTGCTGATTCTCGTCGGCGTGGCCCTCGATACCGTTTCGCAGATCCAGACCTTCTTGCTCACGCGGGATTACGAAGGCTTCATGAAAAACGCGAAGCTTCGGGGCCGTCGGGGTTAGCGCACCGTGGATATCACCGTATTCCTGGGCGCTCCCGGTTCCGGTAAAGGAACACAGGCCAAGATTCTCGCCAAGGACCTCGGTTCCATTCATCTTTCCACCGGAGATATGCTGCGCGCCGCCATTCAACAGGGTTTTGACGTCGGAATGAAGGCCAAGAAATTCATCGACGCCGGCGAACTGGTTCCCGATGGGGTGATGATTGAGCTCATCGAAAAAGCCTTGGGTCGGCTTCCGGCGCAGTCCAAAATTGTCCTGGATGGATTTCCCCGGACGGTCGCTCAGGCGGAAGCGCTGGACAAGAACGATGCGACGCGGCCCAATCGGGCGATTTATTTTCAAGTGCCGAACGATTTGCTCTTGGAGCGGTTGACCGGAAGACGCGTTTGCTCGAAGTGCGGGCAGCCCTACCACGTGAAACACATGCCCCCCAAGAAACCGGGGATTTGCGATGCGTGCGGCGCAACGATTGTGCAACGTCCGGATGACTCGGAAAATGTCGTCGCTCGCCGCCTCGAAGTGTTTGCCGCACAAAACCAACCGCTTCTCGACTACTTCAAAAGCGCGAAAAAGCTCAAAGAACTCAACGCCAACACTCCGGTGGATAAACTCCAGACCGAACTCGTGAAGATTCTGAGCTAGCCATGGTTTCCGTGAAATCAAAAAGAGAACTGGACCTGATGCGGCAAGCGGGGAAACTCGTTTCGGAAGTCCTACGCGAAGTGGCGGCGATGGTTCGGCCGGGAATCACGCTTTTGGAGTTGGATTCGGCGGCCGAGGAGTTGACTTTGCAGCGCGGCGCGAAGCCTGCGTTCAAGGGGTACCACGGTTACCGCCATACCCTATGCACATCGGTAAATGAGCAAGTCGTCCACGGCATTCCGACGAACCGCGTTTTGAAAGAAGGCGATATCGTCGGCTGCGACTACGGTTTGGTTTTCAACGGATTCTACGGCGACAGCGCGGTCACCGTTCCGGTGGGAGCGATTTCTCCGCGCAGCGCTCAGCTCATGCGCGCCACGCGCGATGCGCTTTACGCCGCGATCGACGCTTCCCGTGAAGGCAATACGATCAAGGATATCGCCCGCGCGGTGGAAGAAACCGTGAAACCTTTCGGGTACGGGATTGTGCGCGAATTCGTCGGCCATGGCATTGGCACGCGCCTGCACGAAGATCCGCAAATTCCCAACTACGCCGCGGGAGCTTCCACGATGAAGCTCAAACGCGGGATGACGATCGCCATCGAACCGATGATCAACGAAGGGGGTTCGCGCGTAAAAGTTTTGGACGACCAATGGACCGCGGTGACGGAAGACGGGAAACTTTCGGCCCACTTCGAACACACCTTAGCCATTACGGATGGGCCCGCGGAGGTATTGACCGAATGGGATCCCGCCCGATTTGACTCCATTTTGGGGTCCTTGCGAGTGGAAGGGACGCATGCCTAAAGAAGAGATGATTCAGGTCGAGGGGGTAGTGCGGGAGCTGCTCCCCAACGCCATGTTTCGGGTCGAAATCGCCAACGGTAAGGTTGTCCTCGCTCATATCTCCGGCAAGATGCGGATGCACTACATTCGGATCCTGGCCGGGGACAAAGTGACGGTCGAGCTTTCGCCTTACGATTTGACGCGGGGCAGGATTACGTACCGAGCGAAGTGAATTTGATGAACGGAATTGACAATTTAATGTCGAGTCGCCTAAATATGACCTTCGTTCAATTTCAGGGGCTAAAAACGTCGTGAAAGTCAGAGCATCAGTGAAGAAAATCTGCAATAAATGCAGGGTCTTACGGCGGGGCGGCGTAGTTCGCGTCGCTTGCGAAGACCCTCGGCACAAACAGAGGCAGGGTTAACGCGTGGCACGTGTCGCAGGGGTCGATCTCCCCAGAAACAAACGGATTGAAGTGGGTCTAACCTATGTCTACGGAGTCGGACGCAGTCTTTCGCGTCGTGTTCTAAAGGCAGTGAATGTCGATCCCAATGTAAAAACGGACGTCATCACCGAAGAAGACTTGGTGAAAATCCGCGATTACCTAGACAAGAACTATGACGTCGAAGGCGAACTGCGTCGCGTCGTGGGAATGAGCATTAAGCGCTTGATGGATTTGGGTACCTATCGCGGCATCCGCCATCGCAAAGGCTTGCCCGTTCGCGGTCAACGCACCCATACGAACGCCCGCACCCGTAAAGGCCCCCGCAAAACGGTTGCCGTTCGCAAACAGCTTAAAGTGATGAAGTAGTTTTGAGGAAAATGTGAGCACAGAAAATCAGGCGCCCGAGACGGCAGAAAAACCTACCGAAGCCGCCGCTGCGGCGGTAGCACCGAAAGAACCCGCGAAGAAAAAACGCGGACGTCGTGAAATTCCGAACGGACTGGCTTATATCCAGAGCTCGTTCAACAACACGATCGTCACCATTACCGACCCCACGGGCGCGGTGATCTGCTGGTCATCGGCGGGTAAAAAGGGTTTCAAAGGCGCGCGTAAGAGCACGCCCTTCGCCGCCCAAGTCGCGGCCGAAGACGCTGCGCGCATGGCCGTGGATAATGGCGTGCGCTCACTTTCCGTTTTTGTGAATGGACCGGGTGCCGGCCGTGAAACCGCTTTGCGCGGACTTCAAGTGGCGGGCTTGAGAATCAATCTGATACGCGACATCACTCCGATTCCACACAATGGTTGCCGTCCGCCGAAGCGTCGGCGTGTTTGATTAGGGAGCATTGAAACGTGGCAAGAACCACTTCTTCGAACTGTAAATTCTGTCGTCGGGAAAACACGAAACTCTTCTTGAAGGGTGAGCGTTGTTTTACCGACAAATGTGCGTTTGAACGCCGTTCGTATCCGCCCGGCCAGCATGGCCAGCGCCGCACGAAGGTGTCCGACTACGGCCTTCAGCTGCGCGAAAAGCAGAAACTGAAGCGTATCTACGGTCTGCTTGAGAAGCAGTTCCGGCGCTACTTCGGAATTGCGAACCGCAAGCGGGGCGCCACGGGCTTGATGCTTTTGCGCACGCTGGAGTCACGCCTGGATACGATCGTTTACCGTATGGGTCTGGCCGATAGCCGCAAGGAAGCCCGTCAGCTGGTCATCCATTCTCACTTCCTGGTGAATGGGAAACCGGTGAACGTTCCCAATACGATTTTGAAAGTCGGAGAAGAGGTCAGCGTTCGACCGAAGAGCCAGAAGGCCGTTCCGATTATGCGCGCAATGGAAAACGCCAAGAAGCGCGACGTACCCGATTGGTTGGAATTCAATCCCGGAGACTTCAAGGGGAAGGTCAAGTACCTGCCCGAGCGCAACCATGTCACGCTCCCGATTGAAGAAAATTTAGTTGTCGAGCTTTACTCGAGATAAGGAAAATAAATGGAGATCTCTCTCGCCCCAAAGAATTGGCGCAATCTGATCAAGCCGAAGGGCTTGGAAGTGGAACGCGACTCGCTGACGGATACCTATGGACGTTTTACGGCCAAGCCGCTCGAGCGTGGATTCGGTACGACGATCGGCAATAGCTTGCGTCGCATCCTTTTGTCGTCGCTTCAGGGCGTGGCCATCACGGCCGTGCGCATCGACGGAGTGCTCCATGAGTTCTCCGCGATTTCGGATGTCATCGAAGACACCGCCGACATCCTTCTCAATCTGAAGGAAGTTCGCTTCAAGCTCTACGTCGAAGGCCCCCGCACGGTGATCATCGAAAAGAGCGGACCGGGCGTGGTGACGGCGGCGGACATTCAAGTCGACGACGCGGTGGAAATCTTGAACCCCGAGCAGCACATCTGCACGATGGGTAAGGATGCGAAGTTCCGCGCCGAACTCCGATTGGAGTACGGCAAGGGCTATGTCACCGCGGAAAACCTCCGCAAGGAAGACCTCCCGGCGGGCGTGATCCCGTTGGACGCGCTCTTCTCGCCGGTGCGCAAAGTGAACTACGTGGTTTCCCAGTCTCGTGTCGGTCAGCGCACCGATTACGATCGTCTGGAACTTGAAGTTTGGACGGATGGTTCCGTGCGTCCCGAAGACGCCGTGGCCTACAGCTCTAAGATCCTTAAAGATCAGCTGAGCATCTTCATCAACTTCGATGAGAGCTTGGAACCGGAAGAGCCGGTGGCGGTCATTGAACAAGAGAAGATCAACGACAATCTCTATCGTACGGTCGACGAGCTCGAACTCTCGGTCCGTTCGGCCAACTGCCTGCAGAACGCCGGTATCAAGTATATCGGTGAGCTGGTTCAGAAGACCGAAGCGGAAATGCTGAAGACGAAGAATTTCGGCCGCAAGTCGTTGAACGAAATCAAAGAAATGCTCACGGAAATGGGCCTTTCGTTCGGAATGAAGCTGGAAAGCTTCGATCCCGAAACTTATTTCGCCAACAAGAAGAAGAAAGAAGGTCCGGAAAGCCTGAACTAAGGCCGAACGGACTGGAAAGCACCGATGCGACATCTTAACGTAGGAAGAAAACTTGGAATGGGCGCGGATCGTCGTAAGGCGATGCTGCGTTCCCTCACGCTGGCCTTGATCGAGCGCGAAGCCATTCGCACGACTCCGGCGCGCGCGAAGGAATTGCGCTGGTTCGCGGATCGCGTGATTACGCTGGCCAAACGGGGCGACCTCCATTCGCGCCGCCGCATCGTCCAGATCTTGGGGACGACCCAGACCCACACTCCGGGCGAAAACCGCGTGCGGAACGTCTTGGACCGTCTCTACACGTCGTTAGCTCCTCGTTTCAAAGATCGCCCCGGTGGTTACACCCAGATGATCCGTCTGGCGAAGAAACGCCCCGGGGATAACGCGGAAATGTGCTTGTTCCGCTATCTGCCGGATCCAAACGCCGACAAAGCCGGCAAAAAGGACAAGGCGGGCAAGAAGCCGGCAAAGTCCGAAAAGAAAGAAAAAGCGGTAAAGGCCAAGGCGACGGGCGAGGACAAGCCGGCGAAAGAAAAACCGGCCAAAGAAAAAGCCGCTAAATCCAAGGCCAAAGCTTCGGACAAATAATTGACCGCTCGGTCCTCCAAGCTGCGCTCCGGGTGGTACGCCGCCGGGATCCTATTTATCCTACTAGCCCTGGCGGTTTTGCCCGATTTATTGCAGAAGCGACGTTTCCTCTATACCGCGAGCGAAGTGCAACCCACCGAAAGCGCGGTTTTTCCCCTCGATAAGACTTTTCCAACGATTAAGGCCAGCGGCGCGGGACCGAACGTAAAGCTATCCGAGCTGGCGGCTCAACACCCGGGAGGCCTTCTGGTGAACTTCTGGGCGACCTGGTGTGCCCCGTGTATCGAAGAACTGCCCTCGCTCGAACATCTGAATCGCCAACTCGAGGCAAAGAAGGACCCCAATCTTCCGCGCCTGATCACCATCTCGGTGGATGAACACGTGGCGGAGGTCTTAGCCCTCCAAAAAACGCTCCCGTTTCAACCCAGTTTTTGGATTCTCCACGACCCCGATGCCGTCTTTGCAGAAAGCATGGGCACCAGCCGATTTCCCGAAACCTACTGGATCGGCTCCGACGGAAAAGTCCGCTACAAATGGCTGGGCCCCCAGGACTGGGTATCGGACGCCGTGCTGCGGCGCCTCGCTAGCCCCGAGCCTGTGCTAAAATGAACGAATGAGACCTTTGCTCATCGCCCTCGCGCTCGGACTTAGCCTGGCCGCTCGGTACCTCCGCGCGGACGTTCCGGTTGGACAGCTCCCGGCCGCCACCCTGCCCTCGCAAGAAGAACTCGAAAAGCCCGTGGTAAGCGCCACCGGCAAGCGGCGCCTCCGGGAAAACATCACGGTCCTCGAAAACAATTTGAAGGATTTGAAGGAAAACCTCGCCACCTCGGATAAGAATCTCGACACCATCCGCGGCGAGTTGAAGGAATTGGATGGGCTAGAAAAAGAGCATTTGGATTTGCGCCGAAAGTACGAGGGATACCTCGCCCAAGCCGAAGCGGAAATGCGCAAGAATGAAAAGGCGCGCCGCGATCTCGCCAAATGGGAAGAGGGCCAAAAGAACGCCCAAAAGGAAATCAATGATGCGGCCCTGCAGGATAAGCTAGAAGCCGCTCGCCTGGAACAAGCGGATCGCGAGCGCTGGAAAGTCGATGCCGATTCCAAAACGGCGAAAGTGAAAGAACTCATGGCCGGTGTCGACCGCAACCTGCGCAATATCCGCTCCCGGCGCCAGCCGCTGCAGCAACAGCTCAATCAATGGACCGGCCGTCGCGCCGAATACCAAAAACAATACAATGAAACCGACGCGAAACGCGTGACCTGGGAAAAAGCGCTGAATCGCTAGCGGTCATTGCGAGGAGCGCTAGCGACGCGGCAATCCCGCATCGCCTTGGCGATGCGAGGTTGCTTCACTGCGTTCGCAACGACCGGCCCTCGCAATGACTAATTATTCCTGAACTTCGTGATAGCAGTACGGGTTATTCGCCGGGCAAGGATACACCGGCGGCTGCGTCGGCGGATAATAGCCACCCGTCGGCGGGTATCCCGTCGTCGGATACTGCGGATACTGCGGGTATTGCGGATACGGCTGTGGGTATTGGGTTTGCGGGTACTGTTGGTACGCGCAATTCGGATTGTACGGCTGCTGGTACCCGTACCCCCCACCGTAGTAACAGTCCTGGCCGCAACCGGCCAAGAACACCATCGACACCATCAAAATCAAAAACGTACGACGCATCACTCTCTCCTCAAGCCGTTCGCGCACCCGTCGGGTACGCCCTACCGGCAGGGGTGCTTTGAGCAATTCCCGGGCCACCGAAACCAGCCAGTGGACGGACCGGTTGCCACCGGCGTTCACTCAAAGTGTTCGACAGTGGTGACGCGTTACGGCACCGCGAATCGCGAAGTCGCGATAGAATGAAGAACGGTCCCACCTCCCCTACTCTCTTTCAGGAAAATCGATGCCCAAAAGTCTCGTTCTGCTTTGCCTGGTTTTGCTCGCCGGCTGCACCTCCGCCGACACGCGGCTCGCGGCCGATAACGCCGATCGCGGCCCGGCCGAAGATCCCGCCTTTCCCATGGCAAAGCTCTTCGACGATTTGATCCAAAAGCGCCTCCACTCCGAACACCAACAACAGTTTGAAGCAAACTGCCGCGCGACGCCCGTCGCCTCCGTCTTTTGTTTCAGCGTGCTCAATCGCGAGAAGCTCGAGGCCTGCGCCAAGGAAGTGCAAAAAGAGGCATTGCCGGTGCGATACCAAGGCAAGACCTACCGCCCGCACTTGGGCGCAAAGCATCAGGTGTTGAACTGGGCCGACTTGCGGAGCGCGCCCGTCCCTGGGCTGCTCCGCGGAATGCCCAAGGGACAAGCGGGCGCGATGAAGGCATTGAAACTGGCGGCGCTACGCGAATCGGAATGCCCGAACAACGCGGCGGTGGCCATTGCCGCCAGCCTCGAAGATCGCCTCCCGACCAAAGTCGGCTACGAAGAAATTGGACGCCTTTACGAAAAAGGCGGAAGTTGCATGAAGGATGCGCCGGCGGATCAGGAGCAGGTGCTGACGCGCGCGGGTCTTATGTATTACGCCAAGGGGGATTTCGCCGCCGCGAAAGCCGTCCTGAAAACCTCGGCCGCGATTTCCGGTACGTTTGTGGGCCGGGCCTTATACTGGCTGTACCGCACGCAGCTTAAGCTCGAGGAAGCTTCGGAAGCCAAGGAGACTTTGGCTAACCTCCAAGGGAAGTACCCCTTTTCTTTTCATAGTCTGGTTGCCCAAACCGCCGCCGGAAAGGATCCGGGCGAACTGTTGGCCAAGTCGTCGGGCCATTCCTCGAAGCGTGCGCGCCAAGATCCCGAAGTGAATATGCTTTTGGAACAAGTGGAGATTCTCCATCGCTTTGGTTTTGATGCGTCGGCCTCGACGGTCTTGGATTGGGCCGTCGCCCACTCGCGCGGACGCGGGCTCGAGCCCGAGGTGATGCTCTACCTCGCGGAGCTGAAAAAAGAACAAGGCGATTATAAATCCAAGATCTCCATCCTCTCCGATGTGCTGTACCAAAACCCCAGTTTGATCTCGCGACAAACGCTCGAACTGTATTTTCCCAAAGTGCTTTTTCCCATCTTCGAAAAACAGTCCGGGGGGATGGACCCGTACTTTTTGCTCGCCATTGCCCGCCGCGAGAGCGCGTTCGATGCCAACGCGGTGTCCAGTGCCAATGCCCATGGTCTTTTACAGGTATTGCCTAAGACCGGGCGGCGTTGGAAAAAACGCCCCAACCTCTTCGATCCCGAAACCAATATCGCGGTGGGAGCGAAGTACGTGGCCGAATTGTTGAAGAAGACCAACGGGCAAGTCCATCTGGCACTGGCCGGTTACAACGCCGGACCGGGCAAGCTAAAAGGTTGGACACGCAGCTACCCGACCGACGATCCGATTTTGTTCACCGACTTGATCCCCTTTAAGGAAACTCGGGAGTACGTTGGCTCCGTCTTGCGCAACTACTACTGGTACCGCCGCATCCACCAAACCGACCAACCGATCCCCAACGAGAAAGTTCTCGAACTCGCCATTGCCGTAAAAGCAGATTGACGCGACACGTCGTGAGATAAGGGCGGCGCGTTGACGGCCTCGACCGCCCATTGCTACTCTCGTCTCGTTATTGGGATGGGGGGAAAATGACAATCAATCAATTGCACCAGTTTGCCTATGTCGGTTTGTTCTTGGCCAGCACGGCCGGCGCGAGCGAGGTCCGGCAAAGCCTCGTTTCATTGCGGGTGGATGGATACGAAGCCTTGAAAAATGAACGCTCGTATCTCGATGTCGGCGTAAAAAGAATCGAAGAAGCCGCCGGCCCGCGCTGCGAAATCCTTTCGACCCGGGCGGCCTCGAAAGCGGCCAAGCAACCTTGGGCACCTTTTGATTTCTATACCAAAATCAATGTGAAGCTAGAGCAGGACGACGCCATCGCCACCGGGAAACTGGGCGAGCCGGATATCTTCTTTGTCGGCGACGACGGCAATCGCAATGGCGCGAGGGATACCCATCGCTTGACCCGCGTGGTGGCGGATAACTTCCGCGGTTCGCTCGATTTCAACGAAGCGCGACGGGAGCCCACTTGGTTTAGCTTTCTCGTCGCGTTTAAACGCGGCCGCATCGACTACCAAGGCTTGATGAGTGTGCGCACTTGGCTCGAAGCCGATCAGTGTCGTTCCGCCGTGTTCCTCTGCAGTAAGACATTTGCGAAGGACGGCCAGACCTTTTGCGAACCCGATGGTTGGACGCGGCAAGTGCTCGAAGTGATCGCCGAGGCGGACGTCGCGGGGGCGCTTTCCGATTCGCTCTTTTCGGTCACCGACGAAAAGCAGAAGAACGATGTCGCGGCAGTCTATCTCCGCTTTCAGGATTTAGACACCCAGGGCCAACCCGTGGGCGCACCCTATTCCGAAAAGGTTGCGACGAAATAGCTATTCCCGGTCCGAAGCAATTCCGCGCGGACCCTCGGGAACACTTCGCAGCGCCCGGGCGACCTCGGCAAAGATCGCGTAGTCGGGCGTGTCTTTTGGCAAGACGGCAAACCACTGCCGGTATTGGTTGACCGTTCGGCCCCAGCTTTCGGAGCCGGGACGGCTGAACTCCAGCAAAGCAATCTTCTCGATCAGGCATTCGCCCGCCATCCGGGCGTCGGCCCGATTGAGGGTCAAACAAGCATCTAACCGGGCCTCCAGCCCTTGGGTCGGCAACGGCGCCAGTGCGGAAGTGTAGGTGCGAAACGTCTGCACTGCGGAGTGGATCGCACTGAGCTCCACCCGATCGATCCGCGTGATCTTTCCCGGCATGCGCATCATTTCGAGATTCACAAGGACTTCCGGCCTTAACGTCTCCCCGAAGGCGCGCTCAAAGGCAATGTCCGGCCGCAGAAACTTTTCGTAAACCAACACTTCTTCACAAAGCGCGCGACTCTTTGCCACCGGGTGATCACAATAAGCTTTGCGAAACACTTCCGCTTGTTCGAATGAGATCCGCGGTGAACGGCGACTCAGGAGCAGCTCCGACTGGGCCAAACCGTAAGTCGGGATCTTGCGCCGCTCCTCGATCAGTGACGCCGTCTGGCCTAAGAACTGCGCTCGCGCCGCATCGGTGCTAAGCCGCGGGGTATCCAAATGGTAGATGGGCGAACCTTGCGCCGCCACGAATACCAATGACGGCGGCAGGAGCTCCATGCCAAGGGCAACTTCCACCCCCGAGATCCCCAACGCCTTTAGACTCGTGGCGACCGCGGGGTTCGCCGCCCAACGCGTCTCCGCGCGGGAAACCGCCTCGGCTCCGAGGGGACGGTTGCTCGCCACCAAAGCAATATCGGAGTCCAACATTTTGAACACGCGAACATGGGCGAAGTTCTGGGAAAGGGTGGCCAAGACCCGACGCACGAGAACGTCCTGGAAGGAATAGAGTTGCACCCATTGGACAAAGACGCCGTCTTCGCTCAGGCGCTTCTTAGCGAGCTGGTAGTATTCAGCGGTGAAAAGATTCTCCACCCCCGCGACCCACGGATTGCTGGGTTCACTAATAATCAGGTCGTAAGCGTCGCCCGCGGCCAGAAATCGGAAGGCATCCATTTCGTGGAGTCGGATTTTCGCGTTTTGACTGACTTCCCCGTTGTACGCATCAAAGAGTGAGGCCTGTTTGAGCAAGGTTCCCGAGAGTTCAACGAGATCCACGCTCTGGTTTTCGGAATAGCGGGCCAACTCACCCGCCGTTACCCCGGTACCGAAACCAATGACGCAAGCCCGATTCAGTCGCGGCGCCAACAACCCCGGAAGATGGGCGGTCAAACTCATGGTGAGGCGATCCCCGCCGGTACTGCCGTCCGACTTGCCGTTGATAATGACCGAGCGCGTGGACTCTTGACCTTGCGCGGGAGAACGGACCACGGCGACCGACGCTTCCGGACCGTCCTTATAGAAGATCGTTTCGCCCACCCGCGACAAGGTGCGGGCAAACCCCTCACGCCCGGTCAACGCATCCTCGATGGGCCGGGTCTGCCGGAAAGCTTGGAGGAACATCCGCCGATCCAAATCCGGCGCGAAAACCACCCCAGTCGCTAACGCCAGAATCCAGAGTGTCGCCAACTGGAATGCCCGCTCAAACGGCCGGAAGCCCGCAATTGCCAAGGCCCCTAGGGCGCTCAACAGGAAAAGTAAGACACAAAGGCGGAAGAGCTGGTCGAGGTTTAACCAGGTCAAAAGCCAATAGCCCGCCACCGCGCCCAAGATGCAGCCCATCGCATTGAACGCGTAAAGGCGGCCCACGCGATCCCCGAGAGTCTCCGCTTTTTCTTTCAAAAGGTGGAAGCAAAGTGGAAGGGTCAAACCGCAAAGCGCAATGGGGAAAATGAAAAGGCCGAAGAAAAGCGCGCCTACGGCGATTTGAAAGACGGTGTAGGCGGCGGGAATATCCCGAAACACCACGCGCACGCGGTAGACCCAGTACGGCCAGTAATCCGCGGAGAAATACAGCGCGAGCAAAGCCGTCGCAACCGCCAAAAGATTCCAAAGCAAGTGGCGATCGCTCCAATCGGCGACCCGACGCACCCCCAGACTTCCCAACCCCAACGCCAGAACGAAGACCGCCACCACCAAAGTGAAGTTCGTCTGGGAAGGGCCGGTGGCTAAACCCACCAACCGGACAAACACATTCTCCAGGGTGAAGACGCAGAATCCGGAAAGCAGGGCCACGCCGACCAAGATCCAAGCCCGACGATCCCAGATTTCCTTTTTTCGGGCCGGAGTTTTGCGGGCGGCGACACTCGCGTTACGGGCGTAGGCAAAGTAACTCACGCCGCCCACGACCGTATTGAACAACCCGGCGATGGTGACCGTCACCGGCAAGTCGGTCAGGGGAATGAGAAAGTATCCGGCCAACCACGCGCCGAAAGCGGCACCCACGGTATTCCAACCATAAATGCGGGCGTGCAAGCGGCTGGCGGCCGCGGCGTCCGCGCTCAAGCCTTGAGTCAGTAAGGGGAGTGTTCCCCCCATCAAAAACGTGGGCGGCCCCAGGAGAAAGAGCGCGCAGAGGAGATCAATCCCCGAGCTTTGCACGCCAAAGCGTGCATAGTAAGCAGCGGTGACCGCCTGGGCGCCTTTGAAGAGCAAAGGAAAGGCAATGCCCCAGAAGGCGAGTAGCACTTCGGTCACCGCAAATGCGGTCAGTAAATTCCAACGCCGAATCTGCGTGAAGCGGCCGAAAGTAAAATAGCCTAGCGCCATGCCGGTGAGAAAAATCGCCAGCACAATGGCGATGGATTTGCTTTGGGTGCCGAGCAGAATGCCAAGGTACCGCTGCCAAGTGACCTGGTAGATTAGCGCCGCCGCGCCCGACATGAACACCAACGGAAACCAACCCACCGAAACTTTGCCGGATCGCATTTACATCTTCTCCAGGATTTCCCGCGCTTCTCGCAGCTTGCCGTAGCTTGCCGACTTTGGCGATAGCGTTGGGAACCAATCCAAGTAGGCCCGTCGGGCGTTCCTCAATCCTTCGCTGGGGTTGGCCAGCCATTCTAAGATCAGCACCTTTTGCAGCAAGCATTGTCCCCAAACTTCCGAAGACCGCGGCGTAGCCTTCAAGCAAGCATCGACCGGCGCCACCAACTGCGACTGGGTGATGTGGAAAACCGGCGAAGCATAGCGCTTGAAGGAATCAAAACGCTCGAAGGCTTCCTGGAGCTGGGGTTCTCCGAACTGGGCGGTGGCCTTGGGCCGAAAGAGGGGAAGGCTAGCCAAGGCGCGGGAAGGGTCGCTGTACCAATCCGGCGCCACCTGGGCCGCAACCTTGGCCTCAAACTCGGACATCAGCAGGGTTTCGCGGCAAAGGTAATCGGCTTTGACGCCATCCTTGGAACAGAACGCGACCTGAAAGGTTTTTGCCACCGCCGCCGGAATCGGGCGATCGCCGTAGTACTGACGGAGCAAAGAGTCACCGAGGTGCTTGAAGTACGAACGGTACCGGCGACGGAAATCATCGACATTCGCGTAGCTGCCGGTGAAGAAAGCCTTAGCCGCTTCGTCGCTCAGTTTGGGGTGCGTCAAGGTGTGGACCTCACCCGTGCTCTCCACGATCTGGCGAACACTCGATGGGGTCATGACTTCGAGGGCCAGCACGGTGGGGAAGCTGGGCAGTCCCGCCAACGCGATGTCCATCTGAACGGACGGGAGCTGGTTGAAGCGTTCTTCCGCTCGCAGCAGTTGTGAACGCGAGATCGGCGTCAGCGCTCCCACCAAGCCGTAGTCGCCCGATCGCAATTGGTAGATTGAAATGTAGGGGAAAGCCCGGCCCATCGTCGCCACCACGCGCTTGAGCAATTCATCGGAAAACGAGTACGTGTGGATCCACTGCACGAAGAGACCGTGATCGGAGAGCGATTTGCGCGCCAGATCGTAGAACTCCATCGCAAACAGATTCTCGACGCCCGAAACCCACGGGTTGCTGGGTTCACTGATGATGACGTCAAACTTTTCGCGCCCACTGCCGAGCAGGCGCATCGCGTCCATTTCGCGAAAATGCACGCGGTCACTTAGGGCGGCACCGCCATTGTAACGATCGAACCGGGAAGCATTCAGGATGATCGTGCCGGAGATTTCGGCCACTTCGATGGCTTTCACCATGGGGTACTTCAACAACGTACCGACCGTCATCCCGGTGCCAAAACCAATGACGCAAACCCGCGCGGGGTCATCCGAAAAAAGCCCGGGCAAATGCGCCAGCATATTCGTCGTCAACCGATCGCCATTGGTATTCCCGTCCGACTTGCCATTGACGAAGATCGTGCGGGAAATTTCTTCGCCGGTCTTGGGAGCGGCGCCTACCCCCATCGTGGTATTCGGCCCGTCCTTCCAAAAAACCAGATTCATATTGCGGCCGAGGTAGCGGCCAAAGGCATCGGGTCCTTGAAAGGTGACGTCGAGCGGTTGGGGATTGCGAAAAGGCTGAATGAAGCGTTCCGAATGGTAACGGGGTGCCAAAACCGCTCCGACCGTGGCCAACGTCAGTAGGCCCGCGGCCGCCACGGGCCGAAAGGCCCGCGCCGTTCCCCACGGACGGGCGAGATAGGCCGCAGCCGCGGCGGTCACCACGACGCAGAGAATGCAAAGTTTGAAAACCTGATCGAGATTGAAGAAGTTCAATAGCCAGAAGCCGCCAAAAAAAGCGCCGGCGATACAACCCAAGGTATTCACCCCGTAAAGCCAACCCACGCGCTGGCCCAGTCGTTCGGATTGGGATTTTAGGAAGTGAAAACAAAGTGGAAGGGTGAGACCCGAAAGACCGATCGGCACCGCCAGCAGCGCGAACAACACGCCCCCGAGCATCGACTGATAAACCGCATACGCTTGGGGAATATCTTTCAACAGCGCCCGCATTAAGTGCGCGCCCCACGACCAGGCGTCACCGGTCCAATACAGCGCGAGCAAGCTTACGGCGGCGAAGGCCTGGTTCCAAAACAGGCGCCGTGTACCGGCTTCGCCCAGGCGACGGACGAGCAGACTCCCAAACCCAAGGCAGAAAACAAAGATGGCGACGATGAGCGCGAAGCGCGAATTCGAAGCGCCGGCGGCAAGTCCGGTGAGGCGAATGAGCACCGTCTGGAGGGCAAGCAAGTAGAAGCCGGAGAAAAATCCGATCCCCAGCAAGAGCCCCTCATCTAAGGTGAGTTTTTCTTTGGAAGCTTTGGTGGAAATTTTCCGGGTGGCGCTAAAGTGCCGGGCCAACCAAAACGCACTCAATCCCACCGCGAGATTCAATAGGCCGCCCCAGCGCGTGGCGGCGGCGAGGCCGAATTGCGGAATCAGCCAATAGCCGGTGAGGAGGCAACCAAAGCACGCGCCCACGGTATTAAAGCCATAGATCTTGGCGTGGGTCTGGCTCGCATCATCCAGATTCGCGCTCAAGGCTTGAGTGAGGATCGGCAGCGTGCCGCCCATCAGAACCGTCGGCACCCCGAGCAAGAGCACCGCCACGCAAACATCGAGCGCCATTCCCGCCGGCCCCGACCAACCACCCCAGAATGGAATCGCCTTCAACGCGAGCTGGAAGAACCACGGGAACGCGAAGGCCCAAAGCGCGAGTCCGGCTTCGACCATGGCATAAAGCGTCACTAAATTACGCCGATAACGGCGGGTGAGCGCACCGAAAAGAAAGTAGCCGGCGCTCAATCCCCCCAAGTAAACCGACAGCACGAGAACGGTCGCCCAGGCCTGCGCGCCGAGCAAGATCGCAAGGTAGCGTTGCCAGACCACTTCGTAGAGCAGACCACTTACCCCGGAAGCAAACACCAACCCGTAAAACAGACGAACTTGGCGCATCGAATTGTCCTGGAGAACGGTTAGACGCAAATCGTAACACGCGGGCGACCGTCATTGCGAGGCCCACGGCAGCGGCGGCGTTCAAGTATTCCGACTCGGTATTGCCCGGGCAATGCCCAACCTCTTCTAGAAACTTTGAAGGACTTCGTCCAAAAACTCGCTTACGTGAGGCCACTCATCGCTTCCGAGGAGGGTAATCACACCCTGGGAACTTCTTGCGAAATCATGTTTGTGGTGAAACCTATGATGGGATGCGCTGCCCTCGACATGGGCATCGTCGTGTGGACTGCAATAGCGAATTAGCGTGTGCCTTCCGGGCGAAATGGCACTGTACGAGTAACTATACGTGCGCGCTCGTGGACGCACCGAGTTTGTCGAATCGATCAAAATCTCCTTCTCAATATCGATCCGAATTCTGCTGCCGTGCGACGTCAGTAGAATCATCCCTTTGCATTCGAGTGTGGCGTACCGGTCTGTCCACTTATCGTAGACATAGGATCGCCGCGTTTCCATGTGACGCTCGTAGAAGCGCAACGTTTTTTCGTGAACTACAATGTAGTTCTGTAACGAGTTCCAATCGTGCTTGGGCATTACTTCTTTAGAAAATCAATTTGACGGGCTAAGGTGGCAATGCGTTCGTAGGTCTCATTGAATTCCGAAGACGATTCTCGGTACTTCAGAACCTCGGCAACAGACATTTTCGTTTGAGCGGCCAATGCTTCCAGCTCAGTGGAAAGCGCGGCAATTGCTGCTTCCCGGGAGGGAAATTTTGACTCAGCAGAAACCGCCTCTTGATAGAGGGCGCTTTCTTCGAGTTTCTTTTTTTTAGGCTCGAGAAGTTCCATTGTTAATCCTACTTCTACTTTCATACTATCACGGACAAATAGCTGCACAGAAATGGGGAATCATCATTATTTCATAGCCTTACATAAGGCGGCTATTTGTTTCACCGAGGCCGAAGCTTGCACACGATTAATATCAAGTCGAGTGTCAGAGGGGAGCGTCGCGAAGATGCTTTCAAACTGAAATCGTTTTGTTCAATTTCTTCACGTACCACCACGAAAGAAACCGATATTTAAGTTTCCAAAAAAGTCGCGGATAGTTGTGGCGATCGAACGACGCGAGCAAGGTAAGCATGTCCCAAAAATGAACGCTCCTCAACAGCGGTTCCTTGGGGATACTGATTTTGCCTTTGATGTGGGCGATAATCGTTTTGCTGCATATTGCCGCCGCGAAGGGTGCGCTAGTGCTGGTTTGATCTCTGAGGCTTACTCCGAGAAAAAAAAAGGCCCTCATAGTCCAAAGACCGTGCAATCGTGCCGCATCGTTTGGACAGCTCTTCCGTGCGGGTTATGTTCTCAAATTCCGGCAAACCAAGATAGGTTAGGTCGACCTTGTATCCGGTACCGTACAAGACACAATCGGTTTTGAGGGTCGAATTCCCAACGCTGATGCTGTTTCCTTCAATTTTATCGATCTCGCCTTTGTAGCGTTCAATTTGGTTGAAATGTCTAATCAGAAGTGGGCGACCGGGAACGAGTTGCTGTTGGCGATATTCATATGGCGACTCGGGCTTGATAGCTTCAATACCAAAATACTTATACTTCGCATCGAGCAGCGTTCTGAGTGCTCCTTCGATGGATGCCTCGGTTTGCCACATTTGTTGGAAAGCCATGAACCGCAACATCGCCTTAGCGGTTTTGGGTTGAAGGCTAGGCATCATCCATTTTGTGGACCGGTATATCCAACTGATACTAGAGGCTTCGTATTCTAGGGCGAGGTCCAGAAGATCGAACGCCGAGGCTCCCCCGCCCACCACCGTTACCGCTTTGTTTCGTAGCTCTTCAGGGTTTTTTAACTGCGAGGAATGGTATTCCTTTACGGCCGGATTGATTCTTTCAATCACCGGCAGGTTGGGGACGTTTTGGATCCCGCTGGCGACCAGCAAGTTGCGGGCTAAGAAGGAGCCGCGGTTGGTTTGAACCTCCCAGTGCGGCTCGAGACGTTTGACTTCAGAGACAGCGTGGCCGAGCCGAATCACGGGATTCAAAGCATATCGGTCAACCCAAGCTTGGATGTTTTTGAAAACGTCGCTTTGAGTCACCCCGTCAATCGGTAGATCGTTGAGACTCCAGTCTTCCTTTCGCGTCTGGAGATCTTGCCACGACGGCAGCTTCCTCCAAAGCCCACCGATTTCGTTCTCTTTTTCAAGTACCAGGACGTCGAGACGATTTTCGAGTGCGTATTTACAGAAAACGATCCCGCAGATACCACCACCGATGACGATGACATCTCTAACTCTTGCCTCTCCGCCGGTTACCATCGTTTTCTAGATGCCACCGTCCAGTTTCGGGGACAAGGAAAATGGAGAACCAACCTAGCCTAGTCCCGCACCGCTGCGCGGTGCGAGTTTGCTTCGCTTCGCTCGCATTGGCCGGTGCCAAACTGCGTTACATGGGTGCCCAAAAAGGGCTCTCGCCCGCTCTTTTTCCCGCCCATCTCCTGCGTATTCCGTGGGGGCACACCCCTTGCACAAACCGCCGGTTGGAGAAGAGGGGGCGGTATTTGACCGCTTGAAGGAGAGACTCGTGAAAATCACAACGAAGAACGGCTCGGATCTCCGTCCGAAGGACGGGGAATTCAGCACAACGACACTCGTGGAATTGACGCCGAATGCGTCTTCGAAGCGTGTCCCGGCGAACGTATTGTTCCTGGTCGACGCGTCGAGTTCCATGGGCGGCGACAAATGGTCCATGGTGAAATCGGCGATGACGGAACTCGTCGGCTCGCTCAAGGAAGACGATCGCGTGAGTTTGGTTCTTTTCGGAACCAACGCCCGCGAAGTGTTTCCCTTGGCCTCGCTCGCGGAAAACCGCGCGGCGATGCAAGACGCGATTCGCAAACTGGAGAATCCCTCCGGCGTGACGAATCTCGAGCAGGGACTTCGCACCGCTTACAAGACGTTCGAAGCGCGTGACCAGCGAGACAAAGTAAAGCGCGTGAACCACGTCATTCTCTTGACCGATGGTTTCCCGACCGACAACCAGGGTTATCGCCTCGACAAATTCGACAAGTTCGAAAAGATCGTGGCCGAGCAAGAGCACATCACGTTGACCGGGATCGGTATCGGTTCCGCGGACGACTACGACTCCGACTTCATCAGTCGCTTGTCGGAACTCGGCCGGGGTTCGTACTACCACGCCAACGCGATGGACAAGTTCAAGGAAGGCTTGCAAGCCGAGATGCAGAAACTGCAGTCGTCCGTGGTGGGCGACCTGGTGTTGCACTTCACGAACGTGAGCTCCCGCGTGATGCGAATCGCGCGCGTGGCCCCCGAAATCGTGATCTACGACATCCCGGGCAATGCGAAGCACTTCGAAATCCCGACCGGTTCGATGACGCGCGATTTAACCGCGTTCTTGGTCCAGACCAGCTCTCAAGGTCCCGGACAAGAAGGCGTGGAAGTCCCGCTTTTCACGGTGGAAGGTGTGTACGACGGAAACCGCACGGAAGCCGTGGCGGTGAAGTTGCGCACGACCGACAAGGAAGCCGAACTCGGTCAGGTTGACCAGGACGTCTTCCGCGCCAGCCAGGTCCTTCAGGTTCACCTGAACGGCCAGCAAATCCAAGCGAGCTTGGAAGATGGCGACAAGGATAAAGCGACTCGGTTGATTCAAAATACAACCCGTATCGCCAGCAACCTGGGCCAGGACCGCGTAACCCGCGCCCTGACTCGATTGGCGAACGACGTCCGCGCGGGCAAGTCCAGCGCGAACGAACTGGCGACGATCAAGGACGAGGCGAAGAAAACGCGTCTTCTGATCAGCTAAAGGAACAATCTCCGAGGAGGTTGGGGGGCCGGCGGCGGCGGTGCTTTCGGACCGTCAAGCTGCCCCCGCGTCCGAAAGGACCGCGGGCGGCGGCCCCCCAACCTCCTCGGGTTTTTACTTAACTTATGCAGACGTGCAGTACATGTGGTGAAAAGCTCCTGGCCGGCGCGATGTTTTGCGACGCGTGCGGTGGCTCGGCTGCGCCATTGAAAGTCGCGCGCAAGTTGCGGCAGGCGTCCTTCACTACGATCAAAGATGCGAAAGACGGTCTGCTGTCTCCGGGTGAGCGCCTGAAGGGCCGCCGCCACTATGTGATTGAAGAAGCCATCGCTAAAAGCGGTTTCGGCGCCACGTTTCGCGCGACCCGCATGGACGACGGCAAAGTTTTGCTCATTAAGCAGATGCTGGATCAACCGGGCTACGACCAGGTCAAGAAACAGCTGATGCAGAGCTTTAAGCGCGAGGCGGTGTTCCTGCGCAAGATCAAGCACCCCGCGTTTCCAACCGGTTTCGAATACTTCGAGCGCAACGGCTCGTTCTACCTGGTGATGGAGTTCATCAACGGAAAGGAACTGGCGAAAGCGCTGCAAGATTACCGGGAAGAAAAGGGCGCCATTGAAGATGGATTGCTCGTTTACCTAGGTGTGCAAATAGCCGACGCATTGGAAATTATCCACCAACACGGCTACATCTACCGCGATTTGAAACCGCAGAACGTGATGCTCGACGGCATTAGCTCGCGGATCAAACTCATCGACTTCGGTACGCTCTACCACCGCGCCGATCACAATCCTTTGATCTTTGAATCGGAAGGCTACACGCCGCCCGACTTGCTCGACAAAACCAAGCCCTTCACCGCCGCCGGGGATATCTACGGTCTGGGTGCACTTTTGTACGAAGCGGCGATGGGCGAAACGCCGGTTTTGGGCGACACGAAGCCCCTCGAAAAGAGCGGCCGCGATCCGCGACTCATCGAAATCATCAAGAAATGCTTGGCGGTCGATCCCGCGCAGCGCTTCCAACGCTCGCGACAAGTCCGCGACGAATTAGACCGACTCACGCGGAAGGGGCTCTGGCCGTTTGGTCGCTCCAAGACGATCGAGCCGGTCGAAATCAATGTCCTGCCGAAAACGCTGTTTCCGGCCACTTGCACGTTCTGCGAGTTCTGCGGACACGCCGATTCGGGCTCCCAGGCCGGGTATTGCCCGAAGTGTCGCGTACCGTTGCGAGTCGGCAAGGTTGAGTTCCGCGCCGACAAACGCTCGCCCGCGAAAGAGTTTTTCCTGTTTGCGGACGAAACCGTTATCGGCGCGTCGGGCCAATGTCACTTCCCGTTGCCGGATGCGGCGGGTGTGCAGGCCCGTCACGTGCGCATTTTCCGACGTAAAAATGGTTTGTGGCTCGAGGCTATCGATACCAATGAGCCGAAGACGGAACTCAATCGCCGCAAGGTCATCGGGCCCGTGGAGCTTCAAGACGGAGATACCATCAAGCTCTCCGACGCCGTTCTCCACTTTCATCTCAAAGATGCCTGCTAAACAGAAAGTTCGATGTCGTCCACTCTCCCCGCCCTTTTGACACCACTGTTCCTGGGAACAGTGCCTAGTCACCCACTGAGGGACCAAACGGAACCGGGCGCAGCTCAAAAGAAGGTGCACTCACCCGCCAAAGGCCCAACAGACGGCTATAGACAATCCTTATCGCGGCCATTAGCCGCATTGGATTGAAAAGGGCACCCGAGAAGCCTTAACCTTCCGTAAACTGAGCAAGCAATTGGGGAAGAGAACTATGAGAGCTTTTCTGGTCGGAGTACTATTCATTTGCACTAACGGTATTGCTTCGAGCCCCTCCATCGAACATTTCACGACACCGGAGAACAAAGCACTCAATCTGCCATTTTCGGAAGCGGTTCGGGTTGGCAATACCGTTTACCTTGCCGGCCAAATCGGAATCCCCCCGGGAGAAAAAGACCTTGTCCGCGGAGGGATTGGACCGGAGACGGAACAAACGCTAAAGAACATCGGCTTGGTCTTGAAGCATTTCAATCTCACCTTTGAAAACGTCGTGAAATGCCAAGTGATGCTAGTGGACATTGCCGAGTGGCCGGATTTCAATAAGGTTTACAAAAAATATTTCAAAGATCCCTATCCGGCCCGAAGCGCGTTTGCCGGTAGCGGACTGGCTTTCAGAGCTCGCGTCGAAGTGGAATGTCTGGCCGTCATTCCGGGCGTAAGCTAAAAACCTCGATTGAACCTTAAATCCCGACCCGCCGCGCGTTCACTCACTTCAAACACTTCGAAGTCCTTCGAGCATTCGAGTTTCAGCTGCATGGAATCCAACTGGAGTTCCAACAGTTTCCCCGCGCGATTCGGCAGCTCAATCTTCTGATTCATCACGGAACCGTGCCTTGCGGAATGCACCTGGATCACGAGATGATGACGAGGCAAATGGTAAGTGCCTTTCTCATCCACTTCCGGTTCGCCGGACAAAAGGGACGTAAAAAGGACTTGAATCGAATCGGCCGGCTGTTGCCGAACAACGTTGGCTTCAAAAGCACCCGAATTGGCTAACCCGACCTGAAAGTTGTATCGGTATTCCTCTTGGGATCGAAAAAAACCTAGCACTATTGTAGTGAAGACCGTTCGTCTACATCAAGGGAATAGTCAGACCTTCATCAAGCGCGGCTTTTTTCGCAATAGATTCGATACTCAGAAGTAGGCGTACACTCCGGCCAGTCCCTGCCAACCTTCCGCGAAATGGTGAACCTTTAGATTCAAGGCCCAACGAGGGTCCAAGGCAATCCGCCATTCCGTCCCGTACTCCGTGATCTCATTGGAAGGCGAGTCCCACTGCCGGCGGTATAGGCCGTAAAGCCACCCGTTGAGCCAGTCCTTCAATCGAAACCGCAATCCGAGTCGAGGTCCCAAGGAAGGCTTGATGGGAAAGCCACTGAAACTGGGAGAGACGAGCAACTCCGCCTCAAGAAATAACCACAAATCCACCGGTAGAGATTCTAACGGTGTAGTGGTCACCCCGAGACCGCCCAGCGCCGAAGCCGCCCCACACCGATCACAAGCGGGATCCTTCAGCGAACGGCCACCCAGTTCTGCCTTCCAGGAGAGCTCTTCCCAACGGGAGGTTACCGGCGGTAAACGTTCGATGGCGAACAACGTGATTTCGTCCAAGAACGTCCGTCCATCCCGTGGGAAATGTTCGATGCGAAAACGCAGAATCTCCAAACGCGTGAAACTGGGGTAGGCGGTTTGACGGTCCAACAGATCGTGCAGTCCGAAACGATACGAAATTCCTAGAGCCGGACCGCGCGTCTCATGGTAGCCCCCGTCCATTCCCACGCGCATGGCTCCATGTCCCCCTTCGGGCGCGGGGTCTGCGGCGAAAAGAGGAATGGCAATGAAGAGTAAGGCGGCGCTGCGGAACATGGGCGAAGTGTAGCAGCTTTTATGTCACTCGCATGCAGTGAAGCATGTCATTGCGAGGGCGTAGCCCGAAGCAACCCCGCATCGCTACGCGATGCGAGATTCCTTCGCTGCGCTCGGAATGACAGCGAGGCGAAGTTGACAGTCCCCCGCGCCTTGCCTATGCCCATGGGAGGGGGTTTTATGCGTACTTTTTTCCTTCTGATTCCAATCACTTTTATTTTGAGCGGCTGCCTCGTGGGTGAGTTGGAACAGGTCACGAAAGACACGCGCGATCAAGTGCGCGAAACCAAGGAAGGCGCCCAGATGGCAACGGCCCTGGAAATCTGCTTGGGGAGCGATGTCTCCGAAAGCGCCCGCGTCGCAGCTTGTAAGCCGGCGCTACTAAAACTCCCCGAAGATCGCCTGGCCGATTACCTTGGCCTGCCCATGCGCATCCTCAGCGAAAGCTCCGTGCGACGGACGGTGGAGTTGCGAACGGTCGGCACGCTCGAATTTGAATTGCCGAATGTCCTGTACGTCGGTGATGCCGCGACCCGGGACTTTCAACTCGAGCTGGCCCCGACCTCGGAAGACCTTCACTCCGTTTTGCATATGGCCGTGCTCCAAGCGATTTCCGATATCGGCGCGAAAGCGATGAAGCCGGGACTTACGGCGGAAGAAATGCAAACCTACCGCACGTACGGTCACCGCCTGATTTTTGTTTCGACGGCCATCTTGGGCGCCGTCCAGTTGCGAGATGTTCAGTCCAGCATCGAAAGCGGCGTGGCCGCCGTTTCGCAACAGACGCTTGGCTTGCTCGCGTTCCAAGAGACATTGAATCGCCAGCTGGCTTCCCTACCCAAAGTCGCCAGTGATCGCGATCGGGCCCACGCGGTGCAAGGGCTGCGTACGATGGCGCGCAATCTCAGTCTGCCCGAACCCGAGCTGACCGCGTTGCGAGTCCTTTCCGATGTGCGAATGGGAATCCGCTACTGACGGCGCTTCGATCGAGTATCCAAGTAAACGGCGAGGATAATGACCAAGCCTTTGAAGACTTTTTGGTAGTGCTCGGTGATGCCGACGAGGCTCATTCCGTTGTTTAGGACTCCCATCAGCAGCACACCGATCAGCGTCCCCCCCACTCCCCCCGCGCCGCCCATGAGGCTCGTGCCCCCGATGACGACGGCGGCGATCGCATCGAGTTCGCCCAGCTCACCCGCGCTGGGAACCGCGGCATTCACCCGCGCCACATCGAGCGCCCCGGCGAGTCCCGCTAGCGCACCCATGATCACGTAAACCACCCAAAGCGTTTTTGCGACCGGCACGCCCGAGAGCTCCGCTGCCTCGCGATTGTCGCCGATGGCATAAACGAAACGGCCAAAACGCGTTTGCCCCAGCAGAAACCAAACCACCGCCGCACAGGCCGCGGCGACAAAAACCATCGTCGGAACTCCGCGGTACCCGCAAAAAATCCGCGCCGCAATCCCGCAGCCCACCGCGGTAAAGCCAGCCCCTTGCAACGCCTCGCCCAAGGTGTAGCGGCCTTGCCGGTTCGCCCAGAAGTAAAAGGAAATACCCGCCAACGCGACCCCCACGAAGAGCCAGAAACTGGCGGTCGGATTGAGATAGCTGGAGCTTAACGCGGCAAACGTGTCGCCAATCGGCGCCACGGCCTGGGCACCCGAAACGATCAAAGTCAGGCCGCGACAGATCACCATCATGCCGAGGGTTACGATGAAGGGAGTGATCTTCAACCGACTCACCGCTAAGCCGTTCACCGAACCAAAGATCGCACCGACTGCCACCGCGGCCACGAGCGAAAGCCCTGCCCCCGCGGCTCCCGCACTGGCCATCCCGCCTTGCAGCTGGGTCAATGCCGCCGCCATCCCGGCCAGCGCCATGACGCTACCGACGGAGAGATCGATTCCGGACGTGAGAATCACCAAGGTCATGCCGACGGCCAGGGTCAGATTAACGCAGACCTGGCGTGAGAGATTGCTCAGATTTCGGGGAGAGAGAAAGCTCCCGTCACTGAGGTACTGGAACAGCAACGCGCAGGCGATGAGGGCGATCACCGGAATCCACTGCGCGGACGCCGAGAGTTTTGGCAGCCGCACCGGGCGGGTAGCAACCGTATTCATAATATCATCTCCTTAGTCTTCTCTCCGGCTATTCCTCCGGCCGCGTAAGACAAAATCGTTTCTTGAGTCAGCCCGTCATTGGGGAGGTTGGCGACCAGACGTCCCTCGCAAAGCACCAGGACGCGGTGGCTCAGTGCCAAGACTTCGGGAAGCTCGCTCGAAACCACGATTAAACCCATTCCCTCGCGCGCCAGGCGCCCGATCAATTCGTAAATCTCGCCCTTCGCGCCGATATCGATCCCCCGGGTGGGTTCATCGAGCATCAGCAAGCGCGGGCCGCGGGCCACCATCTTGCCGAGGAGTACCTTTTGCTGATTTCCGCCACTCAGTAGCCGAATACTCTGACCCGCGCCGGCGTACTTGACCCGAAATTCGCGCGCCAGATCCGTGACCCGTGATTGTTCCCGCCGCACATCGATACGTCGGAACGGCGTGCAAAGGCTGTCCAAAATGGAAACCGTGAAATTGAAACCGACGCCGAGATCGAGAAAAAGGCCTTCGCGCTTGCGATCCTCCGGAACGAAGGCCACGCCGGCGTTCAACGCCTGTCGAATTGTCTTCCAATCGACCGGTTGGCCCCGAAAGAGAATGTCTCCCCGCCGCCGACCCGGTAATGCCCCCACGATCGATCGTAGTAGTTCACTGCGTCCGGATCCCATCAGGCCCGCCACCCCGACAATCTCTCCGGGCCGCACTTCAAAATCGATCCCCTCAAGAACGGGTTCGTTCCACTCATCCCGGTGACCCAGCCCCGAAACCTTCAACACCGGATCCGATTCAAACGCTGCGGGCTCGAAATACTTCTTCTCCAAGATCGGCCGCCCGACCATCCGGCGCACCACCTCATCCGGGCTGGTTTGCGCGGCATCGTCCTGAGAAACGGTCGCGCCGTCGCGTAAAACTACGATCCGATCGGCGAGGCGAAAGACTTCGTCCAGTTTGTGAGAGATGTAAATCAGGGTCACCCCGGACGCCTTCATCGCTTCGAGCACTTTGAAGAGTTGCCCGACCTCCCGATCCGAAAGGGCCGAAGTCGGTTCGTCCAAGATCAACAACCGAGCCCCGTGGTGCGCCGCACGGGCAATCTCCACCATCTGGCATTCCGCGATGCTGAGAGAGCCCACCACCCGACGGGGATCGATCGGAAATCCCAATGACTGCAAGAGCTGCTCGGCTTTGGCGTAGAGCTGGCGCCAAGGCACGCGCCGGATCAAGCGGCCCGAAGGCGTGCCATCGTAAGGAGCGTCTTCGGTGAGAAAGAGATTTTCCGCCACCGAGAGTTTGGGAAAGAGACAGAGCTCTTGGTGGATGATCGAGATTCCCTTGCGGCGAGCGTCCAGGGGAGAACGGACTTTCAACGCTTCCCCATTAAACCGAATCGCGCCCTCGTAACTCCCGTCCGGCCATACTCCGCTCAGAATCTTCATGAGCGTCGACTTGCCGGCTCCATTTTCTCCAACCAGCGCAAGGCATTGACCGGCTTCCAGTTCAAAACTGACATCTTTCAGCGCGGCAATTCCGCCGAAGGCCTTTGCGACGTTACGCACTTGCAGCAGCGTTTCTGGCATCACGTCTTCCCGGGCCCGAAGACCGCCGTGGGCGAGTGAAATCCCGAACCCACGATCACTTCCCGCAAATTGGACCTTAGTACTTTCTCTACCGGTGTGTTGAGTACCGGCACCGGGCCCCGGCCATTTTCCATGGTGGCGTCAAAGGGCGGTTTTTCCCCGCGCGCCATTTGCACCGCGGCTTTCGCCGCCGCTTCCGCCAAGGGCTTGATGCCCTTGAGTACCGTCATCGTTTGCCGTCCCGCCAAGATATTGCGAACCGCGGTTAAGTCGGCGTCCGCTCCGGCTACAAACGCTTTTCCGGCGAGCCCCTGTTCTTCTAATGCTTTGACCGCGCCCAAAGCCATTCCGTCGTTATTGGCCAAGACCGCATCGATCCGATTGCCGTGACGGGTGAGCGCGTTTTCTACGGTCGCCAGCGCTGCGGAAGTCGACCAACCCGGATGGCTCTGTTGCGCCACGATTTTCATGCCGGGCGCTTTTTCGAGCACGGCGCGGTTGCCGCGAGTAATTTCCTCCGCCACCGAGTGACCGGCCTCGCCGGAAAGGATTACCACATTGCCTCTTCCCCCCAGCGCCTTCACCGCTTCTTCCGCTTGATCGGTGCCCACTTGAAAACTGTTTTGCGTCACATAGAGATCGAGCGGGGCATTTCGGATCAGCCGATCGTACGCCACCACCGGTATCCCGTCCGCCTTAGCGGATTTCGCGATGGCGGAGGCAGCCTCGGAATGCACTGGTTGAATCACCAGTACATCGATTCCTTTGGCGAGTAAGTTTTCGACGCGAGCCGTTTGTAGCGAAACATTATTGTCGCAAGCGGCAAAAACGACATCGGCGCCCAATGCGGCCGCTTGGGCCAAAAAATACTCGCGGTCCTTTTGGTAACGCTCTTCATTAAGCGTCGCCAGAACAAAGCCGATGCGGGGCTTCCTAGCGGACTCAGCCGAAGAGGTTGGACGGGTGCAACTGATAACGCAGAGCATTAGAACCGCGCCTGCGATCCGTAAGCCCTGAAAAACTCGAGTCATTCTTACCCCGACGTGATTTAACCGAACCCATAAAGAATCTGTCAAACGATTGCCAAGGCGGCGCTATAATGAAGGTACCCAGGAGAAACCCGTGACCCTCACTCGAAAACTCCAATGGTCCGTCCTCCTCATGGCGGTTTTGCTCTCCGCCTGCTCGTCGTTTACTTCCATAAAGGACAAGGAAGCGGCTCGGATTCACCTTCAAAAGGCGGCCGACCTCTTAAACCAGCGGGATTACAACGGCGCGATTGAATCCGCCTCCACGTCCTTGAAACTAGACCCCTCGTTGGCCGCCGCCCACAATTTGATGGCATTGACGTTTCTCGAGACGAAACGCTTCGCCAAGGCGGAAGAGTCGTTTCGCAAAGCTTTGGAAGTCCAGCCCGAGTATCCGGAAGTCTGGAACAATATGGGCGTGCTCTACAACCGCCAGGATCGCTACAAAGATGCCTTGGTCTACTTTGAAAAGGCGTTGAACGACGAGAACTACATCACGCCCGAAAATGCCCATACCAATATGGGTTACTCGCTTTACCGAATGGGACGTTACCGCGATGCGATCGAGAGCCACCAAAAGGCGTTGGATATCGCGCCCCTCTTTTGTCTGGCGAGTAAGAATATGGCCGATGTCCACGCCAAACAAAAAGCCTACGCCAAAGCATCTCGCTATTACGAAAAGGCCATCACCAATTGCCCGCTGTACCAAGAAAGCCACTACAAACTAGGACTTGTTTTGATGAAAATGGGACAACGCAAGGTGGCAAAGGCAGAGCTCGAGAAATTGGTGCGGCGTCACAAATCGGGCCCGTACGTCGAGCGATCGACCGAAGTCCTCAAATGGCTTAAGTAAAAGCTGGACGGGACTACCCCTTCTCCTTAAGAATCTCTAAGAACATGGATAGTTTTGGCGCCTACCTGAAAGCGCACCGAGAAAAGAAAGGGATTCGTCTCGAGGAAATTGCCTCGATCACGAAAATCCACCTTCACGCTCTCGAGTTGCTGGAAACCAATCGATTTGAACAGCTCCCACCGGAGCCGTTCATCCGGGGTTTCATCATCGCCTATGCCAAGTACGTAGGCCTCGGCACCAATGAGGTTTTGGAACGGTATCGCGAAGCCACGGGCATCGCCCCAGCTCCCGTCGCCGAGACGGTCGCGCCGGAGACGGGTCGCACCCCCAGCTCCACTCCCATGGTTTCCACTCCGAGTGAGATTATTACCAAGGTCCGGCTGCCCTCCGGCCCAAAGATGATCACCGCCGCGTCTTTGATTGCGGTGGTCGGCCTGGCGGCACTCTTAATCAACGTCGGTAAAGAGGCCGATGCCCCGCCGCCCATTCCGACCCAAGTCACGATGACGCCGGAGACCCCTCCAACGGATAAGGCAGTCGCCACCGCGCCAAAAGCCGAACCTAAAGTGGAAGAAGACCGCAAACTCGCCGCGGGCAGTGAAACCGGAAAAGCCGCTCCCGCCCCCGTCGCGGTAGCTCCCGCCGCCGCGCCCGGCGACGCGTCGACCGCGACAGCACCCGCACTCGCTGGCCCGGTGTCGCATGAAGTGACGATCGAAGGCAAAGAGCGCACGTGGTTGAAAGTGGTCATCGATGAGAATCCGCCCACGGAATACTTTTTGGGCGAGGGCAAATCGGCCACTTACAAGGCCGCGACCAAGATCAAAGTCGTTTTAGGAAATTCCACCGGTTCGAAAGTGCTCTACAATGGCAAAGAGGTAGACGGGAAACAGTTCATGGGAACGATCAAATCGTACAAGTTCCCGCCCGACGCCCGCTTCCCCCAAGACGTACCGAGCAAACGCACCCCGACCACCGATCCGCCCGCCGGCGATACCGCCGCGGCCCCTACGGCGACGCCGTAGTCTTCGTATCCAGCACCCGCCAAAGGTACCAGCAGCCCACCGAACGCACGCCGGCCCAATGGGCTACCAACGTCGGAATCTCTTTGGGTTTGGGAACCGCGGGAAGATCCAAGAGCGTTTGCAACCCGCGCTGAATCCCGTAGTCACCCACCGGTAAAATATCGGGCCGTCCCAAGCAGAACATCAGAAACATATGGGCGGTCCACTCGCCAATCCCTTTGACCTCGACCAATCGGCGCAGAATTTCCGTGTCCTCGAGTTTGTCCCAACCCGCACGACGCTGGGGAAACTCTGCCCAACGCGCGGAAAGGTCCCGGATGTACAGCGCCTTGGCGCGGGACAAACCGGCGGAACGCAGTTTCGGGAGCCGAGTGGCCAAAACGTCTTCGGGTCGAGGAAATCCGGCGTAGAGATCAACGAACTTACGTGTGATTCCATCGGCCGCGCGCGGAGAAATTTGCTGACTGATAATACTCTCGACCAACGCGCGATATGGCGTCCGGGTCAGCTTCAAAGTCGGTGGCCCTAGGCGGAGAATGTGCGGGGCCAAGCGCGGATCCGAATCCCTTAGATGCAAGGCGCCGTCCCGCCACACTTGGAGAATGCTTTCCATCCCGCGTAAACTACCTGCTATATTCCGAATATGGAACCGATGACGCTGGGCCATCTCGCCGTGTGGCGGCATGAGGTCGCGGGCGGACGCCCCCGAGCCCGTGTCCTGCACATCCATGGAATGTGCGAGCACAGCGGGCGGCACCTTCGGACCATCGCCGCACTTAATGCTATCGGCGTGGAAGTGGTGCGCTTCGATCTGCGCGGAGCCGGGATGAGCGGTGGGAAACGACAATGGGTCGCCCACTTTTCGGACTACGTCGCGGACGTCGCACTCGTCTACAACTGGATTGCCAGCCATCTCGAACCGCTGCCGCTCTTCGTGATGGGACACAGTATGGGCGGTGGAATTGCGCTGTATTTCGCCGCGGAGTACGGCGCGCTCTTCCAAGGCCTGATCCTGAGCGCACCGGGGTATAAGGCGGGTGAAACATTTTCTCCGTGGGTGATCCGCATCGGTCGACTCGCCGCCAAAGTGCTTCCGACTTGGCGGCTACATTCGAGTGCCCCCGTTGCCCTTTCCCGTGACCCTGCCGTCGCGGAAGCCTATCTCACCGACCCGTTGGCATTTCGTTTCAATACCCTGCAACAGGGAAAGGAAGTGCTCGATGCGTTTGCCGACTTGCCGACGCAGTGTCGCAAGATTCGCAATCCCACATTGATCTTGCACGGCACCGCCGATCGGGTGGTGCGTCCGGATGGAAGTTTTGAATTGTTGCAGAGACTGGGATCGAAAGATCGGGAGTTGCACTACTTACCCGGCGGCTTCCACGAACCGCACCTCGACCTCGATCACGAGAATTTTTTTACCCTGATTTGTCGCTGGCTGGAACAACGCATTCCAGCTTCGTTATCTTCGGCCGCAGTGCGATCAAAAGAGCAAGCGGTAGCCGAAACCTAAGCGCATGATTTCCGCGGCTTGAACCGCGTTGGTTGCCCGAAACCGAAAACGCTCGAAGTCGACAAAGACGACATTCGGCAGATTGCCAAGGCCTTTGAACCCGAAGTCCAAACCGAAGCCATAGAGCTGGTTAAAGCTACTCAACTTGCCTTTCATTTTTGCCAACGGTGCATAGAGCGCGTAGAGGCCAACCGCCATGTCCGGGCTGAAATGATAACGGAATTCAGGATATAAATACGCGCCCAAGATATCGCGGAACCCCACCGCGGTGCCGGAGACCCCGGCCGTGCGGTAATGGAGGCCGAACAACAAGTTCATCAACATACCGCGCTTTCCGTCCCCAAACATGCGCCCTTTGATGAAAAGATCGACTTTCAATTGCGTGGTTTCGGTTCCCGCCAAATTGGTCGACAGCGCGAGGAGATCGATGGTTGTTTTCAAGCCGATGCCCGAGCCTTCCGGAGTGAGGGGTAGCTCCGCTCCCAGCAGCAATTGGCCCACCATTTGGCCATACCCGGGATCGACAATCGTGTCGGACGCCATTCCGATGCCGGCGTGAAAAACGGGAACGAAGGGTTCCGCGCCGCTGGAAGGGGGTTGGCGATTGAGCAAGGCGTAGATCCGATCCCGTTCGCTGGACGGAGTCTGCTCGATCAGACGATTCAGATCGTCATCGGTTTTTACCGTGGTGGCGATCTGGCTGATCGGTCCATTCAAGAGCGGCTTGCCGTCACTGCCGACCAGCAGACCATTCACGTCGGCGCGCAAAGCCAGACTCGCCGGCTCTTCCTTCATGCCGGACAGCGAGCGAATTAAAACTTCGTAGACCTTGCTCTTGGAATCTTCGGGCAACGAGCGAACCGCTTCAAATGGAAAACCGGCGAATATCGTGAAGGCATCGCCGTAGCGATCCATTCCGAAGTACGCCGCAGCCAAAATATACGAAATGTTAAAACCAAACTGAGACTGCGGAAAATTTTGTAAGAACGCGATGCTCTCGCGCGCCGTCTTCTGATTGTCCTTTTGCGCGTAGTAAACCATGATCAATTCGGCGGAAATCATCTCCGCCCGCGCATCGGTTTTCGGAACCGTTTTTAACAACGCTTGGTAGCGAGTTACGGCATCGGCGTGTTTTCCGTCGGCCGCCGCTTGGCGAGCCGCACCGATCTTTTTGTCGAAGGCTTTATCCTCGGCGTGAACCACCGTGGTCAGCAAAAGCGCAAACAAGATCGGCGCAAATCTCATAGGATCTCCCCCGACTTATTCTACTTTAGCGATGCTTGGGTTTCCACGGAATGTCTTCGATCGACTCCAATTGATTGGCTAGACGCGCCATGGTGAAGAGATAGTCCGATAGGCGATTGACGTAGATCATTAGCCAACTATCGACGGATTCCCCGTCCATTTGCGACAAAGACACCATCGCCCGTTCGGCGCGACGGCACACGGTACGGGCGAGGTGCAAGAACGATGCGGTTCGGCCTCCGCCCGGAAGGATGAACTGCCGTAATTCGGGCAAGGATTGGGACATAACGTCAATCTGGCGTTCCAAAAAATCCACGTGGGCGGCAGTGATGATCTCAATTTTGGAATCGGTTTTCGGAGAAGCCAGTTGGGCGCCCACCGTAAAAAGCGCCGATTGAATTTGGCCTAGGGAATCCCGCAAAGGGGAGTGCGAGGATTCCGCCCGCACGATCCCCAACAGCGCATTGAGCTCGTCGATTTCCCCGTAGGCAACGATGCGGGGGGCACTTTTCAGCACCCGCTCCCCACCAATCAGGCCGGTCGTCCCTTTGTCCCCGGTCTTGGTATAGATTTTCATCGCGCCCCGCTAATCCTTGTACTTGACCGAGCAACCGTACGGCTTGGTCGTATCCTTCGCAATCGGTTTGCCCGCCATCCCGGCGTCCAGCGCGGCGGCGAGATAGTTCTTCGCCTTGGGCACGTCTTTGACATCGGTAGTGGCCTGATCGTCGATCGCCCCCTGATAAACCAGTTCCCCTTTTGGATTGATCACAAAGAGGTGGGGGGTCGTCTTCGCGCCGTAGGCGTGCCCCATCTTGCCGTCCGGATCCAATAAGACCGCCGTAGCCGCCGACTTGTTTTTTGCGTATTCGGCATTCATTTCGTTCGGTGTGCCGCTACCTTGCTTACCGGGGGCGGAGGAAATCACCGAATACCAAACGACTCCCTGATCAACATACTTTTTCTGCAGCGCCTGCATATTGCCGGAATCGTAGTGTTTCCGAACATAGGGACATCCGTGATTGAGCCATTCCAATACGACCCATTTCTTCTTTTCCTTATTGCTGGCCAAGGACTGCCTTTTGCCATGACTGTCGACCAAGTCGAAATCGGGGGCGGGTTTGGGGGCGGCGGAAACGACGCCCGAAATGAGAATTCCCAAAACCAAAAAAAATACGCGGCGCATTATCCATTCCTCCGGGTCAAAAAAACGGGACTACCGTTGGAACGGTACCGCGATCGCTCGAGCCGCGAAAGCATGGAATTTCTAAAAAAAACCTTAGAAACTCAGCCATGTTCCCGTAAAATTTCCACACTATGACGATTATCCTACGAGCAGTCTCTACCCTGATTTTAGTTTTCGCTTTGAATGCGCAGGGTGCGGATGAAGCGGCCGCGTCAGCGGCCACTGCAGAAGGTACGGAAGCCACGGCGCCCGCCCCCGCGGAAACGGCGGTTCCCGCAGCGCAGACGCTGCTACAAGCAGGCCCGCCTTTTCAGGAAGAGGCGATTGAGTGGGATGCCGAGAGCGGACGCAAAGTGCATTTCCCGGAAAAAGGAGAACCGAATTTAATTCTCTCCGGGAAAATCGCCGAGAATCACAAGCTCCTGTTCAACGACGCGCCAGTGGAAGTTACCGACGGTCGCTTCTCGATACCGGTGAAGCTCACCGACAGTGTGAACGAATACACAATTAAGCTCGGCATTCCGGATGTCGGCGAGAACGTCTACAAATTCACCTACGCGTGGAAGAAGTTGCCGCCGGAAAAGCAGTTTAAAGTGAAAATCCGCGAAGGCGGAAAAGTCGTCGAAAAGGCGACCGCTGCCGTCACCAAGGTTCAAAGCGTGGAGGATTGGGTCGAACAGGGACCGACGCAAACCCGTCGCTCGGGTCGCGCGTTCCTCCGCCAATTTGAAGGCCAGGGCATGTTGATCATCGATAGCCTCGGCGGTTTGGTCGCCACCCTCGGCGCGGGTTGGGCTCCCGAATACCGCATCAATCGGCGCTGGACGCTCGGCGGCGGCTTAGGGATCATGCTCTATAAAAACCAGCAGCAGGAATACTTCCCGGCGTTTGAATACCGCGTGTCGATTGCGCGGAAGTTCGGACGCGTCTTGGAAGTCGAACTACTGACCGGCGCCCAATCCTGGCTGAACGTGCAGGGCTTCATTCCAATGTTCGGGATCAACTTCATGGTCCCGCGCAGCTGGCTGATCGGGGACAGTGTGCCCTTCTTCAAACTCGGCCGGAAACTTTTCGTGGGCTACACGTTCATCGCGCACTCCAGCGAAGCCCACTTGATTCGGCTCGGCGGCCGCCTGGCCTTCTAAGCCGGCCGCCATTTTCTTGACTCGCCATGTCATTCCTAGGCGCGCAACTCCGCGCCTTTCCTAAACTTTTTCCCCCTCGGCGCCGATACGCATAGCTGAGGGCATCTATGATCTTGGTCACCAAATTCGACGGAAAATCCATCATGTTGAATGCCGAATGGATCCAGAGCGTTGAAACCACGCCGGATACCCTCATTACGCTGACGACCGGCTTTAAACTCATCGTGCGGGAATCGCTCGAGAAAATCGTCGAAGCGTTCAATGATTACCAGCGCACCAAGGGGACCTTGGGAGCGGGAGGAACGAAGCCATGATGATGAATTGGTTCGCAGTGATCTTGGGTCTTGGTTCGATTCTGCTCGGCAATGCGCTGGAAGGCGGTCATATCGGCTCACTCATCCAGGCCACCGCCGGCCTGATCGTGTTCGGTGGAACCGCCGGCGCAACCTTCCTTGCAATCACCTCGGCGGAATTGAGGGGTGCGGTTGGCGGCGTGAAAAAAATGTTTCTGGGCAAGGCGCCCGATTACAGCGCACTGGTAAAAGAAGTGGCGGCCCTAGCCGCCTCGGCCCGAAAAGAGGGGATTCTCTCGCTGGAGAACCAAATCCCCAAAATCAAAAATCCATTCCTAGCTAAAAACCTTCGCCACATTATCGACGGCTACGACCCGAATGTCCTAAAAGCCATCATGGAAGACCAGATTCACCATACCGAATTGGAAAAGGCCGCTATCGCCAAGGTTTTCGAGACCGCCGGCGGATTCTCGCCGACGATCGGCATCATTGGCGCCGTGCTCGGTCTGATTCACGTGATGTCGAACCTTTCCGACTCCTCCAAACTGGGAGCCGGCATCGCGGTGGCCTTCGTAGCAACCGTGTACGGTGTCGGTGCGGCGAACCTCTTTCTCATTCCGATGGGCGGCAAGATGAAGAAGATTGGCCAGGCCGAGATGATGGAAATGGAAATCATCTTTATTGCCCTTTGCGGTATCCAAGAAGGCCTCAACCCTCGCGTCATTGAAGATCGGTTGCTCAATATGATCGGCGACCACGGCGGTGGCCACGGTGGCGAGGAAGCCAAGAAAGCAGCATAAGGCGGAAAAATGGCGCGCAAGAAACACCACGAAGAACACGAGAACTTAGAGCGGTGGCTGGTTTCCTACGCGGATTTCATCACCCTGCTCTTCGCCTTCTTCACGGTGCTCTACGCGCTCTCCCAGCAGGATAAGACCAAATACAAGGACGCAGTGGAGAATATCCAACGCGCCTTCAACTCCTCCGGCGGGATCTTTTCGCTGAAAGGAGTGCCGTTCAGTCCCTTCGAGAAAACTCCGGACAATGGCACCAACGTCCCGGCCGCGGATAGCTCCGGACAGATGTCGAAGTTTGATCAGGAAGAAAAGTTGGATCGCATCGCCGAACAGCTGCGCGGACTGTTCAAACAGAGCACCGGCTTGGCTTTGAGCCCCGGCGCCATTGAAGTGATTCGTTCGGAAAAAGGTTACCGAATTCGCCTGGGGGAATACCTGCTCTTTAAGCCGGGCAGTGATCGGATCAAGCGCAGCAATCTTCCGTTCCTCTACGCCGTCGGCAAACGCCTAGTGCGTATGGGACATTCGGTCCAGGTCGAAGGGCACTCGGACGCCGCCCCGACCTACACGCCGGAAGCGAACTGGCAGCTCTCCATCAATCGCGCCTTCAATGTGGTGCAGTTCTTGGTGCAGGGCGTGAAGTTCGTTCCGGAAAAAATCTCGCTCTCCGGCTTCGGGGACACTCATCCCATCGCCGAAAACACCACCGTTCAGGGTCGCGGGCGCAATCGCCGCGTCGAACTCGTCGTCACCGTCGACGATGAAAAAGACGAAGCCTATAGCTGGGAACAGATCGAAGACTAGTCGCTCTAAGGTTCTACATCACTCATCGAACGCGGCAGATTAGGTGCTCCGCGTTCACCCGTCGATGGCATGGAGTTCAATGACGCTTTTCCATCGGTATTGAAGCTGTGAAGATCGATGAGGGAGGCCTCAAGCTCACGCAGGTCCTCGACGTCGGCATCTTCTTGCTCCGCGCTGAGCACGCCCGGACCCCGTTCCACGGGGCGGCCACCCGGACTCACATTGCGGCCGTGCGTGCGCACCTTTTCTTCGGATTTCATCCCCAGCTTCGGTCCCGCGAAACTGGTCGCCGCCAGCCCAAATAGGCCGGCGGCGATTCCCATGGCCACAAATCGAATCATCGTTCTCCTCTAGTCGTGCTGCCGCCGCAAGAACGTAGGAATATCGTACTCTTCGCTTTCGAAAAAGCGCTTTCCGATTTCCCGCGCCAGCTGTCGTGCCGACTTCAGGTCCGTATTCATGTTCTCTTTACGCTGCACCGGCGTGCCCTGGCTCTGCGCCACGACCAGCTCGGAAGTCGCCACGGCCGGGACTTCCGGCTCGACCTTACGTTCTTCCATCGGAGCTTCCTTCGCCACTACCGGGTTGAAGCCGGTCGCGATCACCGTGACGCGCACTTCGTCTTTGAGTGACTCGTCGATGACCGAGCCGAAGATGATTTCGGCATCGTCGTCGGCTTCTTCGGTGATGAGCGAGCTCGCCTCGTTCACCTCGAAGAGCGTCAAGTCGGTACCGCCCGTGATGTTGATGATGATACCCGTGGCGCCGTTGATGGAGACGTCTTCGAGCAAGGGCGATGCGATCGCCTTACGCGCGGCTTCGATCGCGCGGTTTTCACCGGCGGCGGAGCCCGTTCCCATCAGCGCCAATCCTTTATTCGCCATGACCGCCCGGACGTCGGCGAAGTCAAGGTTGATGAGACCGCGGATATTGATCAAATCCGAGATCCCCTTCACCGCCTGATACAAGACTTCGTCGGCCTTGCGGAAGCAATCCAGCATGGTCGTCGTTTCGTTCGCGACGTAGAGCAAACGCTGATTCGGAATACAAATCAACGTGTCGACCGCCGCTTTCAATTCCTCGATTCCTTTGTCGGCATTGCGCCGGCGGCGCTTGCCTTCGAAATGGAACGGCTTCGTGACCACTCCCACCGTGAGCGCTCCGGCTTCTTTGGCGATATTCGCGATGACCGGCGCGCCACCGGTTCCCGTTCCACCGCCCATGCCGGCGGTGATGAAGACCATGTCCGCGCCGTAAAGCATTTCGGCGATCTTCGCGCTGTCTTCGAGAGCGGCCTGGCGACCGACCTCCGGATTCGCGCCCGCGCCGAGCCCTTTCGTCAACTCGTTGCCGAGCTGAATGTGGAAGGGTGCCGGATGCGTCGCCAATGCCTGATTGTCCGTATTGGCGGCAACGAAGTCCACGCCACTGAGTCCCAAGGAGATCATGGTCGCGATGGCATTCGTCCCGCCGCCGCCCACGCCGATGACTTTGATTTTCGCCCCTTGCACCGTTGTTTTTTCCACGATTTCGAACATGCCGTCTCCCTTGATTGAACTAGCTTTCAACCACCCGACCTAGAAAACTTCGCCGAGCCAGGACTTCATACGGGTGATGACTTTCCCATAGATGTTTTCGTTGTCCCGAATCCGAAATTTCACCTCGGACTGGTGCTTCATTCCGTAGAGAATGAGACCCACCGCCGTCGAATAGATGGGGGAACTGACCACATCAAGTAACCCACCGATTCCGTGCGGCCCACCGCGCCGCACCGGCATTTCCATGATGAATTCCGCGAGCTCCGGAGAACCATCCAGCAACGAAGCTCCGCCCGTGATGACGACACCCGTCGACATCAAATGTTTGTACCCGCTGGCGGCGATCTCGCGCCCCACCAGGGAGAAAATTTCTTCTACGCGGGGCTCAATGATTTTGGTGAGCACCGAACGCGAGACTTCCCGCGATTTCCGATTTCCCATGGTGGGGACTTCGATCGTCTTGTCTTCCTGCAAGAGCGAAGACATCGCACAACCACTGGCAATCTTGATCGCTTCCGCGTCTTGAATCGAAGTCCGCAACCCCACCGCAATATCGTTCGTAATATGGTTGCCGCCCATCGCGATCACGCCGGTGTGCACCACGCTACCGCGCACAAAGAGCGCAATGTCGGTGGTGCCTCCGCCGATGTCCACTAGAGCGACGCCCAGCTCCTTCTCATCCGAAGTTAACGCGGCTTCCGCCGATGCTAGCGGTTCGAGCACAATATCACTGACGTTGATACCCGCTTGATTAGCGCACTTGATGATATTCTGAGCCGATGAAACGGCGCCCGTCACCACGTGCACGTTCGATTCGAGGCGCACCCCCGCCATGCCGATGGGGTCTTTCACCCCTTCCTGCTCGTTGACCTTAAACTCTTGGGGAATCACGTGAATCACTTCCCGATCCAACGGGATAGCGACGGCCTTCGCCGCATCGATCGCACGTTCCACATCGGAGCCCGAAACTTCGCGATTCTTGATCGCCACGACGCCGTTGCTATTGAAACCTTTGATATGCCCTCCGGCGATACCGGCGTAGGCGTTGGTAATTTCGCAGCCGGCCATGAGCTCCGCCGTCTCAACCGCCTTCTTCACGGCTTCTACGGTTTGCGGAATATTGACGACCACGCCCTTGCGGATACCGTGCGAAGGCTGCTTCCCAATCCCGATGATTTCGATACCGTCCGGCGTGGGTTGACCCACGACGACGCAAATCTTGGTGGTCCCAAAATCGATTCCCACCAAAACGTCGGACCGGTGTGGCGGTTTCCGGGTACTCATTCGACTACCCCCCAATTCAAAAACTTTGTAAAACTAATGGCTCAATTAAGGAAAGACTGGCGTCAACCAAGAGGTCTCGCCTAGCCTGAGCTTAGTGGGAAAGGGGGAAGCTGACAACAGCTTTCTTGGGGAAAACTAAATTGATCTTGTGGGCTTGTCCGATCTGGCGGGGCGGTCGACTCAGCAAGTCGACGAAGAAAGGAATCTGCCCTTCCCAAGTGTGCAAGCTGAACAACATTTCGATCGGGGGAGCCGCCAAAAAAACTTTAAAGTAGGGCGGATCCGTCGGCACCACCTGGGAAAGGCGGTGCTTCGGCGCCACCGCCCTTTGTAATGCCGCGAGCACTTTCACGAGGGCGGCCATGTTCCACTGTTTGGCGTACTCCGGCTTTTCAAAGGCAATCACCGGAAGGTCGGGATCGGTCACGCGATTGGCGGCCCAGCGATCGATCTCAGCACCGGTATCGTCGATAAAAATCAATCGACTGCCATCCTGCCGCAAGGCGAAGGGTTTTTTGGATTCCACCGCAATCACGAGCCGATTCGGAAACTCTTTCTTGATCGAGGCGGTGCGCGCCCACGGGTTGTTCAGAACCGAACGCATTAATGCGTTTCCGTCGACAAGCAGGAGGTTGGCACCTTTCAACGGCGGCAGCGCCTTTAAGATTTCCGACCCGGTCAGAGGGGCCTCCGCGGTGACCTGAATATCTTGGATGCCCAGCCAAGCGATGTTGGGAAGCCAGTGTCGGTAGGTCAGCAAACCGGTGCCGGCGATCACCGCAAGAAAAACGAGAAAATAAAAACGCGCCTTTTTCATGGGCTCACGCCGCCACGGCCGGTCGCTCCGCGCGCGGTTCCGTATGGAAAGTGGAAAGGTAACGATCTAACAGGCGATCCATGGGGAGGCGCTTCGCTAACCCTGCCCGCAGTCGCGCGCCCAAGGATCGCCGCAACGTCGGGTCTTCCGCTAGGCGCACAATCAACTCACCGACCGGTTTCACTTCATTGACCGGCAAAATGAATCCGTCATGGCCATCCGCGATTAAGGTTTCGATTCCGGAAACATCCGTCGCCAACGTCGGAACCGCCGCGCCGGCCGACCAAAGCACGGGTAGGAAGTGTTCGCATTTGAGCGGCGCAAAGAGCAGGACTCCGATCCCATAGTGGGGGCCTTCATCCAGGTTTTCAAACATGGCTTCCAGGCCCAGATCCCGAGTCATACGCCCCAGGTGCTCCGAGAGTTTCCCACTCGCCGGAACACGAAATCGCACTTCGGGCCTCAACCGGGAAACGTAGTGGGCCACGCTCACCAAGAAACCCAAGTTGGCGTCCGAAGCGAGTGCGCTGAGAAAACCCACCCGCAACGCGCCCTCGTCGCTCAGCGTTTGCGTTTCCGCCATGAGCCCGGGAAACGGAAGGTGAATGAGCCGATCCGTGGCGACCCCTTCCAACTCGAGCAAAGAACGATAAGTGAAGTCGCTATGCGCGATCCACCGCACGTCGAGATCGCGGCGCGGATTCCAATTGCGTGGAAAAAGCCCTAAGAAGCGGGGCGCGGGCGCAAACGCCAACACGGAGATAAAAACCGGTGGGCGAAATCCCTTCGGCACCGTTTGCAAAGCACCGCGGGGATCGCGCGTGACAATCCACAGGGGGCGTTCTTCGGAGAGGCGTTCGCCGGCCGGCGCGGCGCCCCGGGTTTCGAGGGCCTTGAGAAAGACGTCGAGGTAGTGGCGTTCCCAAGACAGAAAATCGCCATGAAGACGATATTGTACCGGTTTGGGCATTCGCCCAATTATACCGCGTGGTCGTTGATAAAGTCGATGAAGGCCCGGAGATTGCCGTAGTCTCGCCGATCGAAGGGAAAGACGAGACGCGGCAAATCTTTCAGTTCGGGTTCATTGGCCTCTTCGGGCAACGAATCGCTGAGTTTCATCGGTTTCCCGCGCGCCAGGAACCCAAACTTTTCGTTCAGCTGACTGACCAACGCTTCCGAAATCGGCCGCTTCAGACGTACCACGGCCAAATCCCGGGTGAATCGCATCGAATGGTAAGTGCTGTAAAAATGATCGATATGATCCATCGCGTCTTTCGGCGAGTGGAAGATGCGGTATAGATTCTTGTCGGTTTCCGAGATGAAGCCCTTTTTCATCACGGTGTCGTACATGAAGTCGGTCAACGGTTTCCAGAAACCAAAGCCTTCCGGCTCCACCATCACCACCGGAATCAAATTCGATTTTCCCGTCTGCAGAAGCGTCAAAACCTCGAACGCCTCGTCGAACGTTCCGAACCCGCCCGGAAAGAAAGCAAACGCCCAAGCTTCCTTCACCAGGAAAAGTTTGCGGGTGAAGAAGTACTTGTAGTGGATCAGCATCGTGTCGCTGTCGATATAGGGGTTGTGCTCCTGCTCGAAGGGCAGCCGGATGTTCAGCCCGAAACCGCCCTTCTCTTCCGCGCCCTCGTTCCCCGCCGCCATGATCCCCGGCCCCCCACCGGTAATCACGAGGTACTTTCGCTTCACCGCTTCTTTGGCAAAGTCCTTGGCAAATTCGTAAAGGGGCGTATGGGGTGGCACCCGCGCCGAACCAAACATTGTCACCTTGGGCTGGTGCCGGTGCGGAAAGAAAGTCTTAAACGAATAGCGCAGCTCTTTGATCGTGGTGGCGGTGATTTTCAGGTTCAGTGTTCCGGGCGTTTCCTTGGCCAGCTTCGCCGCGGCCTTGAAGATATCGATGATGACGGGAAGGCGGTGGGGCTTTTGATCCTTGGCGAGGCCGTGGACGATCTTCTCGAGCTCTTCTTCCCAGGGTTCCGCTGCCGCTTTGGGTGCCTTCTTCTTTGCCATCTGAACCGCCTTATACGATAATCGCCGCGTGGCAGATTTTCGTGCATCGCGGCGTTGGAAATACTATCTGCAGCTAGTTCTGGCTGCACTGGGAGCCGGCATCAGCCTGTATCTCCTCGTGCAACATACCCGATTGAAAACGGGAATCCAAGGCGGCTCATCGCTCTGTAGCCTTGGCCGCTACGCCGATTGCAATATCGTTAACGCCAGTCGACACGCCGAGATTGCCGGCATTCCCTTGGCCGCGCTGGGTATCTTATTTTTCCTCGGACTTTTTGTTTTCGGTTTGATCCAGCCACCGGGCAGTCGGGGGTTTGCGCGTTCGCAAGTTTGGATGGCCCGGGCCGCCGGCGGCGCTCTGCTCGTCGACCTCTATCTGCTCAGCGTTCAGGCCTTCGTGCTCCAAACGTTTTGCCTGTTTTGTTGCCTTACCTACGTTTGCACCGGGGGCCATCTCTTCCTAAATTGGCAACAGTTGGCGGCCGGCCATCGCCATTGGGAAAACCTTTTTCAAGGCGAGCGTCGTGTCCGCATTGCTTCCTTCGCTTGGGCGATTACGTTCGTCGCGGTTTTGGTCGGCGCGATTGGAGTTTTTCAATACCACGCTTCGACGGTGGGCGCTTCGCGCAGCGCCAGCCTCGAACAATCCAAAAAGGCTTTTTTGGAAACTTGGGCGAATCGCCCGTCGAGTCCTATTTCTTTGAAGTCGACCGATGCGAGCTGGGGTAACCCGCAGGCGAAAGTGCAGGTAGTCGTTTTCAGCGATTTTGAGTGCCCGCACTGCCAACGAGCCGCCTTTGCCCTGCAAACCGCACTGGCGGTGAATGAGAAAAAAGTGCAAATGGTTTTTAAACACTTCCCGTTGGACAATTCCTGCAACCCGCTTCTGCAGGCTCCGATGCACGCCAACGCCTGTGCCTTGTCCTACCTCGGCTACTGCGCCAACAAGAAAAACCGGTTCTGGGATTTTCACGACCGGGTCTTTTTCAAGCTTTCGGCCCGCGAACTCTCGAGTTCCAAAGATCAGCTTTACGACGGCGTGAAAACGCTCTTCACGCGCAAGGAATTTGATGATTGCCTCGCCAATGGCGACGCCCAGGCCAACACCCGGGCGGACATCGAACTCGGCAAACGCGTGGGCGTCGACTCCACCCCGTCCGTTTACATCAACGGCAAACGCGTCATCTTCGCGCCCACCGTGGATCTGGTTCAGGAACTCGTCCAAAAAGAACTCGATCGGCCTTAAAAGGTACCCACTTCCTTTCCAGTCATGACTGAAAAGGTAGTGCGTACTTACATGCGGGAATGACTGGAAAGGAAGTGGGTACCCTGTGCCTAGTTCTTAGACACCCGCCCGACAAATCGCCGCTTTTTCACAACCTTGACGGCGGGGTCCAGAATACACCCTTGAAACCATTCCGCTTCCCCGCCCCGAAATGGGCATCCGGATTGCTTTATTAATCATTTCGGAGGATTTCGTGCGACTCACCCGGCTCATTTTCGCCGCCTTTTTGATGGGGGTACCCGTCTGGGCCGACCCTCAGGATGCGGACAAAGCCGAGGAAAAAGCGCGGAGTTCTTTCATCGATCAGTTTTCGAAGTTCATGCAGGACAAAAACGTCCAGGGTCGCGCGAAACGTCCGGACGGCAAAGTCGTCGGCGGAGGGAAGAAAACCCGATTCAACCAAGACGATGGCCTCGCGTTTCAAAGCGATCTCACGTACCACGACTTTTCGTACAACACGCTCGAACAGGGCGAAGAAAAAGTCGACTCGTCCCAAAAACAAGGCGCCCAAAAAGCCGAAAAGCCTCCGGAGAAGCGCCTCTTCGCGCACGTCTCCGGCCACGGGGGCATCAGTGCCGCGGGCGGTTCTTCCGTTCTGGAACGCGCCGCCTACGCATTGGATAAGAAGTTCGCCGAGCAGGATGAGAAGAAGAAACCACCCGAAGAAGAGGGCGTGAAGTACCGCTCTATTTTTAAGGTAACGACAAAGGAAATCTTCGAAGGCAAAGACGCTCCCAAAGCGGATCAGGACAAGGCGAAGGAAGGCGAGAAAGACAAAGTCGACCGATTTGAATTACGCGAGGAAGCGCGCCCCGAAATCGATAAAGTGGGCGCCGATTCCGCCCAAACGATTATCCAATCCGCCCGCGGCGAAGAGAATGCCAACGACGACAAGGCGCTCGGCAATGGGGTTTTGCTCCGCCAGGCCGCCTACGAAGCGACCAAGGCGCTTTGGAATTCCACCCTGGCCAACTTGGCCCAGCGGCGGATGAACCGCGCCATTCGTTCCGGCGCCATGCCGGTGGCCCCGCAGATCTCCGAAGGCGTTCCGCGCTGCGAAGAGTGGTCGAGCGTCGCTCAAGACGTCATCAACAAAGCGGATCCGAAACGCCGCGAAGAATTGCTTAAAGACGTAAAGCGCATGATGGACCAATGCAAAGAAGTCGCGAGTGTGCGCTTCAACGAGATCAGCCCAAACTTCGCTCAGCAAGAAAAAGGCGGCGAGAAACTCGAGTTCGAAGGCCCGCAAAAAGAAGATGCCTTCCAACGCGACGCCCGCTTACAGCTCGAAATCATGAACAAGGCGGGCAAGAGCGTGACCGAAATTCCGGCCAATTGGCAGTTTTCCAAGGACGATGACAAAGCCCGTATGACAATCTCCTATGATGACAATCAACCCAAAGAGGGCTCGTTGACCATCAAGGAGCAGCTCGAATCTTACAATGCGAACTTGAAGGATGCCGAAGAAGGTTACCAGGAAGTTTCCAAGCGCATCCCCGGACTCGAAGTGCCGAAGCCCACCGACTATGCCATTCAACCCGGTACCCGCAACGTCATGGAAATCAATCAGCCACCGGAATCGGCGTTCGAAGAAGTCGGCATCAAAAAAAGCATTGGCACCGGACCCGTTCCCCAGACCTACGAAGAGCTGCTGAAGAACGCCCAAACCAATTGAGCGCGGCAATAGCGCATGCTATGCCTAGCCGATGTCCGACGGCTTTTCCGAGCTAAAACGCTTCTTTGACAAGCCGGCCTGCCAGAAGGCCACCGCCCCCTTGCGCGAAGGCGCGGCCGTTTGCATCGTGGTTTCCGGCACTCGCCTCGGCCTCGTGCGCCAGAGCGGGAAAATGGAAGTCACCGAAAGCGCCCCGAAGAAAGCCGATATGACCTTCGAACTTCCAATCGAATCACTGAAAGAGCTGGCCGACAATCCCACCGAAGACATCGGGGAACTCGGCATCGCGATCCTGCAGCTGATGGCGCATTCCGATCCGACGCGGCGCATGGGCGCCAAAGTCCATATCGGACCCTTCGACCTTCTCTCACGCGGGTATCTGGCGATTTTGCCGCTCGGCGGCGGCACGGTGATGAAATATTTGGCCTCCAAGGGACTGACCGGAATTTCAAAGATCCGCGAGGGAATCTCGCGCATGAGGGATTAGATGTCGAAACTGAATGTGTTCTTGAGCGCGGAAGAAATTGATCGGATCAACGGCGAACTTGCCGCGCGAATTTCCTCCGACTACTCCCGAGTTCTGAAATCCGGAGAAGAGCTCCTCGTGATCGTCACGCTCAAAGGGGCCGCCTTCTTCGCCGCCGATCTGATGCGCAAAATTACGGTGCCACTGCGCATCGATTTCGTGCGATTGGCCAGCTACGGCAACGAAACCAAGTCCAGCGGGACGGTTCGTATTATCAAGGACATCGAGAGTCCACCGACGGGGCAACACGTCTTAGTGCTCGACGAAATCGTCGACTCGGGGCGCACGCTTTCTTTCCTCTTCGAACGCCTGCGGGCGACCGGTCCTCTCTCGCTCAAACTCTGCGCGTTGCTCAGCAAACCGAGCCGCCGCGAAGTACCCGTGGAAGTTCACTACCAGGGGCGCGAAGTCGAGGATAAGTTCCTGGTGGGTTATGGCTTGGATCACGCGGAACGCTATCGCAATCTTAAGGACATCTTCGCCCTGGGCGATTAGTTTCGCCCTGCTTCTGGCCCTGGCCACCGTACCCGCTCTGTTTTCGGCGCGCTCGCATGGGCCACGCGGCGAGAAGCGCATTGCCCTTACCCTCGACGACGGTCCCAATCCACCGTACACGGAAAAATTTCTCCAACTTCTGCAACGCGAACAAGTTCCCGCGACCTTTTTCTTTATCGGCCGTAATATCGAAATTCACCGGGCCACGGCCCTCGCGGTTGCCCGCTCCGGCCACGCAATCGGCAACCATTCCTATTCTCACCTCTCCCTAGCGTTGGTCACCCCGTGGCGAATCGCCGAGGAGTTTCACCGTACCGACGATTTGATCCGTGGCTTGGGCTATGCTGGGCCGATAGCCATTCGGGCCCCCTTCGGCCAGAACTGGGGAGGGTTGCCGTGGTTTTTTGTCGTCGGGGGAAGGCGCCAGTGGCTTTACGATGTCGCCCCGGAGCCCGCCGATTACCTGCGAGCGGATCCGGCGGTGATCGCCGCCTCCACCGTCCGCCGTACGCAAAGCGGTTCCGTCCTCTTGTTTCATGACGGGGAAGGCATTCGGATCGAATCACTGGAAGCGGCGGCGCGCGCCATTGGAGAACTCAAGGCGGCGGGATTCGCGTTCGTTCCCCTGGCCGCCTTCGATGAAAAAGCAAGTCGCCCTTGAGGTGATGCAAGATCGGGGTGCCCTCACCCCATTCCAATGAGACGTCTTCAATCACTAGCCGCGCGCGGTACAGCGGCGCCGAAGTTTCCAAAGTGAGCACGGACTGCGGGTTCACCGAAGTCCCCAAGGTACGTAGTCTTTCCAATAATGGACGCAGGGCAAACACCACCACCCCGTTCCCATTCTCCTCGATGGTGATCCGATTCGCCTCGGCATTCCAAACGACGGCGTACTTTCGACCGTCTCGTTCGAAGGCATGCGACTTTCCGGGCCCGTCAAAAATTCGAAACACTTCGAGCCGCGAGAGCCAATCAAAACCCGTCACGTCGTAAACTGCGGGATAGTCCGTCCGGAAGGCGAAGTAGGCGGCGCCCACGCCCTGCGTCAAGAACACCGACGCAACTACCGACCACAACCGAAGTTTCATCGGGACATCTTACACTTCGCGAGTGACAAGCCGTTCATAGGATTTTACTTTTCCCCGAGGAGACCAAGCGATGTTACGACGATTGTCCTACTTGATTTTAATGGCCACCCTACTGTACGTCCCCGCCTTCGCCAAAAAGGACAGTGGGGCCAATCTGGAGCCAGAACCGGAACAGTGGAAGGGCAAGCCGTACGATCACCAGATCCAGCTGGGTGGGATGGCGGGTGTTTCCGTGGTGGGCGCAACCTTGGGTTTTACCGTCTTGGCCACCGGCGCTTTCAAGATTGCTCACCAGGGTTTTCTCGACGACGTAAATGATCAAGCGTACATTGAGCTCGCCGCCGGCCCCCTTTTCCTGACCGGGAGTGTGGGCCTGATGTACGGCGCGCACCTGCGTTGGGATTTTCACAAAAATGATATTTGGTCGTTCTACGCACTCGGCGGCGTCGGGGGACTGATCATCGGCCCTTCGCTCGCGCGGACTTTTGAGTTTTACCCGCGCTTTGGCATCGGCACGCTCTGGAATGTCTTCGATACCATCAGCTTCCGTGCGGAGCTCAGTCACGAATTTACCGGCGTCGGCATTGTGTTTCTCATCTAGTTCCTCCAAAAGAAAAAACCCGAGAACCTAGCGGTTCCCGGGTCAAATCTTTTTGGACTTAAAATGCCGAAGTTATCGTACTAACCCCGCCAATTATGAGCGGCGGAGATTAATCACTTCCTCGAGCATCTGATCGGCGCTGGTAATCGACTTCGCGCTGGCCTGGAATCCACGCTGCGCGCGGATCATTTCCACGAACTCGGCCGCGAGGTCGACGTTCGAATGTTCGAGACTGCGGGTTTGGATCACGCCGCGACCGTTCGTTTTGGCCTTGCCGATGAGGGCCTGGCCCGACCCGGGGGTCTCCACGAACTGGTTCTGGCCGATCTTGGACAGCTTTTCCGTCGCGTCGAACCGCGCCATGGCCAACTGACCCAACTGACGGTTCTCGCCGTTGGAATAGACGCCGGTAATGATGCCATCGCCGTCGATAACGGTATCCGACAGCACGCCGGCCGTGTAGCCGTCCTGCGTGTTGCGGAACACCTGGTTCGCCGCGCCGTACATCGTCGTTCCCTTCATTCCGGTTCCCAACTTGTCGGTCGGATCGCCGAAATCAAAGTAGAGGTCCTGATCGGAAATCGCTCCGCCCTTGAAGGAAGTGTTAACGACTTGCTGATCCGACGACGCCAGTTTGCCGGTGGAATCGAAAGACAGCATACCCTGTGCGAGCGTCGAGGGTTTGCCTTCTTCGCCGCCCACCAGCTGGCCACCATCCGTCATCGCGTGCCATTCCCAGTTCGATTCGCTCGTACGGTTAAAATAGATATTCACCGAGTGAGAATTGCCGACCGAATCATAGATCTGCATGGCGCTGGTAAAATGGGCCGTATCTTCCGGGTGGGCGAGGTCCAACGGGCCGCCGACCGGAATACGGGCATCCAAGTTCGCATACAGTTCCAGCTTCGAAGACGATTTGGAAGGGATGGCTTTGAAGTCCAGACGGATATCGTCCATCTTCCCGCCAATCTTCCCATCTCCCGAAGCTTTGTACGCTTGCACCCGAGAACCACCCAGCGTCGTCAGCCAGCCGTCCTTGTCGAAACGGAAGCTGCCGTCGCGCGTGAACGTCGTTCCATCGCTGCTCCGGCAGACGAAGAAACCGTTCCCGTTGATGGCCATATCGGTACTGCGGTTGGTGCGGGTAATGGAGCCTTGAGTGAAAAGCCCAGTGACGCCGGCGACCTTACTGCCTTGCCCGAGCTGTTCGCCGCCCGAGGACTGCATAAGATCGTTCATCACCAGGGAATGGAACTCGGTCCGGGAGCTTTTGAACCCGGTCGTATTCGCGTTGACGATGTTGTCGGATATGACGTTGAGCATCTCGCCATTGGCCTCGAGGCCGGAAATGGCGGTAGCCATTGAAGACACTACACCCATGGGACTCCTCCGTTGTTAGAAGCGCAAGCTTCCGGTGCCACGGAAGGCAACGGGCCAGCTCGTGCGGTTGATTTGTCATTGCGAGTGAAGTCGAAGCACGCACCGTTGCGCGATGCGGGATTGCTTCGGGCTTCGCCCTCGCAATGACAGTTAAACGATTACGGCGCTATCGATATTCGTGAAGATGCGCTCTTTCAAATGGCTCGCGTCCATCGCGGTGATCACCGTGCGCGATTTCACATTTGCGATCACGGCCACGTTATCGGCGAGAATCAGGGCCTCGCGGCTGCCTTTTTCCTTGGCCGAGTCAATTCCGCCACTCACCCGCCGTTCGAGATCTTCGTTCCACGGAATGGAACGCGAACGAATGCGGGTTTCCGCGTGGTTCGAAAATTTCAAGTTCGGCTGTTCGGCGGCGGGAGCTTGCACCGGCGCCTGCTGCTGCCGAAAAACCTGTTCGAAATCCGAAACCGCTCCCGGTTTGGCGGGCGTCGGCTTCAGATCGGGCTGCGTTCGGGGTTCGAGCGGGCCGATCGGGCCCATCGTTCGGTACAGTTCGGAGATGCTCATGGCTTGAACTCCATCCAACCGTGGCCGCTATCCATAACCGAAGATCGGGGCCAATCGGAGGCCTTGGCCGGAGCGGTGGATTCACCGTCTTCCGCCTTAGGGGTTTGGGCGACTTGCGCCATCGCAGTGCCGGGCGCTTTGACGGCGGGAGCTTTTTTGTCGCCACTGCCGTCATCGGCCCCGATGTTTTGCACCTTACCCATTTCGATCTTGGTTTGACCGGTGGGAGTTTGCACGAGCAACACGGGTTGCTTGTCGACCATTTCCACGCCGATGACTTTTCCATTGACGTTCATCTGCATTTCCTTGGCCTTGCCGTCTTGCCCGACGCCCGCCACCCGGAAGAGGTACTTGCCACTCGGGGCCGACTGCCCTTCGCTGCTTTTCCCGTCCCAGGTGACCGACTTGGCGTCCTTCATCGGATCCATGTCCATTTCACGAATGAGCTTACCGTCTCCGGCAAAGATGGAGACCTTTAACGGTTTGAATCCACCCTCGGTATTCAGGGTAATATCAACCGGTTGATTTTCGATCAGACTGACTTCCGCGCCACTGGCTTGGACGCGTTTTCCGATCATTCCGAGTGCCTGCAGCTTGGCTTCCTCCCCCATTCCCCCTTCAAGTTTTTCGATGCCCGACCCGATTTGCGTCAGCTTTTCGAGCGACGCGAACTGGGCCAACTGGGCTCCGAACTCCTTATGATCCATAGGGTTCAAAGGGTCCTGATGCTGGAGCTGCGCCATGAGCAATTTCATAAAATCGTCCTTGCCCATGGAGTTTTTGTTTTCAGGCGGCTCGGCCCGTTCCGTTAAGTGCGCGGGGATTGCGCCGGTAAGTCCATTCATGGAATTTCCTTACACACGGACATCCAGACGCCCCGCGTTCCGTGTCCGTGCGACCGGATTCTCCGTAAGGAGACTGCGAGACCATTCTTGAGCTTCTTGTTTATGGAAGGAACGATAGCCATCCTGCTGAGACGATTGTTCCCCTCGGCCTTCCTTGCCCGGTTGCCCAAACTGCATTGCGCTGAACGAACTCTCGTGCGTCGCGTGCACTTCGGCTTTGGTCAATTGGAGGTCATGGGTCTGCAGGGCCACCTGGAGGTCGGCCATGCCATTCTCGAGGATTGCCTTGGTCGAATCATTATCCGAACGGATCGCGAGTTCGACGTGCTTACCCCGAGTCGTGACTTCAATCGTCAGTCGCCCCATTTCGGGCGGATCGAGCTGGATCGTCGCTTTTCCCCCGCCTTGCTCCACTAGGTTCTCCACTCGGGGCAGAACTTGCGGCATTAGCTTAGCGTGGGTTGACGCCGTGCCTTCGGTCTTTCCCGTTTCCGGAACCGCGGAATCGATCAAGGTCCCCGAATCAGAACGAGCGTCCGAGACCAACGAAGCAAAGGCGTCTCCACCTTCACGTCGCAGTTCCTTCTTCTCTTCCCGAGGGAGTTCGGACTCCAGGCGTCCCGAAAGGGAACCGGGCATTCCGACGGTTTGCTCGCCCTCGGCGTTCACCGAGGCGTTCTCACCGTTGCGCGCGGCGATGGCTCGCAGCAGGTTGTACTGAGAGTCACCTTCGGTACGCGCCACCTTTGGCTGCGCACCCGCTTTCAACGATTCGGCATTGACCGACTTCACTTCCGTAGCGTTACCCCAGACGGTGTCGACCAATTGCTTGAGCTGCGCCGTATCCAAGTCGTCCGGCGCGGACTGCAGCAGCTCACCCACCGACATAGGATTCCGCCCTAATTCGCTCGCGGGAGCGGACACGGGAGAAAGATTCGGGGCTAAACTGCCTTCGGAGTCGGAGTTCAAGGCCACGGGAGCCGGAGTCAATAGCGCCGCTAGCTGATCGGCAGGCGACAAAGTCGCATCTTGGCCGGATTTCAGTTTTGCGTCTTCGGTCGGCAACGAAAACATCTCGTTTCCTTCCGTACCGACTTGCCACCACTCGGAGCCTTGGTTCGCTTGGAGGCCCAGAAGATAGGTCATGAAATCTAACCCTTCTGTCCCAAGCTGGCCACTTTGCCCGTTCTGTCCGGGCAAAAGTCCAGGGTTCATGTTTACTGACTGTATATTTGCCATTTCATATTCACCCCCTCTCCAAAGAAGGTTGCGCGTCCGTTATTGAACGCGGGTTTGACCGACGGAACTCAAAAATCGTTTCGTGATGCCTTCCGCTTTTTCCGGATCCATTTTGCCGAGGATTTCTGCCGCTTGCTGCTGCTTCATTCCGGCCAAGATTTTGCTCGCCAGATCCGAATCCAGCTTATTCAAGATGCGCGCCGCCTTTTTGGACTCCATCTTTTCGTAAACTTGACGAAAGGCCGCTACTTTTTCTTCCCGCGCGGATTCGAGCGACTTTAACTCCTGGCGAAGCTTGCCGAGCGTGGCTTCGTACTTTCCGAGCTGCTGCTGCAAAAAAGCCTGCTTGTCTTTCAGTTCGGTTTCCTTGGCCTGAACTTCCGCTTCGCGCGCATCCAATGTTTTGGCCCGCTCCTTTAGCTTGGCGTGCAACTCCTGCAGGTCGCTCGCCGTCGGCCCTTCGGGAGCGTGTTTGGTTTGCGCTTCTTCCTCCTGCTTGGCCAACTCCTCCAACCGCTTGCGATACCGCTCCCGCAGTTCGGCGTGCGATGGCGGCGGAGGCGGTCCCACCGGAGCCGGCGGAGGCGGTGGCGCGTTGGCCCCCGCGCCGGGACCCAGCAGCATTGCCGTCAGAACTAAACTGAGGAAGACGATGCGTTTCATCCGGATTCCGTATCTCGGGATCGCCGTGATCCCGCCATTTCGTCGATCGTTTTTTGCTCGTAACGCGAACGCTCCAAGCGAAATTCTTGTTTGCGTTTCTCCCGCAATGATTCCAACGACCGACGGCGCTGGGACAAGCGAACCAGTTCGCCCTGCCGTTCTTGCAAAGCTTGCTTTTCTTCCTGCAGAAGATTTTCGATCCGCTTCTCTTCATCCATCTTCGGCACGATAGCCCGCCGGTGGGCTTCCGCGGACAAGCTGTGAATGTCCCGGTGGCTCTGCTCCACGGCCGTCCGGACTTCTCCCGCTAAGCGGGATAGGTACTTCTCGAGAAACCGAATGCGTTGGAGACTCGAAGCGACTTGGGTCTTCTTCTGATTCTCCCGCAAGAGCGCGAATCGCAATGCCCGCTGCAAACGAAAAGCGAACTTGCGCATCGCCTACCCTATGAGCTCGAGAAGCTTCAGACGCGTTTCCCCGAAAGAAGCACGTTCTTCCCGATCCTGCTTTAAGAAAGCCGTAATCTTAGGCGCCATTTCGATGCAGTGATCGATCTCCGCATCGCTGCCGCGGTTGTACATCTGGTACTGAATCGCATCTTCATTTTCTTGGTAGCGCGCTAAAAGTTCTTTCAGCCCCCGGGCCGCTTTGCGATGTTCCGGACTCACCACCGGATCCATCACACGACTGATGCTGGCGAGAATATCGATTGCCGGGTAATGTCCCCGATTCGCCAGCCGCCGCGATAAGACGATGTGGCCGTCCAGAATCGCGCGGGCAGAATCGGCGACCGGATCTTCCAGATCATCCCCCTCAACCAAAACCGTATAGAGTCCCGTAATGCTACCGGCCGGCCCCCAGTTGCCCGCCCGTTCGACCAGCTTCGCCAGCGAACTGAAAACCGAGGCGGGATACCCTTTAGAGGTCGGCGCCTCACCGGCCGCCCCCCCGATTTCTCTCTGCGCCATCGCGAAGCGCGTCAGCGAATCCATGAGCAATAGAACGTTCGCGCCCTCTTTGCGAAAGTGTTCGGCAATGGCGGTAGCGACGTACGCTCCGCGCACTCGCCTTACCGGAGACGTATCCGCGGTTTCGGCCACTACGACCATCTTTTTCCGCGCTTCGGGCCCCAGCTCCCGCTCCAAAAAGTCTTTCAACTCGCGGCCGCGCTCACCGATGAGCGCCAGCACTACGACGTCGGCCGCCGTGTGGCGCGCCAACATTCCCATCAAAACGCTCTTGCCTACTCCCGAGCCCGCGAAGATGCCGAGTCGTTGGCCCAAGCCGCACGTCAGGCATGCGTTCATCGCGCGCACGCCCAGATCTAAGGGCCGGGTGATCGGCTCGCGTTGCATCGGATTCAAAGGTAGCCCATAGAGCGGAACCCGGTGATTCATACCTTCCAGCGGTTTCGCCTCGTAGGAACGCAAAGTGGAGTCCACGATGGCACCCAGCAATCCGGGGCCGACGGCAATATGGCCCGTTTCTTCGGCCAAGATCACTCGGTCACCCAGTTGCACACCCATTAAATCATCCAGCGGCATCGCGATATGACCTTCGGGATGAAGTCCAACGACTTCCACCGCGATGGCACCCTGCGCGCTCTGGACCTGGCAAAGTGAGCCCACGCGGGCGCCCGGCATATTCAGGCGCAATGACTCTCGATTGACCCGCTTCACTTCGCCGAAGAACTGCACGAAGCTTTCCGCCGTTACGCTCTCGGTAAATTTCTCCAAAGCACTCATGCGGTGGGGTTCCCCAGAACTTCGTTCAACTTCTCTTCAAACTTTTTCCATTCGTCGGCGGGTGAGAAAAACACCCCGCCCCCGGTCAACTCCACCCGAAAATCCATATCGGAAATCGATCGGTCTTCAATCCATTCCCAATGGGCGGTACCAGTTTCCCCGACGATCGACTTCACTTCTTGGTGTACCTTGGGGCTCACGCAGACCCGGATTTTTGCTTGCCGGGATAAGTCGCCGATGGCGTCTTCTAGCCAGGCGTGCAAACCGGCCATTCGCTCAGCACTCACGGGGATGAGAAATCGTCGCGCCAAGTGCGAGAAGGCCCGGCACCAGATCGCTTCATGGGAGCGCAGCAATGACTCCCGCTCGCCCAAAACCGACTCGGCCAGCGCTTCGAGTTTGCGGCAACTTTCGATCGCTTGTGCCGCTCCCTCGCGCATTCCCTGGGCGATACCTTCTTGGCGAGCCGCCTCGAAAACCGCTTTTTTTTCCACCGCGGCTTCGCTCTCGAAAATTTCGCGCGCGCGCTTTTCCACCCGAGCATCCCATTCCGCTTTTAAATCCGGATCGCTTTCGATCCGGTGCCAAAAGCCCGAGGGCAGCTCGAATCGCTGAGATTTCGGGATCCCGAAATTTCCGGTCGCATGACCGGGGATCTCAGAAGAGACCGCGACCTCGGCGAAATCAGGGAATAACTTCTTGTTCTTCGCTGAATCCAATGACGATCTTTCCTTCTTCTTGTAGACGCTTCATGACGCCCGCAATCTGGCGTTGCGCGCCTTCCACGTCCGAAACCTTCTGCGGTCCGAGGGCGGCCAAATCTTCCTTCAACATATCCGCCGCACGCTGCGACATCGCGGAGTAGATCTTTTCCCGAACCTCTTCCGGCGCACTCTTGAGGGAGAGCAGCAGACGATCGTTGGCCACTTCGCGCAGGATGAGCTGCACGCCGCGATCGTCGATCTTGGTGATGTCCGAGAAAGTCAGCATGTGCTGGCGAATCTCCTCGGCGAGGATCGGATCCTTATCCTCGAGACGCGTCATGAGTGAATTCATGGTCTTCTTGTCCAAGTTGTTGACCAACTCGGCCACCGCTAATACGCCACCGAACTTGTTCGTACGGGCCTTGCCCGACATCGAGAGCTCTTTCTTCAGCATCTCATCCAACTCATCGACTTTATCCGGCGACACATACTCTAAACTCGCCATGCGCAGTACGACTTCGGTACGGATGGAATCGGGGAAGTTGCGCAGCGTCGCGATCTGTTTGTTCAAGTCCATATGGGCCACCACCAACGCGATGGTCTGTGGGTGCTCCTCCACCAGAAACTCGGCCAGAACTTTGGGTTCCACCGCCTCGAGCACGGTTAAATGCTTCTGGTCAACCAGGTTAACCGCCTTGAGCGACCCGAAAATGGCTTTGGCGCGCTCTTCACCCAACCCTTCCTTGATGATGTTGGGTTGAGACAGGTTCTCGTCGAAAATGATTTCCTCGCGCTCGGACAGCTTAAAGAGGTATTCGCGCAAAACCGAGTTGATGAGTGCGATCGGCGCTTTGCGCAAGTCGCCCATCACCTTCAACAAGCGGCGGACATCGGCGTCCTTCAAATCCTTCATCATCTGAAACGATTTTTCCTTACCGAGTACGTTCATCAAAATCGCGGTCTTCTCCAGACCGGTGAGATTGATTTTAGCCGGCTTTTTGATGGCCACGGCGGCGGCAGATTTGCTCATTCGTTTCCTCGATTAAGCGGGACGCAGTAAGGGACGTTCTCCGAGCGCCGCCGCCGTAGCGGAGGGTTTCGGTTCGGGCTCTTCGAGCCACTCTTCGATAACGGCCAGGCCTTTCTTGGGCGTATTAGTGAGACGCTCCAAGATACGACGGCGCAGTTCCAATTCTTCTTTTTTCTCTAACGGCTCGGCCTCTTCGCCGCTGCTGCCGTCCGCCAAGGCGAGCTTGGGAACTCCCGCGGCTTCCGCCTCAAGCTGCGCGACGGTCTTCGGAAATTCGCCAATCGCGGCCGCCGCGGTATTCGGCTTGCGGCGGAGGAAAAGCATTAAACCGAGTCCCAGCGGCAACATGGCCACCAGCGCGATCAGACCGATCCGTATCGCCAACGGTTGCGACTGAAACCAACCACTGGCCACGGGAACCGCTTCTTCCGGTGCGAGCTCGGTGGAACGAAACGGGAGACAGGAAACCGTGATGGAATCGCGGCGCGTCTCGTCGAAACCGACCGAGTTGGCCACGAGATCCTGTAAGCGACGCAATTCTTCGTCCGAGCGGGGGGTGAACTGCTCAACGCCATTCACCGACTTGTAGTAACCATCCACGATCACGGCGACGGTCAAGCGTTTGAGATTACCGGACGGCTTGTCCGTAACCTGAATTTTTCGTGGCACGGAATAGTTGGTGTTCTGTACGCTTTTCTCGGAACTGGTATTAGCCATCGGCACCGGCGGATTGACCGCCTCAGCGCCGGGCAGATTGGATCGGCTACCGGGAATACCAATCGGATTTGGCTTCGAGCCCGTCACCGTTTCTTCGTTTCGCACGACCGTGCGGGGAGCGGCCTTATCGGCGTCAAACGTCTCTTCGGTAGTATTCACTCGGGACGGATCCATTTCGGCGGCGACTTTGGCGCGCACTTTCCCGAGACCTACCACCGGACTCAAAATCTCTTCCACGCGGCGCTCGTATTCGCCTTCCATGGAGCGCTGATTTTCCAGGAGGGCGGTCGACATCCCCGAAGCGGATCCCCCGTCTTCGGGACGGTGAAGGAATCCTCCCTGCGTGTCGACGATCGAAACATTGTTGACCTTCAGGCCTTCCACCGCACTGGCCACGAGGTGAGCAATTCCGTTCACTTCCGCTTTGGAAGGTTTTTGGCCCCGTTTAAGTTCCAGAACGACCGAAGCCTTCGGGGGCTCTTCTTCCTCCAAAAACGTTTTCTTCGGTGGAATGCTAATGTGCACGCGCGCGCGCTTGACCGCGGAGAGTTGCTGAATCGATCGTGTCAATTCGCCCTGGACGGCGCGCACGTACTGGATCCGCTGCACGTAACTCGACATGCCCAGAGTGGCCGAGTCGAATTTCTCAAAACCCACGACGTCCTGGCCCGGTAGCCCCGCCTTAGCCAACTCCATTCGGGCCCGCGCGATCTGGCTCGCCGGTACGCTCACGCTCGTCTGATCTTGGGTCATCTGGTGCGGGATCTTCTCTTCCCCCAGCTTCTTGGCGATGGCCCGTCCTTCTTCCGCCTGCAGATCGGTATAGAGCATCTGGTAGGGATCGTGCCGTGAAATCAGAAAGGCGGTGAGGCCGCCGATGGCGAGCACACCCGCGCCCACGGCGATCAAGCCCTTTTGTTTCGGAGACAGTTTTTCCGCTCCCTGCCGAATGGCAGACAGAAATTTTGTCAGCATTTCATTCATGATTTATCAAACCTGCATGCGCATGATTTCGTTGTAGGCTTCGATGGCTTTCGCGCGGAATTGAACCATCAGCTTAAACGCGGTTTCGGCCTTTTCCGTAGCGATCATGGATTCGTGAAGGTTTTCGGTCTTACCGGTCGCGAGGTCGGAAGCCTTTTTGTCGGCGTCGTTCAAAAGCTCGTTCACCTCGCCCATCGATTTTTCGAGATAAGAAAGAAAGGAACCGCCATCGCCCTTTTCCTCGAACACTTTCGTGGAGGGTAGGTCAATCGGCGCCGAGATGGGCATGCGATCAAATTTGATTTCCATCTAAATTATCTCCGTCCGATATCCAAAGCTTTGTTCATCATGTTTTTGGTGGTGTTGATTACGGTCACGTTCGCCTCGAACGTTTTACTGGCCGTAATCATATTGACCATCTCTTCCATCGTATTGATGTTGGGATAAGCCACGTAACCATCGGGATTCGCGTCGGCGTGGTCCGGTTGGTAAACCAGCTTGGGCGGATTGGGATCCGAAATCACATCCACCACTTTCACCTGGTGAAGGGGCGCATCCATCTGCGCGGCCAACTCATCGGCGAAAGGACGCGCCTCAAAAACCGCGTCTTTACGTCGGTACGGCCCACCTTCGGGAGTGCGGGTGGTCTGCGCGTTGGCGAGGTTGCTCGACGTAACATTCATGCGCAGGCGTTCGGCACTCAACGCCGAAGCGCTAATGTCTAGTGAGCTAAAGAAATCACTCATCTATCGTTTCCTCCGGAGATGGCGTATTTCAATAAACCGAACTTCTTGGAAATCATTTGGGAGGCGGCCGCGTACTGCGTGTCGTTTTTCGCCATGCGCGCCATCTCGCGATCCATGTCGACGGAGTTGAGATCCTGGCCCAACTCCGTATCCGGATCCTGAAAAATCTTAGGGCGGACCGATTCGATATCCACGCCGCCGATACCCGTCTCTTCCGCTTCCACGGCCCGCTGCAACTCCGATTCGAAATCTACTTGGCGGGTTTTGAAATAGGGGGTTTCCGCATTCGCGATATTGTCCGCGATGACGTTATGGCGCGTTAAGTAAAGGTCCATCGACTTCTCGAGGGTCCGCACGGATGTGTCGAAGAGTGAACTCATTTTTTCCCTAAAGTTTTTTCGGAAGGTTGCCGACATTAAATGTCTGCAAACCGAATACCAACGTTTCCGTGCGGGCTTCACCCAGAAATCCGGCAAGACTTGCCGCGAAACCGGAAAAATTTTCCTACATCGCTTTGAGCTTGTTGCGCAACGTTCGGACGCTAATGCCGAGACGCCGCGCCGCTTCGGTGCGATTTCCCTGCGTGCGTTCCAAAGTCGAAATGATCGCCCGTTGTTCCATCGCGGAAAGATCCGTTTCCGACTCCGCGCCACCGGCCAGTAACGGGCGCAGATCGAGCAATTCTGCCGTCACCGTCGGCCCGTCACAGAGCAAGACCGCGCGTTCAATCGCGTTTTGCAGCTCGCGGATGTTGCCGGGCCAGGAATAGCTCTGCAGCTTGCGCTGGGCTTCCTCGGTAAAGTGTTTGGGAGCGCTTTCGTGCGCTACGCAGGAACGCTTCAATAGCTCTTCCGCCAACGTCGCAATCGCCAAAGGACGTCCGCCCAACGGGGCGCAATCGATGCGCACGACGTTAAGGCGGTAAAACAGGTCGGAGCGGAACGTTTCGCGCCGGATCAACTCGATCGGTTCCACGTTGGTGGTGGCAATCACGCGGGTGCGCACCGGGATGGAATGGCTGCCGCCCAGGCGATCGATTTCACCTTCCTGCAACACCCGCAGTAGCTTCGCCTGCAAGTGCACCGGCATCTCGCTGATTTCGTCGAGCAAGATGGTGCCGCCGCTGGCGCGCTCGAACCGACCAATCCGTTGCGCTACCGCACCGGTAAATGCGCCTCGCTCGTAGCCGAAAAGTTCGGCTTCCATTAGACCTTCCGGAATGGCGGCACAATTGATCGAAACGAAGGGCCCGCTCGCGCGTGTACCCCGTTCATGAATATAACGCGCCACCAATTCTTTACCGGTTCCGCTCGGCCCCACAATTAACACCGGCAGGGTCGACCGCGATGCCCGGGATGCTAGTTCCAGCGTCTTCTCCATCGCCGCGTCGGCGATGATCAAAGTCCGATTCCGAAATTCCACTGTCTTAACCATGATTATCCTTTGGATTCGAACTACGGCTTGAGCAGTTTGATTTCACTTTGAGCCAGGGGGCTCCAGAACCCATCCTGCATGTCGACCACCTTCTGCCACTCGAGGCGAGCGGCTTCCGGCTTTTTTTCTGATACGAGGCACTTCGCCAGGCGAAAACGAGATTCGGCGGACCGTTTGGCACTCGAAGAAAGTCGTAGACCGCTCTCCAACATCGGAACGGCCTGGCCGCAGCGGTGGTCCTCGGAAAAAGCGCGTCCGGCAATGTGGTAGTAGTCCGCCAGTTCCTCTTTTTCCGGAATATGGGTGCGGGCCGCCTCGACCAAGTCTCCGGCGCGTGACCAGAGTCGGGTCTGTTCGAGGGTTCCCGCCATCTCCTTCAAGACTGGCTTCTTGGCGTCCGCGGGGGCCGCCTTGAGTCGGTCCGCCAGCAAACGGTAGGCCCGTTCCCCTTGCCCTTGCGCCCGCGCCAGGGCAATGCGCTCGAGGGCGATCGCGTTGTTCCACCGGCGATCGTCGAGCCCCTTGAGGGCCGCCTCCGCACCGGAATAGTCCTGCTGGTGCCGTAGTCCCATCGCGGAGGCAAGTCGGAAGAGCGGGATGCGCTCCTTCGGCAGGCTACCGACCACCGACGCGAGTTCGCGTTCCCAACGTAACCAACCCCCTTTGGCGTCCTTCGTCTTGAGGAAAATGCCGGCCAGCCAACCGACCACTCGGTACTCGGGCTCCAAGAACGGTTTCAGCTGCGATCCGGCCTCGGCGATCTGCAGGGCGGCTTCGCCGTCCATCCCGTCACGAACGAGTTTTTCCAGTAGAGCGGCGCCGATGCTCTGACGCATCTCGGGCGGAACGCCCCCTTTTGGCCATAGGGGCGAACCGCGCCATACCTTCAAGCGATCCAGGGCATCCGCCAGTTTATCGGCCGCGGCCAGCTTCTCCGTCTGGCGCACCACCGTACGTCCATAAAAATCGATGGCCCACGCTTCTTGGGGTGATCCCTTCAACCAATCGGCATAGCCCTCTTCCAGTTCGGCAAAGATTTTAGAGGAATCCAACGGCGCCAGCTTCCCACCCTCCGCAAGCCGAGTGAATTGAAGCCGGATGAACTCCCCCACCTTGCCTTTCGTCAAATCAAACGGCGTCTTGTCGCGCAGTTTATTGAGGTAGCTCAACGCCGAGGTTTGTCCCAGGTCTAGGAGCGTCAGACCCTTCTCCACGAAAACCCGCGACCGCAAGGAATCGAGCGTCACCTTGTCCACATCCTGATCGACCAATGTAATCCGGCGATCGAGTTCGGCCCCCGATTTGAGATCGGGATCCGCGAGCAAAGCGTGAGCGTAGGCGAATCGTCCCACATCCGTTTTCGGCCAACGCTCGTGCACCGCTAAGTACCGGCCCATGACTTGGGAAGTTTTTTCCCCCTGGTGCATGGCCACGTCGGCGAGGCGCTTCATGGCAAAAGGGCGACACTCCGCATCGGGCCGTTCGGTCTTGAGATAGCGCTCAAAAAAGTGTCCCGCTTCTTTCCACTTGCCGGCGCGATATTTGATTTCGCCGAGGTTGGCGAGGGTGGGTTGGTAGAACCTTTCTACGAAAGGGTTGTCGTCGAAAATGATCTTTTCGTACGCCACCTCTGCACCCGGCTTATCTTGCAGCCACGCGATGTCGACTTTGCGGATCAGGGCTGCACTCCGCAAACGAAAATTCACGCACTCCTTCAAAATCTTTTCGAAAGCCGCTTCGGCCGGCCCCCAGGCCCGCAGCTGAAAATGGGTTTCGGCGATTCCCATCGCAAAAGTGCAACTCAAGGGGTGTCCGGGAAAATTTTTCTCCGCCAACTCGTAAATCGCCAAGCTGCGCTGGGAGTTGCCGGTTCGCAACCAATAGGCGCCGGCCGTTGCCGCGATCGCCGGACCAAAATCCGATTTAGGGTAAAGCAAGAGCGTATTGCGCAGCTTACGCTCGGCCGCTTTTTCTCGCTCTTCGTCCCCCGACCGATCCCGATCGAATTCGGCCTGAACTTCCAAAAACGCGATCGCCTCGCGCAAGGGGCTGCTTTCGTATTTCAAGCGAAACTCGGCGATACCGACGTCGAGTTCCTGCCACTTGTGCGCTCGAAACGCCTTAATGAGCTGGTTGTACTCATCTCGTCCCGGAACATCGTTTGCCACTTCAAAAAAAGTTTCGCGCCCGATCCCGAGCGGAATGGTGCGCTCACAGACCGGGTGAGGCCGGTCAAACTCCTCCCAAGCCGTAAATCCCCGCTGCGCTCGCGCGACGCCGGGAGTTAAGAGGAGAAGGAGAAAAAAGGAGAGGGCAGACTTTGGATAGAGCACCGTACCGACTACTAAGCAATTGGCGTGCCGAGCCGAACCGCAGCTTCCATCGGGTTTTTCGCCCCGTCGACGCGATTTTCCTGTCGGGCCGTCAAGGTTTTGTCGAAGACCGTTCCGCCCAATGGTATTGCTGCTACGCGGCACGGATTTCAGCCACAAGATTCCGATAAGCATAGGGAATGGGACCGTCGTGTACCTAAAAGCGAAAAAAGTTTTTCCGTTCTTCCTAGCGATCACGGGACTGGTCTGCGCCGGTTGCTCCATCGTCGGCGGCGCCCCGGATTTGGAGCGGGCGAGCGGTTACCACGTCGATCCGCCCGAATCGTGGTCGCGCAAAGGAAGAGCGGAGAGCGACCGCGCCTACACTTTACCTTCGGGTAACGTGGTGACGTTGGTGAGTAGTTGCCACCGCAGCCCCGACGCTCCCCTCGACGTTCTGACCCAACACTTGCTGATGGGAACGCGCGGAACGACCGTGAAGAAACGCGAGAAAACGACGTTCGGAAAAAATGCTGGTTTGCATTCCCTCGTCGTTACGAAGCTCGAAGGGAAAACTTTCCATCTCGAGCTCTTCGTCCTGGCGAAAAATGAATGCGTTTTTGATTTCTCGCTTTTGAGCCCGAAGGAAATTCCAGCGTCGGATTCGAAAGCCTTTCAACAATTCGTGGGGAGTTTCCAATATGGAAAAGACTAAAAAACTCCTCGGCCACACCGGGCGCCGATCGCTGAATGCTTTCCTCGGCTTCATCGATTTCCTGGGCGGTTCGGTCAATCTTTGCTATTCGACGGCCCACGCCTTATTCCGTCCGCCGTTCTACTTCCGGCTCTTCACCGAGCAATGTTATCAGCTCGGTTTCAAGTCACTTTCGCTGACGATGATCACGGCGCTGTCGACCGGAATGGTGATGACCCTTCAATTCGGATTGGGGTTGGAGCGCTTCGGCGGAAAGCTTTACGTGCCGAAGATCGTCGGGATTTCGATCCTGCGCGAGCTAGGGCCGATTCTCACCTGCCTCATGCTGGCCGGCCGCGTGGGCTCGGGGGTGGCGGCCGAAATTGGATCCATGAAGGTCACCCAGCAAATTGACGCCATCCGCGCTTTGGGTACCGACCCCATCAAGCGCATTGTCGTCCCACGGGTGCTCGCGATGCTCATGCTCGCCCCGATGATTACCGTTTTCGCCGATATCGTCGGTATTCTGGGCGGATTACTGATTGGCTACGTCGAGCTCAATATCGAGCCTAGTTTCTACTTCCACGAAGCGCTGGTGGGCTTGCGCCCGATTGATTTCATGGTGGGCTTCAGCAAGACCTTTATCTTCGGTCTTACGATCGGAGTCGCGGGCTGTTACTACGGCCTCAATACCAGCGGCGGAACCCAAGGCGTAGGACAAGCGACGACGAAGACCGTGGTCACCTCCTCGATCTTGATTGCGATCCAGGACTTTCTTTTGACGAAGATGTGGTGGCTATACGAACGGGGAATTCAGTGAAAGCGGAAGCCGAAGGAAAAGAACCCCTGATCGAAATCAAAGGGGTCCACAAGAATTTCGAATCGAAACCGGTTCACCGGGGGATCGACCTTTCCATTTACAAGGGCGAGGTCCTCACCCTGATGGGCGGTAGCGGTTCGGGCAAGAGCGTGCTCTTGCGATCGCTGATCGGGCTGGAAAAGCCCGATCGCGGTAAGATTTTATTCCGTGGCCAAGACATTACCGGGCTCAATGAAGACTCGTTGGTCGACGTGCGCAAACAGATTGCCTACGTTTTTCAGTACGGCGCCCTCTTCGACAGTTTGACGATCGAGGAAAACCTGGCTTACCCGTTGAAGGAACACACGGATCTATCGGAAACCGCGATCCGCAAGAAAGTGAAGGATGCGCTCGCGCAAGTTGGACTCGACGGAAATCAGCATCTCTTTCCCGGGGATTTGAGCGGCGGGATGCAACGACGCGTGGGCGTCGCCCGCAGCATCATCTTGCATCCCGAAGTGATCTTGTACGATGAGCCCACCACCGGATTGGACCCGTACAATACGAAACAGATTTTGAAAATCATTCTCGAGCTGCAAAAGCAGGGAGCGACTTCCGTACTGGTGACCCACGATATGTCCAGTATCTTCGCCGTGACGGACCGCGTGGCTTTTATTAAGGACGGAAAAATTCGCGCGGTGGGTACGGCGGAAGAGATCAAGAATACCAAGGATGCGGAGCTGGAAGGGTTTATTCACGGAGAGACGATGTAATGGACAAGAAGATCGCAAACAACATCATTGTGGGCATCATGGTCGCGGTGGGAGCCGCGGCGTTTGTCTTCATCCTCTTCAACATTGGTGGCGGCGGCGTCATGAAGTCCCAATTCACGCTCTACGGAACCTTCCACCAGGTGAAAGGTCTACACATGGGTTCGGAAGTGACTTTGGGAGGATTGCGCGTCGGCGTGATCCGCAAGATTTCCATCTCGGATAACGCCCGCCGCGATTTATTGGTGGAGATGTCCATCTCCCGCAATGTTCAGAATTACATTCGCAAGGATTCCATCGCCCAGATCAAGACGCAGGGAGTCCTGGGGGATAAGTACGTGGAAGTCAGTTTTGGCTCCGGCGAGTCACCCGTACTGAAAGATGGCGACACCATTACGACGAATGAACCCGAAGATATTTTTTCTCAGGGTGGCAAGGTAATGGGCGGACTCTCGAAGAAGTTCGAGGAGGGCGGCGATTTCGACAGCATGATGAGCCAGCTCAACGTCGTCACGAAGAACCTGGCGGCGATTACGACCGAACTGCGGCAGGAGAAGGTCGGCATCAAGCTAGGCAAGTCGGTAAGTCATATGGAAGCGATCCTCGGCAAGGTGGATCGGGGCGAGGGCTCTTTAGGCGGCTTGATCAACGATCCCACGGTCTACGAAGACATCAAATCCATCACCGGCGGCGCCAAACGCAGCGCCATCCTGCAATACTTCATGAAGCAATTCATCGAAGAAGGAAAGAAACGTCCTGAATAGTGTCTTTGCGAGGGCCGAAGGCCCGAAGCAATCCCGCATCGCGGAGCGATGCGAGACAGCCACGCCCTGCGGGCTCGCAGAGACGTATCGCGGAGCGATGCGCGATTGCTTCGTTGCTGCGCTCCTCGCAATGACTAGGACGCGATTCGCAGGCCTTTGCGTTTGAGTTTTTCCACCAACGTCGTGCGGTTGAGGTTTAGGAGGGTGGCGGCTTTGTTTTTATTGCCTTCCGTTTTTTGCAACGCTTGCAAAATCAGTTCATTTTCGAACTCATTCACGGCTTCATTGAAATCTAAGCCATCGTCGGGCAAGGCCACGCTCGCCACAAAGCGATCGAGTCGCACATTGCTGAAATAGGCCGGTGGGAAATCCTTGAGTTCGATGACGCCGGCGTCGCGCTTCAAAACCACCACGCGTTCCATCAGATTTTCCAGTTCACGCACGTTCCCCGGCCAATGGTATTGCATCAAAGTCTTCATCGCCTCTTCCGAGATGCCGCGAATCGGGCGGCT
>CAZFMF010000015.1:0-75540 GCA_964519985.1 uncultured Pseudobdellovibrionaceae bacterium | reverse complement strand
CCCCTATCACCCCCCTGGCAAGGATGCCCATTCTCCCCCGCCGCAAGCGGCGGGGGAGAATGGGCATACAAAGTAGATGGGCACCTTTAGAGATTCGAGAAGTACTGCGGCTCGGACGGTTTGAGGTGCTTTGCGACTTCCTTTTTCAAAGTGGCGCGGAAGGCATCTTCCTTTTTGGTCACCGCGTCGCGAACCGTTTCGTAGAGAGCGCTCCAAGCGATGTCCTTTGGTGACGCGATCCTCTCCGCCAAAGCCCGGTTGTAGATTTCACCGAAGTACGTTCGCTCATCGCCGGGGAGGCAGCCGAAACTCGGCCGATCGTTGCGGGCAGCCGTCATAACCGAGACCTGAGTTAAATTCGGCAGCGTATCCTCCGCCCATTTCTCGCCGGAACCGTCGATAAATCCGCCCGTATAGCAACCCTGGAGGGTCACATACTTCGGCACATCCCACTCCTTGAGTGCCCGCTGCAAGTAGGCCGGCGTAAAAAGATGATCCGCGGCCGATCCCCTCTCCTCGTAAAGCGCCGAAAAACGGGAAACCAGATTGCCCGTGGAGCCGTCCGGTAATACATCGAGCGAAAGGGTGAATTGATCCAGCTCGGGAATCGCCTGAAGCATGCGACCAATATTCAGCTTTTGTGGAAAACCAATCTGCGGGTTGTCCAATTCCTTGGAAAGTGGCGGCGAGCCGTGCGAGCTAACGTAGACATACAAAAAGTCGGCGTTCCCTGCCTGAGAGGCGGCGTGCAAATCTTGCCACACCCGTTTCGGACTCGCCGGGTGGCAAAGCGCCAAGTCGGCGGCCAACGCAACATACTGCGCCTCATCGGACTTGAACTGCTTTTGGAGCGGGATGGTGTAGTAGCAGGAAATATCGCTCTCGGCGAAACCGGCCTTCAGCCATAGTTTTCGCTGATCCACCACTTCTTGGGCAAAGTTGGCGTTGTCCAAACTGCCCGCGATCAGAAAGATTCGGGCGCCGCCGCCGGTGCTGACGCGCTCCGGCGCGTAACTCAGTACGTCGCGGACATTTTTCTCCGGGTTACCGGCGACTTCCGGCTGCAATGCCGGGACGGGAACGGCTGGCACCACCGATGGTGATTTGCCGCAACCCGATGCCAAAATAAGAAGAATCCCTAAGACAAGATGAAAACCGTTCATGACGCCCCCGACTTTATTCGGGGTAGCATGGCGTGGCGAACGGGAGCAATAAAATTTTTACAGGGTGCCTATCGGTTTTTTGACGGGGGTCGAGTCGGTTTGCGGGCCAGGAGTTTTTCCACCGGCACTTCGGGTTCCCACTGCGCGGCTTCCACCGCAGTCTCAAGGGTGTCCGGAAGAGAAGCGAAGAAGTCATAGCCCGTCAGGGCTTCCACCTCTTTCACCGACGTCAGGTACTCCTTCGGATCCACTTTGGAGGGGCATTCGTTGGGGACCACGAAAGCCGTCGTACGGTACTCGTTCGGACTGGTGAACAGGGCCACCTTGAAGAACTTGGCCGGTACGCAGACACCCTTAATCGTCTCACGGCAGTCTTCCTTGAGGACGGGACCGGTGATGACGAAGGTCTTGGGCCAGCTGCGAGCGAACCGGCGAATACGGAACTCAATCGTCTTCCAGATCTCTTCGTTCACGCAGTCCATCTGGGGCGCCAGATTCGTCGTAAAGTCAGCTTCCTTCTGGGCTTCGTCGGACCACGCGAAATCGGCCCGGGGTGCGAGATGGCCTTTTTCCAAAGGCATGGGCGGGAAATCATTCTTCCCTAAACTTCCTTTTACGTTGGGGTCCTTCCGATAATTGCGGCGCGGTGACTTTACCCGTTCCGATAGGCGTTCGGGGGTGAGGTAGTAGCCCACCCAATCCGAAAGCTTTTTGGTCTTATTGAATCCGACGACAAAAGCGGAATACCGCGTCACGCCGTCTTGGCTTTCTAACTTGGGGATCTCGAGGTCCTCGAGGGAAACCGCCTCGGTGGGAGGCGGAACCGGCACCGCGATCGGACGCGATGCACAACCTGCAATGAGAAGAACAAGTACGAACCGGCTCATGATTCACCCCCGGGACCGGATTTTAGCACGGGGATCACTTACGTGTCCGTCGGGGTTTGCTCGCCCGCTTAGCCCTCTGCCAAGCGGCTTCCCACTCCTCGGCTTTCAAGGAAGCTAATGGAGTGCCCGCATCGCGCATTTCGGCCTCGATCTTCTCGAATCGCCCCGCGAATTTCACCGCCGCATCCCGACCCGCCATTTCCGCGTTGATGCCGAGGTGCCGCGCCAGGTTGGCGACCACGAAAAGCACATCGCCCAACTCGTCGGAGACCTTCTTCTTATCCCGCTTACGCGCCCGAATTTCCTTTTTCAGTTCATCGATCTCTTCTTCAAGCTTTTCCCAGACCCCCTTCGGATCGTCCCAATCAAAACCCACGCTGGCGACGATTTCTCCGTAGCGTTGCGAGAGTTGCAGCGCGGGCATGGACTTCGGCGTCCCCTGCAACAAAGACTTCTTCGGCTTTTCCCTTTGCTTCAGCTCCGACCAGCGCTGGCTGTGCGCCCGCCCCGTCTGGCTTTGCTCGTCGCCAAAAACATGGGGATGCCGGCGTACCATTTTTTCGCCAATGGACTGGGCCACCGCCTCAAAATCAAATGCCCCGCGCCCGGCCGCAATCTCGGCGTGCAGAACGATCTGCAAAAGCAAATCTCCCAGCTCCTCGCGCAGCGCCTTGGCATCGCCCCCGCGAATGGCTTCCAATGTTTCGTAGGCTTCTTCGAGCAGGTAGGGAACGAGAGTCTGGTGGGTCTGCTTGCGATCCCACGGGCACTTCTTACGAAGTTCAGCGACGATAGCGAGGAGTTTTTGGGTGTGGGGAGTCATCCGTTCCATAAGGAACGTAAATTACCCGGCCTTCAGGGATTAGGCATCGTTTTTGAGCACGGCGAGTTTGAGCATCACGAAGTCCGAGATGCCGGCCGTATAGATGATCTTCTTGAGGATATTGAACGTGAGGCCCTTGTCGGCCTGCATGACAATCGTGCCGGTGAAGCTTTTGGGATCAACGGGCTTGCCGTCTTCACCCACCTGCCCTTGCAGCTTCTGGAACATCTGCGAACGTTCCTTCTGGGCCTTGAGCTCTTGCGCGAGCTTGATGATGGTCACGCCATCGCCGCGGTAGAGTTCCTTCGGGTCGATATCGCCGTTAGTGATTTGGCAAATTTCTTTGTCATCGAGCATGACGGCTTTTTGCGTAACGACCAGCTGAAGCGCTGGCATCGGTGGCAAAACCGCCGAAGAACGGGGCAAGGAAATGTCTTTACCGAGGGCGAAGTCAGAAACCGTGGCCGAATAGTTCTTCAGGAGGAAGAACAAGATGGCCATGAGAATGTCCAACATCGAGGCCAGAATCAGGCCTTCGCTGGCGTGCATGCGCTTGCGGCGCTTCACTCCACCTTTGCGACGACCCCCACCCAGACGTCCGTCACCACCGCCGCCGCCGGTCATTACACGCCTCCTATGCTGACGTCGGGGAAGAGCCGGTTAAAGCTAAGACTGTCCGGACTTCCCTGCGATCCGGGCGGCAATTCTTCGAAGCCGGGATCGCCTTTCACTTTTTCGCGGGACGCGTCCATCACGCCGATGATCGTTTCGTAGGTCACGGCATTGTTGGGATTCAACGTGATTTCGTGCGACTTAGGCCGTTTCGCGTGAATGGCCAAGAAGTGTGCGTGAATGTCTTTCATCGCAAACTCGCCTTTTTCATTGGCGGCAAACGATTTCGAACCCGTGCCGTCTTTCACGACGATGGACGTCGGAGAAATATCGACGGTGAGTTCCAGCTTGTTTTCGTTGTCCTTGGCGAGCTTCACTTCTTCGGCGGTCGACGCAATCTTGGGTAACGGAGCATCAATGATGGCCACGGGAATAATCCCGGCAAAGGCCAGGAGAAAGAACATCAGACACGTCACCATATCAATCAGGGGCGCGAGGTTGAGATCCTCGCTGGGACGCATTCTATTTGTTCTGTCACTCGGCTTCTTTGCCATGGCTCATCCGTGATTAGTCGTTAGCGCGCGCTTCGTCTTCGTCCCGGTGGTGACCTTTGCCGCCCGCCTTCTGCGAGGCGCTGAGCAAATTGATCAGCTTCACCGAGTATTGATCAATGTCGGAGATAATCGAATTGATCTTCGACTGAAGAATCGTGTGAATCAACAGCGACGGAATCGCCACCGACAGACCAAGCACCGTGGTGTGCATCGCGAGCGCGATCGCTTTTTGCAAGTACGACTGGCGCGTCACCGCGTCCACCTGGTCACCGGAAGCGCGGAACGCAAGCACCAGACCGAGCACCGTCGCGAGAAGTCCAATGAGCGTGGAGATATTCGCGAGAGTGGGCAAGTACAAAGCACGCGCTTCGAGTTTCGGCAGAACTTCCAACGTCGCTTCATCCACCGCGTTCTGAATGTCCTGCGGGGTGTCTTTGGCGCGGGTTAGGCCCGCCTTCAACACGCGCGGCAACAATGCGTTCGGCTTGCTGTTGCACAAGCTGATGGCGCGATCGATGTTGTCGCTCAAAATGTATTTTTTCAGCTTCGCCATGAAGGCGCGGCTATTGATCGAGTACTGGAACTGAATTCGGAGCCAGCGCTCGATAGCCACCGAGACCGCGAGGATTCCGATCATGCCGATCATGATCCCGCCCCACTCCGAGTCTTTGATAAACGACATGATTTCTGCGACGAAGCCCATTAGCTCCTCCATGAATTTGGACTGCAAACTTATCGGAAAAAAAGTTTAGATGATTGAGAGTCTGTGAGTTCCAGACGCGTATTTCTATTTTACGCGAACGCGAAAAAACTCACCACGTCTAAAAGAGCACAAACAATCCGCTCGCATAACGCACGGCGATAGGATTGCTTTGGTAAATCACGATGGGAAAATTAGTTGGGACTCCACCCGTGTCGAATGTCTTGCTCGGCATGCCGAGATACATCGCCGAGGTTTCGAGGCGAATGCCGGTACGCGGCGAAATGAAGAACTCGACGCCGAGCGTTGCCTGCGCCGCCAGTCCCGTAGAAAAACTCTCATCGTAAGCCGTATCAATGTAGTCGTAATAGCCTTTGCGACGCGCGTAGACCATACCCGCCCCCAGTCCGACGTAAGGCACAATGTCGGTGGTGCTGAAGCGGTACTTGACCCCGGCCATCAGGGGGAACGCTTCCATTTCAAAAAGGTGGAACTGCGGTGTTGCGCCGGGAGGGGAGTTCTCCTTGCGCGTGTCGTAAGAGTAGTAGCCGATGTTGAAATGGATTTCCCAGTGGTATGAGAGCGTGAAAAAGAAAGCGACTTCCGCGTTAAAGAATGTGGCGTAGGACATGGCGGCGCCGCCGTCACCGCGCGTGGTCGTCGAGTTGGCGAGACTCGTTACCGGCAAGAGGGTCGACAGCATGAGGTCTAAGCCGAAGTCAGTCGAGCGCCCCTCGTTCTCCGTGAATTTTTCACGACGATACGAACCAAAAAGCCCTTTGAAATCTTTCTTCGCCGCCATGGCTTCCGAGGCAAGACATAGCGCGAGCAGGCAGAACAACCTGACTCTCATGATTTCTCCCGTGAACGCAATGATAGGAAAGGCACTCTCATTATAGCGCAACCCCTGGAAGCGGAGTACCGGGTTTTACGGCGAGCATTTGCGTGACGGCTGCGGCGTGTCACCGCTATTCTTGAAAGCAGTGGCGACTTCTAGCTATCGCATCCTCGGTATCGACCCCGGCTCCCACCATCTCGGCGTGGGGTGCCTCGAAGTGACGGGCAGCCGGATGCGACTGCTCTTCTGCGAAATCATCCATGCCCCCAAAAAAGATTCCCTCTACGATCGTTTGAAAGTGATCAGTCTCCGCTTCAATGAAGTGCTCGAGGAATTGAAACCGGATGAAATCGCGGTGGAAGATATTTTCTTCGCTAAGAATGTGCGCAGCGCGATCTATTTGGGCACCGCCCGCGGCATGGCCATCGGGGCCTGCCTGCGTCACGGCTTGAAGATCAATGAGTACGCGGCTACGAAGGTGAAATCGGTCGTGACAGGTTCCGGCCGAGCGGACAAAGTCCAAGTCCAGAAGATGGTGGAAATGATCCTCGGCACCAAAATCACTCTCGGCTTTGATGCGACCGATGCCGTCGCCATCGCCATCTGCCACGCAAACCACCTGGATCGGAGAGTGCCCACGTGATCGGCTACCTACGCGGCAAAGTGATCGCCAAACAACCCGACACGAACCAATGCGTCGTCTTGTCCCATCGCGTCGGGTACGAGGTGACGGTCCCCCCCAATGTTTATGACCGGTTCGGAGTGGGGGATAGCATCGCGCTTTGGATCCATTCGCACATTCGGGAAGATATTTTTGCGCTCTATGGATTTGCTACCGAAGCGGACAAGAACTTTTTCCGGCTGATGCTCTCGGTCAGCGGATTGGGTCCCAAAAGCAGTCTCGCGTTGCTGTCCGAACACGGCACGGAGAAACTCGCGCTTTATATTCGCGGGCAGGATGCGACTTCGATCGCAACGGCACCCGGCATCGGGAAAAAGCTGGCGCAGAAAATTATTTTGGAACTCCAACCCAAAGTCGAAAAGCTGCAGTGGTTGGCGTTGGCCTCCCGGCCGGTCGAAGCCGCGAAGTCAACGGCGCCGCAAACACTTCATCCGCTTCGCGATGACCTCTCTTCCGCGCTCCTCAACCTCGGCTTTGCCCCGGCTTTAGTGAAACCCACGGTCGAAAGAATCTTTGAAAATGCCGACGCCGAAAAAGCCGGCTTCGAAGCGTGTCTGAAGATCGCGCTAAAAGAAATGAATGTGCGCCATGGATGAAAACTCGCACTTGATGGATCTGCGGCAAGCGCCGGAAGAATCCGCACCCGAAAACTCGCTGCGCCCCAAGACGCTTTCGGAGTTCATCGGCCAAACCGACCTGAAAGAAAAACTCGAGATCTTCTTGGCCGCGGCAAAAAATCGCGGCGAGGCCATCGACCATACGCTTTTCTGCGGGCCTCCCGGCCTCGGTAAGACCTCACTTGCCCATGTTCTGGCGCGGGAACTCGGCGCCAATCTGGTTTCAACCTCCGGACCCGCATTGGAAAAATCCGGGGATCTCGCCGCCATTCTCACGAGCCTGAATCCGCGTGATATTCTCTTTGTGGACGAAATTCATCGGCTCAACCGCGTCGTGGAAGAATCGCTCTACCCCGCGATGGAAGATTTTCATCTCGATATCGTGCTGGGCCAAGGCCCGAGCGCTCGGGTGATGAAACTGAATCTACCGCCCTTTACATTGATTGGCGCGACCACCCGCGCCGGGCTGCTGACGTCCCCGCTCATGGGCCGCTTCGGCATGGTCTTGCGCTTGGAGCATTACAGCCCCGAAGAACTGCAGATGGTGGTGGTGCGCTCCGCTGGCATCTTAAAGTGTCGCATTGAGATGGATGGTGCCCTGGAAGTGGCCCGCCGCTCGCGCGGGACGCCACGTATCGCGAATCGACTCCTGCGGCGCGTGCGTGATTTCGCCGAGATCAAAGCCGACGGCGTTATCACCGGTCCCGTGGCCTCGGCGGCGCTCGAAATGCTCGATGTGGATAAGCGTGGACTCGACGCGATGGATCGGCTTTTTCTCGCCACCATTATCGAAAAGTTCGGCGGCGGGCCGGTTGGGATCGAAACGCTTAGTTCGGCGATCGGGGAAGAGCGCGAAACGCTCGAAGACGTCTACGAGCCCTACCTTTTGCAGATTGGTTTTATCAATCGCACGCGCCAAGGAAGGGTTGCGACGGAACTCGCCCACAAGCACCTGGGCGTCCCGTTTAGCAAGCCGGCCGCACAAAGCGATCAGCTCACGATTCAACTGTAATGCGGAACTAGTCCAATTCGCCGAGGTAGGTTAGGCGGGCAAAAAAAGCGGCGGCACTGGTGTTAAAGCCGGAAAATTGCCCACCCACGAGCACCTTTCGGTCACTTTGGATTGCGACACTGTTGACGGTGGCGGAGGTAGAAGAGACAAACCCTACGCCCGACATAAAAGTCGTATCGAGACTCCCGTCGGAGTTGAGCCGAGCGATCCCGCCACGCGCAGTCCCATTGTAGGACGTGAACCTTCCACCCACCACGACTTTCCCGTTGGCCTGAAGGGCAAGGGAGATCACTTGATTCTGAAAGCCCGAACCCACCGCGAACGTCGGATCCAGGCTCCCATCGGAGTTGACTCGCATCATGCGAACTTGGGACGCCCCGTTATAAGTGGTGAAAGAACCGCCGGCCAAAATCTTCCCGTCCGGTTGTAAAGCCAGAGCGTCCGGTCCGCCCGTGATGCCGGTACCGGTGAGCGTAAAGCTCAAGTCCCGACTTCCATCGGAATTCAGGCGAATAAAGCGTGATGCCGCCGTGCCGTTGTAAGTGGCAAATGAACCCGTGACCAGAATTTTTCCATCACTCTGCAAGGCCACGACACTGACGATGGTATTCAAACCGGACCCACCTTGATTGAACGTGGTGTCCAAACTTCCATTTCCATTGAGACGCGCCAGATACGGCGTCGACGTTCCATTGTAGGTTGAGAACCACCCGCCCACGACGATTTTTCCGTCCGTTTGTACTGCAACGCTACGTACGTTGGGACCAAATCCCGTTCCGGTAGTGGCAAAGTTTGTGTCCAACGACCCATCAGCATTGAGGCGGGCGATGTAGGGGCGCGATGTTCCGTTATAGGTTGTGAAGGAGCCACCCACGATCACCGCGCCATCGCTTTGTGTCGCGATCGTGTACACCTGCCCGCCGCTCAAACCGGTTCCCGTAGGCGCAAAGCTGGTATCCAAATCCCCATCCGCCGTCACACGCGCGATGTAGGAGCGGGCCGTACCTCCGTGGGCGGTGAAAATACCTCCCACCAGGGCTTTTCCCCCCGCCACCGGCAAGGTGACATTGACGGTACCGTTCACATTCTTGCCCGGCGGCGCCAGCACGCTGTCGAGGCTTCCATCAGAATGGAACTGGGCTAGGTGATTGCGCGCCTGCCCGTTGTAAGCCATGAAGTCGCCACCGACGGTGACTTTTCCATCGCTCCGCAACAAGACTCCAAACGCAGCGGCGCTCAAACCGCTGCCCGAAAGACTGAAGGTCGTATCGACGTCCCCGTTCGAAGCAAGGCGCATTAGGTAAGGTCGAGGGGATCCGCCGTAATCCGTAAAATCACCGGCAATTAATACTGCGTTGTCCGATTGGACGGCGAGGGATCGGATCTGCGCATTCACGCCCGCTCCCACCGCCGCAAACGTGGTATCGAGACTCCCCCCGCTATTGAGCCGCGCGATGAACGGGCGGGACGTGCCGTTGAAAGTGGAAAACGATCCGCCTACGACGATTTTTCCATCGGTTTGCACGGCTACCGCCGAAGTGGAACCATTGAATCCGCCGGTCGGCACAAACGTTCCATCCAATGTACCATCCGTGTTGAAACGCGCGACGCGAACGCGGGCCGTACCGTTGTAAGCCGTAAAGTCGCCCACAACCACAATCTTCCCGTCCGATTGAATCCAAACTTCGTTTGCTTGGCTGCCGAGTCCCGTTCCGGTCTGGGTAAAACTAGTATCCAAGCTTCCATCGGTATTTAAACGCGTGAGGTAACGGCGAGAGGTTCCATCGTAGGTAGTAAAGTTTCCGGCGATGACCAATTTTCCGTCGGTTTGAAGACCGATCGAGTTTACGTAACTATCCAATCCCGCGCCGGTGAGTCCGAAAGTAGAATCCAAACTGCCGTCGGAATTCAGCCGCGCGATATCCTGGAGGGTGGTTCCGTCGTAGGAAGTGAGTAGTCCGCCCACCACCACTTTCCCGTCTCCCTGTTGGACCATAGACAATACCTGACCCTGGATTCCCTCACCGGTGGGCCGGAAAGTCGTATCGAGCAATCCATTTTCCAGCACGCGCGCGACGGCTCCCACTTGCAAATCATCGTAGAGCGTAAAGTTTCCCCCGACGTAGGTACTTCCAGAGGCGGATTCGATTAGGCAATTCACTCGCTCGCTCGGGCCGAAAACCTGGTCGAAAGGAATGTACTGCACGGTCACCGGTTTCACCGAGGTTCCCACCCCGCTGCTCGTCGCCGCCGAAATCGAAACTGCGCCTTCCACATCACTGCGAAAATAAAAAACAACCTGCGGGCTTTCCGTCGTCAAAAAATAAGTCGAACGCTCGTAAAGTGAATCGTAAGTCTGACACCCTTCCAATGAGCTATAGAGGACGACACCCGTCGAAGCGGTCAGATTCACGGACGCATTCACTTGCGCCATCGTGTTGCCGGCGGCGTCCACCGCACTCAAAGTGATTGGATAGCAATCGTTCTTGCGAATGGTGAGGTTTTCAAAACCGGTGAGAACAAATCCGGCCGGAGTGAGCTCGCACCCGCCCGACCCGTCGCCCACGCAAAGTCCGGGGCCACAGCCATAAAGCAGGCAGGAAAGTAAAATGAGTTGGAGAAGACGTGACATGATTTTCACCAACGTTCGGGAATATTCTAATCATATCACGAGGATAACCTTCAATTGTGACGGGGGTTTAACCCATGGAAACCAAACGCGAAACGTTTATGGGTGGCCAGGTCCAGAAACAAGTCGACTACCCTATTGCACGTCGACAAATTCGAGCTGCGGGGCCTTCGGACGTAGGCGCACCACATCGTTTTCCCCGGACTGGGTATCCCCGCCTTCATAGATATTCGTAATATTGCGCGCGGGGGGTGCAACATCGGGCTGACGCGACGGGCGTTCGCCCGGACGGCCTAGCGCTTTCACTTTACTCACGACGCCCAGCCCATTGCCTTTCACCATTTGCGGCGCCGCGAGCGGCGGCGGAGGTGGAGGCGGCGGCGGAGGCATCATCCCCCCCGCGCCGATGAGGCCCGAAGGCATTTGCCCCATTCCGGGGCCCGCCGGGTTGCCACCCCAGCCGCTACTTCCGCCGCTGGAGTCGCCCATCGAAGTCGTGTGCTGGTGGCCGCCGCCGGAGGCATGGCCAAACGCGGCGGCATTCAAGGTCAGTGAAGTGATAACGAATATTCGGAACATGGATCCCCCAAGAGTTCAAAATGCATAAGGAAAGCCAGGTTTCTTTTAAGTAACATGCTGGAATAATTATGGTTTGGTCAGCGGGTAATTATGCTTTTTGCCGATCTTATAAACAACCCTATACTCGATGGGTGATTCGAAAACGCGCCCTGCTTGCCCTCTTCTTGCTCGGCGCCGTCACTCACGCGGAACCCGCCGCCCCCGAAGTCATCGACGATCTCGCCGAAAATATTCGCGCGAACCGACGTTACGAAATGACGCCACAGGTTTCCGTCATTCAGATTTCTCGACTCGATCTCGTGAACCCCGGCTTCCGCGTGCACTACGATCCCGCGATGGAGGGATTGCCCGCTTTCATCTTAAGCATCGGTCGGCCCCTCAAGGATTGGGGAAATTTTACTTTCACTCTCCAAGGATCCGTCGGATTTGGGCGCTCGAGTGGCCTGTTTTCAGTTCTAGATACGGAAACGTCGACGGCCAGCAACCGTCAGCTCTCGCTGGCGTGGATCCCAATGACGGTTTCCCTGCGCACCGCTTACCGCATCCCCGCGTTTTCTTACCTGCGTCCTTCCCTCAGTTTCAGCTTCGGCAACCTGACTTTAATCCAAAGTTCGGAGATAGCCTCGCTCTCTCGCACCCTGGGGATACCGCTGATTTCCTTTTCTCCGGCGGTCACGTTTCTGGATTCCACCAACGTCCACTGGCTCGGCGGATTCACCTTCGGCGCTACCTTTATGTATGGGCTGAGCAGCCATTCCACGGTCTCCGCCACGTCAATCGACCTCAGCCTCAACATTCTGCTTTAGCCGTCACGCACCAATCCCTCCCAACGTCTCTAGGCTGTGGCGCAACGATTTGATCTTGTGGCCGAACAACCGGAGGCGGGAAGGCAATTGCCTGATCCACCCCCCCAAGGTGCGAAGACTCTGTTCGCAACCTTCCCGCCTTCCGCTTTCTTGCTGTCTGGCAAAAGATACTTATAATATGCCGCAACGGAGGAGCTTGATTGTTTAAGCGAATTTTCCTTTTTATTGTCGTGAACATCCTAGTGATGGTGACCATCTCGATCACGTTGAACGTGCTCGGGATTCGCCCCTACCTCGACGCTAACGGGATCGACTTTGGCGCGCTACTCGCTTTCTGCGCTGTCGTCGGTTTTATGGGCGCGTTCATTTCGCTGGCGATGTCACGCGTCATGGCCAAGATGCTGATGGGCGTTCAGGTCATCGACCCCGCCCGCCCGGGTTCTACGGCGGAACGCGAACTACTTTCGACCGTGCACCGCTTGGCCCAAAAAGCCGGCCTGCCCGCGATGCCGGAAGTCGGTATTTACAACAGCCCGGAAGTGAATGCGTTTGCGACCGGTCCCACAAAATCGCGCTCTTTGGTTGCGGTTTCCGCCGGCCTTCTCCAACGCATGGACAACCACGCCGTCGAAGGCGTGCTCGCGCACGAGATTGCCCACGTCGCCAACGGCGATATGGTGACGATGACTTTGCTGCAGGGAATCGTGAACACGTTCGTGATGTTCTTTGCCCGCATCGCCGCTTGGGCAGTGGCGCAAGCCACATCTCGCAATAGTGAAGATGGGCCGTCGCCGATGGTGCATTTCCTGGCCGTTATTGTTTTCGAAATTCTATTCAGTTTGTTGGGTGCGATTGTCGTCGCCTTCTATTCCCGCCGCCGTGAATTCCGCGCCGATAAGGGCGGCGCTTGGCTCGCCGGCCGAGAGAAGATGGTACACGCGCTGGAGTCGCTCAAGGGTTCGCTGGGTCAGTACGACGATCGGACGGAAGCCGTCGCATCGCTCAAGATCAGCGGCAAAAGCGGGGGCCTGATGGCGCTGCTGGCATCTCACCCTGACCTGGATGTTCGCATCGAGGCTTTGAAAAAAGCGTCGGCCTAATGGCAAAATTTCCCGAGCGCGTTTTCAGCGGAATGCGGCCAACGGGTCGCCTGCACATCGGCCATTACTTTGGCGTGCTCGTAAACTACCTGAAGCTGCAAGAGACCCACGATTGCTTTTTCATGATTGCAGACTTGCACGCGTTGACCACCGGCGATCTTTCTAAACTCGATCTCGGCCAATACACGCGCGAAGTTTTATTAGACTGGCTGGCGGTCGGCGTGGACCCCGATAAAGCCACCGTCTTCGTGCAATCGAGCATCCCCGAACACGCCGAACTCGCCACGCTGCTGGGAATGCTGACCAGTGTGGGCTGGCTAGAACGCAATCCCACTTACAAGGAAATGAAAGAGCAGCTGGGTGAGAAGAACACGAATAGTCTCGGCCTGCTTTCGTATCCCGTACTGCAAACGGTAGATGTTTGCCTCTACAAAAGCACCAAAGTGCCGGTCGGCGAAGATCAGAAACCGCACCTCGAAATGGGCCGCGAACTGATCCGACGGTTTAACTCCACCTATAAGAAAGAAGTTTTTCCCGAGTTCAGCGCGTTGACGACACCGACGCCGAAACTCCCGGGGCTCGATGGGCGCAAGATGAGCAAGAGCTACGGCAATACGTTGGATTTGGCGGACGATCCGAGTTCCATCCGCAAACGCGTGAAATCGATGCTCACCGATCCCCAGCGCCCGCGCCGCGATGATCCCGGCCACCCCGAAAACTGCCCCGTCTTCACGTATCACCAACTCTTTAGCACCCCCGAACGCATCGCCGAAGTCGATCGCGACTGCCGAAGTGCGGTCCTTGGGTGTGGGGACGATAAGGCCGCACTGGCCGAAACGATCGTGCAATGGCAGGAGCCGATCCTCAAACGCCGCAAAGAACTCGAAAAAGACCCCGCCTACCTCGAAGAGGTCTTACGCAAAGGCCGCGATAAAGCCCGCAAGGTCGCCGTCCAAACCATGGATGAAGTTTGGCAGATCATGAAACTCTGGCCGCCGCGTCAGCCCGTCATCTAGTGCTTAAGTTCGACGATCTGTTTATCATCTAGCGTTTTTACGATGCGCGAGGATTGCAGCGTATCGTTGACCGTCACCACCACCGCCACGACTTCGGTTTCCATGTTTGAACTGCTGGAGCTGTAGGATTCGGTGACTAGAAACACGGTGTCGCAGCCCGCAAAGCCGCACTGGCGTCCCAGCACGGCCGATTCCGTGTGGCGATCGCGCTTGAGTTTCTTCGCTTCGAGGTCCTTCACCCGTGCGTTGATCCCGGCATCCGATCCCTGCTTAATTGCGAGCTTGACGGCTTCCATGGCCAGTACGTCAGCCGGCAATTTCGGGGCCGATGCGCTCGAAGGCCGCGCGACGAGCGCACAAAACGATAAAGTGATGATTGATACGAATGTTTTCAAGATGACCCCCCATTTCCGGAACAAAGGTTCCGCCCCTTTCGTCATTTTCGTCAAGCCGCTGCGTGACATAGATCTCTGTGCTGCACCGCAATAGAAACCCGCATAGACATCCCGCATCCAAACCGTTAATGAGGACATAGGGTTTCATTTGGGGGTTGGTTTGGGGTATCGGCTTTTTCTCTTCGTTGCCATCAGTGTATCCACCGTTTTTGCGCAGGACCTTTCGCCCCAAGAGTGGGCAAAGGCACTCGTCGAACATGAAATCGAGGCACTCGATGGCGCGTTTCGAGAGGCGGTGCACCAGGGAACGATTGCGCCTAACAAACTCGGTCGACTCTTAAACCTGACACGTGACCTGAAAGGTCAACTCACGGGCAAGTCGGACGAAGAATCGATCAAGAGCGCGAGCCTCAAATACCTCGCCCTCACCGACTACTTGGCCTTTAGCCGCCTCAAAGGTTTGAACGAAGCCGGCAAACCTTTGTCGGCCGAACTGGTTGCGGCCCAGGCCAAAGCGGATCAGATGTTGGACGCGCTCGGCAGTGCCGCGCTAAAAACGCAATCCGAACGCGACGCCTTTCTCCCCCATCTACGGGAAGTGGAATTCGCCACGCGGGAGGCACAGAAAAAAATCTTACTCCAAAAACGTAGCCAGTCGCTGCGCGGAGCGGTCCTGCGTCTAGAACTTTTGGCTAACCTCGAGCCCGAGCGAAAGACTGACTACTTAAAGGCTGCCCAGGCCCTTCGCGATGCGATGGCGAGTGCGGCCAACAACGACGAACAAGGGTCCAATGATCGCGTGGCCCTCGCCCTGGGAATCGCCTTCGGCAAACTCGCCGAAACTTGGGACGGACGCCACCTATGGCACTACGCTCAACTGCGCTCGATGGCGTTGGCAATGCTGCGCAGCGATCGGATTTCGGCATCGGAAAAAGTGGAAGTGAAGGCCGCACTCGAAGCCTTACTCACCGCCACCCATTCGGAAGCGTACGAAGCCGCCTTCGGTGAATTTCGCACGCTGACGACTCAACTCATCGAGGACCATCAGCTCAATGAAAACGAACCCGATCTCATTCTCTACACCGCTCCCGATCGGGTGCAAGAAAACCTGGTTGCGCGTTTGCGGGCGATGAAGGAATGGATCCCCGAGATCCGCAAGAGCTACCTCGAAAACGAAACCTTTTTGCAGTCCTGGGAAACGGGCAACAAGCGCGACACGCTGGCGATGTTGGATGGAATGGCCCTCTCGTTCGAACGCACCGCCAAGACCCTCGAAGCGAATATGCGCGCCGGTGTTTTGGAGCGATTTCATCACTCGACCCACTACCTCCAAACCCTGACCCTCTATACCGCGGAAGCGATCCTAGATCGCTCGGGTTCGGCGCCCTTCTACCGCGAGGCCTGGCGACGCGGAATGATGCGCATGGAGGCCGGCCAACCCTTCATGCTCAGCGCCGACTACGCCGAAGTTCGCAAGGCTTTGAAACTGGAACGTCGCGTGGGCATTCGCCGCGCGTGGTTGAACCGACACAACGCGAAAGTCGTGGGCCTGAGTGTTTTGCTCGCGGTCGAAGCCATTGCCATCCCGTTCACCGGCGGTGGCAGCGCGGCGGCGATGCCCGTCACTTTGGCCGCGATGACGACGGTGACCGTGATCGGCGCAAAGACCCTCGTGATCTCGACGGCGGCGTTGGATATTGCCGATCGGGCCAAGATCAAAGGTGTCAAAGGGCTGGTCAACATGGACACCGCCTTCGACGCGCTACTGATTCTATCGCTTTCGCCGCGCCCAATGATCGGCGGCGCTCCCGCCTCGACGGCGATGGGCCGTTTGGGCCAAGCCGGAATGCGACAGCTTGCCCAGATCCAATACTCCGCGGGCGTCTTACTGGCTGGCGGCGGCACGGTGTACGGCAGTTACCTCCTCTACAATGCGGAAGCGATTGCCGCCGATATGCGGCGCGAGGGGATAGAGGTTTCCGCCGCGGACATTCGCCGAAAAGGGCTCGTGAATGTGGCGATGGGACTGCTGGCACTGAATGAAAACCTCGTTTACTACCAGCGCGGCGTGGCGACCAATGGACCGGCGTTCGAGGACGCGATCGGACCGGCTACGATCGTGCGCGGCGAAATCCCACGCTTCATCGGGCAGTTCCGTCAGTTCAAATCGTTAAAAGAGTACTACTACACCCATCCGGGACTCGTGGGCACGATGATGACGGTCGCAAAAGGCCTAACCTACGCCACGACGGATTTCCTGCTGCTCACCGAAGCGGCCCTTTTCAGCTACACGAATTTGGACAGCCGCTACCTGAACAAGACGGCCGAAGCCCACCCGCTGCCGGATCTGAAGAACGACGAAACGGCGGTGATCCTGGTCGGCTTCCAACCCGCGGATTACTTTCTCTACGCCGGTTCCCTTGCCCCCTACTCCAACCGTCAAGAAGTGTTGAAGTACGGAAAGAAGCTCTACACCTATACCTTTCAGAGCCCCGAACACCTGATGACGGTCTTAGCCCACCACCGCGAGAAGCACGGGCCGGTACGCTACCTGAAGATTTCGACCCACGGCCGGCCGGGCCGGCTCTATACCGCCGCCATTGGCGCGCCACCCGAACACGGAAAACTCATTCAGGGGGACGGCTGGATCGATATCTTCTGGTTGACCCAAAACGCGGAGTCGTTGAAGACCCAAGCCCGTCGTATCTTCGCGCCCGATGCCCGATTACGTCTGTTTGCCTGCTTGGTCGGCGCAAACCTAGATAAGGATGCGGGCGAGGGCACCCAGGTGGGAGAAAAATTTATCCAGGCCTTGGGGGATACCTGGCTCGTCAACGGCGGAGCGATTGACGCATCGACCCGAATACTCATGGGTCTGGATTCCACCCTCGGCGCCGTTTCTCATCACGCCCAGATAGAGAGCTTTAGACCCACCACCGTGGATCGTCCGCAGATCATCCTGCCGGTTACCCCATTGAATCTCGAAGATGCGGAATGGGCGGGTGAAGACCAAGAGGGCGCCCCGTGGAAAGAAGAAATGGTGTCGGTGCAAGAATCCGCCCAGATGATGGGCAAGCGCTTGGTCGGAATCTTCGCCCACTGGCCGCCGGTTTGGTGGGACTACGGGGTAAATTTAGAAGGCCCTTTTTGGCAGAACCGATACCGATATGCTGAGTTTCCCGCTCAGCCGCAATGATGATATAAATGGCCCATGGAATTAGACGCGGTCCCATCGGCAGGGCTGCCCCAAATCGCCACCGAAGACATTATCGAAAAAGCCCTCGCCGCCGATCCTTCGGCGGTGGCCGCGGCGGCTTCGAACCGTTCCGAAGGGGACTACCGGGTCAGCCTTCCTTGCTTCGAAGGCCCGCTCGATCTGCTGCTGCATTTGATCCGTAAAGAGCAGGTTAATATTTACGATATTCCGATCACCCGCATCTGCCAGAGTTACCTCGAGCACCTGCAAATCCTGCAGCAACTCGATTTCAATCTGGCCGGAGAGTTCATGGTGATGGCCTCCACCCTGATGTTCCTGAAATCCGTCACGCTGCTGCCCAGTGAAGAGACGGAAGCCGATGACCCGCGCATTCCACTGGTCGCTCAGTTATTGGAGTACGAGCGCTACAAACTCGCCGCGCAACAAATCGATACGTCGATTTGGCTCGGTCGCGATGTTTACGGCCGTCCGGCCGGGGCGCTGAGCGATATCATTCCCGTCGAATCATTGCTGGATGCCCCGATTGATTCGGTGGATGCCTTCGACCTGCTCAAAGCCCTGAAGACTTCGATCGATCGGACGCATCGACCGCCGATCCAGATCGAAACCGATCGCGTGTCGATCCGTGAAAAGGTCATCCAACTGCGCGACCTGCTCAACGCCGCCGAAATTGTGGAGTTCACAAAGCTGCTGCCGGCGGACCTACTAACTCATGAAGTCATTGTCAGCTTCTTGGCCGTCTTGGAGCTCGCGAAATTAAAATTTGTGGATATCATTCAAACCGAGAATTTTGGGCCGATGCAGATCCGCGCTCAACGCTCCATGGAAGAGCTCAACTACGGATTACTGGATCAGTACTAAGGGAAAAGTATGTCGGACTTGGAAAACGAAGAGCTGGAAACGCAAGAAGCGGAAGCCGAAGCTGAAGTCGCTCCGGAACCCGAGGCCGAAGTCCAAGCCCATTCCGACGAACAGTTAGAAGAAGTCGCCCAGGCGGTCGAGAAAGAGCCAAAGGAAAAGGCGAAGTCTAACGCTCCGTTCTTGATGGAGGCCATTCCGTTTGTTTCGGCGGTAGAAGCGATTCTCTTTGCGGCCGAACGTCCCGCGAGCTTCGATCGGCTGCGTGAGGCCTTTGGCGACCCTTGCCCGAATAACGATCAGCTCCAAGTGGCCATTGACCAGATTCAGGCCCGCTACGCCGAACCCGATCGCGGCTTCATGCTGCGCAAAGCGCAAGGCGGCTACCACTTTGTGACCAAGGTGGAAAATGCGGAGTTCATTCGCCGCTTTCAAGCCAGCAAACCGTTCCGTCTGGGCCGCTCCGCCCTCGAAGTGCTTTCGATCATTGCCTACCGGCAACCGATCACGCGCGCCGAAATCGATCAGGTCCGCGGCATTGATAGTTCGCACCTTTTGCGCACGCTGATTGAACGCGGGCTGGTACGCATGGCCGGCAAAGCCGAAGTGCCCGGGCGCCCGGTGCAGTACGGCACGACGCACAAGTTTCTCGAAGTGATTGGCCTCGCATCGACCGCCGAACTTCCGCCGCTTTCCGAGTTGAGGCAGCTCGAGGGAGATACCGAAGATCCGCAAAAACGCATGGAAGAAGGGCTCGATAAGTTCCTCGCGCCGATGAAAGGCTCGGCCGGAGCCGGTGAAGAGGCCGCCCTCGACGACGGCACGGATCCGATGCTGGGTGAAATCGATTCGATGATCCAAAACGCGGACCACGCGCCGAAAGAAGTTTATGCGTCGGCACTCCATCGCGAAATTGCCGAAGCGAATCAAGAAGCGCTGGAAGCTTTCCAAGCCGCCAATCGCCGTCGCCCGCGCAAAAAAGAAGCGGCGGCCGAGCCGCCCAAGGCCGTGACGTTTGAAGAACTCACCGGCGGTAGCGATCCGGATTCTAATCCCGCGAACTAACTCAGACCGCGCTCCGCGAATGCTAGGGAACCGTCAGGAACTCTGAACTGTTGGACAGGGCCCAAACGAGGTCCTGAATCGCGTGGCCGTCCGGAGAAAGCTTCCACTGAAATCTTCGGGCATACTTTAGCAAGGTGTTCTTGCGATCTTTCCAGTCGTACCAGTAGCGAGGGTATGCCTGTTGGAATGCAATTTCCGCGGCGCGTTCGAGATCGCGAACGGTTTCGTTTTTAAAGCGTTTTCGAACGCCGGCGGCCCTTGTCTCTTCATCGGGTAAACGAGCGTAATACGGAACTCGACGGGTATGCGCCAGCGGGAAAATATCAATCAACAGATGGTTTAAGCGCACCTGCAGCTCCATTTCCGCGGGCGGCTGCGGCAAAACTCTGGCCATCTCTAACGCGATTTCCAAAAGAATCTCCGGTTGGGTTGCAATGGAGGGGGGCCGAATGACTTTTAGTAGTTTGGCAATCTCGCCGGAGTTAGCGTCTCTGCCCAACACTGCCCAGAACGCCTTTTTTACGGCATCGGCATTCCACTTTGGATTCTCGCCGGCAATGCTTCGCGTAGTCGGATCGACGTAAAGCCTTTGCCATTCTTCACCGAACATCCGATCGACGCGACTGTTGAATGTCCGAGGATCCTCGAGCCGGTCCTCTCCGACTTTGTACGTCCAACCCGAAACGACCAAGAACAGGAAGTCCGCTTGTTTCAGGATTTCGCGGTATTCGATATCCTCGGTTCGATGCGCCGCCAGGATATGAGCGACCAGCTGTTCCTCGGTCTTGGGCTTAAGGGGCATGGAAGAATAATCATCAAAGCCGATATCTTCCTGGCCGGAGCGCCCGTAAGCACTCGTCAAACAAAGCGCTTCGAGTAAGACATCCTGACGAAAATCAAGCTGGCTAAAACGCTCGGAGACCCTGGCGATCAGCGCTCCGTATTCGGGATGCGATGGCACTTCGAGGGGAAGGTCGTCGTAAACGCGTGGCCAACTGAGCGACCTTCCAAAGAGGTGGTTCCAAAAACGGTGAACTAGAGCGTGCGAAAGGCGAGGGTTTTCAACCACCCGCGAAATAAACCCATGCACCGTACGGTCATGGGCGTCGGTGGGCAAAAGTCGGTGCGGCCCCGGGTCGGGCAATTCGCGCAATTCCGCCGGGAGTTCCGATTCCGGAGCGAGCCCTAAACCGTGAACCCCCCTCGAAAATCTCTGATTGTACTGCCAGTATTTGAGTGCGGAGCGAATACCCTCGTAATCGGAGGTTTCCAACTCTTGGCGTAAATAGTCATCGTGGCATCGGACGCACCCAACTCGAGTTCCAAGGAATGTCCGTCCCACTTTGTCGATAAGCGGCGCGAATTCGAAAAATCTCTCGTTTCGTCTAATCTCTTCCCCGTCTGGATCCTCTATCAAGTCTCCGCGGTAGACCGCCAGAAGCGCCGCCTTACCCGAATGCAAGATGTTTCGTAGGAACACCTTCAGCCGATAAGAAACCTCCTTCAAGGATCGGGCGTAATCGAACTCGTACTCCAAATCACGGACGAACTCTTCGCCCCGATCGGGTTTCTCAAGCCAAGTCCGCCAGACCATCGCCCAGTAGGCATCAAATTCGGCACCTTGGGTGACGGTCGAGCATATTGCCTGGTGGGCCTTTCCATTCGGAAGGGCACTGAACACCGAAGACTCTTGATGGGTGGGGGGCCGACCTAGAAAATCGAAATAGGCCCGCCGAGTGAATTCCGGCAGCTTGGCCGAAGCCGCAACGGGAAGGCCTTTGCTCTCGCGAACCCGTTCGATTTCTTGGTCTATTTCGGCGGCAAGCTTTTCGGCCGAGGGAGATGCCCATGCGGTCGAAGCGAGGAGCCAAAAGACAGCCAGAAAATGCATTCAATGGCTATTAGCAGAAGCCGCTGGAGATAGCGAATCGAATGCGGCTGAACCGCGCACGATAGGGAGCTTGAGCCATTCGGGAATCACTCCGGCGCCGGATTGAAAAAGGGGGCAGCCGGCGAGTCAAACGCCGCTGCCCCCTGTTTCCGATTAGAAGGAATTGATTCGTTCGACCTTTGAATAGCTGTAATCCATGTCGAACTGCAGGTTGATGTTGACCGGGGTGGTGGAGACATTCTCCGAGGCCGTGCCGGATGTTTCCAACACGATTTCACAGTCGGCCCAGGCCATGCACATCAGATTGCTGCCGCAACCGCTGTCGCCCACTTTTGTAACGGAAAAGGACGGAGTTAAAACGTTGGTATAGGTCTTATTCACCGCGCCAAAATCAAAAACGCGATTGTACATGCTTCCGAGCGTTCCGGTTCCGGACTCATAGTACTTTCCGTAGTTCACGGTGATACTCTGCGCGTTGTAACTGAGAGATCCGCCGATATTTTCCGTCGAAGTGCCCTCTTGATAGTTGTATGTGCCGCTGCCGCCCCAATTGAGCCCTAGGTTCCAGGTGGTCAGATAGTGGCCGTTGGTCTTCACAAAGTACGAAAACGTCGTCGGACACTGCTCGCGCGCCGGCTGGGAATAGGTGAACACAATCGGCAAGTCTCCAAAAAACGGCTTAGAGAGACTGTTAGAAGCGCTGGGTGAGGTCGACGTGAGCGTGAACAAAACCGACCCCCCGTCCTGATTGAGCGTCACATCGCGATCGATCGACCACGCACTCAAAGAAAACAGGGAAATACCAACCACCAATACTAGATGTTTCATTTGGGTCTCCAAATTGTTGGGAAATTATTTGAAGAGTTTAACGTTGAATAAAGAGAGATTCAATCAGCATATGAACTAGTTTTTGTTTATGTTTCACTCCGGACCCGGAGTGAAAGGGAAACCCGCTAGGTCGGCCCCGCCGCCTCGGCTACTTCGGCCGGAGCTTTCTCCTCCGGCTTTTGTGCGGGTGCGATCACCTTTGGAAAGCCGAGCGTTTCACCGGTCATCCGCGCGGCAACCGCAATAGGCAGTACCGCCGGTCCAACGGTGTAGTTTCCTTGCGGGGCGTCGGTGTTTTCACGCGTGGACAAAACGCCGTACAATTGCATTCTGCCCGGTTGCCCCACGAAAACCGGCCCACCAGAATCCCCCTGTTGGATTTCATACCCGTCCGGCTGGACTAGCTTGAGATGTTCCACGCCATCTTGCACATAGTTGATCTGTGTTCCGGCCTTGATATCGGTCGTGGCGGTGTAGAGCCCTTCTTTTCCGCCCATCACCTTTCCATAAAACACCCGCTGGCCGTTCTGCAGCGGAGCAAAGTTATCGACGAAGGGCACGATCGGAACATTGACCTGCGACGGATCGCAGGGCCACGCCATCAGCGCGGAATCGTTTCCACCGTTGCCTCTGTGTTCCACGTATTTTTGGTTCAGAAAAATCTTAACCTTAACTGCTTTGAAATCGGCCGAGGTGATGTGCGCCACCCCTTCGTACATGCCGACGGACGGATTGAATTGGCCGCCGTAAACTTTCAGCGCGTCTTCGAGACAGTGAGCAGCCGTCGCCGCACGGCACACGTTGTCTTGGGTGGACACCAAGGTCGCCTGACAGCCCTCAAAGACACCACCCGGCAGTGCCGAACGGTAACTCCAGGCCGGGTTGCCGTTGGCCCCGGCCGGAATCAGTTCAGACGAAGCGGGCGCAAAGCCATGCGGCTCTCGAGTTCCGGGAGGGGGAATGTCCCAACCATTGCCCTGATCCGGAAACTCTTTAAAGTAATCGCCGTGAGGGATGCGGCGCTGCCCGCCGCGATCGCCATTGAGGTCGCGGCCACCGTTAGGTCCTAATTCTCCCGGACCGCCCGAGTGGTCTTGCGGCCCACCCCCGCCTCCGGAAGGCGAGCCACCCCCGCCCCCTCCGTCTCCGCCACCCCCACCGCCGGGGCCCCCGCCGTTTTGCAACCTGTCGCTGCGATAATTCACGGGGCCAAAGGCAATCGGCTCGGGCATCTCTTCCGGCTTTGGCAGTGCCAAGGATTTCACCTGAAGGCGCGGAGAGAAAATCGGCTTCGGGATATTCACCGCATTGCGGGCCAAAAGAGCATGCAGATCGATTTGCGCGGCGGCGGCGGCCACGGGACTGGTTTGCGGCATCGACGGGATCGTGGGCGGGGTCGCATACCGAGCGCCCGGCAGATGGGAAACCCCGCGTGCGCGCGCGGCGGAGATGTTTGTGCGACGCAATTCCTTGGGTACCAAGAAGGAACGAGGGCCAGCGAATACGTCCGCTGACCAAGCTAGCAAGATCGTGACTACCCCCGCGCGAAACACGCTCATCCCCCCGTAGGATTACCTTGCAAACCGAATGCAAGATCCCAGGCTCGGGTATGCGAGCCGAATACGGCTAGCGTCTACGCAGACGGAGCATTCGTGCCGCCCCCAGGCCAGCGAGCAGGCCCAAGGCACTGAGAAAGAATGAGACAAATCGATGGGTTACATCCACCCGCAAGAGAGCAAAGGAAAGGAACGGCACGGACACCGCCCCGATGATGCCTAAGGCCGCGTAGATCGCCGCGGGGTACCCCCGGTAAAGATATACGGCGAGTCCGACCATTCCTCCGACGAGCGCTAGCAAGTAAGGTGTCCCTTCATGAAACGTCTCGGGTCCCATCCAGAGCATCCCGTAGAGCGAAAAAAATCCCGTCACCATTCCGCCGAAAACACAGCCCAAAAAAATCCCGAAGGTTTTCATCCGATTATTTAACCACCGGACATGACTCGGCTGAAATCGTAAAGAGCGGCAGCACGTTCTTTTGGAGCCACTCCCAAGCAAGGGGTTCGGCGGTGGGACAGTTGGCGAAATCCCAGTAGTTCCCGCCCGCACGCGCCACTTCCTGCACGAAGCTCACGCAGTTGGAGGGCAGCAACAAATAGGGCCACTTGGCATCCATCAATTGAAGGAGTTTGCGTTCCGCGGCGTCCGGGCACGGAATCGCGATCCGACGCCGGCCAAGCTCCCGCTTACCGCTGCCGGTGAGATAGCGCCCAAAGGCGGTACCCGGAACATAGCGTGGCTTGTCGTAGATCCGCGGAATGCCGGGCACGTGAAAGTAGTGGCCAAACCCACCGCCGACAAAAAGCATCGCGTGCCCGCAAACGTTGGGCTTTGCTCCCGACAAGACAACAAAAGCCGCCTGCGACCAATCCAGTTTCCCCAGACGGCGCCCGTTTAGTTCCTCTCCGGTCCAATCGCTCATCGTCCCTCCGACCGTGGAAAATGCAATCGCACGGCCAAGCAGACTCGTGCCCACAAACCGGATTCTCGGTCACTTCTCGATTCAAAGATGAATCGTCTCGTTTCAGTTTTGATTTCAGGTGCGCGCGCGCGCAATGAGCGGCTGGTTGGTGCCGTCGCGGTAGGCATTGATGAAATCAATGATCTCGTCGAGCGACTTACGACGTTTCACTTCGACTAAGAAACCGTGGCCAAAGAGCAGCCAACGACTGCTATGGGTGAGATAGAATAAAATCTTTCGCAAGCTTTCGGGCGTGTCGCCAAAATAATCGCGAATGAGGCAGCACAAGCGCAGCATCGCCGCAAAGTATTCCCGTCCTTCCTCTTCTCGAGTCAGCGGAGGCACGCTCGGGGTGAGATTTAATTGGTAGGCGATCTGCCAAAGGATCCAGGGCCGCGCGGTTGCGGCGCGAGCAATCATCACTCCATCGACGGCGTGTTCGCGCTTCACAAACAGCGCGTCTTCCCAAGTGTGCACATCGCCGTTGGCCACGACCGGAATGCCACGCGCTTCGGCCACCGCCTGCACCAAATCCCAACGGGCATAGCCATGATGGCCCTGATCCTGCGCGCGGCAATGCACCGTAAGCCAATCCGCCCCCGCTTCTTCCAACGACTCCGTGAACTCGAGCAGATACTTTTCGTCAAACTCGCGTCCCAGGGCGGCTCGTAGTTTCACGCTGATCGGCCGATCGGTGTGGCGCTTCGCCCAGCGAACGACGTCCGCCGCCTTGCGCTTATCGTGCATCAGTTGCACACCCCAATTGTGTTTGAGCGTTTGGGTCGCCGGGCATCCCATATTGATATCGATTCCCCACGGGTGCATCCAGCGCAGTTTTTTCATGGACTCGGCGATAAACGGCTCTTCGTTGCAAAGCAGCTGGGGAATGAGTCCGTTTTCGCCGACGCTCATCTTCAAGTGGTCCACTTCGCCGACCTGTTCCCCAGGCAAGCGGCGACTGGAGATCATCTCGGTAAAAAGTCGGGGTTCCAATTCGGGCGGAGTGTAGTGGCGAATCAGCTCGCGAAATGCAACGTGAGAAATCCCCACCATCGGGGCGATAAAGTAAGGGAATTTCACTCCCAAGTTTTGCAGCCGGTCCACGCGCCGAATCTACACCTTCATTGCGAGCGAAGCGAAGCAATCTCGTGGGAGTGCAAGGGCTATCAACTCTCGTTATGACTCGCATGCACCCGATCGATTTCCGCAATGGACGTATCTCGGGCAGTTTTAGGTAAGGAGAATGAAATGAAAACACAATTGGGTTGGAAATCTTTTATTGCATTGGGCGCGCTCTTTGCCGTGACGGTTCAAGCAAAAACAAAACCGGTTCTCGACTGCTGGGACGGCACGTTTGCCTATACAAAAGCCGAAGTCGAGGAGGTAAAAGGTTACCCCGAGTTGGTTAAGGTCCGCCTCCGGTCGCAAGACCAATCCTTTTTGATGCCGTTACTCGCGGACGCAAGTCCTTGGGGACTCGAAGGAAAAATTGAAGTCACCCTCATGAAGAAAAACTGCAAGTTTGATCCGAAAGATGACTTTCTAATGAAGTGCTGGGCCTCCGCCGATAGCACGATGCACTTCAGCTACTTTGACAGCGCCAACAGAACTAAGCCGCGGAGCTTGAATATCCTAGCCAAAGGCGTCGTCTTCCGCACGGCCCACCATTCCACCACGACGCTGGACGGCACGGTCGCCAACCGGAGTGCGACCATCGAGTTCGTAACCGAGGATAAAAATATTCGGTCGCACCGTAGTAAGACCAAGGCAACCATCGGCCTGCGCAGCTGCACCATCCGGTAGTTGCGAGAAGCTCGAGAGCAAGCTCGCATTCCGAAACCGTGTGTTTGCTCAACCCCGGGTCTCGCGTCCCCGCGAGGCCCGGGTCTTTTTGCCGCACCCTCCCTTTTCAACTCCGCTTCCGACCACGACGATGCGTCGCAATGGAGGCATCAATGAATCGTTTTTCTCAGTTCGTTTTGGGCGTGTTCTTAGTTTCCGCGAGCAGCTTCGGCGCCAGCGTGAAGGATATCGACTGGCTGGCCGGCACTTGGATGGACACCAACGGAATGGAGGAGCACATGACCACCGCCGAAGGTGGCAAGATCCTTGGAATGTCGAAATTGGTGATGGGCGGCAAGATCGCTTTTTACGAGTTCTTCGAAATTGAGGAAGTCGGCGGCAATCTGGTGCTGACACCCATGCCTTTCGGTAAGCCAGGCGTGAAATTTACTGCGACCCAGGTGACCGGGAGCTCGGTGCGCTTTGAGAATCCAAAGCACGATTACCCGAACATGATCAACTACTCGTACAAAAAGAACGGCACCCTTCAAATCACCGTCGAAGGGAACCAAAGCGGCAAACCGATCAGTACGACGTTCCACATGGTCGCTCGTTAGCCCCGTCATTGCGAGGAGCGTAGCGACGAAGCAATCCCGCAGCGCCTGCGCTGCGGTGCTCCTCGTTGACAACCCCCGGCCTCGGCACTACGGTGACGGCCTGGTAAGTATCGCGGGGTGGAGCAGCCTGGTAGCTCGTCGGGCTCATAACCCGAAGGTCGTAGGTTCAAATCCTACCCCCGCTACCAATCTTTAACCTCTGGGGACTTCGTAACAAGCGAAGTTCTCAGAGGTTTTTTTATTTGTGGATTTTAAGAACGGCGCTCAAAGGTTAAAAAGTTAAGGCAGCTCAAGACTGTGTGTCTTACGAAGCAAGAGTTCTCTTCTTTTCTATTTCTGGAGGTGGAATGTTTTTCTGCTGTGATCTTTGCTAGCGAAACCGCTTGGCCATTTCATCAGGACAAAAAGCGGTTTTACCTTGCTGACCGGCCTTCCTCACGGCGTTGGCCACGTCCCAATCGCTTGTCGCAATTGCCTTTAGCTTCGAACACAGAAAAAGGTTAACGATCATGGCATCGGAGCTCGAAAGACCTTGGGTCTCCATTAGCCGAACTACCCCTTCCCAATCAGGGCTCTTATCAAAATAGGACGCCTGGTCCTCTTTTCGGAGGCTCAAGAAGTTGAGACCCAATTCACTTTCGGCCTCGGTCCAAACCGAAGCGAGTTTGTTACCCACTCTATCTTCGCAAAAAATGGTCCAGAGATCTTCAGAGCCTGTGTGAATGCCAGACATGGAAATCTTGAAACCTTTGATTTCCGCCTCTGAAAGGCGAAGGGCTCGATCTTGCGTAGTTTGTTTGGACGATCGGGTTCGAAGCGAATTTAGCTTCCTTACAAGTTCGATAGGAATTTGTGCTTTATCTACGTGCAACTCGAAATCTAGGAGTGCTTCGGTAAAGATGATTCTTCTATGAATCTCGAGAAACTCGGACCGAACATTCACATTGCAGAATATGGGGACCTGATTGTCGCTCAAGACATCAAGAAACTGTATTGCATCTGAGTTGGCCGGGTCTAAATCATAGGTAGCGGCAATAAGAAGATTCGTGTCGGCAATGATTCCATTTTTCAGTGCTTCATCGAGATGCTTGGTAAACTTGGAATACCCGACTACCGAATCCTTCAACGCTCCAGATCGGGCTTAGGACAAGCTATCTTTCTTTGTGGCATAGGCGCATCGTTTCTCTGAGCATCTTCGATTATCTGAAAGACGCCTTTCGATACTGGCGTCTCTCGCATTTTTTTAAGTTTTTGGGTCAGCTTCTTGGCCGCCCCCTTCTTCCCAACTTTTGCTTTTTCCATATCAGGCTCCCTAAACGTCCTAAGGATAGCATGCAAGCCACAACGCCCAACCAATCGAAACAAAGGGCCTTTTTAAGGCCCCTCGCAAAACCATCCGCCAATCTAAGATGAATAGCAATCTTCTCTAGGGAGCATGACACCAAAAGTCGTAGGTTCAAATCCTACCCCCGCTACCAAACGAAAGCCTGCTTCGTTTCGGTTTCGGGACGCTTGGCATCTCGTCGACATCAATATTCCGCCCATTGATCCGTCACGTGACGGATAACTTTTCGCAATCGGACCTGCCGTTCAACTCCGGCGCCGGAGTAACTCACAACGGGGATTTCCTCCTCTCCCCTGTAACCATTCCGAAACGACTTTTTCCTTGTTGGCCTTGACCAAATAGACTAGTCGTTCTCCGGAAATCATTTTCGGGAGGCTGGATGCGGAGCGGGTTGTTAGTGGTGTTGGCGGGATTGAGTTTATGTGGGGATTGGGCAAAGGCCGAGAGCCCGTACGTCTCCAATCGACCGCAACAGCCGAAGGTATTCGCCTTCAAGTTTATCTACTCGGAAACTCAGTTGCCGCAGTATCCCGGCTGGAACCCCATGGAGGTGCTCGAGGCCTCCCTCAACTATTTTATCAACCAGCAAAGCACGCACGGGGAGCTCTGTCTGGGCGGCTTTAAGGGCCAGACCTTCAAATCGCCTTCCACCGTTACCTTGAATCTCAAAGACAAAGCGTGTTTCCCCGACGAAGCCCGGAGCATTTACGCCGACTATCCTTACGCGTGCTCGTCCAACGACCCGCAAGACACATTTCGGTTTGATTGGATGGTCTACAAGCTATTGATTCAGGACAACTACCACAAGGCCGATCGAGTACCCGCGTCGTTCGAGGAAGTCCTCAAGGAAGCGGGGGTGGATATTCGATTTTCCAACACCGACAATTACCGCAAAGTCCTCGCGGTGAGTTCCGTCGCACGGGACCAGCGCTCGCTCACAATCGTCTCCGATCAGAAAGGCGTTCCGCGTGCTCTGGCCACGTACGACTTCAATCGGGAGAACAAACGGGGCGCGGATGCCGACTTCTCGGCAAATCCGATAAACGCGGAAGTGGAAGCCGCCGAAGTATTTTTTATGAAGCCAAACGGCCTTTGGAAATACTTGCTTCTCGACCTCAAAAATAACAAACGCCTTAACTCCGCTCCGGGGGGCGTGGCCGACTTCAACGCGGGTATCTCGGCGGCCCGTGTCTCAAGTGATTCGCTTGCCGTGAGATCGCATGCCGATTTCGTATCAATTCGAAACGGCGTGGACTGCATGATCTGCCATATGGATGGCACGCTTTCCGACGGTTACTCGTCGGTAAATAAGGAAATCGTCCGCGGCGCCGCCGACCAAGGTGTATTCGAGGATCCCCAAGTCGAATCATTTGTGCGCAAGATGTACAACGTCCCAAAAGGCCGAGAAAACGACGAGCAGTACCAAGACGATCAGGCGTTTGAAGCCCAGATGGCAAAGATCAACGAGACTTTTCGAAACACGCTGAAAAAAATGGGAGCGATGAAAGGCGACACCATGCACCCGTTTCTGCCCGATGTTTCGGCACTCTACCTTGAGAACGTCACCTTCTCGAAGCTCGTCTCCGAGCTAGGTCGCACGGAAAATGAAGTGATCGCCGCGGTCAACACGAAGCCCGATCTTCGCGCGCTGTTGGGCATGCCGAAAATCGGAACGCCCGCAGCGCTGAAGTATGACCCGCGAAGTTTTACGATGGCCCGTACCGTTTTTGAGGCTCGCTTTTGCGCCATTCGGGCACAGTTCACGGGTGAGGCCGTACGGCCGAAAAAGCCGCTGAACGCACCGGTGGCTCAAACCCAACCTAAGCCTCCTCAGGAGAATAAAGTGGCGGCCGCTAAGCCAGCTCCGACGGGTGTCGTACTTCCCCAAAACTATAAGACCGCACCCCAAGCTAAGCCCACGTCCGGCGTCGTGGTACCGCTGGGCGGCAAGCCGTATGCGGCGCAGAGTCAGCCATCGCAAAGGCCTCCTAGTGGTGGCAATTCGGGAGGCGCGGTCCCGGCCGCCGCGCCCGGTGCCTTAGCGGAAATGTCGGAAGCAGATTACCGGGAATACATGAACCTTCTGCTCTCAAGTCCTGGATACGGCGGACGGAGGGCCAACCCCGCGAGCACAAATCCTCCGCCGAGAACAACCCGTCAGGCGGATCCAGCCCCCCCGCCGCCGACCCCTCCGTACCCCATCCGACCGGGTATGCAGTTACCGCCTCCCAACTACTCCGGCGAGGCAAACACTCCGGGTTCATTTATTAAGATCAACGGATACAAGCCCGCGACTCCAGCACCGGCCGTGCCACGGTAGCGCGGGGCGCCCAACGGCGGTCGTCGCCCATGACCCGCGCGGAATATAGAAGAGCCGCCACATAACCTAGCGTTATGAATCCCATTGGCATCATCAATTTTATCCAACGCCCCAACTCAGGCAGCATTGGCTTAAGGAGATCAATATGAAACTCAAAAACGGGTTAGCAGTACTGACAGTTTTATTCACCGGTGCACTAGCGCAAGCGGAAAACATGCCGCTGTCGGTGCTGGATTGCCGGGACAGTAGTTTTTCTTACACGAGCCTTAAGGTCAAAAAAGATGTCGTCAGTCCCAATGAAGTCACCGTAACGGTCGATTCTCAAAATCAGTCCCACATCGCTCAAATGGTGAAGGGTGCTCCCCCCTACGGAAAAAATCAGATCCAAATGACTTTTCCCGAGGCGGATTGTGTCTTCTCCAAAACGGACGCGGAACTTCTGTCTTGCCAATCCAATCGCGCGCGGCTCGTGATCGACTATTCCCGCTCGGCGTTGGATAGAAGCATCATCAAGGTGCAGGCCGAACAGGTGACTTTCGACACCGCTAACCACGATATCACTTCGGCGAAGGGCAACGACGAGGAGCTGCACTTGCACTTCGACGTCGTCTCCAAAGACGCGCGCCTCAAGCTAAATAGCGGCGGCGTGCGATCGCGCCTGGTCATTTCGGGCGGTTGCCAGCCTTAGTATCCTTACCGGTAGACGCGGGCGCCTCTTCTCAGGAGAGGCGCCACGCGTTCTCGCCTCGCAGACCTCCGATCCATCAAGATACGCAATTTTCCTAGATTAACCGCCTAAACTGCGGTATCCGGCCCTTACCAATAGAGGGGTCCAGATGAAGTCGCTAGTCGTAAAAGCACTGCTGCTCGGCGTGATCGGGGGAAGCACTGGGGCAAAGGCGGAGGCATCGGAAGAAATTCCGGTCGTTTCGATTTGGAGTGCGGCTCACTCCGACCGTTTTGAAATCGGTATGAGTGAAACGTGCTTTTCTCCGGCCGTCGAAGCACGAATCAAACGCGATATTGGCAAGCGCTGTCAGCTTCAGCTCCCGAAAGATCGCCCCGCGCCGTACTACGCGTACGAATGCGCCTACGATGGGCTGTATCTGACACCGGAAGAAACACACTACTCCGTTCACCAGACCACGACTCGGGCGTGGGTGCCACCGACGTACCATTCCTACTCCGGCGGTTCGCATACCCGTTGGACCTACCGCACGCCGGATACCCTGAGCATTCACGACCGCCATTCCTGGTACCGTGACACCCACGAAACACCCGGATACTGGAAAAAGATCACGGAGACGGCCATCGTTCCGCACCAGAAACGATTCTGCGCCTTGGAGGGGCAGGTCCACTTGAATGGGATCGATCCCATTCAGTCCGACCGCATGGAACCGCGAGACCTCTTCTCCACAACCGGTGACTGGGAGTCCAGTCTCTCCGCACTGGACACGAATGGGCGCAAGCGCGTCATCAATCGCTGCTTCGCGTTTCGAAAGCTGATTTTCAGAGACTTTTTCCCGCAGAGTCGCATCAAGAGCAGCCAATCGGACGACGGCACGTGGAGTTGTACCGTCGAAGGGATCCACCCGTATCGCACTCCCTTGAGTTTGAAGTTTTAGGAGTTAGTCGAGATGAAAAACCTACTTTTGGCCCTATTCGCCGTCTCCTCCCCGCTGTTCGCGCTAGAGCAACAGAAAGACTTGGTCATGCCCTACGAAGTAAAGTGGGACGGCCCGATGGAGATGCTGCCGTTTCCCTGGGTGCAAGACAAAAGCGTGAGGGAGCCTCGTTACGGAGCGAGCCACGCGAACGCGAACATCTACTGCGGCCCGCTCGACTACCTAGATCAGAAAACTTTGGTTCCCTGGCTCGATTGCTACTACTCCATCGTGTCCTTCAACTTTCGCACGCGTGAGATCATCGCCATTGTCGACTTTGCGACCGCCAATCGCAGCAAGACCGCCCTGCGGTACGTTGCCGCTATCTCGGGCCAACCGGAATCGTATGTCGAATTCTTGAACGAGCCCGCCAAGGTCGGTGGAACGAAAGAAACCTCCATTGCCAATGTGCTCGACCGGCTCACGCAGTTCGGCGTCAAGTTCAAGCAAGAACGCTTCGTGGATGGAAAACTGAACATCCGTCACCTAGGGAAATGGAAATTCGATCCCTTCGATGCACTTGGATTTAAGGAAAACAAAGGCGCGTTTCGCTTTGAAGCGCGTGACTACCCCGTCATCTATCCCAAGGGCGCCACGGAGTTCGATTTGAAGGGTGGACAAACGAAGTATCCCAACCGACCGACCGAGGTCTACGACGCGCTAGCGACGACCACCCAGCTCCTGAAAGAGGGGCTGGAAGAACTCAAACTCCAATCCGATGATGACGCGAAAGAAGTGTTCGTGAATCGCATCAAGGCAAACGCGAAGATTATCAGCCTCGAGCTCACCCATGCTCTGGCCGTGATGCGAACAAGGCCGTACCAAAACATGGAACTGGTCCATGTGGTCAACGGACTCTGCGACCTGATCGCATCCTTGGATGATTTGATCCAAGACAAACTCGGCGCTGAACCTGGCTTCATTGAAACGCTGAAGCAAGCGAGCGAAGAATCCACGCCAGCCAATGCAAAGGCCAGCGAGGCGAAGGAGAGTTCCCGCGATAACGTTCTGGCCTATGCCAAGGCCCGCAAAGGCTACAAGACGGTTTCCAACGCTGGCGCCAAGTTCGGTCAGTGGCAGCAGGATGGGGTTAACTACTCCGTTCGCGAAGACGGCCCAACTCGTGGCGACGTCCAGGTCTGGATGCCATCGACGCGCAGTTACGCTTCGATTGATTAGGTGAAGGCCGATTCCGAAGCGCTGGTAATTTGAGTCATGGGAGGGGTTATGCGGAAGCGCTGGGTTGCAATCCCGATTGTATTTGCGATTTTCAGCACCGTGGTTCAAGGCGCCAACCCGCCGCGAACGCTCACTGCAAATGGGATTCTGGAAACCGTTTTCGCGCCGATAGTGACGTTCAGCGATTTAGTGGACAGCCTGCAGAAGCAACGATCCCAGGACAGAGGCAAGTTTGCTTTCGTCCAGGCCATGGAGGAAACGTTTTCACGACGCTGCGTTCAGCTTTTGACGTTTACCGCCGTCACCTTCGGGGTCTATCATTTTGACCAGACCTACCTCAGGATCCGAAGTGAGAAATACCAGCAGGTTACCCAACCACACATGGTCGCCCAGCCTTCCCAGATTCTCCACATCGATGGGCTAAAGCGAGAAGACCATGTAAAGCCGTACCAGGCCGCCGAGTTTCTCCGCCGCTACGGAAAGTCGCCCGGTGCGACATACGTTGAAACCGACAGCATCAAGACCTTTATCGGCGAACTGGAAGCACTCGACGAGAGTGTTCGTTTGGGGGAGATTCCCGCTTTCGATGTCCTGGAGGTCGGTGCGCATGCCGGGCCGGGAGAATTCAGAATTGGAAAAGAGGACATCAATTTAGAAAACATTGCGCTTCTAGAATCCGCGAAACTAGACAACCTTTTTCGCCCCGGAGCCTCCGCACGATTCAATGCTTGCTCGCTAGCTTGTAACCTGCCCGGCGATGACGTTGGAACCCAATTGGCGGCACGGGTGACCCGCGCTTTACTTCGCCGCGGAGGAACCGGCTTTTTTGCGACCCGCGATGTGGAATATTATCCCTCCTCGACTTTGAACGTCGTGAGCGGCTGGTATCTTGCGACGTTTCCTTACCACCGTGGCTCCAGTCTCTATCGAGACTATTCCTCCGCCTCGGCCGATGCCATCGAGGTTATCTATTCTCCGGAGCGGCCAGAGAATCCAATCGAAATCCGAAAGCTGTATCTGAAAGAATAAAACCGGAACTCCGGCGAAAGGTGTTTTAAAAGTCGCCGACGGAGGTAGAAAGGCATGGACGCGCCGCAGTAACGGCAATAGTTCTAGGCTGGCAACGCCCCGCTCCAACTAGAATTGCCGCGACTTTCAAGTGGGAGGGGGTACTTTTAAAACACCCTCCGCCGGAGTGACTCACTTCCCCCGGTTCGTGTAAGGCATTTTCCGAAAGCTCAGTGAGCAGCCATCAGCGGCGAAATAAAAGGGCCACGATTCTCAAAGCCTCTTTGCGAAAGAACTGCCGGTCCTTTCGGGGCTGCGTCGATAGGTGGTACAACATCAATCCATCGGTTATCGCCCACACCGAGAGACTCAGAGATTTCACTTCGCCTTCGTCCCAGCCCATTTCTTTTTTTGCCCCGAGGAGAACGGAGTGGGTACGGTTAAATCCCATTTCCGTCATCTTGGTATGAAATTCACGTCGCTTCGGATTGAACGTAGCGGAGTAATAGAGCAGGAAAAGCACCGAACCTTGTTCGGGGTATGCTTCAACCCAATCGAAAAAGCCCTCAACGATCGCTTTAATCTGCGTTTTCCATTGATTCGCTTTGGACAGACGCTCAATGACTATCTTTTGCGCGGTGGCGATTATGTAATCGATCGTCTTGTCGATGAGTTCTTCTTTTTCTTTAAAGTGGTATTTAACTTGTGCGCGATTGATTCCAGTTCGTTTGCCGACTGATTCAAACGTCAGCTTTTCAACGCCGTCTTTCGCCAGGCATTCAATTGCCGCACGAACGATCCGGAGTTTGGTGCGTTCGCCCCTTCCCGGTTTGGGCGGAAAGAGCTGCGCATAAGTGGCGTCTTTCACATTCATGCAACCTCTCCTGCTGATATCTCATCGGAATAATGCATGTAATACTCGAGTAGCTCGGAATTAAAACGCACGTATCAATCAATTGCACGCCGCGTTACAATATGGTAAAAGCCTCCCCCGCACCGTGAGTCGGCTTCTGTGAACAGGATGTTAAGGAGCCGAAGCATGCGTAAGCCGATCTCTTTATTTTGTTTATTCTTCTCACTGGTCGGACCATGGGGGGCTCTTGCGGCCAACGACGACGCTCACCCCCAAAACGAGTCGTCCTGCCCCAAGCACCTTCTCAGTTTCAGCCCCACTAACCGAACCTTCTATAACCGCGCCGAGAATTGGCTCGAGGGGCTAGCTGAGCGAAAAGGGATCAGCCGAGGAGAAGACCTCGAGGCAATCCGAGCCATTATTGAAATCATTCTAAGATCGCCTTCGAGTCGCGTGCTGGAAATTGGCCCCGGGAGGGGACGCGTCATTCGATGGATACTGGAAAATTTTCCCAGTGCCGAGATCATCGCGGTCGACCAGTCAGAACGCACTGCCGAGAGACTCTCCGATGAATTCAAAACTTACCCGAATGTAACCATCCTCAATTCCGATATTCTAGACCTCGATCTCCCCCAACCCGTTCTATTGGCGCTGTGGATGTGGTCGGGATTTGCCGAAATCTCAAAGGAAGAAAAACCAAAAGCCCTTCAACGCGTTTTTCAAAACTTGGCATCCGACGGACTCTTTGTAATCGATATGCCAAGAGAGATCGTGGGTAAGGAAACGATTGTGCACGGCAACGGAGGGGTCGTTGAGCTACAAGAATCGTTTGCGACTTTAATGGCCCATCTCGTTACTGAAGATGAGTTAAAAGCCCTGGCTCAAAACGCCGGTTTTACATTTTTAAGAACGCTCAACTACCAAACATCGACCGGCATACCGCGAACGGCTTTTGTTTTCGAAAAGCCTTGATCCGGGCGTGGTGGAGGGGAATGGGTTGGGCGCAACGATTTCAGTAACTCATCGTGGCCCGCGCGGCGGCCTTGAGTGCGATCAGGCCAAGAGCGTGGCGACAGCGGGCCTCCGCGGAAAACCAACTTTGCAATTTGCCGGCGAAGCCGCCGTGTCGTGTGATCCGTGAACGAAACTCGGGATGATGGTGCACCAAGGTCTCCAAAAAATGTCTTTCGTCTTTGAGTTCGAGCTCCAGATCGGGAGATTGGTCGGCCACCTTCATAAGCTTTTCCATCGTAGCGTTCTCAAACATTTGATACAGCCGTTCGGGGTTTACCTTACCAACGTAGAACTCGAACACCCGGGCCGACCCCTCCATGGCCTTCAGATGGACCGAAACCAAGTCGAACGCCGAACTCTGAGGAAAACGCCGCTCATAACATTCAAACCAGTCCTTTACGGGCTCGTTTTTGATACTTCGATCCGGATCGGTCAGCCCCCTAAGTTGCAGCCAATTGGCATAGTGCCTTCGAAACATCTCCTCGGTCGTCGCAGGGTGTTCCCGCAAGGCGCGAAAAAGCTGATCGGAGGCCTCTCGGCCCCCCCTTACTTCGTCGTGTCCATGGGGTCTCCGACCTTCTCCTTCCGCGCCCATAACCACCGTTCCCTCCAGAGAGGAAATGACCGTTCCGATCTCCTGAACATTGGGGCCTAGCGTTAGAAATTGAGAAGTATTGCGCGCCAGGATTTTGCGCATCAGTAGGTGCGCTTCGGTCTCGTACGGGAGTGGATTGAGCTTGGGCGAGCGACGCCTGACTTCCTGATCTAACTTTTTGCGACGGCTAAGTTCCTTGAGCTCTTCCGCATCGGCTTCCCGAGCCAAACGCAACAATACTTCTTTGAAGGTTGCGGGCGGCGCCGCCTTGAGCTCATGATCGAGATCGGCCACCTTTTGAACGAATATCTCTAGTCGATTGTTTTTGGCACCTTCTTCGGCCAATTCCAAATCATACTTCTCACGTTTGGACATTAAGACATCAAACGCATCTCGAATCTCTTTTTCCTTCTGCTGATCACCACTCCGCTCGGCCTCCGCGAGCTTAGCTTCATACGCCCGGTAAATGTCCCCGCGGCTTGCTTCACGGAAAACCCCCAAAACTTCGTAGTGATTCGCCCCCAGCGCGAAACCCCAGACGCCTAAGGACCCCACCGCAAAAACCAAACAAAGTAACTTCACGTTTCCCCCGGGGTCCGAAGCCATTGCAATTGATTTTAGCACAGACTCCGAGTTCAAAAACTCCGCTCCGGTTCCCTATCTGTATGCTCGAAGGTCGCCAAATCCTTGGTAAAGGGGTTTTTCATTTCCTGACCATGTTCAACTTGCCGGAAAACTTTGCCCGCACTATCCCTGGTGCAAAAGGAAGTGTTTATGAAGATCATCAAAAAAGGTTCGGCGGTTTGGAACGGTGGTTTAAAGGACGGTAAAGGGGCCATCTCTACGGAGAGCGGCGCCTTAAGCAACTACCCCTATGGATTTGCCCAGCGCTTTGAAGGTGTGCGCGGCAGCAATCCCGAGGAGCTATTGGGCGCCGCCCACGCGGCCTGCTTTACCATGGCCCTCTCGCTCGTTCTGGGCGAGGCCGGCTTGAAAGCGGAGCGGATGGAAACCACCGCCACGGTGGCACTGGAGAAAAAGGGCGAGGGCTTTGAAATCCCGTCAGTGTTGCTCACCTTGCGCGCTAAAGTTCCTGGCACGACGGCGGAGAAGTTTCAGGAGCTAGCCAACGTCGCGAAGATCAACTGCCCGCTTTCTAAAGTGCTCAAAGCGAATATCACGCTCGAAGCGGCTCTCGACTAGGATAGCCGAGATCGTCATCTATTGAGCGAGGTCCGCGTGCGATCCTCCCGGATCGCCATGTGATCTATTTTCCGGCTTCGCCTCTTTCTTATGACGTGTGGCCTAGTGCCATCGACACGCGACCAAATCAAACTTAGAATTGCTAAGCGGCTAAAACGATCTCCGAAAATTTCGCCTCGGGTTTCGAAGCCTTCCGCGGACCAGCCTCTTTCAAATCAATTAGCCCATACTCCGCCAGAAGCTTTACATCCTGGTACACGTTCTTAAAGTCTCTCTTCACCTTCTTAGCAAGATCCTGAATCGACTTCGGCTTGTGCACACGAATCGCATGGATCAGTTCCATTCGCGCGCCGGTGATGACATGCCCCAAGGTTTCAAAGTCCGGAAAGCTAATGATAAGAACACCCGCATACTTTTTACTTTTGGTCCTCAATACCCACTTTGCCCGCTCTAAAGAGTCTTTGGGTGGTTCCACAATCAAAAGCACTCTTTTACTTTTCATATCTCAAAACCTTCTTTCTTAATCATCGCAACGACATCCTCTATAAGAGCGTCCGTCCCGCGAAACACATATCCAACCTCTAATTCACGGACATGAAGATGCGGTGATTGTCCACGCCAAATATGGTGTCCCCTTTTTCAGAAAACCACGCTCTAAACTTGATGCCTTCCGGATAGTCTTTGGAAAGTCCAACGTTCCAAACAACCACTTCAAGAATGGCTGTCCGTATTCCGTCGCTGTGCCTCAAGGTGATTTTCTGGTGAAGGAGCTGCGTTGCCTTCATATGGTATATATACCATTAGACAATCCTAGTCCGCAATATTATGTCGGTGTCGCACGGCCAGGGTGGTCTTTCGTGCTCTACTCCCGCGCCAGAGTTGAAGCGCAACACACAGGTGTTGTCCTGATTTTGAAACCAAGAAAGTGAGACGGGTGACTGTCCCTAGGGTGACTTCTCCTCGCGAACGGTTGTCTCCGAGCCGTGTTGAACCACGCGAAGCCCGACATCTTCTCCGTCTAGTCTCAAGCGGAGGACATGCAAGTCCTCGAATTCACTTTTGCGAATCTCGCCTCCATTGTTCCAAACCGGTCCATTCTGTTGAACAACGCGAATTGTTTTGATGTCGGCTGGGCCCGTGAGCAGCTTACCGTCCTGACTATAAACATACACGTGGTCTGGACCGTACGGAGTAGGTTGTCCCGCAGACCCCCCACCGGAATACGTGCGACTGAGGACGACAACAACAGGGGCTCTCTGTGGCCCACCATCATTTACCGTAGGCAAGAGCTCTGTGACCGCAAACGGAAACTCCACATCCCGATAATGGTCCGGCCAAAGTTCGTGAGTGGCGAGAAACGTATGGCCGAATATCTCGTCGTGAAACTTATCAAAGATAAGATGCACCGCATTCTCACCCGCTCTTATTCGATGAGGAACCATTCTTACCCGCATGTCGTCGCGGGCGGATAGTCGCAGGGTTACAAACTGGCGCCCCCAGTCGTCCGAGAATACCTGCAACCAATTCTTCGGAAAATCGCGTCCCGTGGCGGGAATGATCACCGTGGTCAGAGGAGAAGTTTCCATCGCCCGGAGCAAGAGCTTGGTGGAGCACTCCCGTTGCGGCCGGATGACCCGGAGAATCGAGTCTGGAACGAAGCTATTCTCCTGATTGACTCCGGGAAAGCGAGGTGACGCCGCGGACAAATCGAGACACCTTACGAGCATCGCAATGATCACAAAATGCCAGATTCGGTACAAACTCATACTTCTTCATTCCTTGTTTTTGGACTCGCTCTAAAACCGCTTCCCAGTAGCATTTTTTGAGGTTTAAAATAAATGAATACTTCTACCGATATTATTAAGTGAATCTAAGCAATCTTAACTTCAATCGGGTCTTCGTTTTTTACGAGGTTTACCGCAGCGGCAACCTGCAACTCGCATCGCAAAGGCTCGCCATCACCCCCTCGGCGGTCAGCCAACAACTAAAGAAGTTAGAAGCGGAGCTCGGGGTTTCGCTATTCGTCCGTACTACTCGCCAAATCGTTCCCACCGAACCGGGGAAGCGACTCTTCGACTACCTCCAAACGTTCATGAAGGAACTACCGCTAGTTTTACAGTCTCTCCATGCGGCGAAGACCGAGATCTCCGGCCGAATTCGGATCACCGCACCCGGGGTCTTGGGCAGCACGCTACTCATTGAGTTTTTGGCTCGGTTTCAACAAAAATACCCACTGGTGAAGTTCGCTCTCACCCAACGCAATCGCCCCTCGGAGGCCATCGAAGATTTACTGGGAAACAAAACGGATATCGCGATCGTAGATTTGACCGAAGTGATGGAACGCCAATATGCCATTGAGATTCGCCCCCTCATCGCCGAGGAAGAATGGATGGTGGGATCGCGCGAGTTTGTGCCGCGCATGGGGCGGTCTCAAACGTATGAGACCCTTGCGGTACAACCCTTCGTGACTTCGCTGGCCGATGGACTAGCCGAAAAGCTCTGGTTCCAGCGCGTCTTCGACCGCGTGCCTTTGGAGCTCGATATCACCCTGAGTACCGAAAACCTGCGCGGCATGGTCCAAGCCGTAAAACGGGGAATGGGACTCGCTCTACTCCCTCTGCATATGGTGAGAGACGAGCTGAAACGAAAAGAACTCCAACGGGTAGCCGTGTCGGGTCAGCGGTACCTAAACCGAATGGGAATGGCGAACCGCTCGTTTAAAGAGGGCCCTCCCGCCCTGACCACGTTCATGGCCTTTCTCGAAGCCCAGTTTCACCGCAAAGGGAAGTTTATCTAGCTCATCCCCTCTACGTCTCGATTCGAAAGCCGGTGTGCCCGTTGTGCCACTCCGGCGCCAGCGCCGGAGTAGAAGGCCTCTCAGTTTCGGTACCTGGCGACAAAGATCGGAAAAAAACCGGGGAATCTCTCGAGAGAAATTCCCCGGTCGATTTGAATCAGTTGTTCTTTGCCACGATCAAAGTCTCGATCTCGGTACGGGCGGTTGGATCTGATTCGATTGTGCATCGGGTCTTTTCGCCGGCTTCAAGGTCTTATTTTTGCTTCGGTCCGTATCCGGGTGCTGTTCCAACCCCGCCTTCGGAAGGTTCTTCAGAGCATTGTTAAAGATTTCTCTCCTCAAGGCCTCCGACTTTTCCTCGAGGTCTCGCACGATCCGGTTCATCCGCGCAGCGTCTTCCTGATCCTCTTTTGAGCGAAGAAGTTCCGGCAACGGATTAAATAGGGCATCTTTCGCACTTTTCTCGGCTTCCAACTTTTTCAGCTTGTTTGCTGCGCTCGTAATCTCGGTGGCCAGGCGGTCAAACTCCTTGCGGCTCTCCCCTTGTAAGCCTTCTTGCTCATTGGAAAGACGCGAGATCTCTTTCTGCAATGCCTCTTTCTTGGTCGCGTAGATTTTATCTCCCCAGTTCGCCTCAAAGCTTTCCTTTAACTGGGCATCGTACTCGCCTTTCGATTTCGCGGGCTTCACGTTGTGTTGGTACTTTGCATTCCAGCGCTTAAGGATCTCTTGCATCTCCTCATAGGAGAGACGGTATTTGAGCTTCAGATTCGTAGCGACGTAATGGGCGTCGGCAACCATCTGCGCATTCCAAATGCCCGGCGTGATTTGCTTCTCCAGATCTTCCACTACGGAATCCAGAAGTTCCGAACGGGGACCCACCAGGTAGGTGGACTCATCGGGTACGTCGCAGCTCGGTATGCGTATCACGGGAACATTCGGGGAGCTCGGGCGTCCCTGAGGAACTTGGAAATGTTCCCCCTGTTCCGCCAACCCCGCACTGGAAAAGCCGACGGCGACGGTAAACGCCAATTGAAACAAAAATGCCTTCTTCATTTCCTCACCCCTCGAATGCGAGGAGCAATTGCAACGGACCGGCCAGCGCCGGTGTGCGAAGAATACGGGAATTATGAAGCGCGTTTGCCTACTGAATTTAAGGGGTAACAGGGAATTTGGCGTATTCCCGGTGAATCCAAATCGAGCCCCGATTTTGACTCCATGCGTCATTTGAGAGTATATAAGCTCCGCTAAGTGGAGGTTACAGGTGTTTTTTAAGGTAAAGCTTGCGTTCGTTTCATTACCCATCCTGTTTTTGTCGGGGAGCGCTTTTTCCGAACCAACAAAAAGCGAGTCAACCTATCAAGATTTAGAAGATTTCCGAAATACCATTGTAGGAGCGGCAGGAAGGCCCGCTGAGTACGCCAACGACGGCACCGAGGAAGAGCGATCGGCGGCCTTCACGGAATTGGGCCTGCTCTGGGCCGGACTTTGCCGCAGCGATTTTCCAGAGCCGCCAGAAGGGGAAAGGCGACCGACGGGTTTGGGCATTCTCATCAATTTCTTGAAGGCGCCGTCCGAGGAAAAGGATGGGCGGAAATCAGTGCTCAAAACTGTTCCGATCATTGATGGTCTCGACTTGAAGGTTCCTCGGCTGGCCGAAATACACCGCAAGGTAAAAGAAGCAGGCAAGGATGACGCGATTCCCGAAGTCACTCTTTCGGGAAAGGTGAAGAACTGGAGAAAGAAGTACGACGTCATCGCAAAAGAACTGATGCCTGAATATTCAACTCCGGACAAAAACGCAGAGTTTGCGCTTCAGCATGAAGGAAAACCCGTGCTTGGATTTCAGATCCACCGGTACACCAACCACGAGGACGAAGCGAATCCTCGAAAGGAGCTCCTACTGACCGCCTTCTGTCCCACCGAGATGGGTTGTGATTTTGGTGGTTCGCATTTCAAACATCGGCAAACGATTTCGATCTGCTTCCTTTCTTCGGTGCCACTCGAGGGCGCTGAGTCGGTCCTGCCGAAGAAGTAGATTCAATCCAAACCGAAGAATTGAAAAAAGTGATTAGCTTCGCCGCTTCCGATTTACCTTTTCCCGAACATCCTTGGATGTCATCTTTCCCGAAAAATCCTGCTGCAAATTCTCTAAGGATAGAACCGGTACTAGATAGGCAACCCTGCCCTTCGCAATCACATCAACTTTTGTTCCTGGGCGCAGGCCCAAGACCTTACGAATATCCTCCGGAATAACGATCTGGTATTTCAATGATACTTTTACAGACATGCAACCATGCTAAACGAGTTGATAAGGCAGAAGCATGCCTTTTAGCGTTTCATTAATAGCGAGCAGGGGATTCCCTCACGAGGTTCGAGCGTTTTGAAGACGGTGCGATCCTGGAGTTTCACCGTGCGCTCAATCTCGCATCCTTCAAAGACCTCGGCTGAAGGCCCACGGCCCGGTTTTGTTTTTATCGATCTAAAAGCAATGCAAAATTGCTCTGGCGGAGAGGAAGTTCCGGTCATTTGGTAAACCTGGACCTTTCTAAAGAGAACGCTATCTTGGGCCAACGATTCCGCAAGATCAATCCGACTTGTCACACAAACGGAATTACCGCCCTCGGCCCATCCCGTCATGACCGCCAAAGTGGCCACCACCAAGCAAAGAAATGCTTTCATCTTGCCTCCTTCCACACCCTTACCCCGGGGAGGCTTCGATGGTCAAATCGCGGGCATTCCTCGTTCCCCGAGTCGTTCCCTCAACGCCTCCTTATTCCTAATGCCGCGTCCCGCGTAAACCATATCTGCCTGCCGCCATGGCTCGGAGCGAAAGTAAGGCTCCACGCTGGGTAGGAAGAGCTCCTTCCACCGTGGCAAAGTGTCCGCCTTTTCCCGGCGTTCCAATGCCGACCATTCCGTTGCGCGATCGCTAAAGACGAAAACTTTCCGAGCGAGAAAACGATTGATCGATGGCAGGAAGACCGAAACCCCTTCGACCAAAACGAGGCCCGCGGGCTTCTCCGCGGCGGTTGCAACCGCCTTAGTGAATTCCGCGTACCGGAAATAGGGCGGTGGAAAACTTGGTTTCATTTTCCCAAACTCGGTCTCGGCCACCACAAAGTCGTCGAGGTAAATGACGCGGCAACCGAGCCGCCCCACGAGTTTTTCCACCAGGGTCGTTTTCCCCGAACAGGGGAACCCGTCGACACCGATAAGACCCTCTTGGGTTTTGGAAATCTCCCGACAAAGCGTTTCTAAGTCATCTAGATAGCACATTGGTATCCATTCTATACGAACGGCAGTGAGATTTACTCCGGCGCCGGAGTTAGCTAGATTCGCCCGAAAGGAACGAAATGAAGCTCTTCCAAGTCGATGCCTTCACCCAAGAGGTCTTTAAGGGCAATCCGGCGGGTGTTTGCCTATTAGAAAAGCCCGCCGCCGAAAGCTGGATGCAGGATTTGGCGCGGGAGATGAATGTTTCCGAGACCGCTTTCGTGCATCCAGAAGGCGCCGGATATCGGTTGCGCTGGTTCACGCCGACTATGGAGGTCGATCTTTGCGGGCATGCCACCCTTTCCACTGCCCACATCCTTTGGGAGCTCGGTCTCGCACCGGCGGAAGCGACCCTTTCATTCCATACGTTGAGTGGGGTCCTCAAGGCCGCGCGCGGCGATGATCTCATCGAGCTCGATTTTCCCACCTCGGAAGTCAAAGCGGCACCCATTCCGGAAGGGTTGCTTGCCGCCCTCACAATCCGCGAGACGCCACGGTTTTTTGGGATGCGATCGAATGGGGTGGGTTTGATTGAAGTCAGTGACGAAGCGATTGTCCGCGGCCTAACCCCTAACTTCGGAGCCCTCAAGGCGGTCGACCTATTCGACGCCGTCGTCACTGCGAGAGCCAGGGCGGGAAGCGACTACGACTTCGTCTCGCGCGTTTTCGTACCTCGCCATGGAATTGATGAGGATCCGGTGACCGGATCCGCCCACTGCGCTTTGGGGCCCTACTGGCGGGAGAGGCTCAAAAAAGACATGCTCGAGGCGCGGCAAGTTTCCGCGCGCGGTGGAAGGGTACGAGTTCGTTTTGCCGGCGATCGCGTTTTGCTGGGCGGAAATGCCGTAACCGTTTTTGAGATTCGCATGCGCTAGAGATAACGGCCCCGGTCTTGCAATCCCAAGGGGCATGAACTCGGTTCGTTACATCGGAACGGCGGGGTGGAGTATTCCTAAGACCGCCAGCGCCCACTTCGACTCTGCCGGTTCGCACCTGGAACGATACGCGAAGGTTTTCAACTGTACCGAAATCAATAGTTCGTTTTACCGACCTCATCGTCTTTCCACCTATGAGCGGTGGGGAGATACCGTTCCCGACGGATTCCGTTTCTCCGTTAAGGTGCCTAAGGCGATTACCCACTCGCTGCGGCTCAAACATCCGGAACCTTTGTTGGATGCCTTTCTCTCGCAAATTGCTGGGCTACGCGAAAAACTGGGCTACTTTCTCGTGCAACTTCCTCCCTCCCTTAAATTTGATGAAAGCGTCGCCTCCCACTTTTGGTCAGCGCTTCGCAATCGCACATCGGTCCCGATCGCATTCGAGCCCCGACACCCTTCTTGGGGAAAAGCAGAATCCATCTCTTTGCTGCGAGAGAACCAGATCGATCTCGTGATGGCAGATCCCAATCCCGCCGCATTTGAAAACCCGTTCCCGCCACGGGGAGTTTACTTGCGACTGCACGGACAGCCCGAAATCTACTACTCGTCTTATACTGACTCTCAAATTCAGGCGTACGCCCGGAAACTCGATTCCGATCGGGCCCAGCGACAATGGTGCATTTTTGACAACACGGCCTTGGGACATGCCACGACCGACGCCCTAAACCTGATGCGACGAACGAGTGAGTCTTTGAATAGCTTGCGGCACGCGGGGAGTCGTTAGCGTTTCTTGGGTTTCTCGATGGGGGCGAGAAAAGAGACTTCCACTTCGGGCAAGGCGAGCTCGGCGCCAGGACTTTCGGCGGGAATGCGCAATTTGGCTTTCAGACGCCCTAGGCGTCGGAGTTCCCGCATGTCGATAGGTTCGGTTTGCAGGGAACGCGGCGTGACGCCCGCAACGGGGTACTTCACACGAACGAGCGCAGGCTCGAGCCGGATCTCGGCGCTGCTGGGAGCGCGGCCCCCGGCTTCAAACCAAGTGGGTTCCACCGGCACGTCGGCGTCTGCCACCTTAAACGCTTGAACCAAGATCTCGCTGGGCTCGATACGCTGCACGCGCACGTGCACGGGCAAGCTGACATCCGGCTCCCCGAGGACAAAACGCTGTTGCCCTTCGCTCGTGCGACCAAGATCGACCGCGACGGCCATGGTCGTCGGATCGATAGACATCAACGGCGCTTGGGGGCCAAAAAGCGTGAGTTTCACTTTCGACGGGTCGGGAGGGTTGGCTTTCCAACCCTCGGGCAAGCCGCGATACACGATGCCGGCTTCCACCGTCCGCAAAACCGGGTTCGCGGGCCGGGCGAAAACGCACCACATCGCGATCGCCACCGCGTAAGAACCGGTGAGTCGTAGCCACGGGATTTCCCAAGCACTGCGCGTGATCGAGTTGGAGCCCACGCGCTGAACTTGATCGGCAATCGTTTCGCGAATCTCTTTCTGCGATTTGGTCACCGCGATCTTTGCGTCGCGCGCCAGACTGATCGCGCCGGTCTCCTCCGACACAATCAAAACCAAAGCATCGCTTTTTTCCGCTAGCCCCAGACCCGCCGCGTGACGCGTCCCGAGCCGCCCGGTATCAGCCGCATTGCGCGACAGCGGCAGATGCACGCCGAAACTTGTGATGCGCCCTTCGGCGATAATGACGCCGCCATCGTGGCCCGGAGAATTCGCATCAAAGATACTGAGGAGGATTGGAGTGCTAATGCTCCCGTGCAAAGGGATGCCGGCCCGCAGGTAAAGATCGAGCGACTGCCGCCCCTGCAAGACGATAAGCGCTCCTGTCTTGGTCTCCGAAAGCGCTTTGACCGCTTCGGTCAATAGCCCAACCATCTTGGGCCCATTGTCCGCCCGCGTGCGACGCCACGGGCGCCAGGACGCCATCCGTTCAAAGGCGCGACGAAAATCATCTTGGAAGATGACGACGATACTCATGAGCAAAGCCATCATCCCAAATTGAAACACGACCGAGGTGAGAAACATTTTGAGCGACTTCGCGGCGGCAAACGTCGTGAGCAGCGGCACCAACGCGAACAAGACCGCCCGCGCCGTACGTCCGCGGAGCCACACCAAGGCGATCGATATCAATGCGCCGATGAACGCAATGTCCAGAATATCCACCCAGGTCATAAGCAGGCGGCATTCTTCGGCGTACTTGCGAATCGCTTCTAAATGAATGGCGACTTCAGGGGGCATCCCTGTCTTATCGGCGATAGAACCGGCAGGGGTTATCGCGACGCGTCGTCGAATCTTCTTAAGCGTTTGCTCCAGAACTTCGACAAGACTACTGGAGGAAACGATATGCGCTTATTCACACTGTGGTGTGCTTTTGTTGGGTTGATGGGGGCCGCGACTTATCTCGAAGGTGGCAACTGGCAGACTTTGGTCCAGGCGAATGCTGCTCTCTTGGTTTTCGGTCCCTGTGTCGCGTTTTGCTTTTACCACTATGGTTTCAACGGCACGTTTGGGTTTGCGAAGCGTCTTTTTACAAACCGCGCCAATGAAACGGATGTCGAGTTCTGCGATCGCGTGGGAAGTCTCGGCTTTCTCTGCGGTGGAACGGGAACACTGGTCGGTATGATTCACGTCATGTCGCACTTGTCGGATGCATCGCAATTGGGCTCGGGCCTAGCGGTCGCGTTCTTGTCGTTCCTTTACGGAATGGTGCCTTCGGTGCTCTTCCTCCCCGTGCAAACGGGAAAAGGCGGCGCCAAAGTTCGGGTGCTCAAGGGCGGCCGGATGAAAGCGGCCGGATTTGCGACGGGAAGCTTCCTCTTCTCGCTCGCGGCGTTGTTCACCGTGCTTTACGCTTTGACCCAGAATTAGATCGATTCGCTATTGAAATGAAAAGGCCCACTTCCGAAATCGGAAGTGGGCCGATTTTTTTTTGCCGTACCCGGGGGGCTAGGGCGCCACAATCTGGTACGTCGCGAAGTCTATTTTCGTCCGGTCAGTGCGATTGCGATAGTAGACCTCGAATTTCACTTCGCCCGTATTGCTATCAGTAATCAGCTTGTAGCCTTGGTTCTGCGCCTTCGGTGCGCTCGACCCCTGAAAAGGGAGCGGATCGGCCATAATCCCACCGTCTCTCGCTCGAAGAGCAAAGAAGCGGTCGTCCGATGAGTACGAGGCGCTGAAAATCAGGATGTGTTCCTCGCCTCCGACCCCGAAGGCTCGAAAAGTAGGATAATCCAAGTTACTATCGACCGATGCGCGTACGAGAGTCGTGTTGTACAACGTCTGTTTCTTGGATTCCGACGGGTCGAGGGGATCAAATCCAATCCCCAGAACACCAATATTGTATCGCTGACTGTCCTTTGCCGTTTCATCCCCAAACTCCAGGAACATGTAGTGGCGGTCTTTTCCCGCTACGTACCGCATATTGTAGAGGTTGAAGTTCAGAGGAGTGGCAAGGGAGCCAATGTCCTGCCGAGGGACTTTCGAAAACGGAACCAAAAGCTGAAAGGAGACTTTATCTACCCCCTTCACTTGGCTCGCGACCCCAGTGGCCAACTCGCCGTTTGGCAGCTCGACGATCTGGCCCGCGCCAAACCATTCCGTGTCCATATTGAAGGTAGGAAAATCGGCCACACCTCCCGTACGGGTTCGAGAGTCAAACCAAACCACGCCATCGTAAAGCCGCGCGAGAAGCTTTCCGTCTTTGATCTTAATCGAAGTCGTCCGCGGCCAAATGTTGCTCGGCGCGTAATCTAAGGTGCCGGACCAAATCAGTTTCTGATCTTTCTGCGAGTAAACCTCGGCGACCGCCGCATATCGGTCGGCCAGAGCCGGCCCCGTCCGAAAAACGGGTCCCGTTTTAGATGGCGGGGCTGGTTTCGTCGCGGGTGGAACCCATCTTTTCCCCTTCCGCAGAGTGAATAGAAAGGTGTCGCCACCTTCCTCAAAGATCCAAGCGTCGGTGATTTGATTCCCATTCCATGGGACTGGCGTTCGGGCGTGCACACCATCGCTGCGCAGTAGATATCCGTTTTTGCCCACGATAAGATATTTAGCCGCATCGTAATAAGCGCTGTTTATGGTCTCATCGGCCAAGAAATCATCCAGCTCGGAAACCGTGACTTTGAGCTTCTCGCCCTTCCACTCGAATTCCGGCGAGTCTTTTTGAGCAATTTTGACGTCTTGGGTAGTACCCAAAGGCTGAATATCCAAATGCGGCTTCGCCTGGACAACGAGCGCAAGCGTAAGGCCCACCATACTGATTAATGACATCCGTTTCATCGAATCTCCCTTATGTTTGGCTCTCGGGGAGCAAGCTATGGTGGCGGGCTTCCGGCCGTCAAGTGAAGGTTGGAACATGCCATCGAATCCCCTTATCACCCCCATTTCTGACCCTTATTTCCGTCTCATCCGCAAAGTCGCTACGGTGAAGGAAATGGAGGTAACAATGAAATGGATCATGGGTTTGGCGTTATTGGGAAATGCGGCTTGGGCCGCCCCGATCGTCGATGAAAAAATAAAAACGACTTTTTCGGACTACGGAAAGCTCAGCAACTGGCTGACTTGCGAGCCGGGATGGGATGGCACGTATGCGACGACCGATACTTTGACCCTGAAAAGTCACTCGCTCGATCTCAACGTGGATGTCGGGAACCAGCCGTTTAAGGCGCACTCTTTTGACGCGGTGGAGTCGGGACGGGCTCGGCGTTGGGGAGGCCCTTCCAAACGTCCTTACGATCTCGGCTGCAAGCCGGCGATTGAAAAAATCGAAAAAGATCTGGGCACCGCTGATGTCGTTGAAATCGAGGTGCACCGCACGGTGGAGGAAACCTACAACCACGAAATCATGACCCGCCGGAAACGTAACGGCGACGTGCTCGGCAATGAAACGCTCAAAGTGAAGCAATACGTTGAGCACCTTAGATTTACCCTCGGCGGAGAAGAGTTTAATCTCTACCGCACGGTCAATCTCGAAGCGATTAAGCCGTGATCGACTCGAAGGTAAGATATGAGAACTGGTCTTGGACCAATTCTCATTCCACTCCGGCGCCGGAGTGATTTTAGTTTGGCAGATTGCTTCGCTTCGCTCGCAAAGACGCGTATCGTTCTCACTGGGAGGGGTTTCAATGAAGTCTCTTTTCATTCTATCGACGGTATTATGCTTGAGCCTGGTTGCTCATGCCGACTTTGACGACGAAACTTGGGGCTACGGGGGGTGCGTGCGACGGTGCGCGCAACGTTCGGTCACGGGAAGCTGCGTACGCTTTGCGCGAGACTACTGCGGCCGCGGGAATGCCGTGGCCTGTGTGCCCTACTGCACCAGCCGGGATGTGGGCGGTCGTTGCCGCAAATGGGGAGCGGATTATTGCGGTAACTACGCGGAGTGCCACCCCTACTGCCGTCGGACTTCGGTGACGGGTTCGTGCACCAATTGGGGCGTGGACCAGTGCTTTAGTCACGAGTATTAGTGAGGCGGATGCCACGCCGAAATATCCGCATTGCGATCCCCGAGCTCGGCACCGTTTCCGGGTTGATAGACGAATCACCCGACTGCTTTGCGCGCCTCGTCCTCGCCCATGGCGCCGGGGCGGGTATGGAACACGCGACAATGGAAAACCTAGTCGAAACGTTAGTCATGCATGGGGTGGCGACGTTGCGTTACCAGTTCCCATACATGGAAGCGAAGCGAAAGCGGCCGGACACTCCAAAGGTTGCCGTCCAAACCGTCGCCGCCGCCGTGAACTACGCCGCCAAGCTCAACCCCCCCCTTCCGCTTTTTGCGGGTGGCAGATCGTTTGGCGGACGTATGACGTCAACGGCGGCGTCCCAAGGTTTGCTGCTGGGGATCCAAGGGATCGTGTGTTTCGGTTTCCCTTTGCACCGGCCGAAAGAACCCGCGGTCGCGCGCGCGGAGCACCTAAAAGATGTCGCGATTCCCATCTTGTGGCTGCAGGGAACCCGCGATGAAATGGCCGAAGTCTCGTTAGTCAAAAAAGTGCAAAAGCGCCATCGCGGCTCCCTACAAGTGCATTTCTTAGAGGGCGCCGATCATGGGTTCGCGATCCTCAAATCTTCAGGACGCACGGCGGAACAAGTTGCCGCGGAGGTTGGCACGGCGGTGGCGAAATTCTGTCGACGATAGGGCCGGTCCGAAACCGATCTATGACCGCCCTGCACTAGCGGGGAACCAGTTCTTCCCAACCCAGAGTTTCCCCTTTCAAATACCAATTATTCGCTTCGACCCGCGCTTGGAGGGTATCGGGAAATCGCTGACCGGATTTGATGCGCCCCAAAAACTTCCCGGTTTCTGCATCCAAAACCGCTATCTCGCTATGACTTTGCGTGCGCACGGCAATCAAATCGCCAAGCACGTTGCGGAAAACCTCTCCGGATAAGGGTTCCGATAAACTCGATTTCCAATGCCAATCGGGTCGGGGCAGCCGCACATGCTCCTCTCCCAAGGGCACCCGGGCGCGCCGAAATCCCACTACCCGATCGGCTCGGATCAGGTAGGCATCGAGAGCGGCCTCGATATCATAGGCGTACAAACGGAGCACACCGGGGGTTGCTGGCGACTTACCCGCCGGGACTTTGGCATCAATGCGGATATGCTGAGCTCCATTGCCATACTGAGACGATGAGAAATAGGTGACGGGGGCGTGAAATTGGGTCCCCAGCGCGGAGATGACCGCTTGGGTGCAGTCATCCGCTTGGGATGACCCGGGATAAAACAAAACTAAACTGGCGACGATAAAGGGTGAGAAAAAGCGCATGCCCAGCCTATAGCAAATTCAACTATTGGGCGTCTACCACTTCTGAGCTCGGCCCAAGGCCCGCCTCGGACTCACTCAATATCAGTCCTCCATTCGGTAGCGGGTTTGATTCTGCATCACTCTCTTCTTCCTCGACGTCGTCTTCCTCATCTTCGGAGGCCCTCCCGAAAAGAATGTAGTTTCGGACCTCGGCGGACGCAAGATGCCCAAAGCGCGGTTCCATGAGGATCTGCGCGGCCGACTCATGGAATTGCCCGATCACGTAGCGAAAAAAACTTAAGGCGGCGGGACTGTTTCCCGGCGCACTTTGCACCACAATGGCTACGACGACATCGCGAATGGATTCGACTTTGTGACATCTCCAAATCGTCTTTAAAGACTCGATATCAGCCTCATTGAGAAATAGTTCTGGATGGGCATCCAGTTCGTTAAAGAGCAGGAGCAGGGCGTTTTCCATATCTTTGCCCTTGAACCTCCACAGCTCGGAGAGCTTTTTACCCACGTGGCGCGCGGGAAACTGCCGAATCGGGGTCACTTTAGCGACCGGTTCGGGGGGAAGGAAACCTCCACGCACTCGAGAGGATGGAGCGATTGAGAGGGTCCTCGAAATCGGCCAGGCAATCGCCTGCCTCGGCGGCATTGGGTTTTGTTGCATCAAGGCAATTAGCCCACTTTCGTGTCCCCAGACATGGACAGCATGAATGGTGTTTGGAAAAGCTTGCGGCGGTCGTCCCTCCCGCTGGTGATACGCTTGCATCAGCTTCCCGAAGGCCACGATCAAACGGCGTCGCGCCCAGGGGCTTTCGCGCAGCAAGTGCCCTTCCATGATGTTCCATTTTTGCTCGGCAAAAGCCTCCGCCGTCGTCGGTAGATTGAGCTGACGGGCGGCATGAATGAAAAAATCCCGCGGTCCGTAAATGCTTTCCATCTGCCCACCCACGGAATCGATGAAAGTCGCCAGGTCGCCGGCCATTTCGGTTTCCCATTGGGCGTAGAGCAACCAGGAACAGTAATCATTGGGCTTACGGCCGGATTTTGCGGCGTAGACCCCGGCACTGAGCACCAGGAGTAGGAACACGAGCTTCTGCATGCCGACCTCTGTAACCGGCCGAACTTCACCAATCAAATCAGGATTGTGTTTGTGCGGTGCGGCATCCGCACCGCCAGCAGCCGGGGATATAGGATATATATTTGATTTTAATTACTTATTTTCGATGGTTTTCGACATAATTCAAACACGCTTTTCGCATATGATTCATAGATTCCCATGAAACGACGACTTTCTTTGCTAGCGGGCGCCAGCCTTGCGCTATCTCTACTCTCCTCCTGCGGAGTCGGCCTCTGCGTGTCCGGCGAAGGCTGTGGACCCTACCTCAAAATCGAAGTTTCTGCGCTTACGTTGCGCAAGAATGACTGCCAAGCTTTTACGGTGACGCCGACGGATACCGACGGAAGCGTGATGGCGGTCGATACCAACGTCTCCCTCTCGGCTGGCTCGGCGGCAAAGATCTATAGCTCGCAAGCGGCCTGCGAAACCTACAATGATGCGAAGCTTTTCACGACGGGCCTGATCCAGGCCGCCGCCCCGACGCTAACTGCCTATATTCGCGCCAACTCCGAGGCCACCGTCACGATTGAAGCAGTGCCTTCGAATGAGGACCTCTATTCCGGACACAAGGAAATCCCAGTGGGTTTCACCGCCTATGCCCGCAGCATGGCGATTGGCGCCACCGTGAATGATTGGGCCATCTCCGGCGATTCGCACTACCTAGTGGGCACGTTTGCGGTTTGGGATGATACCCGAGTGGGCTACATCGCCCGACTCAACGCCAACGGGTCACTCGACAAAACATTTTTGCCGACCGGCACGGGCTTTAACGACGCCATCACCGCGATCGTGATTCAAAGCGACGGCAAGCCGGTCGTCGCCGGTAAATTTACCAGCTACAACGGAACGGCCGCACCCCGCATCGCGCGACTCAACCTCGACGGGTCCCTTGACACCAGCTTCGCTCCGACCTCTGGATTCGACGCCACCGTGAACGATCTGGCGATCCAGTCCGACGATAAAATCGTGGCCGTGGGCGAGTTCGCCACCTTCAATGGCACCGCGCGCGTCGTCCTGGCCCGCGTGAACACAAACGGCACGCTCGATACCAGCTTGGTCCCGGCGGGCGTGAGTTTTAACGGTTATACGAAAGTGGTGAAGATTCAGAGCGACGGAAAGATCATGGTGGGGGGCGAGTTCACTCTCTATAACGTCACCGCGCGTCCTTACCTTGCTCGCCTGTTGTCGGATGGAACCCTGGACGGAACATTCGCGCCGGGGGGCGCCGGGCTCGATTCTTGGGTCTTTGACATCGCAGAGCAACCGGACGGCAACTGGATCGTGGCCGGCCAGTTCTCTACTTACAACGGGGTAGCCGCCGTCGGTCTCATTCGACTCTCCACGACCGGTGCGCGCGACGGGACCTTCACAACCGCCTTCAACATTGGGTGTAACGCGATCCTACTGCAACCCAATGGGAAGATGGTTATCGGTGGGGGCTTCAACACTTACGGCGCCACCAGCATACGGGCCATTGCCCGGTTGGAAAGCGACGGTAGTTTAGACACTAGCTTTCAAACCGATGTCGCTAAACGGGGCTATTCCTTCCTGGCGCTTCGGCTACAAGCCGACGGTCGCATCGTGGCGGGGGGTTCGTTTCTAGGCGGCTACCTTCGGTTTGAATCCAGCGGGGCTCTCGACACTAGTTTCTCACCGTCAACCGTAGGTTTCGATTTGGCCCTCAACTCCGCGGCCGTAATGAAGGATGGCGGCGTCGCCGTTGCTGGTGATTTCCGGGCTTACGACGGAACGACTCGCAATCATCTCGTTCGATTGAATACGCAGGGCACAATCGATGATTCGCTTTCGTCGGGTACGGGATTCGTCGGCTCCGGGATGCCGGGCAATACCAACCTCCGCGGTCGCACGACTTTGGTGCAACCGGATGGCAAGATCGTGGTGATCGGAACGTTCAGCTCCTATCAAGGAACAACTCGCTACACCGTGGCCCGCATCAATCCCACCGGAGAGTTAGATAATACGTTTGCAACGAGTGGCACTGGTTTCAGTAACCATGCGCTCTACGGTGCGCTCCAAGGGGAAAAGGTTCTCGTGGCGGGAACGTTTACTTCCTACAACGGCACCACTCGGCAGCGTCTGGCACGCCTGAATTCCGACGGAACGCTCGATGCGGGCTTTGCGCAGACCGGTACCGGTATCAATAATGCGGTTAACGTAGCGGTGGCCCAAGGCGACCAGGTTCTCGTGGGCGGGACATTCACAAGCTACAACGGCACTTCGAGCAACCGCATTGCCCGCCTGAATTCCGATGGAAGCTTGGATACCACGTTCGTGGTGGGGACCGGCTTTAACACAACGGTGAACAACATTGTCCTGCAGTCGGACGGCAAAATCCTCGTGGGCGGAGCTTTCGCGACTTACAATGGCAACACCGCCGCTTCGATCACTCGACTCAATACCGATGGTTCGCTCGATACGACGTTTGCCCCGACGGGAACCGGTGTGAGCGGGGCCATCGCCAAAACCATTGTGCTGACCGACGGTAAGATTTTGATTGGCGGTGCATTCACTTCTTACAACGGCACGGCGCGCGGCGGTATCGCCCGCCTCAATTCCGACGGTTCATTAGATGCCAGCTTCGGAGAAGCCGGCGCCGGTTTCATCGGCACCTTCAACGACATGATCCTGCTGCCCAACTCCAAAATCCTATTCCTGGGCGATTTCACTTCATTTGGTGACCACGCCGTGAACCGAATTGGACGCCTGACCTACGACGGACAACTCGACTAACCGCTAAAATTCCACCGGGTACTTTCCGATAAGACGACCGAATCCGGTTCTACGGCAAACTATGATAAAATCACACGGTGAAGCAGGATAATCCACCCCTCTCCTCTTCGCTCGTCTACTCCCCTTCCGAACTTGAACTTTCCGGCAGTAGCGGATTGGTTTCCCATCGGGCCCGCGCGGATCTCACTTCCCGGCTCTTCGCCATGAAAGTCGATCTCGAAGCGGTACTGGAAAAGAAGAAAGAAAACTTCCGGACCGAGCTCCGCAAGTTCATCACCGAAGTTCAGGAGATGAAAGCCCGAATCGGTTTCAACCCACGTTCGGTTTCGACCCCCGTGACCGAGGAACACCGCGTCGCCGGCCTCAAAGCTTTCATTATGGGGCTTTTTGGCTATGAACGTTGGGAACGCAAAACGACTTTTGTGATGTCAAAACAGCTCGACACCCGGGAAATCACCCTGCAAACCGAGAAATTCGTGAACGCGGCCCTGGCGAGTTTTGAGAAAAACGTTTTGGGTTTGATCAATGTCGATGCCACCGTGCAGGAATGCCTCAAGCTAGTGTCAGACCAGCTTTACGACGACGAACGGGCGATCTTACGCGTCGCCATTCGGCGGTCCTTTGCCAAGGTTGATCTGAGCCCTTTGGATATGAAATTCACTCCGGCGCTGCCGTCCTCGACCCTCACCGATACTCAAGAAATTTCGGTGACGCGCGACAACGCCCAAAAAACCCTCGAGCGGGTTTGCCAATCGATTCTCACGAAAGCCACCAAAGCCTGTCGGAATCTCGAATTCGACATGGAAGACATTTTGGGTGGGTTGGACGAGGAAATTATCGCCGCTTATCTGGATCGTAAGAAAATGGAACAGATGTTGGAGACCGCGGTCTTTCAACAGAATGCGAATCGCTCGACACTCGTTTTGCCCGATCCTTACGGACTGGGCCTCGGGGCGCCCAGCTCCCGCATCAAGGGTCGGCTACTTAAGTAGTTTTTTGCCGAGGATAGACGTCGTCCGATTGCCAAACACAAAGGCTCGTTAATCGTCTTCTGCTTCTTTCGCCGCCCGATCGGCTTCGAAGAGCGTTTCAAGGGATCGTTGATAGAAACTCTCGAGATGGGTGTAGAGCGTTGGCGACAGCCGGTGTCCCTGGTTCACGATTTGCTCAAACTCTTTATGGTCGGATAACCCCAACGACAATTTCTGGGCCCGCGCAAAATCGGCCAATCCCCCGAACAACTCTTGGGCCAACCTCTCGAGATCCGCGGGCACGGTCAGCTCCGTTTCGAGAAGCTCCAACCAGCGCCGCATTTGCCTTTCACTGTAGAAGTAGAGCTCCACAACATTGCGAGCGCGTTCGAGGTCTTCATCGTAGAGTGCCGAATAACTGACTTTCATCAACTCTAGGTCCTCTTGAGACATCACGCTCAACCAACCCGCATAAATGGTGGCGAAGGCTTGCTGGTGAAGAGGCGAATCCACATTGATGCGAATATGACCATAAGGCCCGGACTCAAAGACCACGACCGCCTTCAATGGAAATCCGTTGGGGGCGTAGTAAGTACGGGGACTCGATTCTCCCGCTTTCCAGGGAGAAAAGACGGACAAGCGATCGACGGCTTCCGGGAGGGAGGGAAAGGCGCGTCCATAAACCGTGGAATAGTGGCCCACCAGCCGAACCAAGCCAGGATCAGTCCGAGCCCAACGCGGGTCCTGCCAATCAAAGGCGTAACGACCCACCCCGAAATAGCCGGCTCGACGCAATAGCTTTTCCCAGCATTGGTCAATAAAGCCACCTTCCGCAGATTGAGACGGCAATACGCCAATCAACAGAACAAGGGCTAAGCCGCAAGAAATGGAACGTAGGCTTGGCATTTGTGGGGGCGGTTTAACACGACTGGGGGCGGCAAATCAAGGCAGGGCCGGCCGTGTTTCAAGGTTGAAACGCCTTCTCCATCGCTGACCGGAATTGAGCCAAGTCGTCCAAAATCCAGGCTGAATGGCGTTGGCCGGTACCCTGCAATACCAAGCCTCGGGAGGACGAAGAAAATGCAAAACGCGGTTTCCGGGAGCCAGGGCACGGTGCAAGACGAGCGAAAAGTGGTGCTGCGGCACTCGGACTTAGACCCCTACGGCCATGTCAATTCGTGCCGTTACATCGATCTGGTGACGTCATCCTTGGATGGGGACGGGACCGGCCGGAAACCCACCGGGTTTCATATCTCATATCGGCGCGCCATCGCCGGTGCCGAAAGTGTCCGGCTGCGCACCCAAACTTCCGACGAAAAGATCGCGTTTTCCCTCTTCAGCGAGGACGGCACGATGGAGTTCACCCGGGGTGGGCTCACGTTTGGAACCACCGTGGCAATAGCCAAATCACCGGCGGAAATTGTGGGTATCGGCACGCCCATCCTCTATTCGGACACCGCGGATGTGCGCTACAGCGACCTGGACCCGCGCAATGAGTTGCGATTGAGCCAGTATGCCGACCTCCTCATGTCCGCGCGCCTCAACTTCTTGCGCAAGCGCTTCGGCGTCACATTCAAGGCGATGGAAGAAAAAGGCGTGGGCGTTTTTACCTCCGCCTTGACCCTAGATATCCATGAGGCAATTCAGGGGACGGTAGAAATCCGCGTCGACTCTTGGATCGGAGAAGTGACTCAAGATCGGAGCGTCTTCTTTATTCCTTACGAAATCCGCAGCGAACAAGGCACACGGTTAAACGCCACGGGATTGATGACCGCCGCGGTGATTGATCTTACCGGCGCGCCGAAGCGGATCCCCGCGCCCGGCTGGGTGATGGATTTGCTGGTGAACTAGGGCGTTTCAAGATTGCGCGGCCGGCACCCAAGCGGTGGTTCGGCCGCCAATCGTTTCAAACAAGATCTCCCGGCCCTTTCCGTCGGTGGCGTTCTTGCCCTTGCCCCACCGGTAGTGGAAGAGCCAGTTTTTCGGGTAGAGACCGTAATCCGCTTCGAGATTGACCGATGTCTTGATGATGGCCAGCAGCTTCGCGCGCAAGCGCGTGACTTCACCGCTCGAGAGGTCGCAAGTCAGCTTGTGAGGATTGATTCCGGCTTGGTATAGAATTTCGTCCGCAATCCAATTGCCCACACCGGCAAAAATCGCCTGATCGAGCAGCGCGGCTTTGATCGCGATGCGCTTGCGGGCGAGTTTTTCCGTCAGCTTCTTGGCACGGGGAAAATCGTGAAGCGGGTCAAAGCCAAGCCGTTCAATGCTGGGCGCGTGGGCGGGATCTTCGCTCAGGCGAATGCGGCCAAAGCGACGCGGATCCGTAAGCGCCACTTGCACCCCGTCTTCGAATTCAAGAAAGAGCCGACAAAAGCGAGGCATCTTACCCGACTGCAACTGATTGGCTTGGGTGTTCCACAACGCAATGCCGCCCCAGCCCCACTCCCCATCGATGCCGTTTTTTCCATTTTTTCGGCGGATTTCGATGTTTCCGGTCATGCCGAAGTGCAGAAGCAGCGAACGTTTTCGATCGAGATTGAGCCAGAGGTACTTCCCCTTTCGCCCGGTACCCATCACCTTAGCGCCTTTGAGCGCCCTAGCCACCACGGCGGGCTCGTCCTGGTCGTAGCAAACGTAATCCTCTTTATCGACGATAACCTTGGTAATTTTTCGACCGACGAGCGCCTTGTCCAGACGAACGCGGGCGGTCTCGACTTCGGGAAGTTCCGGCATGGCCGTAACCTACACCCATGCGCTAAAATGCGGCAATGGCCAAGCTGACCTATTCCGAAATCGTGGGTGGAGCGCAAACCAACTTCGACAAAGTCGGAAAAGTGTCGACGGAATCGGTTTTCAAGCACACCCACAAACATTGGAAGGAGTGGGTGGCGATCCTCGAGCGGGCCGGCGCCCAACGCTGGACCTATCAAGAGATCGCCGCCTACTTGAAAAAGAAGCATAAGCTCACGCCCTGGTGGCAGCAGGGCGTGGCGTTAGGATTTGAAATTGCCACCGGACGCCGTCGGGTGGGCCAAGATGCCAAGGGGCATTACATGGTGACGGCCACCAAATCCCTGCCGTGCAAAGTGACGAAGGTATGGAAGTTCCTGGTCGCCGACGAAGGGCTCGCGGTTTGGATGCAGCCTCTCTCCCCGGTGAAGGTACAGACCGGCGTGCCCTTTGAAACGACCGACGGATTTTTTGGCGAGATTCGAACGCTAAAGAAAGAACGGCGCATCCGGATGTATTGGCAGGATCCGGCCTGGGGCAAACGCACCGTCGTCGAAATAATGCTGGTCCCCCGCCCGGAAGGGAAATCCATTCTCGTTTTCAACCATACGGGCCTCCGCGACCCCGCAACGCGAGAGCAACTCCGCAAGCGGTGGAAAGCGGCGGTCGAAGCCATCGCGACAGAATTAGGCTGATAGGTTATCAAATATATTCTAGTTTATAGAAATCGCCGCCCCGCTCGCCCGGGCCGATTTAGCCCGGGCGAGCGAGGCGGCGAGAGCGCGTCGCTACGCGATGCGGGATTGCTTCACTGCGTTCGCAACGACCGAGGGCGCGCGGGGACGATGATTCTAAATTGGAAAGTGCCGTCAAAAGTCTTACGACGCGCTGACTCATCGGTACAGTGTTTGCAAAGTCCGGCGGTAGGAGGCTCAAATGCGTGCATTACACATCACATCGTTGGTTCTTGCAGTCATTGGTGCAGTGAATTGGGGCGCGATTGGGATTTTTCAGTACAATCTCGTCGCCGCGGCGTTGAATCCGGTCCATCCGCTCGTCAGTCGCGGGGTCTATATTCTGGTCGGCTTGGCCGGCGTGGTCCTGACCTATTCAGCCACCGTCTTCACTCGAAAGATCCCCATGTACCACGCGCGGGAAACACACCACCACCATGCCGTGGCGCATCCCGTCCGTAGGGCAGCGTAATACAAGCGGTGATATAGGAACGGGTCCGATGGAAAACATCGGACCCGTTTCAATATTCATTACAGAGCGAAAACGGCATTCGCTTGCGGAAGAAAAATAAAGTCAGAGTCTAAGACTCCAAGTTTCGCTTCTACCTGCAAAGAGACGGTCCGGCCTAGGGTTATGAAAAAACCCGGGCGAAAGAGCAGCTCAAATTGAAGGTCCGTTTCGCTTTGTCGAACCCCACCCAAAGTGAAACTGCTGATGGCCACATGCGGCCCCACGGAAAGTCCCACATAAGGAAAAAGCGAACCCGCCACCTGGAAGCGATAAATCGCCGTCGGTAGCAGTTGGATTCCCGTCGTTCCGGTTGGAATCCGACTACCAACGACACCGGCCGTGTTGTAGTACCAAAGGTTTAAACCGAGGTCAGCTCCCACGAAGAGGTTGCTATTTTGCGAAACCTCAGTCAGAGCGCCGATGTTGACCGACCAACCGGTATTGCCATGGTAAAGAGCCAAGCCAGGCCCCGCGCTGAAAAACACATCGGACGCGTTCCCTTCGCCCGGAATGGCGGAAGTCCCAACGGTCTGCGGGGTATTTTGTTCTGCAATTTTGTTCTCGGCGGAAGCGGTCGAAGCGAGCCCAATGAGCACGCCCAAAGCTAATGTCACATTCATTCTATTCATATTATCTCCTGACGCACTATGACTGCACCGAGCGTGCCACTGCGACCGAGACGATGAGTTTGCATTGGCATCTGCCGATTCCGGAGTCAGAATGAATGAGCCGTTAAGGAGAATACATCCATGTGCGTGGCCTGCATCGAATATATGAAAGACAAACTGAACGTGAACGAGTTTCGTTCCGCCCTCCGAGAAATGACTCAAGACGATCCCGAACATGCGGTGGCGATAGCGAAGATCATGGAAAAGTATGCGGGCAAGCCGGATGAGATTAAAAAGGCGATAAAAGCCCTCGAAGATTAGAGTCGATCCTCCGCGAAAAACGTGTTATCGCCCCTGCATCAAATGCGACATTCCATCCAGATTGCTGTGGGCCTTGCCCTTTTATGTGGCCCTATTTTCGCGGCGGAGAAGAAGCCAAAAGCCCCCAAGCTCGATATGGCCATCGCGCTCAATAATGTCCTGAGTGGCGATACCGCGGTCGCTTGGCCCGCCGGGGACTATCTGCGCAATGCTTTAAGTCGACCCGGTTATGTTATTGAGATGTATTCGGATGCCTTTGTGGTCGCGCTCTCTCGGGAGGATCGACCCGAGGCCATGCAAGCGGCAATGCAATGCCTAGGCAATAGCACTTCGTGGAAGGACCCCCGACTTTTAGTGGCGTTAGAGAAAATACTCGACGGCACCTTGCACTCCGGCGCCCGTCACATGGCCGTACGTCCCGTGTTGCTGCATTGGAGTAGCGACCAGCAGATTGAATTCTTGCTCAAGGAGTTCGGCAACCAGGCTGAGATGGGCGTGGTGAAGGCCGTTTCCGAACTGCGCCCCAGCATGCGGCGCGAACTACACGACCCCAGAATTCGCCCCCTTCTCCTGGATCTCCTTGGCAATGCTCACCCCTTCATCGCCAGAGCCGCTCTTGAGATGCTCCACGAAACCGTTATCGACGGAAACCACGGCGAAATCCCCGGTATCATCGCCCGAATCCGGGATCGTGAGGACAGTAGTCCCCGCAAGTACGCGATTGAGCTTTTCACGCAGATTCAACCGAGTACGGAAGAAGATCGCGCGATCATTCTGGCCGGTTTTGCAGCCGAACGCGCTCGCGGCGATTTGGAACCGGGAATTCTAGAAATTATAGATCGGCTGCACATCCATTTTCGTACCGTCGCCCTCCGTCCTCCTCCCAAGTCGAGCAAGGCCAAAGAGAATTGCTCCCTTCGGATGGCCGCGCAGCGTGGCATGACGGTTCGACGGGGCGGCCGGGTGCAACGCGGCAGTGAGTGACCATTCCTTACCACCATCGATAAAACACCGCTTGAACGCCCCCGGGTAGAGGCGCCAAAATGATCTTTTCGGATTCGGTGTTCCGGCGGTGCAGCCACGGCACGGCAATCCCAATCGCGGTGCCCACAATTCCCCCCACGATCACGTCCGACGGGAAATGGTTACCACCTTTGACCCGCGCGATTCCGACGGTGGTGCCGAGGGCACCGACCGCGAGCCAGGGCCAGACGCCGGTGTCATAACGGTATGAGAGGGTCATCGCCACCGCACTTCCGGCCGCGAAGAAAGTCGACGTGTGGCCCGAGTAGAACGAACGGTACCCTTCGGAGATATTGGCGTATTGCCCCGAGTAGGCGAGTGGCAGCGGACGTTGGACCGCGTGCTTTACGATCGTCACCAAACCGGAATTCACGGCGAGGACTTCGGCGAAAACGATCGCATCCTCAATGAAGGCGTCGCTCCACCCCAAATTGAGATAATCGACGATAACCGGTACAGTCATCGCGCATCCCACCAACAGATCACTTAAAGTGCGTGCGGCGGCGCTATCGTTTCCAATCGCCGAGCGGTCAAAAGCCCCGACTTCGCCCGGGTCGCAGGGGCAACGCTTATTGATAATGGAATTTTGAAAGGCGTAGAACGCGCCCGAGGTTAAAAAACCGGCGGCGATGATCGCGCCATCGGTATAAGGGGAGATCCGGTAAATCGAACGGACGGTGTCTTTCCCCCGGGCTGCCGGGGAGAACAGCAGGATCAAAATGAGAAGCTTTTTCACCGCGGCACTCTACCACGCGGCGGTCTACTTCTTCAGTTTAGCGGCCTCTGCTTGTTTCATGACCTTCTGCTTAGCCAAATCCTGGTGTTCCGTAATCTTCGCCAAGATCCCGGCCGAATTTTCTTGGATGTCGTCGAGACGCTTGCTCAAACCTGGCGTCGTCGTTTCTTTTTTCACCAAAGCGATCATTTTCTCCAACTGGGCGAGGTCTTTGCTCGCGGCCGCGATGTAACTCTCGTAAATATTGAGCAGCTGATCGTATTCCCGATGGGTCAAAAGCTCCTTTTGATCGGCGGCCATCAAGGCGAGGTACAGCGCTTCGACCTGGCCCCCGCGGCCTTGCCGAATGAATTCGGCGGTCAATTCGCAGAAATCCACCTTCTGCTTCACGAACTCGGCCAGCTTGGGCTCAAACTCGGGCGACTTTTCCTCTTTCAAATTGGAGACTTCTTTACCGAAATCGAGCAATTTGAGATTGGCTGCCCGCTGTTGGGCTAAGAGATTATCCAGGTAGGCGATTTTCTTTCCGTCCTCGATTTCCACCACGCCTTTTCCGTCTCGCCCTGTCTCCACCAACAGCATCGCGTAAGTCGCGAGCAAGTCCGCCTTAGTGAGAAACTGGGACACGATGAGCACCGTGTGGGTTTTCAGGAAGGGACGGTCATCTGACTGAATATTGCCCGGAAGGAGCGTCCCGGGGAACAACACCCGGATCCGCGCCACCGCCGACTGGGCATAGGCCGCCGCATAAAAATCAATATGTTCTTTTTCCACGCCGGGGGACTTCAAGCTAGCGAGTTGGGAGTCCGTTAGGGGAAGATGAAAAGCCAATGGGTCGACCTTGCCTTTAACGGGCACGACCACGATGCCCTCGGACGACATCGCCGCCGTCACGTCCCCTAAAGATTTTGAACGGAATTTCTCGAAGTGCGTGAGCTGGGGTTTGACGCCGGTGAGTGGCAATTCCGGTGGCACCGGTCCCGCGATCGCGATGGCCGAAAAACTAAGGGCGAAAAGGAAACGAACCACAAGACCTCCAATGAGTGCGGAGGCTTATAGCGTCTCACTCACCACGAAGCAATGGGTTTCCAATAAATTCGAATTAATTCAACTAGATAAGCCACCAACAGGTAGACGAGTGTCAGCACGCCGGCGATGACCGCGAGCAGGATCATGGCGACCAACAGGACAAATCCCCAATGCCGAGCCTTCGAAACTTTCCGCCCCGCACGCTGCTGGGCCCGCACCTGATTGAGCAAGGCGATGTTCTTGGTATTGGCCTTGAAGAAGAAGTCGAAGAGATCCCCGAGGAGTGGCACCGCCCCAATGGCGGAATCGATCAACACGTTGAGAATCATGCGAACCGCCACGATGGCGGGCACGTCGTAGCGAGCGACCGCCGCAATCACGATGCCCGCTTGCAGAAACAGCATGATCGTTTCCCCGACCCCGGGGAACAGACCGATAATCCCATCCCAGCCAAAACGGTAACGCGTACCGGGAATGGGGAAAGCTTGGTCGAGATACCAGGCGAGACGGTCGATCGGATCCGGAGGCGGCGTTTGGCGGGAGTCGGTCACTCGCGAAAAGTTAGCACGAATGTTATGAAGGGGAAATGCAGATACCGGCTTTGTCTTTAAACCTCGTGAACTACGCCACCCTGGTTTTTAAACAGCGCTTTGAGGTGGCAGAATTTCTCGGCTACGAAACCCGCAACAAGTACGACATCGAAACCGACTCGGGTACCGCGGTGGGTTTTGCGGCCGAGCAACAAAAAGGCGTCGGCGGATTCCTGATGCGCCAGTTCTTCGGCCATTGGCGCTCGTTCAGCCTGCACTTCTACACCGCCAACCGTCTTCTGGCCTTGGTGGCCAATCACCCATTTCGCTTTTTCTTTCAGCGTTTGGAAGTCACCTTCCCGGACGGACGCCCCCTCGGCGCCATTCAACAGCGCTTCTCGCTTCTCTCCAAGCGTTTCGACGTGGAAAACTTTGGCAAGCAGGTGCATTTCGAAGTGGATTCGCCGCTGTGGAGCCCGTGGACGTTTACCTTCACCAAGGGCGGGCGGGAAGTCGCCACGGTACGCAAGCGCTGGTCGGGCCTCTTCAGCGAGGCGATGAGTGACCGCGACAATTTTGCAATCGGTTTTTCCGATCCGTCGCTCAGTGAAATCGATCGTTCGTTGGTCCTGGTCGCCGCGCTTTTTATCGACTTACAATACTTCGAACGCAAAGCGGGCAACCGACGCCACTAAAGTGTCGCGGTCGAGCGGCTCTCCACCGTTACGCTAGTGACATTATCGGTCGCGACGACGCCGAAACTATCGGCCGTGGCCGCTCGGTAGGCGCGCGCGTATTCTTCGGGCAGGTCTTGGCCCAAGAGCTCTCCCCCTTTGAGAAAGGGATAAAGCTCGCCATAGTGCTTGCTGCCGGTGAGGGTGACCCGACGGCGCAGATGCCAAGGCCGTACTTCGCTCGAGTGGGTCAATCCCATCGCGCCGATGATCTCGGAGGCGCTGCGAACCGTTTCGATTTGGAAGTTGGCCACGCGTCGCGTTTTCAACGAAACATCGAGACCCGCCACTAGCTCCGGATCCTGAGTCGCCACTCCGGTCGGACATTTATTGGAGTTGCAGCGCAAGGCCTGGATGCAACCCAAAGCCAACATCATGGCGCGCGCGGAATTGCAGGTATCGGCGCCCAGCGCAAAACGGGAAACCAGATCGAATCCGGAGAGATTTTTGCCGCTCGCAATGATCCGAATCTCGGAGCGCAGATCCATTCCGGTCAACACACTGTGCACAAAGACCAAGGCATCTTTTAGCGGGAACCCCAGGGAGTTGGAAAACTCGAGGGGAGCGGCACCCGTACCGCCCTCCCCGCCGTCGACGGTGATGAAATCGGGAAGGATGCCGGTTTCTTTCATGGCCTTGGCAATCGCCATAAACTCGCGGCGTTTCCCGATGCATAGTTTGAAGCCGACGGGTTTTCCGCCCGATAGCTCGCGCAGGCGCGCGATGAATTCGAGCAGCCCGATGGGCGTATTGAACGTCGTGTGGGCGGGCGGGGAAACCACAGTTTTGCCCGGCTCCACTCCGCGGATATCCGCGATCTCTTGAGTCACCTTCGCCGCCGGCAAGATACCGCCGTGACTCGGTTTCGCTCCTTGAGAAAGCTTTAGCTCAATCATTTTCACATTGGGGAGCTGCGCCCGCTCTTGGAAACGGCTCTCGCAAAACTTGCCTTGCGCATCTCGGCAACTGAAGTAGCCCGTGCCGATTTGCCAAATGATGTCGCCGCCGGGGCCGAGGTGGTACGGCGTGAGTCCCCCCTCGCCGGTATTGTGCGCAAACCCACCCAGCTTCGCGCCGCCATTCAAGGCCATAATTGCATTCTTACTCAGTGAGCCATAGCTCATCGCCGACACATTGAAGATGCTGGCCGAGTAGGGTTGCTTGCAGTCTTTGCCGCCAAACTGCACGCGAAGCTTGGACGCATCGACATGATGGGGCACGAGCGAGTGATTCGCCCATTCGTAGCCGATTTCGTAAACGTCCATCTGGGTGCCGAAGGGTAAGGTGTCGAGTTCCTTCTTCGCGCGCTGGTAAACCAAGCTGCGTTGTTCACGACTGAACGGCACACCGTCGGAGTTGGATTCTACAAAGTACTGGTTGATCTCCGGCCGAATCGCTTCAAAGAGGTAACGGAAGTGCCCCAGAATGGGAAAGTTGCGTCGGATCGTGTGCCGTTTTTGGAAGGTGTCGGCTAACCCCAGCCCAATCAGTGGCCCAGTGAGGCAGAGCGTCACGAGAAAAGGCGGGTAAAAATAGGCGATTACGCCCGTGACCAGAAGTGTGAGAAACGAGACCTGGAAGAAGAATTTACGCACGTTCGCCCCCGGGTAGGATGAACGTCTATTTTCCCATCGGCGCCGCCCAGAGTAAACTAACGAGGCGTCGCGACCATATGGGACAGCAGGAAGTTCGGAACAATCCGATCGGTACAGCCCGAAATGCACAAGTCCCAAGACGTTCTACGGCATTTTCCAATAATGGTTCCGGAGCTGTGCCTCGGTCAGGGGATGAGCGTAGACCGCCACCTTCCCAATCGCCCCCTTGAAGAAAGATCCGAAGTCCCGCGTACCAATCCGCAGGGGCGCATTGCCCGCGCGAGGCACCACGTGAAACTGATCCAAGGGCGTGGTTTGTCGCAGCAACCCATTCTTATAGATGCGAATGGTACCGGGCCGGGTGCGAGTGCTGATGACCACCGCGATGTGCATCCACTGCCCCGCCGTCACCGCGTCTTGAAAGTAAGCGCCCGATCCCAAGCCCCCTTGCGGATTAAACGCATAGCCGGAGATTCGGTTCGGTCGGCCGGCGGTATTTTGGCGGGAGTACATCCGCAGCACGTATTCGTGCTGGCCCGACTCTCCTTTACCGGCCCAGTGAACGTAGCCGTCACTCTCATCGTGGGAAAAATTCAGCGTATCGGGACGGATCCACGCCTCGATCGTCAGTGCTCCACCCGGTTTTACCGATAGGTTGGGCGCGGAAGGGACTTCGAGGTATTGGTTCACGCCATCAAAAACGGTCGCGGCCTCGCCGTTGGGCAGCTGAGTTTTGGCGAAGTTGGCCGTCAGAGGAAAGTAGGTCCCATGATTGCCCCGTCCGGATCGATCCAGTTCCGTGTCCTGATTCCCCGGGGCCGAAAGCCGCAAGTACAGCACCGGATTGTCGGCCAATATCGCCGCATCGTAGAGCGAGGCCGCGAACACCGGCGGGGTAAGTGCCCAAACCAAAGAAAGTCCCGAATAAAAAGCCATAAGTCCTCCTAGTCACCCACGCGCAAATGGGGTCGAACTTGGCTCAGGCTAACGAAAGTTTTTTAGCGAAATGGAAGCCGGCTCAGCGTAGTCGGCCGTTTCACAGCCGCCCAATGTTACTTTCACGAAGCTTCGCCAGGGCGTGAGGAACATGACTTTGCCGTCCGGGGTCGACTGCACCACCGTCGCGTTTAGGTGATGAACCCCCACGTTCTCGGCGTGAAAACGAGGGGACACCGCCATCGTCGCGGTTTGAGTATCCAACTCATTCAGAGAGAAAGCGCCGAGTTGGGGAAGGAGGTAATTCAGAAGCTCCATGTCGGGCTGGATATCCCACTGTACTGAAGGATAGGTTCGAGGCACCTTTCCCGCTACGGTCACCGTGATCGGTGTTACCCGCGCACTATGATTTCCGAGCAATACCAGTTTACGCCGGGTGTTTTCTAAAAAGGGGTGGATGTCCTCGTCCAGATCTTCCCCCATTTCCGGATTGGCCACCCGCTCGATATGGGCCTCGGCCAAACTCAAAACGGTACATTGGTCGGCCAATGCCCGCGAACTGAAAATGCGAAACTGATGCGCATCTTCGTCATCTAACCAATGGTGTCCCTCTTCGTCATATCCGGTGGCCCAGAGAGAGCTCGAGCGCAGGTGAAAAAAAGACGCGCGATCTAAGATGGCTTTATACGCCAACCAGAAGGTTACGGGGCGAGCACTGAAACTATCCCTGACCGCTTGCTCGAGATCCGCTAGCTTCGCTTGATCCGTTCCGGACAGATCGGCAACTGACGGCAGCGTGGGCTTTGGTTTTCCGCCCACCACTTCGGCGATCACCAAATGACAAAACCGCGGCCCCGCGTGCGCGGGAACCGACGCCAGCAGAAGCAGGCATAAGAAAATATTGTAAAAAAGCATGGACCGGGTCTTTTAGCACCCGCCACGATCGCGATCAATCAAATGCAGGGAGGACGAAAGCGACCCGAACTTATTCGTCGATTTGAAAGTCCAGTTTCACGGTTTTGGCAAGTCGAGGACTCCTAACTTTGTCCATCATCCGGGTGAGAAAGTGCTGCCACGAAATGACGAAAACCTGACGGCGGTCTTCCGAAACGTGAGTTCCGACTTGATTTGCCGGGATAAATTCCGCGTGCAAGCGGGGCGAAATCGCCATGACGGCGCGACGTTGGGCCATCTCCTCCGGACTAGCGGTTCCAATAAAATTCGCAAACCGCTTCCACTGAGAAGGATCGGACGGGAAGTCCCATTGCACGGCGGGATACGTGTAGACCGCATCCGACCCATCCGGTTTCTTGGCCCCTTTTGGCCCCTTTACCACCACCGATTTCACCCGCGCATCCCGATACCCCCACAGCACCAGGCGCCGTCGGGCGTTTTCCAAAAAAGAGAGCTGGCTGCGATCGTGGAGATCTGCGTCACTATGATCTCCCACCATTCCCATTCGAACTTCCCCCAACGCGAGGAGAGTGCATTGGTCCATGAGCGCTCGCAAACTGAATATCTCAAACTGCTCCGCATCCGTGTCATCGTTCCACCGCCGATTGTCTTCATCGTAAGCGACGGCGTACAAGGCACTGGCGCGATTGGAGAAGAAAAACTCGCGTTCGGCGAGTGCTTCATAAAAGCTCCAATAGCCGAAATCATCCCCGCGTGTGCTCTGCTCAACTGCGGACTCGAGCTGCACCAATGCTTGAGTCTCTTCGCGGGAGAGGTGCGCGTTTTCGTCCAGGGTGGGAAGAAGCTTCCCTTGAAAAGGCACGGCCAAGATCAAAGGACAAGTGAGATGTTTGCCTGCGTGGCAGGGAACCGTACAAAAAATCAGCAGGCCGAACAACACCCAACGAACATGCATGAACTCGGTTCATAGCACTCGGAACCATGGTCCGCAACGGAATGCTAACGGGGATCATGAAACTGCAGACGGTAGACCCCGGTGCCGGGCGGAATAGGGGTACTCCCAAAAAGTCCCGAGGTCAGATTTTGCCAGGGCAGGACAAAAATCGGACGTCCATCGGGGGAGACTTCTAGCCAGAGTTTTTTTGCGTGGAGGCGGGGGGCCACGGCAAGAATCGCACGGTCGGCGATTAGGTCCTTCAGTTTCGCGCCCGGCAAATGGGGAATGAACTTTCCCATCAGCTTCGGATCGGCGGGGAAATCCCATTGCACGGAAGGAAAGCTTTCGGCCGTGCCATCGGAATTGTGTGCCACTAAAGGTATCAGCCGCGCATCGCGAATCCCCATCAAGACGAAACGACGACGCACATTTTCTAGAAAAGCTTGAAGCGCGTCATCGAAGTCTTTCCGGGCATGCTCTTGAACGCCAAAAATCTGCTCGTGGGCATCGAGCAACTGCAGCAAGGTATTCTGATCGACGAGAGCCCTTGAACTAAAAACCTCGAATTGGTGAGAGTCTTCCTCGTCGACCCACTCCCGGCGGTCTTCATCGAACCCTGTCCCGTAGTGAGTCCCCGCGCGAATGGAAAAAAAAGATTCCCGTTCGGAAATCGCATCGAAAACCGACCAAAAGTCCGTGGGCGCTCCTTCAAAAATCCGACGGATTCTTTCTTCACGAGGGATCAGCACTGACGCATCGGCATCCGAAAGGTCAGCATCGCGCGGAACGGAGGGAAGGGGCGCACCCTGAAACCAAGCCGCCAATAGAACCGCGCAGGTGTTGCTGGGTTGAATGGCCTGGACGGGAACCGCCATGCCGATCCAGGCAAATAACAACAAACCCCTCAAACACATGAATCCGGTCTAGCACCCGCTTGCGAGCCCAGCAACTTAATGATCAGTGAGACGTGAGCGCGAATTCGCGCCCTACGACCATGCGGTAGACCAAGTAAAAGCAAAGTCCCACGGGCCCAAAAAAGAGAATCCACGGAATGAAGACAAGTCGCAGAATCCAAGAATGCCGCCGCGACAACGTATCCAACGCCACCCAACGTCCGATCCAAAGATCGGCCAAAACCATGTGATTCCAAGAACCCAAGGTTCCCATTGGGGACGCCAGGATTTGGTTGATGCCGCCGAAGGTCGGCGCGGCAATCATCGGCAGTAGAGTTGGAACCATGGGCAAGGTAATTGCGGTAAAGTGCGCCGCCAAAAGCACCAGAAAAACATCCACCGCCCGCATCGCCCACTTTCGGTCCGGAGCGAAAACTATCAGGAGCCAGAAAGGCCCCGGCGCAAAACAAATCAGTTTAAAGGCAGTCTCAATGTATGGGTTTTCGATCATCGGATTTCCCCCGACGAGATTCTATCACTTTATCTCTGAGCGGCAGAGCACGCTCATTTCGGCACGCCTTCTGCACTCCTGTCGGCTGGAAATGAAACGAAGCGAAAACAGATCGGTTTCTGGGTTTTTTTGCAGCGCTGGTGCTGACATCCGCAAACCGAACGACAGGGTTTTCGCGTCACCGAATCTTTAAGGAGTAAAGAAAATGAGTGCAATGAGTGAAGCCTACAAGGCCGCCGAAGAAAAAATCAGTGATGTGATGGCTGCCCCCAAGGGACCGATTCGCGAGGGTTCCGTCGCGAAAGCGATCGAGAACCGCACCGCGCGGCTTCCGTCGGATGTTTTTCTTTGGGCGGCCTGTGGCGCGATCGGCGCTTCCGCTGCGTTCCAGGTAATGGGACGACGCGAAACGTCGAACTTCATCGGACAATGGGCGCCGACTATCTTGATCTTGGGCTTATACAATAAGCTCGTGAAGGTGGCCGGTTCCGAACGCCAAGGCGGTGGACCGAACCGCGGCCGATAATAAGCACTGTCGCGCAAAACGGGGACTCCGCGGATTCAAATACTGAGTCCGTTGACTCCCCGTTTTGCTGCGGTTTACTTTTCACTCCCCTCGCTGGCCACTACCCTCCCGTCGAGCAACGGGATTTTTCGACTCGCCATGGCGGCAAAGTCCGCGTCGTGAGTCACTAACACGATCGTCGTGCCGTGCTGCTCATTGGCCACTTTGAGCAGTTCCATGACGCGCTCACCATTTACGGAGTCTAAGCTACCGGTCGGCTCATCGGCGAAAAGGTACTCAGGCTTCATGACCATCGCGCGCGCAATCGCCACCCGTTGCTGTTCCCCGCCCGAAAGTTGCCGGGGAAGGCGGTGCATTTTTTCTCCTAACCCGAACGTTTTCAGAAGTTCTTCCGCGTACGACCGCCTCGCTTCCTGCTGATTGAAGAGAGAGGTTGGCATCAATACATTTTCGAGCGCGGTCAGCTCGGGAAGCAGAAAGTGAAACTGAAAAACAAATCCGATCTTGAGATTGCGCAGGTCATGCAAGGCTTCCGGCGAAATGGCGGCCACATCGTGACCATCGATCAGGATTTGCCCGGCGCTCGGTTTGTCGAGGGTTCCCAACAGATACAAAAGGGTACTCTTTCCCGACCCCGACTTACCGAGCAGCGCGACAAACTCACCTTTCTCAATGGTAAAACTCACGCCCTTGATCACCTCCGTCTGGGTATCACCGATAGATTTTCGAACACCGATGGCTTGAATACTCATCGCTCACTCCGTTCCAGAACGAATGATCTCGATCGGCGTCAGCTTGCCAGCGGCGCGCGCCGGCAAAAAGCCCGCGATCGTAGCGGAAATCATAGAAAGCCCCATCGCCGAAAGATAAATCGAAGGCGCAAAGGAAATCCGCAGATGGCCGAGGCTACCAAATGGGCCTCCGGAGAAAGGGATCGTTTGGAGGTACAAACACGCCAGAAACCCCACCGCTACGCCGGTGATTCCGCCGGCGAAACCCACCACCAAGCCCTGGACCAAAAACAGTCGCAGCACGTGGCCGGAGCGAAATCCCATCGAACGCAGGATGGCGATCTCTTTCTTCTTCTGGTTCACAACCATATTCAGCACATTGTAGACGCCGAACCCCGCTACAATCGTAATGACCGAGATGACGAGCGTCCGTAAGGCATTCTGTAATTTGAAAACGGAAAGGATGTTTGCGCTCGCTTGATCCCAACTCACAATCTTGTCTTCGCTGAGCGAAGACCAGGCATTGGCCATTTCGGCGGCGCCGGAATAGTTGAAGAGCCGTACTGCGATTTCATTGATCTGGCCTAACCGCCCACTGGCCAACTGGACTTCCGGCAAGTAGCCGTACACGCGACTGTCGTCGAGCGCCTGGATCCCGGTGGCAAATCGCCCGGCAATTTGAAAAGGAATCGGTTTGCGACCGGGAACTTGGACCAAAACCGTTTGTCCCACCTTGGCGCCCAAGCGGTTCATAACGCCTTCTCCGGCGAGAAGCCGTCCACCTCCGGCGGAAAGACTCGCCAGTTCGCCCTCGATCACAAACTCCTTTAGCGTCGTCACCTTTTCGATTTGGTACGGCACCATTCCGATGAGCGACACCGGTAGCACCTGTCCTTTTTGGATGATGTTCGCCTGGGCGGTGAGGTGGGAAGAAAAGGCTTCAACCCGGGGATCCCCCTCTAAAATCTTTACCCAGTTTTGAAAGTCGCTGATCTGGGGATAGGTCCGACGTCCCGAAGGAGAGCTCTGCCAAAACACATGCGCGAACCCGTCCCCGAAGAAAGCGTGATCGAGGCTTTGGTCGGTAACCACTTCCTCGGGCGCGCTGATCTTCAGATGGGCATCGTTATTGACCAACTGATCTACCAAGAACGCCTGAAAGCCCATGAAAAACCCTGAGATCGTCACAAAGGCCAAAGCCCCAAACGTGACCCCCAGGTAGATGAGCAAGGTCTGTCGCGGCCGCGACATCAAATGTCGCAATGCCAATCGATTGAGGTTCATTTTGCCCTCACAAAGACCGGCTCGTTTTCCCGCACCTCGCCGGTGAGAATTTCCACACCCGCGCCATCCACTAAGCCCGTGGTCACCGCCACCCGGCGACGATCTTTTCCGATGATCAAAAAGCCTTTCTGCACGGCCGCGACGGGGGCCACCAGGACATCGTCCTTGGCGCCCACTTGAATCGCGACATCCACGGTCATGCCGGGCAAAGCGGATTTGGGGATCGCATCGGAGTCAATGCGCACGAGAAATTGGCCGTCATTGGGATAGATGCTCGCCACCTTTGCCGTCCGCGTCTGGTCGCGATTGCCTTCAAAGCTCAACATCACCGGCATTCCCGGCCGAACCTTCATTGCCGAGCGTTGATCCAAAGAAACGACGATGTAGTTGTGATTTAAGTCGGTGAGCGCAACCAAAACCAGTTGCGGGTAAACCGTCTCCCCTTCCTTGACGGGGACCGAGGTCACGGTGGCGTCAAAGGGCGCGTAGAAGGAAGCGGCACCTTCAACCGCCACGAGTTTGTCCCCCTTCTTGACGGCATCCCCCTCCCGCACAAAAACCTTCTTCACTTGGCCGGTCAGGCCGAGCTTCACCTGGTAGGTGTGACGGGCGGTCACCGTCCCCAAGCCGTAAACGGCTTCAACCACTCGCCCCTTCTTAACGATTCCAACTTCCGTATAAGCCGAGCGCGCCCGGCGAATACCTAACCCCGCAACCAGCAAAACTCCCATAACCGGAAAAATCAAAAGCCAACGCCGGCTGCGCTTTTTCATGTTCACTCCTTAAGTTCGATTTCGTGGGCGGCCAGTTTCAATTTCACAAGGGTGAGTGCCGAATCGAATTCCGTTTTGGCCAGTGCGCGTTTGGCCTGTTGCATTCCGGCCTGCGCCAAGAGCACGTCGGCATTCGAAGCCGTACCGCTACGAAACTCCGTGCGGACCGAAGCCAGGGTCATGCTGGATAGCCGCGCAACTTCTTTGAGGTTGCGGACCTGCTCCCGCTGCCCGTTCCACACCTCGTAAAGGTTGCGAATATCTTGTTCCGCTTCCCGTTGTTTGAGTGCGAGTTGCAATTCTTTGGATTTTTGTTCCGCTACCGATTCGCGCACCTGGGATTGGACGAGCCCACCCGAGTAGAGCGGCAGGGTTAGGACGACTTGAGCGTCCCACCGAATGTCTTTCAATGCGCCGGGGCGATTGATGTAGTAGTTGCCCTGAAGATCCAACGCGGGCAGATGGCCCCCCCACGCCGAACTGACCGCCAAACTCGCGGCCTCGGCGTCGAACTTTGCCGCCGAAAGGTCCGGCCGTC
>CAZFMF010000014.1:0-75678 GCA_964519985.1 uncultured Pseudobdellovibrionaceae bacterium | reverse complement strand
ATGACCATGCAAATTTTCGACGACATCACGAAGACAATTGGTCGCACGCCGCTGGTGCGCATGCAGCGCATCGGCCGCGATCTTCCCGCTACCATTCTTCTCAAGCTCGAATTCTTCAACCCGCTGGGCTCGGTTAAAGATCGCATTGGCATCAGCATGATTGAAGCCGCGGAGCGGGCGGGTGAGCTGCGACCCGGCATGCAGGTGGTAGAGCCGACGAGTGGAAACACCGGAGTCGCGTTGGCCTTCGTGTGCGCGGCCAAAGGGTACCCTTGCACCCTCGTCATGCCCGAGACGATGTCGATGGAACGACGGACTCTGCTCCTGCTGCTTGGCGCCAAGGTCGTTTTAACGCCCGGATCGCTGGCGATGAAGGGCGCGGTTGCGAAGGCCGAAGAGCTCCTGGAATCGCATTCGGACATGTTTATGCCAAGCCAGTTCGACAACGCCGCGAATGCCGAAGTGCATCGCCGCACTACCGCGATCGAAATCTGGGAAGATACCGATGGAACCGTCGATGCGGTGGTGGCTGGGGTCGGAACGGGGGGCACTTTGACCGGCGTGGGTAGCGTCTTGAAGCAAAGAAAGCCTTCTGTACAAATGATTGCGGTCGAGCCTACGGAGTCGGCCGTAATTTCCGGAGAAGCCCCGGGCCCCCACAAGATCCAGGGCATCGGCGCCGGATTCATTCCTCACAATCTCGACGTTTCCTTGGTGGATCGTATCGAAAAAGTTTCAGGCAATGACTCGCTTCTCATGGCCAAAGAGTTGATTAAACGAGAGGGCATCCCGGTGGGAATCAGTTCCGGCGCCGCCGTCGTGGCCGCTCTCCGCGTCGCCGCCGCGCCCGAATTCAAAGGCAAAACGATTGTCGCGATCATACCCAGTTATTCGGAGCGCTACCTCTCGACTCTGCTTGCCGAAGACGCGCGCCAGATGGCACATTCTCTGCCGGTGGCGGCCGTGGATCCCAAGCGACTTGAAGAGTAATGCCGAAAGCGAATCTTGAAGCAGAATTAAAGTTCGGCCTTTCACGAACGGAATTTGGAAAGCTTCTAAACGTCTCAAAACGTCGGTCCAAAAAAAAGCAGCTGAATACTTACTTCGACACCTCCGATTTGGGCCTCAAACGCCGAGGGGCGGGACTGCGCGTGCGCATTGAAGATGGCAAACGCGCATTCCTAACGCTGAAGTGCGCGGTGAAAAACACGGAGGCCCGAGCCAAACGCGGTCGGCACGAACGCCGAGAATGGGAATGCCGATTGCCGGTGGGGCAAGCACGCCGTCTTGTCACCCGCAGACTCGAACTGGGCACTCTTTCGACCCCCGTTCACCGCCACCTCGATGATCTCCTTAAAGGAGCGGCGGCACGGGTACGCATTGTCGGGACGGTGAGAACGGAACGCACCCTGATTCGCATCGGTCGCTTTACCGGCGAACTGGATGCTTGGCGCGTCGGCTCCCAGAAGTTTTACGAACTTGAAGTCGAAACCGCGGCCTTGGGGGCCGCCGAGAAAGCAGTACGCACACGGTTTTCCGAGCTGGGTATCCAAGTGCGCCCTCGCGCCGGGACCAAGCTCGCGGCGGTATTCGCTAACGCAAAATTGAAAAGGACACGCCGCCGCCTTTTGGACTGGAAAAGCCGGCAGCCTTTACAGTCATGACTGTAAAGGTAGCGGGTACCTGCGTGCGAGATGACTGAAAAGGAAGTGGGTACCTTTTGAAATGCGCGAATCGCTATGCTAGCGTTCGTCTAGATGGGTTTGTGCGGTTGGGTTTTTTCGATTTTTCTCTTCGCGGGGATGGGATGGGCGGACACGGTCCCCGATTCTATCAATACCCGTGGCCGGATTGAGTTGACCGGGCCGGCCGATTGCCCCCAACAGATTCTACTGCGCGGCGACCCCTTACCGGGAGTGCTCTCTGAGTACGATGCCCTCACTGCGACCCAACGCTATTATATTGAATTGAGTTTGCGGCCCGATCGCCCGCTCATTACCATGCCCCTCTTTCATGGGATTGGAGCATTGGAAACCAGCCACGCCGGAAACGCCACCCGTTGGGCGCGCGTTTTGACCAACAAAAAGGATCGTCTTCGCAAACGCATTGTGGGTGATATTGCCCGAATGAATTTTTCTCTGCCGCCCATTGTGGCCGAGACGATGGATTGGCCGATGTCGGGAAACTTCGTCGGGGATGTGAATAAACCGGGACTAGCCCGGGACCGCTGGGGCACGCCCGATGCCGCGCGATCGACATTGGCCGGGCATCTGCATCGCACCCGTGACCGATACGCCACCCCCTATCTGGTGCCCATTGGCCAAAGCGCGGGGGCGGGTCTGGTTGGCGACCAGCAAGCCCTACTCGACGGCATGATCCTGATCGGGCCCGCTATTCCGGGGATTCGGGGGCATTTCGAGAAGAGCATTGCCAACTACTTACGTCTGGAGAAGGCCGGCGCGTTTTTGCCCAACTGGGAAGCGTTCCATTGGGTCCACGGCATCCTCGGTCAAGGCAACTGGACCGACGCGCCGGATCCGTTCCGCATACCCACTTTGATCATGGTCGGCGAACACGATCCCGAAGTGCCAAAAGAGCTTATCGCCTGGTTCCAGGAACTCTCCGAAACCCACCCGCTCGTCGAATTTCACATCGTTCCGGGTGGGTATCATGATGTGCTCTCCGAGCGCATCTTGCGGGATGCCTCCGGCAACAAGATCGGGGAATACGACCCCGCCTACGCCTATGCCCTTATCGCCGATTTTCTCACCCGGCGCTTTCCCGCCAAGCCAACCCCGTAAAAACACGAAACCCGCTCTTCTCCGGCCTACTGGAGAAAAGCGGGTCTCATTTAGAAAACAGGGAAACCGATCGGGACCGATTAGGCCGCCGTGATCTCGCCGATGCCTTTTTCCTCGTCGCGCTTTTGCGTGAGCGACTTGGTCAAAGCGAAGAACTGGACGTTGAGCTGAAACACGGCATCCGCCGGGTTGCGAGTATTCGTCGCATTCAGCCCTTCTACGAGTTCGCGAATCTTGGTGCGAAGCTCGCCGACTTTTTCAGCCGGGAGACTCAGCGTGATACTCTCGAAGTCCTGAGTTTCAGGGCCTTGAGTGTAGAGCGACTGAGCCGCCAGTTCTGCCATCTGTTCGTAGTGAATCTTTTGCGCCAACGCCACCGAGGACTCGTCGACTTGCGTCGATTCTTTCGAGACCAGGGTACCGTCGTTCGTGATTCCGACGAAACCGAGTTTCAAGAGCAATTCCACCGAACCCGCGGCTTCTTCCGACGTAATCGCCGGAACCAAGCTCTGACCGATAGCGGAAGGATCGTTTTTCACGGGTCCCTTCTTCACGGTCTCGCGAATCGCCGCGTGGTACCACTCGTGGTAATAGTCATAGAGCTCCGGAATGAGCGTTTTGACTTTGAACAACTCACGAAGATACAGCAGCTTCGCTTCGAAAACCTTCTTCTTAGAAGGATGTTCGCACTGGTTGTACTCGACCATGTAACGGAAGAATTCCGTTTCGTGGTTATCGAGCCGAAGGCCCTTGGCGAATTTGCCGATGGCTTCGGAACTCAGGTTACGTTTGCCGTCCATGACCAACTTCAAGTAGTTCGGCGAACCGAAACCGGCTTGTTTGGAAAAGTGACGGAACGAGAAGACCGGGTCCGCGCCTTTCAGCTGACGGTAGCGGTCCTTGAGAAAATCTCGGTAGTCCGAGAAATTATAAATGTTAGATGCGATGTTCACAGTTTCCCCCTCGAATCTGTTTCCCCTGCCCTCTCCTAGTGCAAGGGGGTTGCCAGGGAGCACGCCGAGTGCGCACCCGCAAAACCGCCTGAATTCAAGTGTTTACGTGAGGTCATCGCCCTGTCGATCTTTTGGGCTTTCGTTAAACGCACTGTAGCCTTTGCAGACAGCGGGAGTTAAAGAGTTGAAATCACATGCGTCGGTATGTACGGACGCTTGACAGTGAGGCACTAACGCTTTTGAAAACTTCGTTTTTAAAAATCCTGGAGCGCTTGGGAGGGGAATCCCGGATTCATTACTCACTGGATCACTTCACCGCCGCCTTGGCCGCGGTCGGGAATCCCGAGAAAACTGTCAATGCGATCGTCATTTCCGGCACCAATGGGAAAGGGACCACTTCGCTGTTTTTGTCTTCCGCGCTGGTCGAGGCGGGATATCGCGTGGGGACGTACCTCTCCCCTCACCTGCAGCATCCCCAGGAACGCTTCCTACTGAATTTGGAGCCGGTGGCCTGGGAGACGCTCGAAGCGATTGCCCAAGACCACGCGGAGCTGGCGGACCGCTTTCAGCTCACCTACTTCGAGTTCTTAACCCTGGTTTTCTTTCTCTGGGCCCGGCAGGCCGACGTGAAGCAAGTGGTGCTGGAAGTCGGAATGGGCGGCCGGCTGGACGCGGTTAACGTGACCCACCCCATCGGCACCGTGCTCACGCAAATCGATTGGGATCACCAACGCTATCTGGGCAACACGCTCGAAGCCATTCTGGAAGAGAAGATGGGGATCTTTCGGCCGGGCGTGCCGGTGTTTTCCAACCTACAACCCGAAGCCTTGCGGACCCGATTGGAGGCTCGCACGCGGGAACTGGGCAGCCCGTTGGGTTACGGGTGGAAGGTGCCCTCGCGCATGCTGACGTGTGATTGGGACGGTCAGACCGCGGAAATCGACGGCATGCCCTTCTTTCTGAGCAATCCGACGCCCGCCACGTTGGAGAACGCGGCATTAGCCTACCGCTGCTTGCGGGAGGTCTACCCCAATATCGATACCGAGACGCTACAGCGAGCTTTCGCGCGGGTGAAAACGCCCGGGCGAATGGAAGTGGTGCAGGATTCGCCGCGCGTGGTGCTTTCCGGCGACCACAATCCGTCCGGGATTGATTGCCTGGTGGCGACGTTGCATCGATTGGGGACGCGCTCGCACATCGTCTGCGGCTTTTCCCCCGACAAGCCGTACCGGGAATTGATCGGAAAGCTGCGGGAGGTTGCGGCGTCGTTAGTACTGACCCAGATCCCCCGCCTCGCATCGGCCATGCCGACGGATTACCGAGACGCGGCCCCCTTCATCGCCGATCCCAATGAGGCCCTCGAGACAGCCCTTAAAGCCTGCGCCCCATCCGACACGTTAGTAGTCACCGGGTCATTGTATTTGGTGGGAGAACTCCGCTCGCGCTGGAAAGCCGGGGTCCCTGCCGAATAGAATTTGTCTATCCGTTAAAATTTTATGTGTACGGAACCGGTACTTCTGGTTAGGGATAGGTTCATGGGTTTTAAGGGGGGGGTTCCGATGCATTCGATTCTTCGAGCGGCTATAGGGCTAGCATTTTCTCAAACCATCTTCGCGGCAAGCGCGCTGGCAAGTCAGCCCGGTTACAAGGTTTGTGCCGATATGTCGGCCGAAGCAAAGCGTGAGTGCATCCAAGTGGTCAAGCGGGCGACGCGCCGCTACCCAGAACAGGTCGTTTCGTACATTCAAAGATTGGGTGACCCGAAACAAGAAAATGAGATCCTGGGGCAAACGTTGGACTATGTCTATCCCGGTGGCTCGCTGGATATCTGCGACGGCGCCAAAGACGCAAAAGAACTGACTCAGTGCTTAAAGGATCTGGGTACAAAGGAACCGAACTATAAATCCGTTGGAAAGCGGCTGCGGGCGGTAAGCGAGATACGGATAGATATGAAAACCGCGGTTAGGGACGTTGCAAATCGAACGGGCGAATGCAAAGACGGGAAAGTAGAATGGATTTATCAGTACAGCGGCGATTCGTTCCTTTGCGTAAAAGACCGCTGCTCCAATGCACCAACCTGTTGGCAGTGTAGGGGCGAGTATATGTGCTACGCGAAAGATTTCTGGGAAGTTCAATAGTCGAAGCGCAAGAAACCTAGTCGCAGACGTGTTCCCAAAGGTCTTCCCAGGTACTGTGCTTGGGATCCGAGCTGAGTTTCGCCAGGATCTTTTCGGTGAGCGCGCAATGGCGTTTGTCGGCAAAATCGGCGCGCAGTTTTTCCTCGGCGTAAGCCCGCAGTTCCGGTTCCGGCGATGTTTGGTACACGGTTAAGAGGGTATCGAGACGGGCGCCATAGTGCACACCCCGCTCGGCGCAATAGCTTGCCAGATCTAAGAAAGTCCGCCGTTCGTAGGGAGCTTGGGTTTGCCAGAGTTCGGGCGAAACCCCGCGCAGCTTCTCATAGCCAGACAACGCATGATCCGTTTGGCACTCGACCAACGCCATATTGTAGGTGGCGCGGTAGCGCAAACTTGGGTCGGGATTGAGGGCTAGGACCTGCTCCCAGAGTCGGTGTGCGGCCGGCAGGTTTTCTTCTTCGTACTGGCAGACCGCCGCCAGATGCATCAAGCGCCCCCGATTGTCGGGCTGCTTTTCGGTGAAAGCTAACGTCAGTACCCGTTCACAGAGTCGGCTGTACTTACCGCGATGAATTTCCGCTTCGGCTTCCGAGTACAAGGCGATACGGCGATTCACATCTTTTTCTTCTGCCCCGTCGACACACATCTCGTTGGACTTCACGTACTTCGCCGGAATGGCGATGCGTACCTGCGGGAAAATCAGATCCCCCCCGCGTTTCACTTTGTCCGAATTTTTTTCGACCACCTTACCCAGATTCCCCTGCGAACCGTAAATGGGGAGAATGCCGAGTTTCAAAAGAATGCGACTGAGGTTGTCCCCCTTCTTCACGACATAGTGGCAAACTTCGTCGCCCGTGGGGGTGGGTGTGGGCGTCGGCGTCGCGGCCACTTCCGAAACCGGAGCCGCGTGTGGTTCGGGTGGAGGTGGCGGTGCCACTTCCGGCACCGAAATCGCCGGAGCCACTACGGGCTCACTGGAAATATCCCGCGCGAGTTCCGGTTCGGTGAGCGCCGGCGGCTCGGCGGAAACCGCCGAACGAACCGCGGCCTTGGGCGCTTCGGCGGCGGGGACTTCCACTACCGGCGCTTTCTTCACCTCCGGCGCCAGACTCGGCATCATCATGCTGGCCGGCAAGCCAATCGCCGGGGCGGCGGCCTTGGCGGCCGGCTGAGTTCCGCGACTCGCTTCCGCATCCGCCGCGGCCTTGGCGGCGGGTTCGGCGAACTGTTCGGCCGTTACCGGTTTCCCCCCCACCCACGGCAACTGACCTTCGGCGAACAGGGTCGGCGACAGAAAAACGCTCAAGAGCACCGCAAGATTTTTCACCATTTCAATATTTTATCGTGCATCGAACCGAAATCCCATGGTCGGGACGGGTTTCTCACGACACGGCGGGTCGTATTTTTTGAAAAGCCGGGCCTTCTTTTTCCACCTGCGAAGTCAGCAAGTCGCGAGCGGTCTTTCCCAAAATCGGGTGCGTCCAATCGGGCCAAACCTCGGCCAAAGGCGCCAACACAAACTGGCGCTCGGGGAGTCCGGGATGCGGAACCGTCAGCCCGTCGGCTTCCCAGCGACCCGTGCCGTGTACTAACAAGTCGAGATCGATCTCGCGATCGCCGTAGCGCGGGCCTTCACGACGGCCGAGATCTTTTTCAATGTCTTTGAGCAGATTCAAAATCGCGGGCGGCTTCCAATCACAAATGCCCACCGCCACCGCATTGTAGAACGCTTGCGTCGCGATTCCACCCCACGCTGGGGTTTCATAAACGGAGGAACAAACCGCTTCGTCGAGAAGATCCGCACGTAGACGATCAAAAGCTTGGGTGAGAAAATGGAGACGGTCGCCACGATTAGACCCCAAACCGATCGCGACTCGCGTCGTTTGGTTCACGAACCCACCGGGCCAGAGAACTCCATCGCCCGCCAGGTCTTTAGTGCGCGCCGGAAAGCGCCAACATCATGCACCCGAAATGCGGTGGTGCCCTGCTGGTAAGCCCACAGACTCGTTGCGAGTGTTCCCGCTTCCCGTTTTTCAAATTCCAATTGCGGATCACCCAGCACGCGAGCCAGGAAGGACTTTCGCGAAGTGCCAATCGCGACGCGCCCGCCGATCGGGAGGAAGTCTTTGAGTCCTCGCATCAACTCTAGGTTTTGCTCGACCGTCTTGCCGAAACCGATCCCCGGATCGACCCAAAGACGATCCTTCGAAACACCGGCTTCCCGGAAGGCGCGCACTCTTTCCGCGAGAAACGATCGCACCTCGGACACCACGCCTTTGGGGTACTGCGGATCGTCCTGCATATTGGTCGGCGTGCCGCGCATGTGCATCAGGATCAACGTCGCCTCGGATTGCTTCATCAGTTCCAAAAGCCGCACGTCGGCTCCGCCCGAGATGTCATTGATGATCGTGGCGCCGGCGCGAACCGCTTCTCGCGCGACTTCAAACTTGCGCGTATCCACGGAGATCTTCACCGGCAAAGTAGACCGGATAGCTTCCACGATCGGCAGCACGCGATCCATTTCCTCCTGCAAGGAAACGGGCAACGCCCCCGGACGCGTGGACTCGCCACCGACATCGACAACGTCGGCGCCCTCCTGGAACATTTTCTCGGCGTGTTGGAGCGCAGCTCCCTTGGCGTAGTAGTGTCCGCCGTCCGAAAACGAATCCGGCGTGGCGTTTAAGATACCGAGAATGCAGGGGTCAGGTCGCGTTTGCATGGCGACCCATCCTATTGAGATTTTTTAGGATTGCAATTGGCGCTTTTCCAAGCGCTCGCGAAGCAGATTGACCGCTTGGTCGCGGAACCCGTTTTCGTGGACGAGCTTATAGAAGTCTTTCAGTTCGGGGTCCGTTTCCATCATTTTCAAAACGGATGGAATGGTTTTCTTCGCAGCCGCCTTGGTCGGCGCCACTGGTTTTTCCTGATTCGGACTCATACCCACAACGTACTCGTTCACTCGGAATGCCCCCAACTGATTGTATGAAAAGGATTTGTAAGCGAACGCGCATTATGCCGGAACGAAGCGGAAAAAGCAACGCATTGCGTTATTATTTTCACTACTTAGGGTGACGTTTTACGTCACCATCGAGCGGGCGAACCACGAATTCACCTCCGAGCTAGGGGCAACGGCCTCGATCCGGGGTGCTTTTTTCTGTTTTGGGGGGTGGATCAAAGCCAGATACAGTACGAGGATGAAAAAAAGAAGATTCGCCCTTTTCCTTAGTCTCTCAATCGGTCTCGCATGTTCGGCGGAAAAACATCTGACGGGCGGGCGCGTTGAGGAGGTCGAATGCATCGACAGAGTGACTAAGCTTGCGCAAAGTATTTCAAAACTTCAAAAGGTCGAGACGCCGTGGAAAGGAGTTCCCACCGCCGGTCTTCGCCTAGGTTTCCGCGAAGAAGGCGCGACCTACGCGCTCGGTTTTTCAACAAAGGAACTCATAGAGAGCGGGATACTGTTTCATGCCTGCAAAAGGGCGCCGGAGGCGGTACTTGTCGTGCACCCCGAGCACTTTCCTTCGGCCGAATCTGGAGTTGGGATCGCTTTTCCCGAGGGGTGGAACGATCGAGTGGAATTTGTGAAGAAAAACGGGAATGCTCTTGCGACTAAAATCGCAGTCCCATTTATAGTGATGGATCTTTCGAAGTTCCCAGCGCGAGACGTTGAGCCGTACGGGAAGATATTTGAAAACCCGGACGCGCTTGCCAATGTCGCCGCGCACGAAACATTTCATCTCTACCAATACAAACAATTTGAAAACCGCACGTACGGGGGAATGCGGCACTATGAGCTCGACCCCAAGTGGGTCGAAGCATTTAGGGCAGAGGTCGCGGATTGGGAATCCATTGGAAAAGCAATTGGAGGAAAGGATGAAGAGCAGATCAAAGAGATCGCTCGTGGAATGCTTCATCGTAGAAAAGCGGGACTACCCGAAACATTGAGCAACTGGGAAAACGTCGCTCAGTTTGAAAGGATGGAAGGTCTCGCCCACTACTACGCCACCGAGTCGGCGCGTCGAGCGGAGCTCAAAGATGGGGCCGACGTCACTTTCCTCTACACAAAGGGAAATTTCTCCGCGGATAATCCCGAGATTTACAATCGGGGCCGAGCCTTTTTTTATGTCACGGGAGCCAAAATGGCTGAGGTGCTTCAGGCGCTCGACCCCGCGGGGGAGTGGCAGAGGGAGATCGAGGCCGGGAAAACCCCGGTAGAGGTATTGGAGGGAGTGTTGAGGAAATAGTGCAGCACGGCCCGCAACTTTTTTTTCCGCAATCGGTTCGAGCCCCGTGACCCCGCACCCAAGATCATTTCCAGAACCTGCAGTTGTCTGCCCGAGTCGCCGACTGGACTCTTGCAAGTGGTCCAGTGGATTATTTATGAGGATGGCACTAAAAAGAACACCGTCTTTGCGAGATATCTCTCCGAGGCCGAGTGTCGAAATCAGATCGATGACTTCAAGAAAACCGTCTGTGCGCCGATCTAATCAAGCTTGATGAGGCGCCAGGGCCTCGTCTTTGGCCTTCAAAAACGTTCCGCCGGATTGAGAACGAAGCGAAACAATTCCGTAGCGCGTATCGGTGCTATCTTCCCACTCCGGCGCCGGAGTAGAAGTGTTAGGCGATCCCGATCCGCTGGAGTTTTTGCTTGGGAACAAGCAGGTCCTTAGGCACGGACTCCAAGATGATCGCCTTTAACGCGTCGTGGATCGGTCGCTTCAAGCTCCGCCGCGAGAGCACGAGACTGATCTCTCGCGCGGGAACCGGCTCGGTAAACGCCAGCACCTTTGCCCGCGCGTTGCCCGATTGTTCATGGTGTCGCAGGGCCAAAGTCGGCAGCAATGTGTACCCCCCATTGCGATCCACGAGACTCATGACCGTCTCGAGATTCCCACTTTCAAAATGCACGTTTTGAAAGACACAGGCTTTATCGCCGAGGGTGCAGAGCCGCACGATTTGATTGCGCAGGCAGTGGCCTTCTTTCAACAGCCAGACATCGTGCCCGTCGAGCTCCGACTCCTTGATCTTCGGCTTCTTCGCGAGCGGATGGTCCTTAGCAACATAGAGATAGAAGGGCTCATTGAAGAGCACTTCCTCGCGCACGCCGGGTTCCTTAAGCGGCGTCGCCAATAACCCCGCATCAATCGTGTCATTCGCAAGCGCGGCAATGATCTGCGAGGTTTGCATTTCTTCCACCGTTAGCTCCACGCGCGGGTACTTCTGGGCGAACGCCCCGATGAATAACGGAATGAGGTACGGCGAAAGGGTGGGAATGACAGCCAGGGTGTAGGGTCCCGATAGCGTCTCTTTGCCTTGCGTGGCCACCGCTTGCAGTTTCTTGAATTCAGCCACGGCGACCCGAGCCTGCTCGATGATTTTCTTTCCGGTCTCGGTCGGCAGAATCGGCTTTTTCGACCGGTCGAAGACCTCGACTCCCAGCTCCTCCTCAAGTCGTTGCACCTGCATGCTGAGCGTCGGTTGCGTGATGAAGCTCGCCTTGGCCGCCTTCCCAAAATGCCGGAAACGGTCCACCGCGAGCAGGTATTCGAGCTGGGTAAGGGTCACCATCGGCCCAGCCTATCATAGACTAAAGTCTATCGTTCAATAAAAACTATCGATTTGAGTCTAACACCGCTTTTCCCGTAGAGTGGGAGTCAGACAGAGATTTCAAAAAGGAGAAAGAAACATGTTAGGCGTAGGCAAAAAGTTCCCGCACTTCAAACTCAAAGCAACCGTATCCAACGACGCGAAGGACGCGTTCCAGGAAGTTTCCAATGAAACGTATGCCGGCAAATGGCTGGTGGTTTTCTTCTACCCGAAGGATTTCACATTCGTTTGCCCGACCGAGATCAAAGCATTCGGCGATTTGAACGAACAGTTCAAAGATCGCGACGCGCAGGTTTTGGCTGGCAGCGTGGATTCGGAGTTCGTGCACTTAGCGTGGCGGCAGCACAAGGAAGAGCTGAAAGATCTGCCCTTCCCCATGCTGGCCGACATCAAGCGTGAGTTGAGCAGTCAGCTCGGCATCCTGGATGAAAACGAAGGCGTTTCACAACGCGCAACGTTCATCGTCGACCCGCAAGGCATCATCCGTTTCGTTTCCGTGTACGACCTCAACGTCGGCCGGAACCCCAACGAAGTCTTGCGCGCACTCGATGCCCTGCAAACCGATGAACTCTGCCCGTGCAACTGGAACCCGGGCGAAGCCACCATCAAATAGGAGGAAACAATGGAATTCAAAGAGTACGCAAAGGATATCAAACTCAATCTCGGAACGGTCCTGACGCCCGAAGGGGCGCCGGGACTGACCGCGAACCAGATCTTCGGCGTGGCGCTGGCCGCGGCCTACGCCACACGCACGCCGACGATAGTAGAAGGTATACTGAGCGCCGCTGCCGGCGCACTTTCCGACGCCGAAGTCGAAGCGGCGAAAGGCGCAGCCACCGTCATGGCAATGAACAACGTCTACTACCGAACGATGCATCTGAGCGACAACGCGGAGCTGGCCAAGCTTCCCGCTCGGTTGCGGATGAATGTCATCGGCAAACCCGGCATCGCGAAGGTCGATTTTGAACTTTACTGCACCGGAGTATCGGCGATTTCCGGCTGCGGGAGGTGCATCAATAGTCACGTGGCGGAAGTGGTGAAGGCGGGCGTTTCGCTGGAAGGCGTGCAATCCGTCATTCGGATCGCGTCGGTGATTAACGCGACGGCGCAGGCACAGTTCATTGGTTAAGCGACCTGCCGCATCACATTACATATTGGTTGTCGAGCAGCGACCTTGATGCTAGCTCCGAAAGAAAGGGGACCCCATGAAACGTTCGCAATCGCAATCAGTATCTGGGCTGGAATCAACGCCGCACCTTCGATGGCCGGATGCTTTTCGGGACAGCAAGTTTCGTTGCTCGATGTCCTAGCGGAAACGGACTATCGAGATTGTGACGCTAAAGAGCGCAAGTCGTAGAAAAATTCCTAGAAAAGGAAATCAAAGAAAGCCAAACCATTTTGCTGAAGGGAGGCGCTCCAGCATTTCCTTCAGACGACGGTGTTGTTCGACGGAAAGCGGGCGCAAGAATGCGAGAGCCACGCGACGGTCCTGCCTTTGCAGAAACGTAGGATTCGCGATCAAAGCCGTAGCCACTTGCTCCCGCCGACGCCAAGATTTGAGCTCCGCTTCAATTCGGCCGGGATCGGCATGCATCTGTCCGAGGAAACTATCCAGATCAAATTCATTCTCCAAAACGATCCCATCCTGGATCTCAGTCCCGGGAGACTGATACGGATTGCCCTCGGGAGGCGGCCCCTCATCAGGCGCAAACGCCGGCGCGCAAAGCAAAAGCACTAACCCCAAACGCCATGCGTTGCGCATCGAGCCCCCTGAAAAGACAGTTTAGCAGAGCGACTCCGGCGCCGGAGTGGACGGTGTTACTTTGGGCGCAGTGCTTTGAGTGGACTTTTGCGGAGTCGTTCGTATCCGCAGACATTTGCCTCGAAAAACTGAGCGCTGGGCTGCCAATCGGGACCGACCTCGCGAGCTTCCGCCTGCAAGCGCATCAGAAGCAATTGGAAAGAGATGTAGTCCATCGTTTTCCTCATAAAGTAGTCCGCTAACGGTATGGCTACAGCGGGGACAGCGTAGATTCCCGAGGCGCGTCCCAGGCTTATGAGAAAAGAGGGGTCATGCAGCCAGACAGAGAGAAGAAGTGTCGGCGCCATCCCAATGATGCCCCCCCACGCCGCAACCCGCCAAAAACGGTCTGGAGAATTCGGTTTGGCCGGCAGATAGCTTAGAATTCTTCCTTCCCGCACGAGCTCACGAAGCGCTTCATTTTGCGTCAGCGCTGGACTTTCCTTTAAGCGGCGGTGATGAGCTACCGTGAGTGGGGCTAGGAAGGCCAGAGCCGCCTTGCGTGGGACTGTTTGCAAAAACCCGGGATCAGCGAATAGCGCGCTCGCCACCAATTCTCGCTGCTGCGGCGATTCAAGTTCTTTCCTAATCGAATCAGGATTGCCACCTGTCTGTCCGTAGAATGCCTGCAGGTTAAACTCAACCCGGTTTTCCGATGACCGAGAAAACCCTCCCGGCGGGTCATAGGGGTTGACCTCGTCCGGCGCAAACGCCGGCACACAAAGCAAAAGCACTAATCCCAAACGCCATGCGTTGCGCATCCAGCCCCCTGAAAAGCTATTTTATCAGAGCCACTCCGGCGGAGGGTGTTTGAAAAGTTAAGGGGGGTTTGGTGCGAGCCTGCTCAGTAACATGGGAAATTGGCTTAGGAAGAGCATCGCTTCGCTGCTTTTGACTCGTCTCTCATAGTCTCGCGAAAGTCGTCTGGAGTGGTTAAACCAAGCGAAACTCCTCTCAACTATCCAGCGCATGGGCTTTAGATTGCTCTGAACTATTTTTAGTCGGGGGTGCCAAGTTTCATTCCTGACGGTGGCTCGCTCGCCTTTTTTTATCTCCGGCAAAATCGACCAGTTTAGTTGTGTCCAGGTGCTGAAAGGTGCTTTTCCATATCCCGAGTCGGCCAGCACTTTTTCTGGATGATCAAGTTCTCCGGGGAAATCTTCCAACACCTCTGGTCCACGGGTGCTTTCTTGTTGGTCGGCTCGGTGTACTTTTGCTGCCCAAATAAAACCCAAAGAATCGACGAGGATCTGCCGTTTTCTACCTCGTACTTTTTTAAATCCGTCATACCCTCTTTCTTCTCCGAATTGCGCCCTTACGCTTTGCCCATCGATGATGACGACGTTCGGACTATGACTTCGGCCGGCTTGCTTTCGAACTTTTTGTGTCAGTGCTTGATGAATCAAACGCCACACTCCCCAATCACGCCACTGACGAAAATAAACGTAGACCGTTTGCCAGGGCGGAAAATGTTTCGGCAAATATCTCCACGCACACCCACTTCGTACGACGTACAAAATGGAATCTACGACAGCTCTTGGGCAGGTTGTTCGAGGTCTCCCCCCACTTCTTGCCTCAGGAATAAAGTCCTTGATAAGCTCCCACTGCAGATCAGTAAGGTCAGAAGGATAGTTCTGACTACGTTGAATTTGCATCCCCTCCACCTTTAAATTCGCGAAAATTTAATGGAGGGGATTTTATTCTATTAAAATCATTGACGTTGACGCGCCGCCTCTAAAACAGCCGCGGCCCTGCCGTTAACTTTTCAAACACCTTCCGCCGGAGTGGAAGGTGTTACTTAGGCCGAAGGGCGCGAAGGGGGCTTTTGAGCAAGCGGCTTAGCCCGCAGGGTCGCGCATTGAAGAACTCCGGGCTGGGTTGCCAGTCGGCGCCGACTTCTTGGGCTTCACTTCGCAATCGGGCGAGCATCATTTGGAACACGACGGCATCCAGCGCTCGCCGCGCGCCGCTCGCAATCAGAAGCGGACCTACCCAAACCGCGATACCCGCCATGCCGTAGTTAATGTAGGCGTCCGCCAAGGTACCGGGTTTGGCCGCTGGTGCGGATAAGTACCAATGCATTGCAAGCGTCATGTAGCCGACCGAGCCTGCCGCAATAGCCGGCAGGGTGAATTGAAGCAGATTGGGGGCGCTAAAACGATTGCCCGCTTTCAAGTAACTTAAGATCCTTCCTTCGCGAACGAGATCCCGAAGGGAATCGCTTTGGATGACGGACGGATGTTCCATCAGAAGGTGGTGCTCGGCCACCGTGAGCAGCTCGAGTAAAGTCAGGGCCGTCTTGCGATCGACCTTCTCTAAGAAGCCAGGGTTCGCAAGGAGCGCATCACCCAATCCTTGCGGGTACTCCGCGCGCGCATCGGTCCACTCTTTTCGCATAAGAATGATGCCCGGAGGCTCATTTGGTTCGTCTTGTACTTGCTTCCAAAACCGCTCGAGATTGAAAAGGCCCAAGGGGGGCGCATAAGGATTGAGTCTATCTTCGGGGGCGAACGCGGGTGAGCAACACATAAGCACCAATCCCAAACGCCATGCGTTGCGCATCTAGCCTCCTGAAAGAACATTTTAACAGCGAATCCAGCGCCGAGAGTGGCAGAAAAAAACCTCTCGAAAATGCGAGGCGATTATTTGCCGAAAGAGGATCCGTGACGGACACAGTCACTCCGGCGCGGGAGTGAACGGTATTATTGAGGGCGGAGTGCGTTGAGGGGGCTTTTGCGGAGTCGTTCGTAGCCGCAAGTATTTGCCGCGAAAAACTCATTGCTAGGCTGCCAGTCGACGCCTACTTCCCGAGCTTCTTGCCGAAGGCGTGCAAACAACAGTTGGTCAGAGATCGCTTGATTGATAAGTTTCAAACCAGCCAACCCGGCGAGAGGTGAAAAAAACCCACCCAATATGCCTGCTAAACCGCTCCCCAAGAAACCAGGAAAGGATTTCGGCACGTAGCCCGCATACAAGTAACCAAGCCATACTAACATCCCACCCATGGCCCCCCACACCCCCAAGTTACCCGCCGAATCAAAAGACGTTTTCCGCGCCCACCGTCCTATTCCGCTTTCGCTCTCCAAATAACTCAAAATCCGCCCCTCGCGAATTAGCTCTCGAAGCGACTCCTTGTCGTTGAGCGAAGAATTTGTCTTAAGACGGGCGTGCTGGGCGACGGTGAGCGGGACCAGAAATGCCAGCGCCGCCTCGCGCGGTATCGTTTGCAGAAAGTGCGGATCAGCGCATAGCGCGTTTGCCACCAAATCACGTTGCCGCGGCGATTTGAGTTCTTTCCTTATTGATTCAGGACTACCACCCGTCTGTCCGTAGAAGGCACGCAGATCAAACTCGGCCCGATTTCCCGATGGTTGCGAGAATCCTCCCGGAGGATCGTAAGGATTCATTTCATCTGGCGCCCACGCCGGCCCGCAAAGCAAAAGCACTAACCCCAAACGCCATGCGTTGCGCATCTAGCCCCCTAAAATCCTATTTTATCAGAACCATTCCGGCGCCGGAGTGAAAGCCGGATCGGCCACCCGGGAGCCTTTACCGCATTGCTTGACGGCCAAGCCTGCCTTCAATACATTCCTCTCGCCCAATGAATCTCACCTCTACAGAGGAACACCCATGAAATCACACCCCCTGTTTGAAAAACTACGCATCTTTGCGCCTGGCCCAACGCCCGTTCCGGAAGACGTGCTATCGGCCATGGCCAAAGCGCCTTTGCACCACCGGACCAAAGAGTTTTCGACGATTTTGAAGCGCGTTTGGGAGAACTTGGCCTTCCTCCACCAGACCAAACAGCCTTGCTACGTCCTGGCATCCTCGGGCACCGGGGCGATGGAGGCTTCGATCGCGAATTGTCTGGCCAAGGGCGATGAAGTCATTGTGGTTAATGGTGGAAAGTTCGGCGAGCGCTGGACCAAGATTTCGCAGAAATACGGCTTGAAGGTTCACGAAATCAAAGTCGAATGGGGCGAAGCGGTGGATCCGGCCGAAATCGGAAAGCTTTTGAAGGCCAATCCCGGCACCCGCGCAGTGCTCTTCCAGGCCTCCGAAACCTCCACCGGGGTTTTGCACCCCGTTAAGGAAATCGCGGAGCTGGTGCGCAAAAGCAGCGATGCCTTGGTTTTTGTCGATGCGATCACGGCGTTAGGCGTTTGCAATATCCCGATGGACGAATGGGGTCTCGATGTCGTGGTGAGCGGGTCGCAAAAAGCGATGATGTTGCCGCCGGGACTCGCGACCATTGCGCTTTCACAGCGCGCGCAAGACGCCGGCAAGCGCTCCGATCTCACCCCGTTCTATTTTGATCTCAAAGCCGAAGCAAAGGGTTTTTCGTCCGGCCAAACGGCTTGGACACCGGCGGTGAGTTTGATCTGCGGTTTGGATGTCGTGCTCCAGCGCTTCAAAGCCTCCGGTCTCGATCCCGTTTTCAAACACCATGCGCGGCTCGCCGAAGCCACCCGTCGCGGAGTACAAGCGATGGGTCTTGAGCTGCTCGCGAAAAAGAGCCCGGCCCCGTCGGTCACTTCGGTCTTGATGCCTAAGGGCAGTGACGCGGGCGACAAGCTCATTTCGTATATGCGCGATCGCTTCGGCATCACGATCGCCGAAGGCCAAGATCACTATAAGGGCAAAATGTTCCGCATCGCCCACCTTGGCTACTTCGACGAACTGGATATGCTGACCGTTTTGTCGGCGGTGGAATACGGATTGAAAAAACTCGGCGTGCCGGTAGAAATGGGCGCCGGAGTCGGGGCGGCCTCGGCTTACTTCTTGGAAAGCGAGAGCGCCTAATGACACGCCTATTGATTGCCGACGGATTATCGACGGAAGCGATCGCGAAGCTCAAGCAGATCCCCCAGCTGGAGATCCTGGAGTACAAAGACATTCCGCGGCCCGAGCTCAAAGAAAAGATGCCGTCCATCGACATCTTAATTGTCCGTTCGCGCACGCAAGTGGACCGCGACCTCCTCGAAAGCGGTCGCAATCTGAAGCTCGCGATCCGTGCCGGCATTGGGCTCGATAACGTCGACGTGACCGCCGCCACCGAAATGGGCGTGGTGGTGATGAACGCACCGACCGGCAATATCGTCACGACCGCCGAACATGCAATTGCCCTGCTCTTCGCCGTCTCCCGCCACGTGGCGCGCGCGGACGCGAGCATGCGCGACGGGAAATGGGACAAGAAGAGTTTTCAGGGCTCGGAAATCCGCGGCAAGACGCTCGGGGTGATGGGTCTCGGCAACATCGGCAAAGCGGTCGCGGAACGCGCGGTCGGATTGAAGATGAATGTGCTGGGCTACGATCCGTATTTGAGCGAGGAAGCCGCGGCGAAGTACGGCGTTCGCTTGGTCAGCCTCGATGAACTACTGGCGAAGTCGGATTACATCACGGTGCACGTGCCTCTGCTCGATGCCACTCGGAATCTGCTGAACAAAGAAGCCTTCGCGAAAGTGAAAAAGGGCGCCTACCTGATTAACTGCGCGCGCGGCGGCATCGTGAACGAAGCGGCGCTGCTCGAAGCACTCGAGAAAAAACAGCTCAAAGGCGCGGCACTCGATGTGTTTGAGCAAGAACCCCCGCCGACCGACCATCCCCTGCTCAAGCGAACCGATGTCGTCTTGACGCCCCACTTGGGGGCGAGCACCGAAGAAGCGCAGCTGCAGGTCGGATTGGAAGTCGCCGAACAGGTGGCCGAATACATGCGCAGCGGGGCGTTGAAAAACGCCATCAACGTGCCCAATGTCACGCGCGAGGAATTGGAATTCTTGCGCCCGCATCTCACCCTCTGCGAGAAGCTCGGGGCCTTTGCCGCCCAGGCCGTCCCGCACCAAAACGTGAAGCGGATTGTCGTGCACTATGAAGCGCTGGGCAGCGGCATCAAACGCGAAGTCCTCACCCTTTCCGTGCTGCAGGGCTTCTTGAGCTCCTTGCTCGGCACGCCGGTGAACTTTGTCACCGCCCGAAAAACCTTGAAGGAACGCGGTATTCGCATCGAGGAATCGGTCGATGAAGTTTGCCAGGATTACGGCAGCCTCGTTCGCATCACGGTGGAAGGCGCGACGACGTTGACCGTCGCCGGAACGCTCTTCGGCAAGGACGAACCGCGCATCGTGCAAGTCGATGGTTTTTCGATCGATGGCATCTTGAGCGGCGCGCTGCTTTATACCCGCAATGTTGACACCCCCGGCGTCATCGGGGCAATGGGCACGACTTTGGGTGGCAAGGGGATCAATATCGCCCGCATGCATTTGGGGCGCGGCGACAAGCGCGGTGAAGCGATTGCCATCATCGGAGTGGATTCAGAACTTTCGGCGGATACGATTGAAGCCATGCGCAAGATCAAGGGCATGACTTCGGTAGTTCAGATCCGTCTTTGAGGTGAAAAATGCCCCAGGGCGTAGTGATTATCGGCGTCCAGTGGGGCGACGAAGGCAAAGGCAAAATCGTCGACTATTACAGCTCGGAGGCCGAGATCGTCGCGCGCTTTCAGGGCGGCAATAACGCGGGGCATACGCTCGTCGTTAAAGGCCAACAAACCGTTTTGCACCTCATCCCCTCGGGTATCTTGCGGCCCCATGCCCGCTGCCTGATTGGCTCCGGCGTGGTGGTGGATCCCGAAATTTTCCTAGAAGAAATCGATATTCTAAAAAAAGCCAATGTACCGGATCTCGAAAAGCGGATTGCGATTTCGGATCGCGCCCACTTGATCCTCGACTACCACAAGCACTTGGATGCCGCGCGCGAAGGGCGCAAAGCGGGTAAGATCGGTACCACCAAGCGTGGCATTGGCCCCGCGTATGAAGATCGCGCCTCGCGCCGTGGACTCCGGGTCTCCGACCTCTACGACCCGGCTGGATTTGAGGAAAAGCTAAACGCGAATCTCGAAGAAAAGAATTTTCTTCTGAAAGAATTCTACAAAGTAGAGCCCGTCCGCATGGACGCGTTCATGAAAAAGTATTCGCGTATCGCCGAGCAACTGAAACCCTTTGTGCATGATGTCTCGAGCATGCTTTTCGACGATATTCAGAACGGGAAAAAGATTCTCTTCGAAGGCGCGCAAGGCATCTTGCTCGATGTGGACTATGGCACGTACCCGTATGTCACGTCTTCACATACCCTGCCCTCACAGGCGGCATTGGGACTAGGCGCTCGCCTGCCCAAGGACACGCTCTTTATTGGCATCATGAAGGCTTACACCACCCGGGTCGGCGAAGGCCCATTTCCGACGGAACTCAACGATGCGCAAGGCGATAAGCTGCGTGAAACCGGCGGCGAATTTGGCGCGACAACGGGACGTCCACGCCGTTGCGGTTGGCTAGACTTGGTGGCCGTGCGCTACGCGTTGCGCGTATCGGGCATCAAACACTTAGCCGTCACCAAGGCCGATGTCTTAAGCGGCATCGATGAACTGAAGGTTTGCACGAAATACCAATGTGACGGCAAAGAGTACGATACCTTTCCGGCGGACACGAAGTTGCTCGAGAAGATGACGCCGGTTTATGAAACGCTGTCGGGCTGGAAGGAAAACCTAAAGGACATCCGGGCCGCGACGGATTTGCCGAAAAATCTTTTGAACTACCTGCGCTTTATTGAGGAAAAAACTCAGAGCCAGGTTAACTTAATCTCCACGGGGGCGGGTCGTGAGGCGGTTATTGATATTCACCGCGCTTTTTAGCGCACTTGGGGTTTTCGCAATGGATGAAGGTGCCTGTCGCATCGGCGCTTCGGCCGAAGAGTGTGCCAGTCAGGATAAGACGCTCGTCGACAAAAACGCAAAACTGAAGCTTCCGGACTCGAGCGAACGCAAACCCGCCGAAAAACCTTCATCAAAAAAGAAGGTCAAGGTTTCGCGGGAACAGGACTTCCCGCGGCCTTAGTCATTGCGACGCCGCTGTCATTGCGAGGAGCGCAGCGACGAAGCAATCCCGCACGGCGAAGCCGTGCGCTCTCGCGCGAGACTAAAAGTGGTCTCAGACCACCCATTTTGACACCACTTTTCTTGGAACAATGCCTAAGCAATGTAAGTGATCTTAAGCGACCTTCTCCAACGCCTTCCTGATCCGGGGTCCGAAAGGACGAAGGTACCGATTACTTTGGCTTCCGGGCGGAATAGAACTTCCATCCTTTTTGGACATCGCTCTCCCAGTTCTGCCAGTGCCAACGGTGGCGTTGGAGCGAGACCAAGTCGACGTCTAAGTTCGGTATCTCACCACGGCCGCGCCAAACCTCAAGCGCCACACGGCTGAGAAAAATCTGCGGGTAAGCGATTTTAATCGCGCGGAGCTCCGGAAGCAGGTCGATCTCGGCCTGGACGGCTTGCAGTTCTCCGTCGGCGAGCAACTGCATCATCGCCGCCATGAACGCCTCCTGGTCGTCGCCGTGTTCGGCGAAAGTGCGTTCGTAGTCGGGCAAGTGCCGATCGCCTTTGTGGCGAAGCTCGTGTTCGATACGCATCAGCAACACGACACCCGGTTGCGCCGAGTCTAGAATCATCGGCGAAAGAAAAATGGACTCGCGTTCCCTTAGGCAAAAATCCTCCGGCGCCCAGCGGATCTCAATCGACTTTAATCGCTGTTGCGTACGCAGCCACAACGCCTGGAGTTTGGGCGCAAGCGCGATCTCGCGTTCAATAATCTGCTCGGGCGCCAGCCGCTGGTCGGCCAGTGTGTCTTCGATGTTCTGAGCAATGGCGCTGGCCGGGAGAAAAGTACGAAACGGCGAAGGGCGAACCCCCCAGCGCCGCACGTTCTCTCCCCAATGACCCCGGATGGCGGCCCGAACCATGGCTTTCCCCCGCGCTAGCCAGACTAGATGGTGGAAACACTCGAGAAGTCCCGCCTCGGCGGGAGGGGCAAATAACGAAAGGGCGACTACCAAAAAGACCGTGGCGCGTACCTTTTTCATGGACGGAGAGAGGTAGCACGCGGCCGGAGAGCGAATCAAGCAGTTTAGGGAGTTTAAGGGGTACATCGTGACCCGCGGCTGCTCGGGACATTGCCCGGAAAACATCGGATCACTCTCCCGCGATCGGATTCACCAAGAACTGAAAGATTGATTCGCCCTCGGCCGAGCTATCCACGATCTTGCGCACCGACTCCGGCATCTCGCCATCCGAATTGATAAGCCCACGCGCCTCTAACTCTTCCAGCATCCCCGGAAATATGGGTTTTCGATGCTGCCTCGCACTGAAAACGAGTTCATTAAAAAGTATCGGATTCCCATCCATAATTGCTTGGAGATGGCTAAATACTTTTTCGGCCTCCGCCCGAGATGCGGTCGAGCCTTTTCGCAGTGGCACCTGATCGTCTGCCGCGGGCGAAGGATCGCTACCCATCATTTCATTCAGTGGAGAGAACGATAGCGGATGGACAACTAGGACCTTTCCATCTCTTTCGGAAACCGATGCCACGATCACTCTACGGATCGCCTCGGGAATCGAACCGTCGGAATTCACGAGAGCGGCTTCTTTAAGGACGGTCAGCAGTTTGTCTGAAAACAGGTGTCCCGGGTTGCGGCACTTGGTGAGGAGATCAAGCATTGCGGAGGAACCGTTTGGGTTCGAATAAGAAAACCGATCGAGCCGGGCAAAGGTGCTCGCCGCAATCGTATCCGGCACCGTCTCTCCCGTCCGCAAAGTGACCATTTCCCCCTTCTTATCGCGTCGCAGTCGATCGCTGGGATTCAAATGCTTCACGAGGTCGAGCATCCGCGGCTCTTCCGTCACGACCGCCATCACAAAGACTTGGGGGTTGCTACCCGCATACCGGACCCAGGCATCCCAAAGAAAAGGGCCGCGCAGCCCCAACCACCGGGCATGTTCCAGTATCACGGGCCCACTTTCAGGGTGACTTTCCATCACCCGCTCGATGACCTCGCGTGCCGCAATGCTGAGGGGCGGTTTGCCCACCAAACTGGCAATGGTCTTCGGGCAGTTGGAAGAAGCCGTCTTCAAAAGGTTCAATCTATCGTCGAACCCGCCAAAGGCGTTGGGAAGTGCTAGGAAAAAGAGCGTAGCGAATAGAAATCGTTTCATACGGGGCGGGTGTTAACACGTCGGCCCCATCGCAACAATAGCTATCCACGGGTGCTGGGATGTGAGCAAAAACCGGCCCCAAAAAGCAAAGCCACTGTTTTTGCCAATGTTTCCTCAACCTCTCGCGCGAGAGATCAAACTGGTCCTGGACCAGTTTTACGGCGCCTAGGCGATTGGGGGTGGTCACGTGACCAGTCATTTTGGCACCACTGTTCCTGGGAATAGTGCCTGCGAGTTTGAAGATTATTTTCCGGTTAGTCGGTGTAGCAGCATCGGTAGGCCGCTTCCCCTGCTTGGCCGACCCAACACTCCCCAAAAGGCAAAGACAGCAATGACGACCTTCATAGTTCCCCCCTGTGCTTGTTCATTTCGGCCAAGCGAATTACGGAAAAAATCCTCGCAACAACATCGCCTTCGACAAGTGATCTAACGAGACTGCGAAGGCCGCACGGCGCATGCCGATATTGCGGGCTTCCTGCAGTTCGTAGACGCGATTGAAGGCCGAGGTGATGATTTCCCAGAGCTTGTTGTTGACGTCCTTTTCGCTCCAGAAAAAGTTTTGCATTCCCTGTACCCACTCGAAGTAGGACACAATCACGCCGCCGGCGTTGGCGAGAATGTCGGGGATGATGAAGACGCCTTTATCGTGCAGGATCTTGCTGGCTCCGCGGGTGGTCGGGCCGTTGGCGCCTTCCGCCATGATCTTGCACTTGATACGATCCGCGTTTTCTTCGGTAATCTGATTGTTCAGTGCCGCGGGAATCAGGATATCGCATTGCAACTCCAGCAGCTCTTCGTTGGTCACCGGCTCGGCGCCGGGGAAACCCTTTAAAACTTTGTTGGACGCGATCCAGTCGCGCAGCTCATTGATATCGAGTCCGCGTGGATTGTAGACCCCACCCGAGACATCGCTGACCGCGATCACTTTGCAGCCGATGCTGGCAATGATCTTGGCCGAGTAAAAACCGACATTCCCAAAGCCCTGGACGGCCACCGTCGTGTTAGGCCCCAGCTCCATATTCATCCGCTTAGCCGCTTCCATGATCGTGTACACCACGCCACGGCCAGTCGCATCCAAACGGCCCAGCGAACCCCCGATTTCGATCGGCTTGCCCGTGACCACCCCGGGAACGGCATGACCAACATTGGAACTAAAAGTATCCATCACCCAGGCCATCGTCTGGGGATCCGTCCCGACATCCGGAGCGGGGATATCTTTGTCGGGACCGATGAACATGTGAATTTCGGAAGTGTAGCGGCGGGTGAGGCTCTGCTTCTCACGTCGAGAAAGCTTGGTGGGATCGCAGCGGATTCCGCCTTTGGCGCCGCCCAATGGCAAACGCACCAACGAATTTTTCAAAGTCATTAAGAAGGCCAACGCAGAGGTTTCCGCGAGGTTGACGTCGGGGTGGTAACGAATCCCGCCTTTGCCAGGGCCCAGTGTGGTGTTGTGGTGAACGCGAAAGCCGTCGAAAGTCTGGATGCTGCCGTCATCCATGCGCACGGGAATGCTGACGTACAGGCAACGCCGGGGCTTGGCCAGACGATTGAAGACGTTGGGATCGAGATCAATCTCCTTCGCCGCGCCTTCCATGATTTCGAGCGTGTTCTTATAAAACGGGTGGTCTTCCCAGCCGCAAATCACTTCTTCGTGCATCCCTACCGACATTTCCCCTCCGGCATAACGCGTCGCACCAGCACCCAACCCCCGTTAGGAAGCAATGAAAATATCCTGGGGCTTTAGGGGAGGCAAGGCCGGGTTTTAGGCGCTTTTGGCCGGTTTGTAGTCGCGGTAGATGCGCCGAAGGGAGGCTTTGATGTTCGCGTGGGCGGCCAGCGTATTGGCCAACGATTGGAGCACCCGCAAGATATCCAGCGAGGGCAGATCGGAGGCCTTAGCCCGACGGACGGTGAGCACGCCCACCACTTCTCCGGCGTAGCGCACGGGGAAAACCATGATGGAGCCGATCGAAATCGATTTCACCGTTTCATTGATGGCTTGGGTGAGCTGGTTCTTAGAGACATCGTCGATCAGCACGAAGTTTCCCGAGTGCATCACATCGAGCACTTCGGGGTACTTATCGAGCACAACGGGAAAATCAATGAACTTGGCATCGTCACTGGAAGCGAGCACGACCCCCGTATTGCTTTCTTCGTCGACAATCATCATCGACGTGCGATTGGAGGCGAGCAGCCGCGCCACGTGGCAAAGGATGTCGTAGAACGCCGCCGAGATATTTTGGGCCGGCGTCTTGGAAAGCGTCTCGGTGGATTCGAGCATCACGGCGAGAAACGGCCAGGCTTCTTTGCCGATATTGGAGGAATCGGCCCCGAGGTTCTCGATCACCTTCTTCGGCGTCAGGTGATAGACGATGCGGCCGTGCAGGTTCTCGTTGTTCACCGGATCGGCCATGAAATCGTTGGCGCCGGCTTTCAGCGTGTTTTGAATATTGAGTTTCTGAACCTGCTTGGAGACGACGATAATCTTGATATCCGGATTGCGTGAGGAGGAACGCACGTTGCGAATCAGTTCAAACGGACCAATCCCACCGAGCAGCAAGTTCAAGATGCAAACATCGAACGCTTCTTCGGCGATGCGGGCCAAAAACTTTTTTTCGTCGGTTACGGCATCGGCAACCATCCCTTCTTGACGGAGCTGGTCCATCAAGGCCGTGTACTTGACCACCGCGAAGTCGGCGAACATCACCTTCTTCGGTACCGTCACTGTCGTCTGGGTCTCCGACATCTTCTCTCCGTTTTAAGCGTCTTTTTCGTGGAACTCTTTACCGTCGAAAGACAAGAGCTTGTTCTGCGAATTGTACTTGGTCATGATGTGGACGGGCCGTTTCCACATCACCTGGACATGCTTCAACGTTTCGATGGCCTTGTCGTATTCCAAATCAATGCCTTCGTGCTGGTGCATTAGCAAAAGTTCGCCGCGGTTCTCAAAGTTCGCGTCTTCCACGCGAATGATCGGCTGACCGAGATTCGTGAGCGAGAACAAAAGCTGTTTCTTCACTTTGCGCCAATCGCGATCGACAATTTCGTACTGCCCGGTGCGCCGATTGAAGCCGTACGTGAAAAGCTTCTGCGCTTCGCAGAACTCTTCGTTCATAAAGCTGTCGATAAACGTCACATCATTGTGCAGGCGACGGACTTCAAAGATCTTTTGCCGGCCCAAACCAAGCTTCTTATCCCAGTTTTTCTTTTCGTTCGCGTCGTCGCAGTTTTCGTACTCCGGGCCGAACTTGCCGCGGTTCCAACGGTCTTCGATGTCGCGGTAAAGCTCAATTCCCAGTTTGTACGGGTTGATCTGCCCCGGGCGAGAGCCCATGGTGCCGGCGTGATGGTCGGCGAAATCGATGATTTCCGAGTCCTTCAGCACGTGCTGGGTCATGAGAAACGAATGCCAATAACTCGCCCAACCTTCGTTCATGATCTTGGTCTGACCCTGGGGCGCGAAGTAGTACGCTTCTTCCCGTACCATCGATAGCGTTTCACGCTGCCAGCGCTCTAGTGGCGCGTAGTCGATGAGGAATTTCAAAATGTCGCGCTCGGGGCTCGCCGGGAACTTGCGGCTCTTCTCCGCGCCCTCCGCGAGTTTCTTCTTTTCGTCGTCGAGAAAGGATTGCGGGTTGATGTACCGATCCATGTAGTCCCGGCTACCGGATTGTAGCTTTCGCACGCCCGGACCATCGGCGTCCCACTCGTCGGAATTCAATCCGCCTTCGGGCCGTTCCGTTTTGGTCGGCACAAAACGCGAATAGGCATCGATGAGATTGTCGATGCTATGGCAAACGTCGATAAAATCCTCGACCACTTCCACCCCAAACCGATCCTGGTATTCGCGGATGCGGGTGGCGTGGTTGGCCATCTGGTCGAGCATTTTGCGATTCGTCTTAGCGAACCACATATTGTTCTTAAAGAAATCGCAGTGCCCGTAGACGTGGGCCATGACCAACTTCTGGTCGACGATCTCGTTGCCCATCTGCAGATAGGCGTAACAAGGGTCGGTATTGATCACCAGCTCGTAAATTTTTTGCAGGCCGTAGGTATACGACTTCTGGAGATAATCGTACTCCATACCGAAGCGCCAGTGCGGGTAGCGGGTGGGAAAGCCGCCCAGGGCAGCAATCTCGTTGATTTCGTCGTAGTCGACGAGCTCAAATACGATTTCAAAGGTGTCCAGGCCGTAGCGGCGTGCGAGTTCGCGAATATCGTTGTGTGCGCCCTGAAGCTCGGCGGGAAGGATTCGGCTGCTCATTTTTTAGCGCCCTTTCCCCAGAAATTCCTTCAAAGAACGGTAGATCGCGTCCTTGCTCTCGATCTTCGACGTCACCAGACGTTCCTCGTCTTTGAAGTTCTCGGTCAAATCCTTGATGAACTGTCCGCTCCCGTAACGGCTTTCGACCTGGCCGTAGCAGAATTGGTTGCAGCGCGGCAGCAATTGCTGCTTAAGCAGGTCTACGCAAACCTTGGTGTCCTCGCCCGACCAATTGTCGCCGTCGGAAAAGTGCAACGCGTACACGTTCCAATCGCTGGCCGGGTACTCCTTCTCCAGGATCTCGTTGCAAAGCTTGTAGGCGGAGCTAATGAGCGTTCCGCCGCTTTCACGCGTGTGGTAAAAAGTTTCCTGATCCACCTCTCGCGCGCTGGCATCGTGAATAATGTAGCGAATGGCTAGATCGTTGTATTGCGAGCGCAGCCAAGTATCGATCCAGAATGATTCGGTGCGGACGATCTCTTTTTGTTCGTCGCCCATACTGCCGGAGACATCCATCATGTACACAATGACCGCGTTATTCTCCGGCTTAACGACGTTCTTCCACATCCGATACCGGTAATCGTGCTTGATTGGCACGATGACCGGATCCTCCGGATTATACAGTCCGGTTAAGATCTGTCGTCGGAGCGCTTGCTTGTAGGTACGCTTCACGTGGCGCAGCGAATTCGGTCCCACGTTATTAATCCCCGAATATTTGTGCTTCTGGGATTGGACCATCCCGCTGCCTTTAGGCTGAATGCGCGGAAGTTCCAGCTCTTCGCCGAGCATTTCCGCCAGCTCCTGGAGGGTGACGTCCACTTCCATGGCGTGCTGGCCTTCGGTATTACCGGCTTGGGGCTGCGCTTCTTCGGATTCCCCCTGGCCAATCGGCGTGCCGGGCGCACCTTCGCCTTGCCCGACGCCGCCACTTTGTTTGCGGCCAAATTGAAAGCGGGGGAGATTGATCTGGGGGATCGGAATACTGACGTAGTCCTTTCCCTGTCGGCCGATCAGCTCCCCCTGAGTAATGTACTTCTTCAGGTTCTGCTTGATCTTGCCCTTCACAATCTGCTTAAAGCGCAGATGATCTCGCTTGATGCCAGCAATCATGGAAGCCTTCCGTCATTGCGAGCGAGATTGCTTCGTCGCTGCGCTCCTCGCAATGACGACCTATCCTCGCAATGACCAATTATTTCCGTTTGACGTCGCCGCGAGCAAAAATCGAGGCAACATAATTCAACACATCGGTGGCACTGACTTCGTCGTAGCCGTAATACTTGATCAAACGGCCCTTCACGATGTCGATCTTTTCCTGAGTGGCCGCATCGACCACGTTGGAAACAAGACTCGTCAGCTTGATGGTGTCCTTCTGGTCTTCGAATAGCTTGAGCTCGAGCGCCTTGTGTAACCGCTCATTCGTTTTGTAGTCGAACTGGCGGCCTTCCAAAGCCAAGGCCCCGATGTAGTTCATGACTTCACGACGAAAATCGTCTTTCCGGCTATCCGGAATATCGATTTTCTCTTCGATCGAACGCATCAGGCGCTCATCCGGCTCTTCGTCCTGGCCGGTAAACTTGTTTTTCACCTTCTCGCGCTGCGTGTAAGCCTTCACATTGTCGATGTAGTTGGCACACAGGCGAGCCATCGCTTCTTCGTCCGCCGAAATCGCGCGCTGGACTTCGCTCTTCACGATGTCTTCGTATTCCTGCTTCACGACCTGCAATAAGTCGCGGTAGTGCTTTCGGCGTTCTTCGGAGGAGATGAGCGAGTGGTGGCGCAATCCGCCTTCCAGCTCATTCAAAACCATGAACGGGTTTAGGCAAGCGACACTTCCGTCTTTCGAGTTCACCAGGGCATTGGAAATCTTGTCCTGGATGTAACGCGGAGAAATCCCTTCCATCCCTTCGCGGGTGGTCTCCTTGCGCAGTTCGCGGACGTTGTCTTCCGTGAATCCGGGTAGCGTCTTGCCGTTATACAGTTTCAGCTTCTGCAGGAGCGTGAGATTCGCCTTCTTGGGCGGCTCGAGGCGCGTTAATACCGCCCACATGGAAGCCATCTCGATGGTGTGCGGCGCGATGCTAGCCTTGATCTTCCGCGGATTGAAGTCCTTACGGTAGATCTTCACTTCTTCATTGAGCTTAGTGATGTACGGCACGTCGATTTTCACCGTGCGGTCGCGCAGCGCTTCCATGAATTCGTTGTTCTGGAGCTTGCGGTATTCCGGCTCGTTGGTGTGGCCGATGATCACTTCATCGATATCCGTCTGTGGGAACTTTTTCGGCTTCACCTTGTGCTCTTGCGACGCACCGAGCAAGTCGTAAAGGAACGCGACATCGAGCTTCAAGACTTCGATGAATTCCACAATTCCGCGGTTCGCGATATTGAACTCGCCGTCGAAGTTGAACGCACGCGGATCCGAATCGGAACCGTACTCGGCGATCTTCCGGTAGTTGATGTCGCCGGTGAGCTCGGTCGAGTCCTGGTTCTTTTCGTCCTTGGGCTGAAACGTCCCAATCCCGACACGGCCTTTTTCGGAAAGCAGTAGGCGGGTGATGACGACGTGATCGATGACCCGCGTCCAATCGCCGTTATACTCCAGCATGAGCTGGTCGAAGATGTACTGCGTCGGCGGGCAGAGATCGCCCTCGATATGGACGCGGTGCCCTTCTTTCCGGCCGCGGTTAATCTCTTCGACGAACTTTTTGCGAAAGTCCATCGGGATAAGCTTCAGCGGCTCTTCGTGCATCGGGCTGATAAATTCCTTCGATCCGCCCAAAATCTTTTTCGCCAGTTCCGGATTCTCGATGCGCCACTTGAAGGTAAACAGCGCCCCTTCTTCGGTATGCGAGTACCACTCCACGCCCTTCTTCAACATGCGGGCGATAGTACTCTTGGAACTGCCCACCGGACCGTGGAGAAGGATGACGCGCTTTTCCGGGCCGTAGCCCTGCGAGGCGGCTTTCAGCACATTGACCAGCTTCATCAACGAAACATCGAGACCGAACACAGCGTCTTTGCCGTTATCGAGCGGATCTTTGAAAAAATTGTAGGAAGTGATTTTCTTTTTGAACTCGACGTATTCTTCGACGCCGAAACTCAATACGAGGTCATGAAGTCGCTGGAAGGCGTTACGGGTGAGTTCCGGCTTTTCGCGGACCATCTCCACGTACTGCTGGAAGGTGCCTTCCCAATTAAATTTCTTATGCTTATCGAGATCCTGGAGGCCTCCGATAAAGTTCTTAATGTCGAGTGCCGACATGGACTCTCCTTCGTTTTTGAATTGAGTGGGCCAGGAAAGACTTCAAAGACCGGAACGGGACATATAGATTTTCTCGTTGATTGCGTTTTTAGTCAATCGTTCTCAAACCATAATGCGGCGTCCCCAACTCGCCGCTTCACGCAAGATTTCTTGTTCGTCCAGCGTCATCAAGTTTCGGTTTTCCATTAGCACTTGCCCCGCCGCGACCGTATGACGCACATCGCGCCCATTCGCCGAATAAACCAAGTGGGAGTAAGCATTGTAGAGCGGTACGGCATGCGGAGCAGAGACCTCCACGGCGATCAAATCCGCCGCCGCGCCAACCTCCAACGTCCCCACCTCCTCGAGCCCGATCGATCGCGCACCATCCCGCGTCAACATCCGAATCACGTCTTCCGCCGGAACCTTGCCGGCACCGTAACGAAAGGCTTGAAGCTTGGCGGCAAAATCGGCCTCTTCGAGCAGATCTAGGTTGTTGTTACTCGCCGCTCCGTCAGTGCCGATACCGACCACCGCACCGGCCGCGCGCAATTCCGCAATCGGAGCCACTGCGGTGCCGAGCTTCATATTGGATTCGGGGTTGTAAGTCACTCCGACTTGGTGCTTCCCGAGCGTCGCAATGTCTTCCGGCGTCAACCAAACCGCATGCGCCACATTGACTTTTTGCTCCCACAATCCCAAGTCACCGAGTACCTGCACCGGCGTTTGGCCATATTGCTTTAGCGTCTCGTCGACTTCACTCTTCACTTCCGAAAGGTGGGTATTGATGCGCAAACCATGCTTACCGGCATAGGCGATGACGCGTTTCCAAGACTCGGGCTTCACGCTGTAGATCGCGTGGGGTGCCAGCGCGGGTGTCACCAACGGATACTCGGCTACCGCCTCGCGAAACCGATCGAACGCACGCGCTAAGTCCGCGCCCGTATTGTCCACATCACTTTCTTCAGTCAGACTCTGCCCGGCGACCATGCGCATCCCCGCTTCCGCCGACGCCCGCGCGGACTGGTCTTCGAAGTAGTACATGTCATTGAACGACGTGATACCGGCGCGAATCATTTCCGCGCAACCGAGCAAAGTGCCCCAGTATACGAACTCGGGGGAGACCCATTTCTGTTCGGCCGGAAAAATCCGTTCACGTAGCCAGCGCTCCAGGGGTAGGTCGTCGCCAAAACCGCGCAGCAGCGTCATTCCCACGTGCGTGTGGCCGTTCACCAAACCGGGAAGCACCAGGCACCCGGTGCAATCTAACTTGCGGGCATTCGCGGCGGGCTTGGCCTCTTTGCGCGTGCCGACGAAAACGATCTTCCCCTCGGCGATGCCCACCGCGCCGTCTTCGATCTGGTTAGGGGTTCCACCCGGAATCAAAACTCTACCGCCCCAAAGCCAAAGTTTCGCCGAGTCGCTCATCGCTCACTCACAAGGTGTTTATCTGTTCTTTCGTGAAACGCCGCGGTAGGAGCTCTGCGAACTCCACCTCCTCAAATCTATCTCCGGAAGCGTGGATGGAAAGCACTTTCGGTAAACCAAACTCCTGAAGCACCTGCAGGCAAGAACCACAGGGAAAACAAACTTCATCGGCCGGGGTGATGATGGCGACGCGCTCAATGCGCCTTCCGCCCTCCGATACCATCTTCACGACCGCCGCCCGTTCCGCGCAAAGCGATTCGGAGTAATTTGAATTCTCGACATTACAGCCGGTATAGATACGCCCCCGATCATCCAAGAGCGCGCAACCGACTTGGAATCGCGAATAAGGCGAGTAGCTGTTTTTCTGGACCTTCATGGCCAGGGTCGCGAGTTCGCGCCAGGCTTCCGGCAGATCATGCATGCTGTTTACCCCCCAAACTGACTGACCGCCTCCGCAAGCAGTCGGCTCAGCCCTTCCTGAGCAATCTTGGCGTTGTCTAAAACTTCTTGATGGTTCATGGCCTCACCGGTCACCCCGGCCGCCAAATTCGTGATGCACGAAATCGCCGCTACCCGGCAATCCATGTGGCGCAAGGCAATCGCTTCGGGCACGGTCGACATCCCCACCACATCCGCCCCCATCTGCCGGTACATGCGGATCTCGGCGGGCGTCTCGTAAGTGGGACCGTGAATGCCAAGGTAAACCCCTTCGCGGAGGTTAACGCCGACTTTCTTGGCCGCCGCGCGGAACACCGCCCGGATCTCCGGATCGTAAAGCTGCGTGAGATCCGGAAAGCGTGGCCCCAGTTCGTGAAGATTCGGACCGATGAGCGGGTTCGTGCCCATCAGATTGATGTGATCGGAGATCAACATCAGCGTGGGTGGCTTCCAATCCGCATGCATTCCGCCGGCCGCATTGGTTAGGATAAAGTGCTTCGCGCCCGCTAGCGCCATGGCCCGGAAGGGTAGGACCACCGTCGACATTGGCAATCCTTCGTAGAAGTGCAATCGCCCCTGCGAGATCACTACCCGACGATTGCCAATCCGGCCGATCTTGATACGACCCGTGTGCCCTTGCACACTCACTTGGGGCACGTGCGGAATATCCGAAAAGGAGAATTCGGTCTCGACCTGAATATCGGCGAGCACATTGCTCATCCCGCTGCCCATCACGATCACGGTGTCCGGAAAAACGGAACAACGGGATAGGAAGAAATGTTTCGCCTCTTCTAACTTATTCAGCACGCATTACCTCTTCGATCCACCGCGGCGCTACCACCAAAGACTCCTCCACCGATAAGACTTCATCGTCCGAAGTTGGAACCGAGCGGGCGGCCGATTCATCGGAGAAAACCCATTCCAAAATGGTATCGCCCTTTTTTACCGCGTCGCCGACCGTGCGGTGCAGGATCGCCCCCACATTGAGATCGATGCTCGATTCCTTGCTCTGCCGCCCGCCCCCCATGGCCCGCACCCGCTGTCCAACCGCGCGGGCATCAAGGCGATGCACATAACCGTCCCGGGGCGCTTTCAGCGCGACCCGCGGCCGGCTCTCCAGCGCCCGACGATTCGATTCAAACGCTTTCCAGTCTCCGCCCTGCGCGGCAAAGAGCGCTTCGAAAATCTCCGCCGGGCGGCTGCCGGTCAGGCAAACCTCGCAGGCATTGCGCGCTTCGTGAAAGGACCATTGTCCTCCCGAAGCCAGTGCCAACATCTCCGCCGCCAACGCCAGGGTCACTTCCAGAAGTCCGGGATCGCGGTGCACGCCGCGCAAGAAATCGGAACATTCTTCCACTTCGAGCTGGTGCCCCACCTTCGAACCGAGTGGCCGATCCATATTGGTGAGGAAAGCGGTCGTGCGCACGCCTTCGCTGCGCGCCGTTTCAAACAGCGCCACCGCCAAATTGCGGGCCCGATCGCGCTCGGGCATGAAGGCCCCGCTGCCAAACTTTACGTCGAAAACCAGGCCGTCCAGATTCTCCGCGAGCTTCTTACTCAAGATGCTTGAAACGATGAGCGGCAAACACTCAACCGTTCCGGTCACATCCCGCAAAGCGTAGAGCAAGCGGTCCGCCGGCGCCAGATCGGCGGTTTGTCCCATCATGAAATAACCATTTTGGTGTAGCAACCCCAAGGCGTCGTTCAGTGGCAGCGAGGAAGAGAAACCCGGGACGGCCTCGAGTTTGTCGAGCGTTCCCCCGGTGAAATCCAGTCCCCGGCCCGAGATCATTGGGATCTTGACTCTACCCTTCTCGAAGTTTTTTTCCGCCACCGCGGTCACGATCGGCACTAGGAGCAAAGAGGTTTTGTCGCCCACGCCACCGGTGGAGTGCTTATCTATCCAGAAATCGTTCCGCGTCTCACGCGGAAGGGTGATTCCTGACTTCCACATGCGACGGGCCAAGGTGCGGGTTTCTTCGATTTCCATCCCCCGGAAGAACACCGCCATCAACCAAGCCGCGAGGTGGTAGTCCCGGTGGGTTCCGTCGAGGTAACCGTCGATCAAAAAAGCGATTTCACGTTCGCCAAGCCGATGCCCGTCCCGCTTTTTTTTGATGATGTCGGTAACCTGGTGGTTCACCGGGCCCCCAAAATGCTCTGGCCCAAATCAGGGAGCGAAACCGCCGGGAGCCCGAATGCGTCCAAGACGGTGGCGCCGACATCCGAGAAGGATTCCCGCCGTCCCCAATCACCCCCGGAAAGTTTCGGCCCGTAGGCGACCAAAGGCACGTATTCGCGCGTGTGATCGGAACCACGGTACGTGGGATCGCAGCCGTGATCCGACGTCAGCAGCACGAGATCGTCTTCGACCAACTCTTCGAGTAAGCGCGGGTAAAACGCATCCAACTCTGCAAGCGCGCCGGCGTAACCACGCGGGTCGCGTCGGTGCCCGTAAAGCATGTCAAAGTCGACCAAGTTGGTGAAAATAAAGGCGCGATCGCCACGCCGATCCTTCAGGAATTCGAGCGTTGCCTGCAACCCATCGCGATTGTTTCCGGTGTGATTCGCGCGGCTGATCGCGCGGTGAGCAAAAATATCGTCAATCTTTCCGACCGACAGAACCTCGACCCCACCTTCTTGCAAAACATCGAGGCAATTGCGTCCGGGCGAAACCGAGTAGTCCCGTCGGTGTTCGGTGCGCTGGAAGGTCGCAGCGCTCTCGCCCACAAAGGGTCGCGCGATGACTCGGCCAATGCGATCCGGCAAGGTGAGTTTGCGCGCGACCTCGCAAATATGGAGCAGGCGCTCAAGCCCAAAGCTTTTCTCGTGGGCCGCGATCTGAAAGACGGAGTCGCCCGAAGTATAAAGAATCGGTTTTCCGGTGCGTAGATGCTCCTCGCCCAGGTCCTGGATGATGGCCGTACCGCTAGCCGCGTAGTTTCCCAGTACGCCGGGAATCTCCGCCGCGCGCACAAAGCGATCGACCAAATCCGCCGGAAAACCTTGGGGAAAAAGCGCGAAGGGCTCGCGGGTCACGAGCCCCGCCAGCTCCCAGTGGCCAGTCGTCGTATCTTTGCCGGCACTGCGTTCCCGTAGCTTCATCACGCGTGCGAGGGGATTGGCCACCGCGGCTACGCCCTCGACATCGCCAAGAGCGCCCATCCCCAGCTTCTCGAGCGTCGGGAGCCGCAAGCCACCCACGGCTTTGGCGGTATTGGCGAAAGTATGCGATCCCAGATCTCCGTACTCCGCTGCATCCGGCGCCGCGCCGACCCCGAAACCGTCGGCCACCAAACAAACCACCCGCCGCGCTTTACCCCCGCCCGCCATCAGTACCCACCTGCTCGATCGCTCGCGCCTTGCACAATTGCAACACTGGCTGAAGTTCCCAAACGGCTCGCACCCGCCGAAACCATTTGCATCGCCGTGTCGTAAGAGCGGATTCCCCCACTCGCCTTCACGCCCCGGTCGGGCCCCACGCATTCGCGCATCAAGCGCACATCGGCCTCGGTGGCACCGGAAGCCGAGAACCCGGTAGAGGTTTTCACAAACGCGGCACCCGCCTCCACGGCGAGGTGACACGCCCGGCGCTTTTCCGCATCCGAAAGCTCACTCGTCTCCAAAATCACTTTCACCGGCACGCCCGCGGCCGCGACCACGGCTTGGATATCCGCCTTGGCTTGCTCATCTTTACCGGCCTTCAAGAGTTCGCGATTGATGACCATATCGATTTCGCGCGCGCCATCCGCAATCGCGGCCAAGGTTTCCGAAACTTTCTCCGCCGTCGGCACCGTCCCGGACGGAAATCCCACCACGGCAATCGGCAGGACATCCGATCCCCTTAGATAGGCGGCGGCTTTGCCCACCTCATTCCAATACACGCAGACCGAATAGAATCCGAATTCCCGCGCTTCGTCGCAGGTGCGCTTGAGATCGGCGTCGGTCGATCCTGGACGGAGCAAGGTGTGGTCGATATATTTTGCCAACGACGGGTTCATTGGGCCGTTCTACATGGAAAAATACGCTATTCAAATCCGAATCACGGGGCGCGTCCAGGGAGTGGGATATCGCGCTGCAACGCGTCAGAAGGCGGAGAGTTTAGGCCTGGTCGGGTGGGTGCGCAACCACTCGGATGGCTCGGTGGAAGCCCTCGCCCAAGGCGGACAGGGTGCCTTAGACGCTCTGATCGCTTGGTGCGGCGAAGGCCCGCCGGCCGCGAAAGTCGATGCCGTGACCCAAACTCCCGCGGATGTCCAACCCGGACTCCAGGCCTTCTCCATTCGCCACTAAACAACGCGGCCATGGGCCAGTGCTATACTGGAGTCTTAAAAAGGGGGAAGCAATGCTCACGGACTCCGCGAAAAACCACGCCGATCCACTCTCACTCCTTCCCTCGTCCGAGGCCCTGGAGGCTTTGGCGTTAAAGCATCAAGGGGCGTTTGCCGGTGCGAAGCCATTTCCCCACATTGTCCTGGACGATTTTCTCGACGCGAACGTGGTCCGCTCGGCCGCGGAACTTTTTCCGGACAAAGATTCCTCACTGTGGCGGCGCACGCGCATCGCCAATGAGCTCAAAGCTTCGCTTTCGGAAGAAGCGGCCATGCCGGCCGGGATTAGCAATCTGCTGCGCGCCTTCAATAGCGCCACCTTCATTCGCTTTCTGGAAAAACTCACTGGCATCGATGGGCTAATCCCGGATCCCTATTTCGAAGGCGGCGGGTTGCACCAGATCGAACGGGAGGGAAAGCTTGACCTCCATGTCGATTTCAATCGCCATTCCAAACTGCGACTCGATCGCCGGCTAAATCTTTTGCTGTATCTAAATGAAGACTGGAAAGAGGAATACCAAGGGCATTTGGAACTCTGGGATCGCAAGTCAAAAACCTGCGCCGCCCGACTCCTGCCTATCCTGAATCGGTGTGTGGTTTTTTCGACGGACGAGCAATCCATTCACGGCCACCCCACGCCCCTGAACTGCCCCACCGATCGCGCCCGCCGATCGCTGGCGTTGTATTACTACACCAATGGCCGTCCGAAGAAGGAACGCGCCTTCGTGCACGGCACGGAGTTTTTCTCCCACCTCTCGCAGCCGCAATCCCGAACGCTGCGCCACCGCCTGACCGCGTTCGCCCGGCAAGTCTTGCCCCCGTTTTGCTATGCGCTGCTCAAACGCGCCGCGGTGGCCGCCGGACGGGCCCATTAGCGCGGTCCAGCGCCGTAAAACGTCACCGCCATCGAAAACTTCGTCGCTCCTCCCGCACAAGTCTACCGGCACGGTGGTTGCAAATTCGGCCGCCGGGATGGAGGACGAGATGAAGAAATCTCTACTAGCTTTGTTTTTGGTTTTGAATCTGATCGGTTGCGCGGAAGAAATTCCGCCGGCACCGCCCGAGCCGCAGCAGCCGGCAAAAGTGAATAAATGGGGCGATAAGTTTGAACCCGCGGTGAAGTACTGCGGTGAGCAGTTTAGCGGTGGAGATCCACAAGAACAGCCCAAATGGGAAGCGGCTTGCCGTTGCATCTACGCGGTCGCGGCCGAACGTTGGGACTACAACGAGTACTATTACAACCCCAAGCACGACCAAACGCTTTGGAACGAGAAGATTCCGCAGACCTGCATGCAGAACGCAGGAGTTCAGTACTAACCGGTCTTTTTGGTAGGAACGCCCATGGGCTGAAGGGTCGGTGCCCCCTTAGGGGCCGTCGGCTTGGCTGCCGGAGCGGGAGGGACTTTCGCCGCCGGCATCGGTACGGGACGGATCGGAGCCGCGGGTGCTTTGCCCGCGAGAGGACCGGGTGGCTTCGGCGGTGAGGCCGGCTTCGCCGCGGCGACGGGTGCCGGCGCTACGGGTTTGGCCGGCGCACTTGGAGTCGGAGCGGCCGGTTTCGCGGCGGCCGGAACTGCCGCCGGTGCGGCGGGCTTCGCGGTGCCATCCAATGGTTTGAAACTCATCTTCGCGCCCGGTGTCTGCAATTGGGGCGGCACCTTCGGCATGAGATTATCCAAATCCATTCCCGAGATATCTGCCTGTCCCGTTCCAAGTTCATCTAGCTGAATCATGTCCGAGTCGTCGATATCGCTTGGATTGATATGCGTGTTCGCCGGTGCGGATTTCGCAGTGGCCGGAGCCGCGGTCGGCGGCGCCGGAGTGGGAACCGGCATGGGCGTGGCAACCTTCATCGGCGGCGGCGGGGCCGAGGGCGCGGTACCCATGGTAGGCGGCGTTCCTCCGGCGGGCGCGCCGGCCGGTTGTTTCTGCGCATGACCACCCCGCGTGATACTCGCGATGATGGCTTCGGCGTCGGTTTCGGAGATCTCTCCGGCGGTCGCCAGTTCCCGCAGATGGGATTCCATCAAAAGCATTCCCTCTTTGCGACCGGTCTGAATCGCGGACGGAATCTGATACGTCTTGCCTTCGCGCACCAAGTTGGAAATCGCAAAATTCATCACCATGATCTCGTAAGCGGCCACACGCCCTTTGCCACTCGCCTTTTTCACCAGCGTTTGGCTGATCACGGCCTGCAGCGATTCCGCTAACATCGCCCGGACCATGGGCTGCTGCATGGCGGGGAAAGACTCAATCACGCGATCGATCGTCGAGGCCGCGCCACGGGTGTGGAGCGTACCCAATACCAAGTGGCCCGTTTCCGCGGCGGTCATCGCTAAACTGATCGTCTCCAAATCGCGCATTTCACCCACGAGAATGACATCGGGATCTTCGCGCAGGGCGTACTTCAAAGCGTCCGCGAAGGTGGGACACGAGTGCCCGATTTCACGCTGGTTCACGAGCGAGGTTTTGCTCGGATGAATGAACTCGACCGGATCCTCGGCGGTCAGAATATGGTACGGAAAGTTCATGTTCATGTGATTGATGATCGCGGCCAGGGTCGTGGATTTCCCCGAACCGGTTGGACCGGTCACGAGAATCAGTCCCTTGGGCAACTCGGCCAAGCTCTTGATCACCGCCGGCAGCCCGAGCTCGTCGATCGTAGGAATTTTCGACGGCAACGTGCGAATGACCGCACCGATCCCCTTGCGCGAGTAGAAAATATTCACGCGAAAGTTGCCGATGCCTTCGATGAAATAGCTCTTATCGAGGTTCTTGTGGGTCTCGAGTCGTTCGCGCTCGGGCGCGGAGCACACTTCCATCAACATCGACTTGAGCTCTTCGCTCGAAAACGTCGTTTCTCCGAACGGATTCAAGTCGCCATCGATGCGCGCCCAAATCACCTGCTCGGAAGAGAAATGGATATCGGAGGCCCGGTTATCCACCGCGGCCTTTAGAATTTCATCAATCTTTCGCATCCGGTATCACTTCTTTCTCGGTGCAGCGGAATAAGATGTAGATGGACCAAAATCCCAGGGGGATGACGATCCACGCCAGAATGAACGCATACACCTCGACGTGGGCGTACCAGTGTATGAGAACTTCGAGCATGATAAGCTCCGCAAATAACCCCTATGGGCAGCCAAACACTGATCGGTTTTCCGAGCCTATTCATTGATGCGCCGCGCGTCAGAAGATCATGAGCCTCGAGAGCGTCTATTTCTACCGCTCTCCGGTCGGCCTGCCCGGACTCTTTGATTCCCTCTTCGGGGGCTTTTTTTTGGTGAAGGGGATTCCCCTCATCGGGCAGTTGGCGGCCATGGTCGCCTTCGCGGCGGCGGGGATGTCCGCGTACCGGGCGCGGCGCCAACCGCACCCCTGGCGAAAACTCTCCATCGGTTTTTCCCTCGGGCTCTTTGCCTTGCTTTGGCTTTTCCTGCTGCAACCCTGGGATGAGATTTTCATTAATCTGCGCCACGCGCAGAACTGGGCGCAAAGCGGAAATTTCTCCTTTAACGCCGGAACCCGGGAGGAAGGCACGGTCGAAACCCTTCCTTTTCTGGCGGTGGGATTGCTGGCGAAACTCGGGGTACCGATTGTCGAAGGCGGTTTCGTCCTCGGGCTACTCGGGGGCCTCACCTGTTTAGCCGTGGCCTACCGCTACTTGAGTTTTTGGAAACTGGGGCGGGCCCTTCCCTTCGCTCTGCTGGCGGTGGCGGTTTTTCCGCCGTTGGCTTACAACTCGGCCCACGGTTTCGGAACACTTTGGTTCGCCGCCGCACTGCTGGGTGCCATCGGGTTTCTATTTTTCGAAACGCGACCCCGGTGGGGTTTTGCCTTGCTCGCCGTGCTACCGCTGATCCGCTTCGAGGGGATTTTCGCCTCCGCTTTGTTTTTCGCATTCTGGGTATCATTGAACCGCCCGCGCTGGCCGCGGGCGATGGGGCTTGGAGTCGTGGTCGCCCTGCCCGCGATCCTGCACGCGGTCATCCGCTGGACCTATTACGGTCATATCGTCCCGCTGCCCGTCCAATACAAATCGAGCATCGGCAGCCTTTTCTTCTTCGCGGTGGGAATGCGCAATCTCGTCGCCGACGCGATCGCCACCCATACTTTAAGCCTCGCGTTGTTCCTGTTCGCCCTGCGCCGCCAGCTCCGTCCCTCGCAAATCGCGGTAGGGACCGTTCTGGCTGCCTGTGTTTTGCCGTACTATCTTTCGGGCGGCGATTGGTTTCCTAGTTACTGGGCGCGCTACCTCTTTCCGTTGACCTTCTACCTGGTGCTGCTGGCGATTGGGGTCGCGCGTACCGCCTATTTGAGATCACCGCGGGCGTTGGCCACCGCCGCCGCCTTTCCCGCCCTCGTTTTCTGCGTCACTTCCCTGTGGCCCATTTCTTCCAGCTGGAAGGTCATCGATCATTTATTTTCCCACCGTCGCACCCTGGCGATGATCCACGAGCCCACGATCGCGCGCGGCCATTACCGCATCCAGAATCTCTCGCGTTTGGGCGAACACCTGCGACGGACCACGCCGCCGGAAGCGCGCATCGGTACCTCAGAACTCGCCACGATCGCCTTCTTCGCCCAGCGCCCCTGCGTGGATTTCCTGGGCCTCATCAACCCCGAAATCGCCCAGTCCCCGTTGCGCCCGATGCCGTCTTTGCTGCGACGATTTCCCTACCGCTCCGAACTCCCGTATCTGATTTTTCGTCGGCTCCGGCCGGACCTACTGGCGAAAACCCAGCCGGAAATTCTCTACACGTTTGATTTTTTGATTCGCGATCAAATCCCGCAGGTGCGCCCTTATGAACTCAACTCCGCCTCGCTCTTTCAGGCCTTGGCGCGTTGGGAAAAGCAGTTGGGGGGGCTAGTGGATCCGCTGTACGGGGGCCTCGGAGCCATCGCGGCGTTGGGCTACGCGCCCATCGTGGTACAGGCGGGTGAAGATTTCACTGCACTTTATTTCGTGCACGCGCGGACCTTGCCCGAACACCTTAAGGCATTGACCAGGAACGGGTACCAGGGCGGATTGATTAGCTGTACTCATCGCGACGGGCCATGTTCAAAAGCATCGGCCGGCCAATGATGAAAACCATGTAAATGACCCAAAGGCTGTTCAACATCGATCCCAAGTCACTGCCGGGGGCCAAAAGTGGAGTGAGCAGAACGATGTAAGGGAAGTAGAAGTAGCCATTCAAAATGAAAAACGCCGAACGCTCGACCAAGGCGAAGAGAAAACCCACCAGCACGGCGCAAAGGTACATTCCCTGGTAGCCGAAGTTCATATATGCCTCGGCCAGAAAGGAAACGCCGACACTCGTTTGCAAATCGTCGGAGGAGAGCACTCCGTAAAGACGGCCGTACTTGTTCCAAAAGTGGCGGCTCGGTTTGTCCGGCCAAAGCGCACGCGGAATGAACATGAACGGAATCTGCGCGTAGGTTTCCCCGCCCCAGAAGGGAATCTTGCTGGGGGTATTGGCCAAGACGCGCTCCAGGGAATCGTCGCCGGCGCGCATGAACCCGGAAATCAAGTTAGTCGTAATATCGTCCTTCTTATCGTCCTCCAGCTCGTCCTCATCGACATCGGTATCCTCATCGTCGATATACTTAGCGGAAAGCAATTCCCACAAAACACCCATGCGCTCGGTGCTCGTCAGTTCGGTATCGTTGAAAATCACCGTGCGGTAGGCGCCTTTGACCGTTTGCACCGCGGACATCAGGATCACGGAAAGGAAGATGAGAAAGACGAAACCGAAGCGCTTTTTCAGACACGCCACCAAGACGGCCAGGGAAACCAGCGCGCCCATGAGGGTCATCATCCCGGTTTGCAGAAAGTGGTTCACCGCGCCGATGACGGCCGCCACTTTGGTGACGCGGATGATCATTTCGTTGCCGAGCGACTGCGAAGTAAAGAGCAAAACCAGATCCGCGGAGAGCAGGAGAAAGTGTACGGACAAAAACCACGCGGGCAAGAGCTTGAGGAAAAGCGGGACGAAGAGAACGTACACGGAGAGCAACACGACCTGAGGTCGGCTCAGCGTGAGCATTTGAAATTTCTCTTTTTCGGCGGTGGCGGCAAAGAGCCAATGGCGACACGCGTAGTACACCAACATCATAACGATCGAGCAGAACGTCCATTCTTGAATCGCCAAGATGACTTCCGGAAAGGTCTCGGCCAGCAGCGGGTTTTGCTCAAAGAGAAACCATTTCGGCAACGAAAGCTGCACGAAGTGAAAAATCATGATGAAAGCGATGTAGGTGAAGTGACGGCGTGAGAAGGCAATGACGACCGGGATCGCCTGGAGCAACATCAACAGATAGAGATACTCAATCCCGCTCGTCCCGCCCCAGAGCAACTGCAGAAATACGGTAATCGCCAAGTAGGCGATCACGAGCAATCCGCAAAGCGTGTAGATATTGAAGAAGGGGAGGATGATCGGCCTACGGAGCACCGCGTCCGACATAGTTCCCTCGAGGCTCTATTTTACCCGAAAACGCCTAAGAAGATCGCCAGCGATCGCAGCCCGAGCACCGCAGCAAACACGAATAGCGTGGTGCGCACGACCGACCCCTTCCCCCACGACGACAGCAGAAAGAGCGGGATGCACATCAGAACGTAGCGATTCGAGAATTGGTGGGAAATTTTGAAGCAAGTTCCCACGATGCCGACCGCGCCCAGCGCGTAAATCCGATCCACGGGGGCGATATCCTCGCGGCGCCACCAAAGGTCGAGTAGGAAGCGCAATCCGACCGCGAAGAGCGCGGCCTGGAGAATGCGGGCCAGCCCGTAGGCAAACGGGGCGCTAAAGAGCTTCGCAAACCCTGACTTCCAAAACAGATGGATCGGCAATGCCCCGACCCCGGACTCGTAGCCCCATATCCAACCCAAGCAGGCGATGAACAGCGCCAATAGCCACGCCGGCCGGTGGGCAATCGCGTAGGGGTTAAAAAGAAAGTAGAACATCCCCGCGTAGCCCAATCCGCAAAACCCGTAAAAGAAAGAGAGCGCGCCCGAAACATATCCGGTCGCGGGGGGCACGAGGCCACTCCAGACCGCAAAGAGAAAAAGCGGGATGACACCGGCGGCGGCCAAGTAGCCGGCCGTGGCCGTCCACCCGAGCGCGCGTCGTGAAATGAGCAGCGGGGTAGCGAGCAAGAACCCGAGCGCTTGTTGCCGGCCCGCGGCCGCAATGCCCAACGCGACACCCGCTAAAAGCGCGTAACGGATCCGGCGCGTCGGCGGCACGGCGATGGCTTGGGTTAAAAAAAACAGGTGCGCGCAAAACGGCAAGAACGCCACCATATCCGTGAGGGCGGTACCGCCGGCACTTTGCACCACCGGTACCGCCGCGATCAGTGCCGCCGCCCCCCACGATTGCGGCCGACCGGCCGCCTGCCACGCACCAGCGAGATAAAAAATCGAAAGCAGGAGAAAGCTCCAGCTCACCCACCGCGCGAGATGCGCCTGGCCGCCGGTGGCCGGCCAGGCGATCGCGTGCACGAAGGTGTAGAGCGGGCCGGCCGGACCGGGGATCGATCGCAGAAATCCGATCGTGGGCCCTTTTTGAAAAAGCGTGGGAACGGAGTTTAGGTACCACGCCTCATCCGCCACCGGGACGTGGCGGCTGAATGCAATCACCAGCGCAAGCCCGACGAGGGAAAGGGTGCCGATCAGCGCGGACGAAAGATTAAGCGGAGTCGGTCGCATTCGCGTCATCGCACGGAGCCTTCCCGCCGCATTACGGCCCAAGCAGCATTTCGAAAAACTTCTGAGCCTTGCGCCCGCGGGTTCGGAGTTGCCGGAACAATAAGATAGTCCAACCGCCGGGTTTTCAACGCTTCGTCGGGATTCACCCGGTGCCAGGTCTGCTCAAACTCCACTAGAACCGCCGGATCGAGGGAGTAGCGCTGGAGAAAAACGTAGAGCGCATGGCGCCAAAGACGACTATCATCTTCTCCTCGCTCGGAGAGCGTTGCCAGCATTTCACCGAGCGTCTTGCCTTCCAACTTTGAGACAATGACGTAGCGATCAATGATCTCCTGAAACGTCCCCATCGAGCGATCGGCAATCGGCACAAAATTCCAAGTGCCGGCCCGTGCCGGAATCAACGCGTTCAATTTGAGATCGGTAGTGCCGACCACTTCGCGCGCATCGACGTTTTCCGCGAGCCACGCGAGCAAGCCTTGTTCATCCGAGTCGGACCGGTGATCCACCCACGTTGCCTGCGAACACCGCCATTGGCGATAGCCGCCCAGCCCAATCAACAAAACGGCAAAAACGGTCGTACCCGCCGTCACCCAACCCGAAAGGCGAAAGCGCAGCGAGCCGATGAAAGCCAAGCCTAGAAGCATTCCTACCGGTTGGATGAGACGATTGAAGTAGTGCGAGTGTTGCGCGTTGTAACCGGTGATCGCTTGCAGGTTGAGCCCGAGCCCGGCCCCGACCAAAAGGGCGAGGAGCAAGAGCGCAAGCGATCGCGTCTCGGTCGGCAGCTTTCGGTACCACGCTCGCCGCTCCACCCAAAGTCGCCAGACGGCAAACACGACGAGGGCAAGCAGCAGGTAGCGCACGTTCGAGGGATAAACATAATGGGTAAAGTCGCCGACGCGTCCCATCAGTGTTTTCTGATCGCCCTGCCGCATTCCGGTCCAAACGCGCGCAAAGTACGGCAGCCCGCTCAGAAAACTTCCGGCGGCAAAAATGAGAAACCCGCCAAGCCGCTTCCACTCTCGGCCCACGAGCAGGCTGATGCCAAGCACGGCGAGCCCCAAGAAAAATGCATTCCAATAAAAATAATATGTGTAAAAAACGCCCGCACACGCGACGCCGGTGAAAAGGGCGGCCCATCGACTGCCCTCCCACTTCACCCGACTGGTTAACAGGACGGCGCAGAGTAAGAACGCAAAGGAAAGGGCGGGATGCGGTAGGCGCGTGAGTTCAATCGGCTGGTAAAAAACGTCGGTCCCTTGCAAAAGGGAATGACGGGGACTGAACGCAAAGAGGCAGAGGATCCACGCGCCGGCCGAAGCATAGAGGAAGGTCGCGCCAAACTGTCGCAGGAAATAATAGAAGAGAAACCAAACGAACGCGGCGAACCCCGCCTGCGCGATCATCCAAGCCGTCTCCACACTCCCCAAGACTTTGGCCAGACCGCCGATGAGAACCGAGTGCGCTACGGGATAGCCATTGCGGCGATCCTTCAACTCATAGACATCAACCTCGGATGGCAAACTGGATTGCTTCCAGAACCGCATCGCGCCGGGTGCGTAAAGGTGCGTTTCATCAAAAACCTGCGCCGAAATCGAAGGACCGGCTGAAAACGGAGAGTAATTTCCCTGCGTGCGAATCCACCCTAGACCGTGATGCAGGCCAAAGAGAACGAACGCAAATAGGAGCTGGGAAATCAGAAACGGACGATCGGAAAGCCGTCGAAGCGCGTCACCCATGTCCCCGAATTATAACAAACGCCTTTGGCGCATACGCTCTCGATGAAAAGGAACAGACGTTAGCCATCGAGGAATACGTAGCCTGTTTCAACCCCGATGATCTTCCAACCCAGACCCTGACCAAGCGAACGCTTTGGGCGGCGCGCTACTTTCGGTCCAAGTAGAATCGCTCCTCCGGCCGCGACTCCGGCGCCGGAGTCGCGTGACAAAAGTTAACGGGACGCGGTGGTATGATCATGGGAAGGAGAATCTCATGCCCCACATACCGCACTGCGCCCAAACGCTGATGCTGGCGGCCTTCCTTTGGGCGTCCAGCGCCTTTGCTGAAACTCGTTCGCACTTCGAATGCAAACCGATGGGCAGCGGGTACCGGCCGTACTACGTCAAAGTGAATAACAATGGGACGGAGATCGACTACAGCCAAACGCCGAAGGGGCTGCTCGGACAGGGCGTGATGACGTCGCTCAATGAATGTCAGGACGCAAAGGACGCCGCCAACAATGAGTTTGGAGTGATTTGTAGCCGCACCGGACTCAATGGCTGGAAACCGACTTTGTATACCGGCACGCGTCCCGGCCGGGCGGACTTTGGTTACCTGGGCGGCTCCTCCATCACGAGATTCGACGATTGCCTCGAAGCCACCCGCAAATCGAGTCAGAACGGCGTTTGCTTTTGGGGCGGTTCGGATTGGTACATTACACCCATCGATCGCGAGGGCATGGCCGGAGGCCCCTTCCGCACTTTGTCGGCGTGCACGGCGAAGACCATGCCTTAAACGGAGCCCCTTGTAGTCGCGCCACCAAGGCACTCTTAAGAAGTGTTCCGCCCTTTTTGGCACCACTGTTCCTGGGAATAGTGCCTGGTAAGAATATCTCGTGCGAGCGGATCCCCGGACCCGTTTTTCAAGAAATGCTCTTGGCGGCGCGAATGGAAAATCGGCGCGGGTGGGTCGCCCCGTAGAAAATCTCTCAACGCACTCGATCCGCCGTCCCGGCCAGACTTGGGCCGGGCGAGCGGGGCGGCGGAGATCGCATCGCTTCGCGATGCGAGATTGCTTCGGGCTATGCCCTCGCAATGACGGGAAGCTCGCGCGAGTTTGCTTCGGGCTACGCCCTCGCAACGGGCTATTCGTCGGCGGGTTCGAGCTCGACGAGCAGCGCACCGGTTTCCACCGCCTGGCCTTCCTTGACGCAGATATTGCCGACTTTGCCGGCCATTGTGCTGCGGATCTCGTTTTCCATTTTCATGGCTTCCATCACCAGCAATGGTGCACCTTTTTCCAAGACGTCGCCGACCTTCGCGATGATCTTGGCGATCTTGCCCGGCATCTTGGCGTAGACCGCATTTTCGGAAGAGAGATCTTGCCCGCGCAGTAGGCTCACGATGCGGCGGTATTCGCTCTCGACCGTGAACTGCAAATTGCCTTCCGGACGGAAAACCGTGGCATCCGCTTTGTTGCCGACGACGTTAGCAAAGAACACTTTGCCGTTTTCCAAAAACGTCACGTCGTTTCCAAAATACTGCATGTCCACGACCTTTTCGGGCTCGTCGTTAAACTTCACCCGCAACTGCTGGTTACGGGCTTCCACCCGAACCGTGTGCTCTTCTTCGCCGTAACGCAGAAAGAAAATCATCGCAGCGCCTCCTCGCGTCCAATCGAACGCCACCGGGACTTTTCATCCCCTTGGCCGATGCCGCCCTTGTACTCTTTGGTATACGCCGAAACGGCGGCCGCGATCATCGCCATCCGCAATTCTTCGCCGCTGGCACCCTTGTCTTTGTAGTGGAAATCTTCGCCCACCAGGCGGGTGGTATAGTTGCCGCTCAGAAACTTCTTATTGTCGAGCAACTGGAGAAGAAACGGCACGTTGGTCTTGATGCCATTGACCACTGTGTCTTGCAACGCCGCGCGACCCCGCGCAATCGCTTCCTCCCGGGTGCGACCCCAAACGGAGACTTTGGCGATCATGGAATCGTAGAAAACCGGAATTTCGTAACCGCGGTAGATATGCGTATCGACCCGCACGCCCACACCTTGCGGCATCGTCACGCCCGTCACCTTGCCCGCTTGGGGGAGAAACTTTTCCGGATCCTCAGCGCAAATTCGGAACTCCAGGGAGTGCCCCCGTTGCTCCAACTCTTCCTGAGTGAAGGAGATCTTCCCGCCGAATGCGATATTGATCTGCTCCTTCACTAAGTCGATGCCGGTGCACCATTCCGTGACCGGGTGCTCCACCTGCAGGCGCGTATTCATTTCCATGAAATAGAATCGCTGCTGATCATCCATCAGGAATTCGATCGTGCCCGCATTCACATACTTGAGTTCCCGGATCGCATCGACCGCGGCGTCGCAGAGGCGTTGGCGCGTTTCTTCGGAAACAAATGGACTCGGGCTCTCTTCGATCACCTTCTGGTGACGGCGCTGCACGCTGCACTCGCGCTCAAAGAGGTGGCGCACATTGCCATGCTTGTCGGCAATGATCTGCACTTCGATGTGGTGCGGAGAATTAACGTAACGCTCGACGTACAGACGGCCATCGCCAAACGCCTTGCTCGCTTCGGAGTACGCGCGGCGAAAGAGATTCAAAAACTCGCCTTCTTCATTCACCAAGCGCATCCCGCGACCGCCCCCACCGGCGAGGGCCTTAATCATGACCGGAAAGCCAATCTCCTTAGCGTACTTGAACGCTTCGTTTTCGTCGGTCATGCCTTCTTTGGTGCCCGGAACGAGGGGCAAACCCACCCGCTCCATCGTCTTGCGGGCCATGACTTTGTCACCCATGGCCGTGATCGATTCCGCCGAAGGCCCGATGTAGACCATACCCGCATCCGCGACCGCCTTGGTGAAATCCGCTTTCTCGGACAAAAATCCGTACCCCGGGTGCACCGCGTCCGCGCGCATTGCCTTGCAGGCTTTCAAGACGCTTTGAATATCCAAGTAGCTTTGCACCGAAGGGCCTTCGCCGACACAATAGGCTTCGTCCGCCAGCGAGACGTGCCGGGACATTCGGTCGGCGGTGGAATAAATGGCCAGTGGGATATGCCCCATCTCACGGCAGGCGCGGATGACCCGCAAGGCGATCTCCCCGCGGTTGGCGATCAGGATCCGTTTCGCAGTCAAACCCATCGTTTCCTCGTATTAGAGCGGGATGTTCCCGTGCTTTTTGTGCGGCATTTTGTCGCGCTTGTTCTTGAGCATTTCCAAAGCCTGGATCAGCTTCTGGCGCGTTTGCTCCGGGTAGATCACTTCATCGACAAAGCCCAATTCGGCCGCCTTATAAGGCGTCGCGAAGGTGTCGGTGTACTCCTGCACCAACCGCGCCTTTTCCTTGGTCGCATCGCCCGCTTTTTGAATTTCCGAACGGTGAATAATGGCCACCGCACCGTCTGCCCCCATCACCGCAATTTCCGCGGTCGGGTAAGCGTAGTTGATATCCGAACGTAGGTGCTTGGACGACATCACGCAATAGGCGCCGCCGTAGGCCTTGCGGGTGATGACGGTGATCTTGGGTACCGTCGCTTCGGCGTAGGCATAGAGCAGTTTCGCCCCATGGCGAATGATGCCGCCGAACTCCTGCTCGGTGCCGGGCAAAAAGCCCGGAACGTCGACGAACGAAATCACCGGGATGTTGAAAGCATCGCAGAAGCGGATGAAACGCGCCGCTTTCATCGATGCGTTGTTATCCAAGCAACCGGCCAAAACCTTTGGCTGGTTCGCCACGATCCCAACGCTGCGGCCATTCAAACGCGCGAAGCCCACCACGATATTGGCGGCGAAGTCTTTCTGGCACTCGAAGAAATGATTGCCGTCGACCACCGCTTCCACGACTTCTTTAATGTCGTAGGCCTGGCGCGAATTGTCGGGAATCAAAGTCCGCAGTTTGGACTCCTGGCGGGTCGGTGGGTCATCCGTTTTGACGACCGGAACATCTTCGACGTTATTGGAAGGAAGGTAGCTGAGAAGTTCGCGGATGAGCAACAAACAGCTCTTCTCGTCGTCGCTGGCGAAATGGCAAACGCCGCTGCGCGCGCTGTGGGTCACGGCGCCCCCCAACTCTTCCATCGTCACTTCTTCGTGGGTCACCGTTTTAATGACATCGGGACCGGTCAAAAACATGTAGCTGGATTTCTTCACCATGAAGATGAAGTCCGTGAGTGCCGGGCTGTACACCGCGCCGCCCGCCGAGGGCCCCATGATCGCCGTGATCTGCGGCACCACGCCCGAGGCCATGGTGTTGCGCCAGAAAAGCTCCGCGTACCCGCCCAAGGATTCGACCCCTTCTTGAATGCGCGCGCCACCGGAATCGTTGATACCCACGACCGGGGCACCGTTCTTCATCGCGAGGTCGAGAATCTTGCAAATCTTGCCGGCCTGCGCGCCGGAAAGCGAGCCACCAAAGACCGTGAAGTCTTGAGCGTAGACATAAACGGTCCGCCCGGAAACCGTTCCGTATCCGGTGACCACCCCGTCGCCCGGGATCTTTTGTTCTTCCATGCCGAAATCGGCACAGCGGTGAGTCACGAATTTTCCGATTTCGCAGAAGCTGCCTTCATCGAGAAAAAATTCGATGCGCTCCCTTGCGGTCATCTTGCCGCGTTGGTGCTGGGCCTCGATACGGGCGGGTCCTCCGCCTAGCTCGGCGACCTGATTTTTGCGCGAAAGATCCTGGAACTTTTCTTCTAAATTCATAAGCCAGGCATGAAACCACTGGGGTAGGAATGAGTCAAGAAAGGGGCGGGTATCGGTCATTGCGTGGAGCGGGCCAGACGGCCCGCGGACGAAGCAATCCCGCCGCGCTTCGCGCGAGTTTCTTTCGCTACGCTCGGAATGACTCGAAGCTCGGAAGGACGGTCAGTAGCGAACGTTTTCGCGTAAGGCCGTTTGGTCGAGCCGGCGCGTCCATTCGAGATAGAGCGCGAGCGCCTTCTTACCGTCGGAAAACGGGTTCTCAAACAGAGCGCGAATTTCCGCGGGCTTCACGCGATTGGCACCCAAGCCGGCGTAAAGAGCAGCGCCCAGGATGCGCCCCAGGCAACGGGCGACGCGATAGAAAAAGACGGCGCGTTCGGGCGTGGTGGCGCGCGCCGGCAGCGACACACCGGCGAAACGCCCTTGAAAGGCGGCCTGCTTTTCTGCGTCCCAGTGGGCCGCGACCGCGCGGGCGAGCGGTTCTTTTTCAATCAGGGCTTTGAAATCGCGGGGACCGAAACACCGTCGTTGGGGATTGATGAATTTGGATCCTAGAAAACCCAGAGCCTCCACCCAAATCGCGGGGTAGAAATCTTGGCGCGGGAATTCGAAGGAACGCTTGCGGCCACTGAGTCGCGCGTGCAGATATATCGCGGCCTGAGTCGCCGCGGAATTCACGCTGGCGTTCGTGAGCAGTACGCGCGTTTCTTCGGGAACAAAGTAGCTTCCCACCGCTTCGAGAATTTTCCGACGGAAACGGCGTTGGAAAGGGCGGATGCGCCCCGTCTTCCCGCTATCGCCCGGGCCCCAGACGATTTCAAACCCGTCGTCGACCGGCCGGTCAATCCCCAGGCATTTCTGGAGCGTCTTCAGAAAGTCGAGGAACTCGTCGGTCGTTTCATGGGCGCCGTCCGTCCAATCCAACCAGCGCAGGTAACTTTGAAGTTTTACCCAGGGGGGTGTGTTCATGACGCAATAGACATCGCGTTTGAGTTTCAAAACTCGGCCTTGCTGCTCGAGTCCCCGCGACGCGAGTTTCCAGTAAATGCGTTCCGGATTCTGATGCAGCACCACCACTTTGCGCGGATCGCGTTTGCCAAACTCTTTTTTCAGCGCCGAAGGCAAATGGTTCTGCGCCAGGTGCAGATCTCCCACCAGTGCCAAGACGGTGGCGCGGGGATCCGTACGCACGATTCCCGCTAAAACCCGGGCGGCGAACCGATCGCGCTGCTGAAGGGTCGGTTTTCGTCCCTTGGGCGAGGCATTCAAACCCACGAGGCGAATCCCCTCTTTTCGGGCCAGCTCGAAAAGCGGCCGGTAATTGGCCCAATCAAAGCCCCAGTTCCGGTCAAACCCGATTTCATTGAGAAAATCGCGCTCGTTTAGGCGTCCCGAAAGGTACTGCCGGACGGTGGGGTTGTGGCTGGGGCGAAGCATTTCTAAAGCTAAAACCGGCCTTCGTCGCTTGGCCCGCAGCCGGGCGATCGAGTCGGTGAGCAAGCGCAGCACGGTTCTTTGAGCTTCCGGCAGGGTGTGGTAGTCTCCGCACACAAAAATGTCGGCCCGGAGGAAGGCCCCCACCAACTCCGCGTGGGATGAAAGGGCTTTATAATCAACCAGTTCGCGCTGGTATTCCTGGAAGTATTTTCGTAAAGGTGGACTCAAGTCACCCACGGATTGCCGGGCGCTCGATCGGAAACGATCGTAGAGGCTGCGTTGAATTTGGAGTAAGTGGTCGCGGGCAGGCATGAGGTTTAAAGGAATGAATTCGGTCCAAACGCTCCTCACTATTTTAGCTTTTTCAGGCAGCCTTGTCCTGAACGCCGCAGCATCCGGTTCCCTCTCCAATACCGAGGCGCCCAATCTCGAAGTGATTCTGAAGGCGGTCCTCGCCAACAACGGGCAGATTCAAGAATCAGAAGGTGACGTGGAAATCGCGCGCCAACAGGTCGAGCGTGCGAAAGCGGCCATGTGGCCGAAGGGGACAACGACGATCTTGGCCTCGCCCATTTTCGAAGAAAAGGGCAACGCCGTCGCCGTCACGCGCGATTGGAGCAAGTGGGGTCCTTGGCTCAGCAGCCAAACCCAGATCGTTCAGCCGATCTACACCTTCGGCCAACTTGGCAACTACCGCAAAGCCGCCGACAATCAGCTCCTCGCCAACCAGGAACTGGCCAAGGTGAAGCGCAATGAGATTCTCGCTTCCGCCAAAGACTTTTACTACTCGTACTTGATGGCGTGCGATCTCGAAAAACTCGTCAACAACCTGACTGAGTTTTTGGGCGAAGCCGTGAAAGAAGCCGAGGAAGGTAGCAAGAAGGGCAAGAAGTCTGAGGTGAAACCGCACGACCTCGCCCGACTCAAAATCGCGCTCGATGATCTCTCGCAGAAAAAGCTGTACACCCAGCAAGGACGGCAAACCGCCCAAAAGGCGGTGCTGTGGATGACGGGCGGTGCTTTCGGATCGGTGAGCAACACTGGCTTGGAACCGCAGAAGTACGAGAAAAAACCGCTCGAGGATTATTTGAAGCTAGCCCGCGCTCACCGCCCGGAATTTAAGGCGCTGGCGGCCGGACAAGCGGCGCGCAACGCGCTCGCCGATGCCAAGGACGCCCAGAGTTACCCCACGCTTTTCGTGGCGGCGATGGCGGACCTCAACTGGTCGCCGGTGCGCACCCGTCAGACCAGCTTTTACGCGCAGGATCCTTTCAATCGATTGCAAGGGGGCGTCGCGCTGGGCCTGCGACTGGATCTCGAGTTTGCGCGGCATTCGGCGGAAGCGGGCGAAGAACGCGCCCAAGCGATGAAGTTACAAGCGACGGAAAAGTACGCGGTCCCCGGCATTGAGCTCGACGTCAGTCGCGCGTACTGGGAGCTCGAGCAAGCCCGCCAAGGTTTGGAAATCGCCGAGCGCCGCAAAAAAACGGGCCGCAAGTGGTTCGTCGGAAATGCGATGGGCTATTCCATCGGCGTGACCGCACCCAAGGATCTCTTGGAGTCTTTAGAAGGCGATGGCGAATCGCGGATGAATTACATTTTGACCGTCTACCAATTCAACGCGGCGCTCGCGAAGTTGAGCAAAGCCGTCGGCACCGAAATCGCGGAATTGAAGTACTAAGCCGCGCGCTGACCGGGGGGCGGTGGGCCCTTCTTCTGGTTCTTGCGACGGCGTAAAACGTACCAAACGGTGATTCCGCCCAAGGCCGCAACGCCAAGAATCGATCCCATCCCGCCGGACTCCCCTTCCGAATCGGAAGACGTGTCCGCGGAAAGTTTCGTCGACAAACCTGCCGTCGGTTTCAACTTATCCCGTAAAATATTCGCCGTGGAAGGTCCGAGCTTCGCGGCGCCCGGCAACGGGGTCTCGCCCTGCTTTGAGGCAATATTCAAATCGAACTCGGCATTCGGGCGCAACGAAGCCACCATGCGATCGAATTGTGGCGCGAGCCGTTTGTATTGCTCATCGGAAACCACGTAGGTGATGAGGATCGCGAGTTTGTTGTGCACGGTCGCAACGTAACGCGACCAGAAACCCGGAAGCTCGGAATTCGCCTGCAACGAATCCACCCAAGTCACGCCATTGATATCGCGCTTACGTGCGTACTTTACTTCCGATTGCACCGCCTTACCCTGATCGTCGGTGATCGTGCGCGGCTTTTTCAGATACTCGAGGTAGTTGTCGACGCTGTCCCACTCCGTCGCCATCGTCGCAATGGAAAGCACCACCGACTCGCGCCGTTCGCCTTCCAGCGTGCTCTGGCAAATCCAAACCCCTTGCGAAAGTTCACAGCGCCAACCATCCGGGTGGTCGAAGGAAACGTAAGCGGTTTTCAGGGCCAAGGCGGGAAGCGCCCAAGCCACCAAAACGAAGGCAGTGAGTTTTTTTAGCATAGAAGAATTATATCATTTGAAGACGAGGCCCACGAGTGCAGTGAAGACCAGGTTTTTCTGATTGCGTGGCGTGGATGGAAACTGTTCCAACCCACCGCGCAATCCCAACCGCAAATCGATCTTATCGACGGGAATGAAGTAGAAAAATTGGCCGCCGAAGTCCAGACCGCCGTCGATCGTAATCGACGTGGCTTGAACGCCGAGCCGGTAGCCCCCTTCCAACTCCAGAAAGGCGGCCGTGCCCCCACCCTTCCCTCCGCCCCAAAGGCGGATCAGGACTTGAAGCAATCCGCGCGGAATGAAGTGCTTCTCGAAAACGAATTCGGTGGAATTCACGCGGTCGAGGAAAAACGATTGGCGATACTCGCCGCCCAACCCAAAGAAAAACCTCCCGTCGATCTCTTTGTAGAAAGCCATCAGGCGAAGGGTATTTAACAGCGAAGACGTCGGTGCAATCGACCGACCAGTCGGCGGAACGTAAGCCATCTTGTCCAACGCGTAAAATAAGAAAAGCGAGAACGCCGGACCGCCGATGAGCTCGTAGTTTGTCTCCACGCCCAGCGCGGTGTCCGAAACAAAATCCGCCACCGCACCGCCCGCCGGATCGGTGACCGATAGGCGGCCAAACGCCAAACGGGGAGCAATGTAGAAGCTGGGGCAGCCGCCCACGCAATGGACGTTTGCGCCCTTGCCGGCGGCGAAGGCGTTGCCGGAAAAAAAGATCGCAAGCAGACAGCCGAGCAACGAGAACCGTCGCAGAACCATGACTAAGCTGCGTGGGGTAGGATGCACCTTTGCGTATTGTATCAAAAGAAGTCAGCCGGACGTGAACTGAACGCGGCCCGGCGAAAAACGCCAACGCACCGCGCCTTCAAGTCGGGGTTTCGGATTCGAGTGCCGGCGCCAGATGCGTCCGCAGGGCCGAAATATCTCCGTAGAGATTCTCCCGCGCGTCGACCAGAGCGGGCAAGCGGCTGCCCGGAACGTGGCGAATCAAAACCTTCTCGATTTTTTCACGAAAGGCTTCGGTATCGCAAATGCGTCGGTAGATCTGCAGGTCTTGCTCACCGCTATCCCCGATCAGAAACACCCGCTGCCCCTCCATATTGCTCAAGATGCGATGGAGCATGCGCCATTTATGTCCGAAGCGTTTGATTCCCAACCAACGGCAATAAATCGGCCCTTCGGGAAAACCGGCATCGCGTAGAAACTTCATCAGGAACGGTGCCAGCTGGTACGGGGTGCTGGTTAAATAAATGACCATAGCCCCCTTAGCCGCAAGCTCGCGATACAGCTCCGCCATTCCGTCGATGGCCTTGTACGTGTAGTAGTTGCCCCGAAAGATGCTGCGCAGAATCGAAGAGAGGCTCGTGGTCTGAGCGATATTGCTTTCCTTGATCGTATCGTCGATATCCGACACGATCACCCACTTCACTTGTTCGGTGAGAAAAAAGACCGGGCAACTGTACACGTCGTAATCGCCGAGGCGAATGCGGCCGACCAGCGTCTCCACCCCCAACGGCGACATGCGCAGGTACGATTTTTTTGGCGCGCGCCACGGCAGTTGCCAAGGCACCTGCAGGTGAACAAAGCCGCGGGTCTCGGTGCTCGCATCGACCGTGCGCATCGAGTACTCGGAAACCGCGAGTTGGAACCGCATCCGCTCGAACATCTCGACGTCGGGAAGACCGCGCAAAATGCGGTGCATCAATCGCCGCGGGCGAAAACCCAAGACTTCTTCTTGGGTCCCGTTGTAGACGATCGCCTGAATCGAAGTGTAGTTGCGGGTGGCGAGCGAAGGAATTCCCACGATCGATTTTCGCGGCCGGTATAGGCCCAATACCTGCCCAATCTTGAAAATCAAAACCTCGATTGTCTTGGAAAATCGAACGAGTGTGCCCCACCACCGCGAAGCCGGCAGGTCGGTCAAACGCAGCTTGCTGCGAAGCACCCGATTGTCGACGCGGCTCATCGCAACCCCGTCCAAAAAAGCATCGGATTTCCAACGGAACTGCCGATAAAGGAGTGGAATTTCAAAGGGAAAGAGTCACTCCGCGTCATGGCACGGAAAGCCGAATCCTCGAAACACTTTTCTATCCCGGCTCGGGCCATTGTCTGCCTTCTTTCCGTCCTGATTGTCCCGCAAGCGCGAGCTCTGGACGAAATATTTGAAACTTACAACGCCCCCCAGGCCTTGGCGATGGGAAACGCCTGGACGGCCGATGCCTACGGTTACGCCGCACTTTTTCACAACCCCGCCGGGCTCGCGAAGGCCACCCTCAAGCACTGGGAGATCACCCCCGCCGCTTTCGACGGAAACCTCTCGACCGGCTTTATGGGCACCGCGGTGGAGGGTCGTTCGGTAGGCCGCAATCGCCTTTTTCAAACCGTTCAGGCCCATCCCAACCGCTACAACTTTTTCAAAGGGAGTTTCGTTCCGGCCGTTGCCCGGCGCGGTTTCGGAATCGCCCTACTTGGCTCTTACGAATATGCCGCGATCTCCGACGGAACGAATATCGACATCCGCAGCGGCAATGACTACGGCATCGTTATCGGGGGAGCAACGAATCTCGCCGCGAATATGTTGAAAATTGGCGTCGCGGTGAAAGGTATCGCCCGCAATCAACTCAAGGGCACCTACGCGCATGCGGCCCTACCGCCCACCGCCGACGGGATATCCGCCCTAATGAAGGAAGGGATCGGCATCGGCGCCGATCTCGGCATCATGGCGACGCTGCCCGTCTCCTACCTCCCGACTTTGGGCTTCACTTGGAAGGACATGCTCAACACGAGCTTCATGCCTTCCACTTTCTTAAACGCATTCAGTAGCGGCGTGCCCGATCCGATTCCCCAGAGTTTCAACGTCGCCCTTTCCGCGCACCCGGTCCTGTGGAAAGGGGTCCGCGCCAGCTTCAGCGCTGAGTTCCGGCATATCGAGATGGTCCAATTGCCGCTGCGCAAGCGGCTGCACTTCGGGTTTCAGTTCATCACGCGCCGGGGCTTTTTTATTTGGGCCGGAGCGAACCAGCTCTTTCCGACCGGCGGTGTTGGCCTGCGCGTGCGCGGCGGAGATTTTGAAATGGCCACCTATGCCCAGGACGTAGGGGTCGGCCAAGAGAGCAGCGCGGACCGCCGTTTTCTTTTGCGCTACACCATCGGATTTTAAATGAAACGTGTCTTACTCATATTCTGCCTTTTCACCTTGGCGCCTTCGGCGTTCGGTGAGTTGCTGCGCACGCCGTATCCCGGCGTCCGTCCCACCGGCATGGGCAATGCGTTTCTGGCGATTTCCGACGATAACAATGCGCTCTGGTACAATCCCGCCGGACTCGCCCGGGTGAAAGAAACCCACGTCAGCGTGATCGATCTTTCCTTGGGGGTCGATTCTCTTCCCACCCTAGGCCGACTCGGTGATGCGCTCTTCGGCGGGAACTACAATGGACTGATTCAGGCCGATAAACAATCCATGCGCCTGGGCGTTCGCCCCACTCTCATCACGCCCTATTTCAGCATGGCGTTTTTCGAGCAAGCCAATGCGTTCCTGGAAATGAGCGATATTGATAACCTGAACGCCAACGTCGATATCTACGCGTTCAACGACATTGGGTTAGCGATGGGTTTTGGCATTCCACTGGGACCCTATTTTTCCGTTGGCGCCACCGTGCGCGGATTCCACCGCACCGGCGTGGATACCACTCTGACCGCGCTGGACCTGATTACGGATTTGGGTTTGCCCAGCACCGACGACTTTATGTCGGCGGCTTTTGATCACGTCATCGAACTCACGGGTTCGGGTTTGGGAATCGGCGTCGATGTGGGCATGATGGCGACGGTGCCGCTACCGGCGAGCTATCCGAAGTGGACACTCGCGGCGACGATCAATGATATCGGCAGTACCACCTTCCGACCCATCGGCCTAACGTCGGGTCCACCCGCCGTCCCCATGACATTTAACTTCGGTACGGCGCTCGATTACAGCCTGGGTATGCGCCGTGGGAATGTGAATATTGCTTTCGATTTCCGCAACGCCTTTGATTCCGCCACGCTGATCAAGAAGTTAAATTTCGGGGTGGAATACAAGCATCCCTACTTCGCGTTGCGCGGCGGCCTTTCGCAAGGTTACCCCTGCGGTGGGTTTAGCCTTCAGTTCCCGCCTCACACCCGCATTCACTTTTCAACCTATGGCGCGGAACTAGGCGCCGGACTTTGGCAACGCCCGCAACGGTTTTACATGGTACAGTTTGTCGTCGGATTTAACCCGAACTAGAAAATGCGCCCCGAAGCCCGAGAAAAAATATTGACCAGCCAATGGACTTTCATCGGCGCCGCCCTTTTGGTCGGCCCGCTCGCGCTCCCCTTGCTCTGGCGCAACTCCAAAACCACCCGCACCACGAAGATTGTTTGGACGACGATCGTTTTGGCCTTCACCGCCTTCCTGATCTGGGGTTCGGCCAGCCTCACTCAGAAACTTCTCGAAATCGCTCAGCCGTAGGAGCGGAGCCTATCATTGCGACGCCCGCGGTAAAAAGTGCCCCTTGCCTTGAAACCCGCACCCGACGTACCGTCCGAAAAAGCGGGGGTTTAGAAATGAAAAGAATACTGGCATTGATTCTATTCACGGTCGCGGGTCTGGCGGGGGCGGCGCCCTATCAAGTGGCCTGTCGATGTGCCTGTGAAAAGTTTGAAGATGGATATTACAAGAGACTTTGCGCCGTAAGCTCACCGACGTCCAAATGCGAGGACGAGGATTTCGACCATACGAATGTCATCGACCAAACGAGTTGTGAGAAATTAGAACGTTCTGGTTGCCGGGGATATCAGTGGTGGAACGACGGATGGAACAAGTCCGACGGCAACCTGATTTCCTGTCGTCTCACCAACCGACCAGAGTAATAGCCCTAAAGGTGCCCATCTACTTCTGCTGGTACACCAATAGCTTGAGGTAATCGCCTTCGGGGAAGCTGACGGGGTGGTCGTCTTCGGGGGCGATTTTCTTTTCGCAAGCAAAGCGCGAGCCCAAAGTGTTTGAAACCAGATGTTCGAACTTGGCGCGGGGGATGCGGGCGGTGCAGCAGCAGGCGACGATGCGGCCCTTGGGAGCGAGATGGCGGATCGATTCGCGGTAGAGCTTGCGGTAGGCCTGGAGCGCCGTTTCCACCTGTAGCGCTTTGCTCGCCATCATCGGGGGGTCGACGATAATCAGATCAAATTTTTCATCCTCGTCGAGTTTTGGAAACCAATCGAAGATATCTTGGGCCAGAAACTTGTGCTTCTTGGCGTCGAGCGTGTGCAGTCGCTTCGCCACGTCGAGTGCGCCTTTGCTCACATCCACATTCCAAATCTCTTTCGCCCCCGCGACTTCGGCGGCGAGTCCTAACGTTCCCGTGTAACTAAAGAGATTCAGCACCCGTTTCCCCGCGAGCTTTTGCTGCGCGAGCCATTTGCGTAGTCCCCGCAAGTCCAGAAACGCCCCGCTCTTTTGCCCTTCACTCACCGGGATCGTGAGCTTGAGTTTCCCTTCGCGAATCACGATTTCGCCCGGTGACTTGCCCCGCAAAATCCGATCGCCCCGTTCCGACTTGCGTTTGACGGGCAATTTCCACAGCAGATTGCGCAGCCCCAAAGCTTGGACGACCGCCGCGCCGACAAAGCGCCCCAGCGCATCGACGCTTGGCACGTACGTTTGCAGGACCGCGGTATCTCCGTACACATCGACGACGATTCCCGGCAGCCCATCGTTCTCGCCGTGCACCGCGCGGAAGGCATCCGAAAATTTGCGGAGTTGTTCGCGCTTGGCGATGGCCTTGCGCACGCGTCCCACCGCCCACTCCGCGTCCGGCAAGGTCGTGCCCTGCTTCAGAACTCGAACGGCGATCCAACCGTCGGTTTCGAAAACGCCGTACCCTAAAATTTCGTTCTGAGCCCCGACCAACGTCAGCCACTGACCGGATTGAAACACCTCGGCCGCCGTGCTGACCTTGCCGCGAAAAATCCACGGGTGCCCCTGCTTCAGCGCATTCACGGCCTCTTTTTTTAGTTGGTAACGCTTGGGCGACGTCAAACTCACAGCGGAATTTTCCAATCGTGAACGTCACTGTACTCGTCGAAGTAACTCTGGAAACTGCTCAAATCTACCGAATGTAAGACGACACCGAAGAAACTAAAGAAGCTGACCAGCGCCTCCCAGTTCTTCAGCCAGTCCGGGATGAAATGGGGCGGCTCGATGATGCCGTGCAGACGCAGCCATTCTACGATGCCCACATCTTCCAACGCGATGCGACCGGCCAGCAGGCACTCGATGAGAATGCGATCCTGCACTTTGGTGGCGGCCTGGAGGAAGTGGTACACCTCCAAAAGCCCGGCGAGGTACACCACATCCTTCGTGAACGGATAGCGCCCGCCAAGCGGCGCGCCCCGAAAAATCCGCTGCGCGGAATAAAAGGCATCGGAGTCCGAATCGCAACGCCCCTGAAACCAGCGGTAGAGCTCCATGAAGTCCGCGCCCTGTTCGACTTTGTGCACGGCCTCCACGCGGTCGCAAAGGGTGAGGAAACGCGATTGCGACATCGTGTGTCCGTAAATTTCGTGAAAGACCGCAATGCCTTCCTGGGTGAGCGTGGTTCGCGGTCCGCCCGCAATGAGGAACGGGCAATTCCCCTGCTTGTTACCATTTTGGGCCGTGAGGCAATGGCTCTCGACCTCATGATTCCAAAGCGCGCCCAGTTCCATTTCCGAGAAACGGCTTCCCGCTCGAATACGCACGCGGCTCATCCCCGCCACCACTTTCGCGGTGATATCCGGCGTGATCTCCACCTTAACGTTGAGCGCGGGCGTGCGTTTGCGCAGGCGCTTTTCCAGTGCGGCGGCCAACTCTTCCGCGCTCATCTTCAAATTCGATTCGGCGATATCATTCAAACTGCAAACGCTAATGCGCGCTTTGATGGATTGCGCTAGCTCGAGATAAGTGGTCTGGCCGCGCGCCAAAGCACTTCCCGAGTTGCCGTAAAGTTTCGTCGAGATCTGGAAGAACGACTCCGAATCAATCGCCAAAATCAGCCGAATACCGGCACTAAACGACTCCTTATTGCGCATCAGCCACTGCAAGACGGGATGCTCGCCCTGGAGCTTGGTGTGCAGCCCGCCCAAAGCCTCCAGCGCTTCATTCAACGCTTTTTTATCGACTTGGTACACCGGCTGCGGGAGTGCCGTTCCCTTTTTTTTGAAGAATTCGGCGGCCACATTCGGACCCCAGCCAAGCGTCGGTAGGATCTTCGCCTTGCGCGACGCAAAGCTAAACACTTCGCCGCACTCTTTGAGCAGGGCCAATAACTCTTCCTTGCGGAGGGCTTTGTCGTTCATTTAGCGACGGACCGTGCGCGTAGGGAATCCCGGCTTCCCTTCACCGAGAAAGCGCGCGCGCAGCTTTCCGATCTCTTGAATGCGGCGCTCGGCGACTCGATCGGCGCAGCGGTATTCCGGTAGTTTTTCGTCGGCCGAAACTTGAAGGATCGACTTCATGACGTAATAGATATTGCGGATCATGCGATTGGCCCGCAATTCGTCGTAGCCTTCGAGTTCAATCGAAACATTCATCAAGCCGCCCGCGTTGATGGCGTAGTCCGGAGCGTAGAGGATCTTGCGTCGAAAAAGCTCATCTCCCATCTCGGGCGAAGCGAGTTGGTTGTTGGCGCTACCGGCGACAATCTTGCACTTTAAGCGCGGAATTGTTTTCTCGTTTAAGATCGCGCCCAACGCCGAGGGACAAAAAATATCCGCATCGGTGTCATAGATCTCATCCGTACCCACGACCGTGACCCCGGGTCGTTGCGCAAAGGGTTCACAGCGCGAGCGATCGATATCGCAGACGTAAACGCGCATTCCGTTCATCAGAAAAAGCTCGATCAATTCTTGCCCGACGTGCCCGGCCCCTTGCACCGCCACCGATAGGCCCTTGAGATCCGTTTTGCCCAGCTTGACCTCAACGCACGCCCGCAAGCCTTCCAGGACGCCCTTGGCCGTCCACGGCGAAGGGTCCCCCGATCCTCCGTGCGTGCGCGCCACACCGACGACGTGCGAGGTCTCCATGAAAATGTATTCCATGTCGTTGACATCGGTGCCGACGTCTTCGGCCGTGATGTACCGACCATTGATCGTCTCAATGAAGGAGCCGTACGAACGAAAGAGCGCTTCGGATTTGTCGGTTTTGGGATTGGCGATGATGACCGCCTTTCCCCCGCCTAGATTCAACCCGGCAATGGCGGCCTTGTAAGTCATGCCTTTGGAAAGGCGCAAAGCATCTTCAATGGCAGAGTCGTAAGAGTCATAGTTCCACATACGGCAACCACCCAAGGCGGGGCCGAGTTGGGTATTGTGGATGGCAACGATGGCTTTTAGGCCGACCGACGGATCGTTGAAACAAATAACCTCTTCATGTTCGCTCGCGAAAAAGCTCTTCATCACGGCTGCAACCTTATCAAGGCCCGGGTTGAGCTTCAAGGTTCTCGCCTAAGCGCGCCCGTCCGGGTACACTTCTGACGCATGACGGATGAACGTCCCAAAAGCCTCTATACGGCGCCTGATTTTACGCACCCGATTGAGAACCCCGGCGAGTTTCCCTACACTCGCGGCATCCACCCTTCGATGTACACGAAGAAGGTTTGGACCATGCGCCAGTACGCGGGTTTCGGCGACGCCGCGGCCTCCAATGCGCGATATAAGTACCTGCTCTCGCAGGGCATTAGTGGCTTATCCATCGCCTTCGATCTCCCCACCCAAATGGGCTACGACTCGGATCACCCGCTGGCGAAGGGTGAAGTGGGTCGGGTGGGCGTCGCGATCAGCTCCCTGGAAGACATGGACATCGTGCTGAAGGACTTGCCGCTGGCGGAAATCAGCACTTCGATGACGATCAATGCCACCGCCTCTATCTTGCTCTGCCTTTATCTGGCGGTCGCGGATCGCCAAAACGTGCCGCGCAAGGAGCTGCGGGGTACCATCCAAAATGACATTTTGAAGGAATACATCGCACGCGGTACCTACGCCTTCCCGCCCGGACCGAGCCTTCGGCTCACGGCCGATGTTTTCGAGTTCTGTCGCAACGAAGTCCCCAACTGGAATACCATTTCGATTAGTGGGTACCATATCCGTGAAGCCGGCAGCACCGCCGTGCAAGAAGTGGCTTTCACTTTGGCCGATGGACTCACCTACGTGGAGGCCGCTCTGTCCCGCGGCCTTTCCATTGATGAATTTGCGCCGCGCCTTTCCTTCTTTTTCAACGTCCACAACGATTTCTTGGAAGAAGTGGCCAAGTTTCGCGCCGCCCGGCGCCTGTGGGCCAAACTGATTCGGGAACGCTACGCGCCCAAAGATCCCAAATCACTCCTGCTCCGGTTTCACGCCCAAACCGCGGGCAGCACCCTCATCGCTCAGCAGATCGACACCAATGTTCCGCGCGTGACACTCCAATGTTTGGCCGCCGCCTTAGGTGGCGCGCAATCGATTCACACCAATTCCCGCGACGAAGCCCTGGGCTTACCGACGGAAGAAGCAGCGAAGCTGGCCTTGCGCACGCAGCAAGTGATCGCCTTCGAATCGGGAATCAAAAACACCGTCGATCCCTTCGGCGGTAGTTTCGCCATTGAAGCGATGACCGACCGACTGGAAGCCGAGTCACATGCCCTCATTGCGGAAATCGAAAAGCGTGGCGGCGTCGTCGCCGGAATCAAAGAAGGTTTTCAGCAAGGTCAAATCCAGGAAGCCGCCTACGCGTACCAACTCGAAATCGAGACCAAAAAGCGCACCGTGGTGGGAATGAATGAATTCGTCGAAACCGAAAAAGTGGCGCCGCCGGTGTTAAAGATTGATGCGCGTGTCGAAGGCGACCAGGTCGCTCGCCTCGCTCGCTTCAAAGCCAACCGCAAAGCCGAAGACGTAAAAGCAAAACGCGCGGCCCTCGAAAAGGCCGCGCGCGAAGAAAAGAACTTATTGCCGTTCATCTACACGGCGGTGAGCCATCACGTCACGCTCGGCGAGATCGTGGAAACATTGACCACCGTATACGGTCGGTACCGTCCTTAAAGATAAGCGACCAGACCGATCGTCGGCGAGATATAGAAAATCCCGGTCAACCCACCGATTTGGATCTCGGTATTGAAATCCAGACTGTCCGCAACCCGAAAAGACAATCCCGGGCGAATGAGTAGCGCCAGCGCCACATCCTGAGTCGCCGGGCCGCCGTTCAAACTAATGACCGGACCGATCGATCCCGCGATGTAGGGAGAGGCGCTGCGTTTGCGCTCGTTCGGTTTGTAACTCAGCGAGAGCAAGATCGGCAGCGCGACAAAGTGGGAGAACATCACGCCGGTTTCCACTCCCAACCGCACGGGCGATGTCCGATCGACGCCGAAACTTACCCCGGTCAGGAAATGCCCCGCGAAATGCCCGCCGGTCGTGATCAAACCGGATTGAAAACTGAGTTGCACGATGCTCACACTCGGGCGCCGAGCGGTCGCCGTCGATGTCTCGGTTTCCGCGGCAAAACCCGTTGCCGCCACAAAACTGAAAAGAATGCCTAAGTGGAAAAATACTTTCATTGGAACCCCCGCAGAGAAAGCTAAGGGGCAAATCAACGTGAGTCAACTCGGGGTGCGGCTTCAAAAATCGAAAGACGGCTGCGCAAATCCTTCCGCATGGAAATATCAAACCATTGGGAGAGATGATCCAGAAGCGCGAAGTCTCGGTTGCCGTGCAATTCACCCGTGATCCACTTCACGCGCGCCAAAACCTCGGGGTCGACGGCCATGAGGATGGGGTATTCCGACCCTTCGGTATCGATCTTGATGAAATCCACGCGATCAATGGCTTGCTCGCGCAAGAAACCAGTGATGGCGCGCACGGGCACCGTCACGGAATCCGTATCGCGCGTGCCGGAGGCGAAAAATGAAAATCCCCCGTGGTTGCCCGGATCGTCGGAGGCGCGCAATCGCAGCTCGCCGTCCTGCGCTCCCAGCGCGAACGGGTAAACTTCAATGCGCGGGATCGCGCGCGTGTTCGCACGCAAGAGCGCAACATTCTCGGGCGCCGGTTCAAACGCCAAAATACGGGCGTTGGGATAACGCTCAGCCATGAGAAGTGAAGTCACGCCGATATTCGCCCCGATGTCCAAGATGACCCGTGGCTCAAGGTCGGGCAAACGGTATTCGCGCTTGGCTTCGGGCTTGAGCAAGACGCGGTAGATGAGAGTGAGATCGCTCGTCCCGGGCCGGTAGTGCACCGTGTGGCCCCGCCAAGTCACTTTCCCCCACGGACCTCCCGGCGCTGCCTTCCGATCGCGCATGAAACGCACCGAGCCCGATCGTGTCCAGTACTTGATATCGATTCCGGTAAACACCCTGTCTCCCTACGGTGCAAAGCGTGGGCAGTCAATAAAGACGCTCCGCGCGGCGAAACGCTCGTCGAGACACCAGCCCCGTTGGGCAATCTCTTTTTCACGGGTGGCGTCGCGGTGGTAGGCGAGGTACGCGGTGCTTGCGGTGGGAGTCGGCACCAATTCCCCCAAACTCACCGTTTCGATCGGAACGTCCAAATACCAGCTGTAGCGATCTTTGTAAGTGAAGTTAAGCGACTCGGGCCGATCGTCGAGTACCAGACGCTGCACCCGTCCATCGCGAATGCGACTTTGCAAATGCGGGATCTCGGGGTCTTCTTGGCCATGCAAACGAATGGGAAAAAACTGCAACAAGACCAAAATCGAAACGGAGAAAACGGCCGATGCGCGCATCACCATCGCCGCCGACCATTTGCCGAGAGGGAAAAAAGCAAACGCCAAGATCCAGGCAAACCAGGGCAAAAAGGCGACCATATAATGGATGCCGACCCGATCCGCCGGAGCGTACAGCACGGCAAACGTGATGAGGAGAACCCAAGGAAGCAGGTGAATCCCACGGGGGCGTTTCCAGACCAACGACGCCAAACAAACCAAAGCCAGGAAATGCGTGGCGTGCACCAACGGTGACCAGAATCGCATCTTCCCCAAGAGCGACCAGTTCCATTGCACGCTGAATCGGTTCCACCACTGGTTGTAAAAGTAGCGGTCAATCAGACCGGGAACGGCCAGATGCACGCAAAGCAAATAGATCCCCATGACTCCGACCGCGGCCCCGACGAGCAGCGCGAGACACGATCCGGCACCCCGAAACCGGGTCGGCGTACCCGCCAGAAAAATCGCAAAAAGGAACGCCGGCAAGAAACCAAAGACCATCAGTCCCTTCGTCATCGCGCAAAACGCGAGGCAGGCTCCTCCCAATGCCGCGAGCCCTCGACGCCGATCCCAGAGGGATTCGTAGGCCAGCAACACCGCGGCCGCGCCGTAGAAGAGCGCACCGGAATCGAGGGTGACGTTCGCGAAGTAGTTCGAGAACCGGTAGAAAGACCAAAGCATCAAGACCGCGACGGTGGCGACCTGCAGACCGGCGAAACGACGGAGAAAGCGAAAAAAGATCGCCAGAAAGCCACCGTAATAGATCATCCCCAAAATGCGCGCTGACCAGTCCGCGGCCGGCAAGACCTTGAATACCAATGCCATCAGCCAAATCGAAAGGTGGGGAAAATCCGCGACGGGAATAAATTTCTCGACCGTGCCGCGCAGGTAAAACCACTCCCCGGTACGGGCCACGCCGCGAGCCAGCAAAGCGTAAAGGGGGCCATCGGTCCCGATCCCACCTTGTTCGAAATTGCGCGCCGCCACCGCGAGCAAGCAAAGACAGAAAATCCAGATGGAAACGAGTCCGGAGGGGAGCTTTTCTTCATGTCGACGGAGTTTCGCCACGTAGGTGTAGTCTTTAGTAGAGCGGCCCGTCGGTCAACCGACGAAAAACGGTGCGCAAGAGCCCCAGCGCGAGTCCTCCGGTGACCGCCACGACGACCGCAAGTTCCAAAAGCGCGGACAGCCGGGTGTGCTGATAAAGCCCCAAGGAGCCTAGACCGTGGGCGACCAGGCCCAAGAAAACCAGCGCCGCACTCCATCCAAAAACAAAGGTGTAAAAAGATCGCGTGTCCAGGCCGGTGCAATACTTGCGCAGGTGCCGACGCAGCAAGATCCAAAGCGCGGTGGTGTACGCGGCAATCCCCAAGCTTCCCGCCAGCGCCAGACCGGCGAAACCGAAACGCCGTCCCATCTCCCCGTACAGCGGAATCGCTAGCAGGCTACAAAGTCCGCCGATCGTGGAAGGCAGCCACGTCATCTGGCAGGCGTAAAAGCCGCGGGCCAGCATCACCTGTGCCGTCCAAAAGAAAATTCCGAAGCTGAACATCTTCAGGGCTTCAGCGGTATTCAAAAGATCCTCGGCGGTAAAACGCGTACCCCCGAAGATAAAATGGGTGATGGGCTCGGCAAATCGGAAAGTGAGAATCGCCGCCAAGGGCGCGATCGCCCATAGCTTCATCATCTCGCGCAAGAGCGTGCGACCATAGTCGACGAAGGCCCCGCTCGCCCAAAGGCGCGCCATATAGGGAAAGCTCGCCACCCCGGCGGCCTGACCGATCACCGCAACCGGAATGCGCATCTCGGTGCGGGCATAGGCCATCCAGCTGATCGCCCGACTTTCCATGGAGCTGGCGAAGTACTTGCTGATCCATTCATCGGTCGCCACCAGGGAAAACCCCAACGTGAGGGGAAAGGTGAGCCAAAGGTAGCGCCGAATCGCGGCGCGGATTTCCGGCTGAAAATCCCAGAGCGGCCAGGAAGAATACCCGAGCTGGTGCAAGCCCCACCACTGCATCACGCCGTGGCTGACAAACGCTCCCACGGTCACGCCAATGCTGAAACCCGCAACGCCATAGAGCGAGTGGAATGCCAAACCGCATACGATGATTCCGGTGTTGTAGATGAGCGGGGCCAACGCCGGAAAAAGAAATCGGCCATGCGTCTGCTGCACCGCCATCGCTAGGCCCCCGCAGTAAAAGAAAAACTGAGCGGGCAAAATGATGCGCAAGAGAAAGACCAGGACTTCAAACTGCTCGGGCGTAAAGCCGGGAGCGATCGCCCGCGCCAGCGGCATCGTGAAGATCTCGGCCAAGAGGATAAGCAGGATCAGCAATCCCCCCATCGACGTCAGGAGGGTTCGGTAAATGCGTTTGGCGAGTTCCTCGCGTCCGGATTCTAAATATTTCGAAACGACCGGAATGAACGTGATGCTGAGCGCACCCGCGGCCATCAAGTAATTCAAAAAATCGGGGATGGTAAAGGAAGCGTAGTAGACATCGGTCATCGGCGTGGCGCCGACCGTTTGGGCGATAATCCATTCGCGGACAAAACCAATCAAACGCGAGAGTAGAATGCTCGCAACCATGAGCAACGACGCCCGGTGGATATTGCGTTTGACCTTTTCAGCGTCCAGGGGAACCTCTTGCCGCGCCGCGTGCCGACTTTTGGATCTTTTGCGAAAGATTCGGTACACTAAATAGGTACCTTATCTTCTCTTCCGCTTCACCTTTTCCCCAATCATAACACGGGACTCCCCAATGAAAGTCAGAAACCCCCTGGCATTGAATCATTCGCTTTCGTTCATTTTGCAGACCGGAAAAAACGGTAGCGGTGCACCTTACGCGGCGCGAATCGCACTTGGTCGCTTATCCCTGTACCTAGTCGGTGCCACGATCGCCTACGCCGTTACGGTGATGGGCACCCTGCTCTTCTTCCGGGAATTAGAGATCAACCGAAAGCTGCAAGAGCATGTGTTGAAACTCGAAAGCGAGAAGCGGCTCTACCAATCGTATCCTCTGCCGGATCGCCTCTTGGCCAACGCGCCGGCCCCCGCGGCGGCTTCCAATAACGCTCCGTCGGCGCAAACCCCGCACCACGAACGCACGGTGGCCCACGCCAATGCCACTACGGCCGAAAAGCCCAAGGCCGAAGGCGCCGCCGCTAGTGACGTGGTGGCCCGCATCAACGACCTGCGCGCGGAATGTGCGGAAGATAATTGCTCCATACGGTTGGGAATGGTGACCAGCCAACCCGGAACGGCGGTGGGAAAACTTCTCCTGGTCTTAGAAACGGAAGTGCCCCGCATTGGAGGTGCGAATCCGTCGACACCTCTTCGCAAGCGTTTCTTCTTCTACCCCGGCAACAGCGCCCGCGACGAAATGGATCCGAATCAGCTTGGGACGCTTGAGCAAAAATCTTTCCGTTTCAATCGGGTCTTGCAGACCAACACCGTTTTCAAGATGGGCAAGCTTTTACGCCCCTTGGCCATCAACGCCTACGTATTCGACTCTGAGAAGCAGCTGCTCCAACACGAGCGCAAGGTTATCGAAAGCGAGGAGCAATAATGAAATCGCTCATCACCGAAATGGCCGCCCCAACCATTATTACCGAAGGCTCGAATATTCAGGGGAATCTCACCTTCCTTTCCAATACTCAGATCCACGGTCTGGTGGAAGGCGACGTGCACCAGCAAAGCCTAGAACCCGTCAGCGTCGGTCGCACCGGATGGGTGAAAGGTTCCGTGCACGCGGTTGGCCCGGTCCTGGTTGAAGGCCGAGTGGACGGCGACATCACTTCGTCCGTGAAAATCCGGCTCTCCCCTACCGCCCAAGTGCAGGGAACGCTTAGCGCACCGAACGTCGAAATGCGCCCGGGCGCCCTTTTCGAGGGCGAGTTTCGTATGAAAATCACCCGCGCCAAGACCCAACCTTCCAAGCGCGCCGCCTAACCCCGATTTAATAAAAAGCCGTTTCAGTCCGATAAGATATCGCCGGAGTGCGTGTTTTTTAATGCACCCGGTCAGAGGGGACTGTGGCGCCAAAAGACTCGTCAAATCCAAGACTTGTCATCATTGAGGGCAAGGACAAGGGCAAGGTCATCTCGATCGAGCCGGGCACCACCGTCATTGGTCGCACCAAGGGCGATGTGATCCTTCAGGACCCTCGGGTGTCTCGCTCTCACGTCACGCTCAACTACGACGAACGCTCCGGCAAACTCAGTTTCACCGATCTGAAAAGTTTGAACGGTGTGCTTTGCAATGGCAACACGGTGGAGAGCGGTGTGCTGGTCGACGGCGACCGCCTTCAAATCGGAAATACCCTCTTCGACTGCCAATTGAGCCCCGCCACCGAATTAGCGGAAGTGAACGTTCCACCCCCGCCCCCCAAACCGGGCCGGGCGAAACCGAAGCTCAAAGAATTTAACGAGGTTTCTGTCTCGCACTCTAGCCTGCGCAGCCGGGAACCCGCGGGCTTCGATTCCGACTTGAAAGAGTTCCACGAAAACCCGGGCCCCGCATCAATTGCGGAAAAGGAATTTGCGGACGACGAAGTCACCGGTTCCACGCGCGCGCCGAAGGAAAAGCGCACCTTACTCGCTGCTTACCGCGCGATGCGGCCAATGAACCGCCACCTCTTCACCGCCTTCTTAGTTTTCGGAACTTTGTATCTACTTTTTGGCGTTGGCTCCAATGGTCCGCCCGCGGATTTTCAGCGCGGATTGACCTCGCTGCGCCAATTGGAAAAAGACGGCAAGGTCGACGAAGCCATTCAAAAGGCCGAGTCGCTCACCCGATCCTACGATAGTGATCCCGAACTCTTTGTCACCTTGGGTGGACTCTACGCGCTACAAAAGCGTTTTGAACCGGCGATCCAGGCCTACCGCAAAGCCAAGGCCATTAATCCCGACCATCCCATCGCCACCGTGCGCCTCATCGCCCTGTTCCTGCGCTCGGGTCTCGGCAAAGAAGCGGAAACGCAGATGGCGGAACTCGACCGCTTGATGAAGGAAGGCAAACACAGTCGGGAACTCTTCGTCGAAGCGGCCAATCTCTTCCTGGAGTTCCGCGAACTCACTCGCTCGCCGACCAAGGCGCTGATCCTCTCGCGCGCACTCCAAAACGAATTCGCGATCGACAGCACGATTGGCTACAAACTCGAAGCCCAATTGATGTTCCAACAAAATGAAAACCACGAGGCACTCAAAGTGATCGAGCGTGGATTGCAGCGCGATCCGCAAGACGAATGGTTGATGGAGAATCAGGCGTTCGCCAAGCTCTCACTGAAAGACACCGTCGGAGCCGCGGCCGTCGTCGAAAACTGGATCCGGATCCATCCCACCGCGACCAAGGCCCTGCTCGTGATGTCGTATCTCAAATTCAACGAAAAAAACTACCTCGGCGCCTTGCCCTATCTCCAAAAGATCGCTCAGCTCGGCGTGCAACACCCGAACGACCCCCACCTGCCCGAAGCGCTAAACTTAATGGGCCAGGTCTATTGGAATCAGGGACAAACGGCCGAAGCCAAGAGCCTGTTTGCGCAAGCCTGTGAAAGCGGCTTCGCGCAAGCGTGTGGGCACGAATCGCTCCAAAAGGCCAAGGCGCCCGAGCCCACCGACACCGACCCCCCCGACTCACCAACTACACCCTAGCCGTCCTTGCGTAGACGGCGAGAGTTGGCTCGACTAACCTGCATTCATGTCGACGGCCAAAAAACGAAAACGCGCATATGCCGAAATGGTTTTCGGTTCCACGCTTTGGGGCTTCGGCTTCATCGCGGTTCGTTGGGCGTTGATGGGGATGGGCCCCTCTTGGACGAACGCGCTCCGCTTGCTCTTGAGCTTTGCGATCGGTTTTATTCCCATTCTGATCTGGGTGCCCTGGCGACGAAAATTTCGGATGCGCGATTTGGGATTGGGCGCCCTCCCCGGCTTTTGGCTCGGCCTCTGCCTCCTCCTCCAGGCCTACGGGTTGCAATTCACCTCCGTGGCCAAGAGCGGATTCATCACCTGCTTGTACATCATCTTTGTCCCCATTCTCGGCCGCATCTTTTACGGGCACCGAATCAATCGTGAGCATTTCCTCTGGGTACTGATCGCTCTCATTGGCACCGGCTTGATGTGCAATCTGGATCTGCAACAATTCGGCGTCGGTGATGCGTTGACGCTGCTTTGCGCGGTGGCCGCCGCCTTTCAGATTCTCGACGTGGGGCGATTTGCTCCGCGTTCGGGTTCGGACTACGTCTTTACCATTGGCCAGTGCGGCGCCGCGGGCTTGTTGCCGCTCGTATTTGCCATTGCGTTCGAGGCGCCGCCGACTTTCCCCTTGGCCGCTCTGCCGCTCGCGGGACTCCTCAGCTTGATCTTTGGGAGCTCGCTGATGGCGATTGTGATTCAAGCCCGTGTGCAGCGGGTTCTGAGCGCCTCCGTCGTTAGCCTACTCTTCCTATTGGAGTCTCCGTTCGCGGCGTTTTTTGGTTACTTGATTCTGGGCGAGTCTCTGACGTTTCTGCAGGCGATGGGTTGCTTGCTGATTCTGCTGGCCGCGGTGGGAACGATCCGCGCCGATCGCCCCGCAGCGGCGTGACTTCCGATCCCTCCATCGCTACTTTTCACCGATGCAGCCTGCGTTACTCTCGGTCACCGTGGCGTCGACGGCGCTCGTCATTTCTTATCTCGCTTTCGGTCTCCCCAATCACCCGTACCAACCGGGAATTGCCATCGCCATCCTCTTGGTGGCTTACCACCGCCGGTGGTTGAAGCGTCCGGCCGATGCGCTCGGGTACGTGCTGGCCGCACTCAATGCCGGAATTTTATCTTTGCTCGGCAAACTGATCATCGGAGGTGGGGTGCGCATGCCGTTTGCGTGGTTGAAACTGCCCGGCCTGCAGGGGGGATCGCCCGGTTGGATTGCGTTGCCGCAACTGGTTTGGCAGCCGATTCCCCTCTCGGATTGGCCGGTGGATCTGACGCGCATTCAAAGTTTTCTTTTTGTTGTGACCGCGGCCGCCGCGTGGGTGCGCTTTCAGCCCTTTGCTTCTCTCACGGCGTTTGCGCTCCTACTGGCGTCGCTTCCAGCGTACGTGGATTTTCGATGGGACTGGGTTTTGCCCGCGATGGGATCCGCTTTCGCGGCGTTTTACGTACAGGCTCCGGCATCGGCGCCAAACCGACGAGCTGCTTAAGACGTAAGATCTGATCCGCGCTCAAGGGCGTAATTTCTCCCGGCGGCAAGTCCGGCGGCAGACGAATCGGTCCGTACGCGACCCGCACCAGCTTCACAATCCGCGCGCCCAGCTTCTCGAAAATCCGGCGCACCAGACGATTGCGGCCTTCGTGCACAACGAGGCGGTACCAGTAGCAATGGCTCTTGCCCATGTTCTTGGTCCCGACGGGACGGATATCGAGCGCCGCGGTCGGACCGTCCGCGAGGTGAATGCCTTGCGCAAATCGCTTCAACTGGGCATCGGTCAGTTTTTTGGGCAGCAAAACATCGTAGGTGCGGGGTAAGTGAAAACTGGGATGCATCAAACGGTGAGCGAGTTCCCCGTCATTGGAGAGCAAGAGCAAGCCCTCCGTCTTGTAGTCGAGCCGTCCCACTGAAATCACCGGAAAGGGAATGCGCTGCAACGACGGCAGATGAAAAACGGTGGCCCGACCTTCCGGATCCGATTTCGTGGTCAACGTCGCATCCGGTTTGTTCAGCAACCAGTAGACTGAGCTCGGCGCGGCCTCCGCGAGCAGCTTGCCGCGAAACTTGACCTTATCCTTCGTCGGATCGATCTGACGGCCCATGGTCTTTTCGACCACACCGTTCACTTCCACTTGGCCGAGCCGTATCAAGCGCTCCGCGGCCCGTCGGGAGGCGATGCCTTGAGACGCCATCCATTTGTGCAGTCTGATTTTTTCCATCGGCTAGAGGTTTACCCAATCCGCGCGATTCCCGCTACATTCGGGTGGTGAGGGGGTGCAACTCTTCGGATTGGTGCGGTAGGCATTGGCCGCACAAGCGTAGTAACCACGATTTTCCGACGGACAGCCCGGAGCGGTGATGGCTCGGTATTGCGCGGGGTACAGAATCGAATGGCGGCTTCGTTGCCCCAAAACGACTTGGTATGCGAGATCGGGATTGACCATAATCGAATCGGTGGGTCCCGAGGCACGACAAACGTAGCTCGGGGCGTCCGCATACTCATCTACTAGTCCCACCAGGTGAAAGACTTCGTGCATGATCTGGGGACACTGCCACTGGGCTTGCCACAGCGCCGAGTGACCTCGCACCGGCTGGCCGGTGACCTGAATCACCCGTTTGAAAGGCGAGCGGTCGACTTCCGCCTCCGGGGCGAGCCGGATGACCAACATTTCCCCCGCAGGCCCCTTGAGAAAGGGCTGGACCTGCGCCAAGCACTGTTGAGTTTGGGCGTACATTGGACTGGGCTCGGCGACGGCATATCGAGCCTTTGGCCGACCATGGCTAAATTGCAAAAAGAGGGTGATTTCGGGAATTCCGCCGCGGGTCGCGTACTGAAAACGCGCCGGCAACCCGGTCGGACGCACATCCACGCCCAGGCGCTGGCCTTCGGGCGGCATCTGACAAACCGCACCCGTTTCCCCCGGAATGGCGCCCCCGCGCGCGCAACCCATGACAAGACCCAGGCACAAAAAGATCCACCCGCACCGTTTCCAGAAGCGTAAAAAGCGCATTCGCCGCCTAAACAAAAGGTTTTTGGAAGAACCGAGTTATACCATTTTTTGATGCACCGCCGCAATGAGCGCTTTTCGTCACCGACGGCTCCCTCTCCGTAATTTCATGTGGTTACGGCGCGTTAGGGCAGGAATGGAAAAGATC
>CAZFMF010000013.1:0-85082 GCA_964519985.1 uncultured Pseudobdellovibrionaceae bacterium | reverse complement strand
AGAAACAGTGGAACCGAATTCCGACGTCGCCGAGACACCGAAGTTCGATGGCACTCTGCACGACGCTCCCAAAAACTGGTCCAGGACCAGTCGATTGTGAATGGGAACGTAACTCTTACTTCCCCTCGCGGATGAGGGTTTGCTCTTTCCCGTTCCTAATCACTCGAATCACCGCTCGATTTGACCCATTCAGGTCCTTCATCGCCCGGGCCCCTTTCTGGGGGTCATCCAGCTTGATACCGTTCACACTGGTGACGATGTCACCTCGTTCGATCCCCGAATTTACCGAAGCACTCGGTTCCGGCTTTTTCCCGGCGAGCGCTATCGTCGACAAAATCAAAACAACGAGCGGCAAGTAGCGGACCATACACATCACTCCAGATTTTCAAGTTCCCTGAGCAACGTCGGGCCGCGGTACACCAAGCCCGTGTACACTTCGATCAGATCCGCGCCCGCGCGGCGCATTTGCTTGGCCGTATCGCGATTCCAGACTCCCCCGACTCCCACGACCGTTTTCTCCCCGCCCAACGCGTGGCGCACAATCGAAACGCACTCCAACGCGCGGGAAAACAGCGGGCGCCCCGAAAGGCCACCGCGATCGAAATCAAAAACCTCCTCGGCCATTTCCCGGGAAGTATTGGTCACCACCACGCCGGAAAGTCGCGCCTCATCGCGCACCACCCGGGCCAGCTTCTCCAACGTCGGGTTATCCAGATCGGGCGAGAGTTTGATCCAAACCGGAACGCCGGTCGGCACGAGGCGCGCGATCTCGGTCAGAAACTCGGCACTTTGGAGTTGCACGAGGTTGGGCGTGTTGGGCGAGCTTAGATTCACGACGAAACCGTCGACGTAGCCGGTGAGCTGCGCGAAGCCTTTTTTATAGTCTTCCGCCGCGCCTTCATTCGGCGTGTGTCGGTTCTTGCCAATATTGGCAAACAGCGGGAGGTCTTTCACCTGCGCGCGGTAGCGTTGGATATTCTGCCGAAAGGTCTGCAACCCGACGCTATTGAAACCCATGTGATTCACGAGCGTGCCGGGTGCCGGGCGCCACAGGCGCGGCTTCGGGTTTCCCGCTTGGGCTTGTGGCGTCACCGTCCCCACTTCCACGAATCCGGCGCCAAAGCACGCTAGCCCCGCAAAAAACTCCGCATTCTTGTCCATCCCCGCCGCGACGCCCACGCGCGAACGAAATACCAGCTTGGGAACCGAGGCCAAATGAAGGGCGGCGACCTTCGGCAGGGGCCGACGCAACACTCCAAAACGAAACCACTGCATCAAAAAGAGAACCTGCCGTCCCACCGCGTGCGCGGCTTCGGGCGGGAGGAGCAAAAGAAAGCGGTGCAGAAAGCCAATCATCCAAAAAGTCCCTGCAAAATCAGACCCAATATTCCCCCGAGTCCCATGATCAACCAGGCCGCGAGCTTAGGAAATTTCAAGACCAAGGCAATCAGAAAAACCGTCTCCGCCACCGCGGGCCAATTGGGCATGGCGGCGGGCACCAAGGTCGCCCACGCACCCAAAATCCCTCCGATCACTACCGGCATCGCGCCCCGCTGAAAATCCTCGAGCCAGCGCTTCCCCTTTAAGCGGGAGTGAATCAGCGGCACTACGCAGAGCACGAGCAACATCCCGGGTAAGTACATGCCAAACGTCCCGACCGCCGCGCCCAGCACTCCGGCCGCGCGGTAACCGATGAACGCGGAAGCGATCGTCAACGGACCCGGCGTGATCTGCCCAAAGGCGATCCCATCCAAAAACTCCGCGTGCGTCATCCACTGGTGCAGGTTCACCGCTTCTTGCTGCAGAAACGGCAACACCGCGACGCCCGTGCCGTAGACGAACATCCCGGCCTTGAAATGCACCCAGAAGACTTCGAGCAAGAGCGTGACACTCAGAGGCGCAATCGCCAGCGTCCGTCCCCGGGCCGCCCGACCGGCGAGCACCATCGCCAGGCCACCGAGCAGGATACTGACCGGTTCCCAGGCGGGAAACTGGTACATCCAAAGCGCGCCCAGCGCCGCAAAAACCCAAGCCCGCGCTTCCCGACGATAGGGCTCGGCGATTTTCCAAACACTAAAAAGAATCACAACCAGTGCGCTGCTGCGAATGCCGAGCAAGATCCCGTCGAAAGACGCATAGCCGCGCAATTGATCGTAAAAGATCGCCAGCAGAAGAATCAGCGTGAAGCCAGGGAGTAGAAATCCTAAGCAGGCGAGCAGACCGCCCCGCACTCCCCCTACATCCTTGCCCACCCAAAGCGCGACTTGGTACGCCAGGGGACCGGGCAAAAGCTTGCAGAACAAGACCGCTTCATTAAATTGCGCGACCGATACCCATTGCTTGCGTTCTCGGCACTCGCGATCGAGTAAAGCAATCAGCGCCACCGGGCCACCAAAGCCAGTGGCCCCGAGTTTCAAAAACGTGAGGAAAATTTCCAAGTAGGACGGTTTAGCCTGCTGCATCGTCTTGATTGCGGGTCGCGGAAAGCGGGACCGAATCGGGACTGCCGAAAAAGATCCCAAAACCGACCTGGCCCTGCGAATAGTTGCTTTTGAAATCGGAGGCCCCGGAGAGCTCGATGAAGACGCCCACCTTGTTGCCAAAGCGCGCGCCGAAGGCGGTACCAAACAAAAACATTTCCCGATCGACCTTGCGGAAGACCAAACGGGGCGAAACGTAGAGACCCACCCACCTAGAAAAATCATAGCTCAAATAGACCGGGAGAAAGAGATCGAGCATTTCGTTGGGGAAGAGATTGCTCGTCGTCCCGGCCGTCTTGTCTTCCTTGACCGCCATGTACCCGACCCCAAAACCCGCCGCCATGGCCCAGGTATCGGTCGACAGAAACTGCGCTTTCACATCCCCGGTAAACATTCCCGGCAGCGTGAAGCGAAGCCCGAGATCCCAGTTCTCGATAAATCCGAATCGGGCCCCCGCCTCCAAATAGGGATAGGTCACCCGACTGGGATCGGAAGGACTCGTTTCACTGGTACGAAAGTAACCGCCTCCAATCAGGAATCGGTATTGCCCTTCGGGAAGCGTGCGCGCCGTTTGCATGGAAGAAACGCTCGAGCAGGCGCCCAGCACAAAGGCGAGAAAAAGCCCCCACCGTTTCACGGGGTGGCCACCGGGAGCTGATCGGTGCCCATCGCGTCTACCGCGACTTTCAAGGTTGGGGCCAATAGGCCCGAGAGCACATCGGGAATCGTAAATTTCACGTCGGAAAGCGTGAGATCAAATGTCGTGCTCATCTTCAAGAGATTGCCGCCCAAACGTTTCTTCGTCCAATCCGTCTCCGGAAAGTAGGTCGCCTTAACGGCCATCTCTTGACGCCGAGCGACGCCCCGCACCACCAAGGTGCCACTCACCCGCGCAGTGACCGACTTGCCGGCGGCCAACTCATTGGCCGACGCTTCCGTGAGTTTATCCGCCTTGAAACTGGCGCCCGGGAATTCCGCGGTGGAGAGGAGCGTTTCGCGCAGTTTCACCTGACGAGAATCGGGCCCCATCTCAAAGCCGCGCATATCGACTTCCCATTCTCCCTTGAAAGCGCCCTTGAGATTTTGTGGATCGATCTCCACCCAACCGGTAACGAAATGCGAAGTCGCTACGACTTTTTCCAACGGAGCGTCGGAACTGAACTGAATCACGTTGCGGAAAGCGGCGTCCTTGACTTCAAAGCGTGTCGGCTTGGCCAGCGCCCCGCCGGCTGCGCTGGCCGCGAAACCGCACAGGTATGCAAGTGCTTTGAGCCGCATGAGCTAGGAAAGCGTAAAAGGGCGTGGCTAGTTTGTCCACTGGATACGGAAGATTTTGACCGACTGACCGTCGGCATTGGAGTAAAAATGTGAGTCGTCCGGTGAAACCGCGAAACGCCGCGGATTGCCCGCCTTAAAGAACGCCACGTTTTCGCCGTTAGCGTCAAAGACATAAATACCCGACGGGCGTTGGCTCGTACCCGCCGAGGACGGTTCGTGCTGGACGTAAAGATAACGCGGCGTCGCTTGAACGTTCACCGCCGCCAGCTCCAATGACTCCTTGGCGTTGGTCAATCGGCCGTCGGATCCGATATCGAAAAAAACCAAACGGTCGCGAAACGCGACGTAAACTTTGTTCTGGAATGCCGTTGCGCCCAAAACGCAGCAAACACTTTCGCCGGGTTCGCCGTAAGCATCCTTGGCTTGTAAATTCATTTTTCCCTGCGAGAGATCCACGGTGTAAACGTAGTCCTGACGCCGAAACCCGTAGAGCAACGGCTTCGTGGGATGGGGCACCATCGCCGCGTAAACAAAGGCCTCATCACTCGGCACTTGATCCGAATTCGGATCCAAGGCGGGATAGCGCTGAACCTCGCGTGGCTTGGTGGTTTCGGTCATGTTGATAACGCTTGTGCCCACCGTTCCACTCGTGAAAGCGATTTGTCCGACAATCGCCAGAGCGCCGGAGGTGTACCAATCCACTACCCATTTTCCCATCGGCGAAAAGGCTTCGATCTGATCGGAAGCAGCAAAGGTGAGGCTCGGACTTTCCGGCGCCGAACCGATTTCCCAGCGGCTAAAGCCGAAGGGCCGACCGGTTAAGAAAAGCGAATTTCCTTTGATGGTCATCTGGAGCGAATCGGTGTTCTTGCCCCCGAACTTTACATCGGCGGCGGCGACCAGCGTCGTTGCCGGAGGAACGATATTGGTGAAGAGCTGAACCTGTTCGCGGCTCGGCCGTCCGTCCGTGCAAGCCACGGCGGTGGCTAGAACCAGAAGTATCGCACTAAGCTGTGTCCATCGGGCTGACATCGGTTTCGGTGACCTCTACCCCCTAATATTGCAAGGCGTGAACCAGTGCAGAATCCTTGAATCCCTTGGGCTTTTTGAAACCCAGGATCCCCGGAAACTGTTTGAACCGACGACCCATGAACAGCGTGTATACACCCCCCGGAGCCGCGTCCCGTCGCCGGTGTCAAACAAATCGACACCGTTTTGGGAGGGATCGGCAGCCTGGGGGCGGATGGCATAGGTTGCAAAGTCTTTCCTCGGCGCGGTCTGCCGGGTGGTAGACCGTGCGAAATTTTCGCTTCGTTGGGGGGACTCTTGAAGCAAGTCGTACGTTTTTTCTTTAGCCCGGCCACGTTCATCAATCAGCTCCAGTGGTCGCGTAATCATGGATTGATCCTTTTGACCTTCCTGGGCATTGCGTTCGTGGAATCTCAGGTGGGCGTGGGTCGCAGCTTGAATCTGCAGCTCTCCTGGTTGCTCAGCGATCGCACCGGGATTGCCCGCGATCAAGCGCTTTTCTTGGTGATGGGTGCGCGCATGGCGTTTCTCTTCTTCGGTGCGCTCTCACTATCGGAAACGCTCTGGTGGATCGGGACCCGCTTCGGTCGCCACACCAGTAAGCGCGTGCTTTATCGTCGATTGGCGGTCGTTTTGACCATCATGCTTGGCAGCTACACGCTGTACGCGGTGCCGGATGCGACGATGCAGATCGTGGGCGCGGTCATGTTCGGATGGGGCATTATCTTGACTTACTTAACTCTGCGCGAGCAGTTCCTTTTGGGACGCATCGCCTCGGTGGTGATGGGAGTGGCCGCCGCCGCGACTATCGTGCTGAGCTGGCAGATTTCGGACCGCGTGATGCAGACGGCGGCGGGTTATGCCGTCGCCGATCAAGTTGCGCGCGCCCGGAAGTAACTGTGTGATTGCGAAGTCGGAAGGGCGGAGGCGAAATCGCAGCGCTTCGCGCTGCGGGATTGCTTCGCTACGCTCGCAATGACTAGAACGATGCGATATCTCTGGCGCGGCCCTTCGGGTGATTTGCCCGGAGGGCGCGCCATTTTGAGAAGCTGCGATAGTTTCGATTGGCAACCCGGAAAATATTTTGTCCGCGCGCGCGGGTCACACCCAGCGTCAACAACTCGGCCCGCGTCACTCCCGGCGCTAGTTCGGCTTTAGCCGCGGTTCCAACGCCCAGTCCGTGAATCGACAAACTCCCATTTTCCGTCGACAAACCCGTCACCGAACTATCTTTTTTGTCCAAAACCGCCATCGCTGCCGGGTGACTGCTGGCGCCGCGCGGCTGGCTCAAGGTGCCCGCAACCTCGGCGCTCGATCCCGAGCTTTCCGCGGCGTTAATGCCACCCACTCCGCCGCCACCGCCCGCAGCCCCCGGGCCTCCGCCCATGGGATTGGGCTGCGCGGCATCTCGCATTCCCAAAAGTTCCCGCGGCATCTCGCCCAGATCTTCCGGCGGCGTACCGAGGAAAGATCCCATATCGACGCTCGAATAATCGTTGGCCTGCTCGGCCGGAACTTCGTCCGCCTTACCCAGCGCGCCCAGTGCATCCGAGCCACTGCGAATACCGCCACTGGCCAGCTGCTTTAAGAAGGAAGCCGGGTCTACCCCTTGCGCCTGCAAAGCCGCCTTGGCCTGATCGGTCATCAGGTTTTTTGCGACATCGTCCGCATTAAAAGTCACCTGCGATCCGCCTTGTCCCGAATTCGCGAGCAGCATCGAACGCTGGCTACCGTTGTCGCTGGCCGAAGCGGCACTGGCACCGGCCTGAGCGAACTCCATGCCGGCCAGTCCAAAGAGACGGGCGGCCTCTTTGAGGTTCAACTCCGACATCTCTTTCATTCCGGCGGCGGTTAGCGCGGCTCCCGCCGCAATCGCCGCGCCCATCCCCGCATTGCCTTGGTTTTGCGCATCGCCGGCTTTGTGCTCTCGTCCGTTGGCCGCGTTGGCGGCCGAGTTATCTTGAATGGCGCTCGGGCTCGAAAAAAACTGGGCGTCACCCGACTTGGATTCCGGTGCACTGCCGGTCGGAGCGGGCGTGGAGTTCAGGAAGGGGTTATTATTTTGTCCCCCCGTATAGCTCTCGGCAAAGGTCGGCCCGGCGCCCAGCGCGGCGACGATGACCGAAAGTCCAAATATTTTTCCCATCGCTCGATTCCTCCCCGACGAGTGCGCTAAATGCGCGACTCCTTCGTCGGTTCTTTTTTCGTTCGATTGCAGTCCAATTTTCCTTGGCAAAGCGAACGCACGATTTGGTCGATCGCTCCGCGGAAGGCCGGTTCTTCGACCGTGACGCCGCGTGGTCGCACCCGCGTGGCATTCACGATCGTGCCCCCGACGGTGCCGACCGCCGGACTGAAATCCACCGCGCCGTCATCCGGCCCCGAATAGATTTCGTTGGTCTCGCCGCCGTTGGCGGCGCCCCACCGCGGATCACGGGCATATTCAAACTTCTGGTCTCCCGACGCACCATTGTTCACCGGAGAAATCGTCGGTCCGCTGCCGCCGCTAACACCATAGCCCGACCCGTTGCTGCCGTTCACGATCGGGGCCCCGCCACCCGATCCCGTGCCACCACTGGGTCCGGTCGCACCCCCAACGGCACCACTCGCCGTGTCGGCCGGGAGACTCGGTAGTGAAGAACGCGGTCCCAGTTGGCCGAGTTTGGCCGGCGCCGACTTGGCGGGCGTGGCATTGGGTAGAATCGGATTCGCGTTTCCCGCGCCGCTCGCATCGGGTCCCTTCTTATCCACTTGGTCTTCGTTGGAGACCGAACGTTTCGCCCGCGGCGTTGAAGTGTCTTCATTGCGGGCCGCGGGTTTGGATTCCTCCGGTTTCGACGACTCCGGCGACGGATTGTAAGCATTGTTTGATTTCTTTTCGGGCTTCGATTTATCCGCGCTCGATTTGTCGCCCCCCGATTTTCCACCCCCCGAAGGAGACCCGCCGGCCGGGGATCCGCCCCCCGGGTCGCCCGAACCTGCTCCCGGATCGGCCGCGCCCTGATCGCCCTTATTCAACCCCGCCAAAGCCGCCGGATCGAGCCCCAGATCGTTGGGGTTCTGACTGAGGTTGGCGTTCTTAGCGAGGTCTTCCTGGGCTTTTTTGGTGGCTTCCTCGAGTTTTTTTTCCAACGCACCTTTTTCGTCGCCGTCTTTCTTTTTCAACTCCGCGAGTTTTGCATCCAAAATCTTTTGGAACTCGGCCGGATTTTGCGCGGGTTGACCGTTTGACTTCTGGAAGCGACCTTCGGCGACTTCCTTGGCGACTTTCAGAAGCGGCTCTTTAGCATTGGCACCCAATTCACTGGCCTTAGCGCGAAACTCGGCTTTGAGTTCTTTTTTTAATTCCTCATCTTTCGCCGCGGGTTCAGCGAGTGCGGGCAGTCCGTCAATGAGCGCATCAAAGGATTCCGGGTTGAGCGTCGCCATCTCGCTCAATTGGGAGATGAACTCCAACAACCCGCGATCGCCCATGGCCGAGATTTTTTCCTGAAACTTCGCGACCAGCGGATTCGGCTCGATTTTCAAATCCTCGGCTTCGGAATCGGAATTGGCTTTGTCGGCATCGCCCCCGGAGCTCAATGCGTGATCGGGTGATTTTTTAACGGGATTTTCGGCTTGAAGTGACCACGGGATACACAGAAGACACAACACCCCCAGTTTCCACGCGATCCCAGCTAACCCTTGAACTTTGCGCATGTTTTCGTTTCCCCAGCCTTCGTACTGACCCTTGGTTCACTCGATAGAAGTGCAAAGCGGGCGCCGTGCCCCTCCCGCAGGGAACGGACAGAATTCGGCCCCCGAGGGCAACCCAAGAGGGAAACTCAAACTTAGGCTAGTAAACTCAGAGACTTAAGGGTGTCTAAGGTTTGGCCGCCGCTAGCAACTTCGACACTTAGGTTTCGGGGCGCACCGAAGGTTGTGGGGACGGACGGGAGGGCAACATCTCCACCCGCCGACTGGTCGAGTAGAGTGTTTCGCTGATGATTTTTAACATCCGCTGTTTCAGCGCATACTCCGCCGGAATCGACGGACGAAAGTTGGTGACGATATCGCGGCACTCGCTGAGCTTTCGGTACGCTTCACTGTCCGTCAGCGGTTGTAACACCAACTCGCCTTCTATCGACGACAGTTCCATGTAGTGCTTGCGCAAGATCTTGCCCACCGAAAGCGGGCCGCGGGCTTCGCGTACCCGGATCAAGAACTGGGATTCTGGCGCATCTTGATCCAAATAGGTGAAAAGGACCGCTTCGGAATCGTCGGTCCAAAGCTCGCTCTCGTTCAAACCGTGAAAATGCCGCAACGAGCCTTCTCGCCAATCTTCGACGATCGACTCACCGATTTTTCGGGGCGAGAGAAACGACCGCAGATGAGCGCGCACACTCGGTACCAGTTTCGGAAAATCCAAGCGGACCCAGCCGGGACCATGAGCGCGGATGGTGACTTCCAAGGAAAACCGGCTGCGCTCCAACTCAAACTGCACCACCGCCGTGCTGCCTTCCGGCAACTGGCCAAAGGGCCCGTCGGCGTCAACGACCGCGCGAATGTAGGAAATGTCGAGCACGCGCACCAACGCCTCTCCCAGTTTCACGAAACTCTTCTGAACGGAGACGGGGTTGACGAGGACGCGACCTTCGGCGGATTGCATGGAAGGCAGTGTAGGAACGCCAGCGGCCGTTTTCAACTGAATTTCCAGACGTTTCTTCGCGGGTTTACCCCATGGGGGGAATGGGCTATTTTGGCTCCGCAATGGCAAATGACATCGTTTTCGTAGCAGCAAAAAGGACACCCTTCGGGGCCTTCGGGGGAAGTTTCAAAGGCTTGACGGCCACCGATCTTGCGGTAGAGGCCTCCCTGGCGGCTCTGCGACAGGCCGGGATTACCGGCGAACAAATTGACCAGGTCATTTACGGTAACGTGATGCCCTCGTCCGCCGATGGCGCGTATTTGGCGCGACACGTCGGGCTGCGCTCCGGTTGCCCGCAAAAAGTGCCGGCGGTCACGATCAACCGCCTTTGCGGGTCGGGTTTCGAAGCGATTATCCAGGGTGCGCGCCTGATTCAATCGGGCGAAGCGGAAACCGTTTTGGTCGGTGGTACGGAAAGTATGAGCCAAGCGCCCTACGTGCTGCGCGGAGCGCGCTTTGGCTACCGACTAGGGCATGCGGAACTCGAGGACAGCCTGATGTCCGGCCTGACCGACTCCATTCCGAAATTGCCGATGGCCTTGACGGCGGAAAATCTCGCCGTGAAATACGGGATCTCGCGGGAGGCCTGCGATGCTTTCGCGCTGCAGTCCCAACTGAAAACCCACGAGGCGGTAAAGGCGGGCCGGCTCAAAGAAGAAATCGAGCCGGTGACGATCAAAGCCAAGGGCACCGAAACCAAAGTGGAGAAGGACGAACATCCCCGCCCCGATGCCAACGCCGAAGGACTCGCAAAATTGAAAGCCGTTTTCAAAAAGGATGGCGTCGTCACGGCGGGCAACGCCAGCGGAATGGTCGATGGCGCCGCTTCCTTGATCCTCTGCGCAGAAAAAAAGGCGCAGACGCTGGGCGGGACAATCTTGGGGCGTCTCAAGTCCCATTTTGTCGTCGGTTGCGATCCCGCGATCATGGGGATTGGTCCCGTCCCCGCGGTCAAAGGACTGCTGGCGCGTACCCAATTGGAACTTTCCCAAGTCGACTTGGTCGAGGTCAATGAGGCATTCGCCGCGCAAACCCTCGCGGTGGCGCAAGAACTCGCCCTGGATCTAAAAAAGCTCAATACCGACGGCGGAGCCATCGCCATCGGCCACCCGCTGGGGGCGAGCGGAGCACGGATCACGGCACACCTTCTGTACGCCCTGCGCGCACGCGGTGGCGGCAGGGCCATTGGAACGGCTTGTATCGGCGGGGGCCAAGGGATTGCGGTTCTTCTCGAGGGATAAATTTACCGCCGGGCTTTGGGTCGCCTTCGGGATCGTCGCGGGTATCACGCGCGCCGAGGTTCCCAAGGGCATTCAGTTCCGAGCCGATTACTACAATCGGGATCTCGGCACGAATATGCTCAAGGGCAAGGGCAACGCTTGGATCAAAAGCGAAGGCCGCCAGCTCTGGGCCGACGAAATCGAAGTGGATTTCACCACCAATCGCGGCACCGCCGTCGGCAACGTGCACGTCGAAGATGGCGAGATCAATATTTACTCCGCCAACGCGAACTTTAATCTCAAAGGCGCGGACGCTTTTTTCGACAAAGCGACACTCGTCTCCGGTCAGGTCGTCATTACCGGGGAAGTCATCCGGCGCATGGACGTACAAAACTTCGAGGTCGAAGAAGGCGGGTACAGCAACTGCAATATCGATTTGCTCAAAGGGCCGAAAGTCTCGGAATGCCCCTTGGACTGGGGAATTTCGGGACGGCGCTTCCGCGTGACGATGGGCGCCTACGCCCATTTCTACGATGTCCTCGTGAAGGCAAAGCGGATTCCCCTGCTCTACGCCCCTTACATCATTTTGCCGGTGAAGACCGATCGCCAAACCGGCCTCTTGATGCCGTCGTTCATCGGATCCGGTACCCTCGGGAGCGGATTTTCGCTGCCCTTTTTCTGGGCGATTTCGCCTTGGCAAGATCTCCTGGTCAATCCGACATTCTATTCCAATAGCGGCCTGCATACCGCCTTCGACTATCGCTACGTCTATTCGGGCGACACCCAAGGGTACGCCAGCGTCTACTTTGTCACCCGAAAGTTCGGACCGCCGTCGAATCCGGGTCCGATCGATCCCACACGCCCTCGCCCGCTCGGCTTTCTCGGCGAGGGGGCGGTGCGGGCCCACAATATTTACCAGTTTGGAAACACACGCGCCCACAGCCGCCAAATGATCACCTGGGTTTCCAATCCGTATTACACCTTCGACTATGCGGCCGACGTCGGCCCCCGCGCCGAGTTGGGAAACCTGCGCTCCCAGCTCTCGCTCACCCAACCCGGGGACAGCTGGCTCTTTACGGGGCAAGCGCAGTACCTGCAGTCACTGATTGTCGCCCGAGATTCCGGCGTCGATGGGGGCACGCCGGCCCAGCTCCCGATTTTGAATGCGGCTAAGACCACCGCCCCGCTCTTGGGACAAACGCTTTCTTACGAGTTCGATTCCCAGTTTACGAATTTCACGCGAAGAACGGCCTTCGATCAGGTGCCTTCAACCCCGGTGGACGCTCAAGGCCAGAACACGGATACGGACCCCGCCTTTGATAGCGACGACTACTTGCGCACCGGCCAGCGCCTTCAGCTCGAACCGCGTCTTATTCTCAATGCGCCGATGCCGGAGGGCTTTCAGTTCCAACCGCTGCTGCGCGCCGGATCGCTCGCCTACCACTTTAATGTTCCGCAATCGGCGTTCCGACACCGGGAATACGTCGACATCGAGCTTCCCTTCGCCATGCAGCTTTCGCGCGTTTTCGACACATCCATCACCGGATTTGAAAAAGTGAGTCACATCTTCCAGCCGCGTTTTATTTACGGTTCGAGCTTGTGGCAGTCGGGCGGCAACGACCATCCCTTTTTCACGAACGCCGGCAAGGTCCCGGTACTGCCCGTGCCCGGCCAACCGACCCAGGACGCCAGCTTCTCCAACCCGCGTTTTGATATCGTGGATCAGATCACACCTTACGAGTACATGCGATTCGAGTTGATCAATCGCTTTCAGCGGCGCCTGGGCGATGGGAACGGTGAGCGCTTTTTCTGGTTCCAGCTTTCCGAACAGTACAACCTGCGAACCTCCAATATCGATCCCCGTTACCGCACCCGCCTGGGACCACTCGAGCTTTTCAGCTCCTTCAACTACGGCGATTTCGCCCTGCAGGTGACCGGCGCTTTCCCGGTGGAGCCAGACTCGCACGAGAAAGTCATTTCGACCGGTTTTTCGTATAAAGGAAATGGGATGGACCGCGTGGCGGTGAACGGACTGCATCGCGAATCCACGCTGGATTATGGTCTGCGCGCCACCACCCTCAACCTCACGTTCTACAAAACACTGCCGACTTTTTTTGATCTCGACGGTTACGTGGAATACAACTTCTTAACCCACGAGTTTTACGCCTACCGCATCGGTTTCCACTTCGGATCGAAACCACGCTCCTGCTGGACCTTCTCCCTCTCCACGGGTCGCAACGCGTACAAAGTGGCGGTGACCCAAATCGGCTTCAACCTCAGGTTCGGCAATGTCTCCGGCCTCTGAAAAAACCCTCTGGTTGTTGGGCATGCCTTTGGGTGAGGCCGCGGAAATTTCAAAGGCCGCCGCCGCCCGCCTGTCCGAGGCCGACATTGTCATCGGCGAGTCCCGCAAATTGGCGCTCGCCATTCTGGCGCGCGTTCCCGGCGGACGGGGCAAGCGCCTCTACCTTCTGGACGAATCGGCACGACCGGAGGAGAAAGCGTGGCGGGCCGCCGTCGAAGACATCGCGCGCACCGGCGGGACAATCGCACTTTTCTCCGACGCCGGCATGCCCCTGCTTTTTGATCCCGGCCGGGAAGTCCTCGCCGAATGTGGAAAACGCGGCTTTCGCGTGCGTTCCTGCAGTAGCCCGACATCGTGGGGCAGCGCCTGCGCGTTGAGCGGGTGGGAAGCCCCTTTTTTATTGTTGGGATTTCCACCGCGGGAGGACGCGCCGCGCCGCGACTTTCTGGACGGGCTTCGACAACGTTCGGAACACTGTGTTTTAATGGAGAGACCGTACCGTCTCGGCGCATTGCTTTCGGAACTGCAAAAGGCCTTCGGCCCAAAACGCTCGGCATTTTTGGCGTGGGAGCTGGAGTCCGATCAAGAGCGCCTGATCTGGGGATCGCTCCTGGAAATCGAAGCGGAGTTCAAACGCTTTGAGAAATCCAAGGGCGAATTCGTGCTGATCCTCAAGGGGGCTTTATCAACGCGGAAAGAAAACTTTTCTTAAGCCTATGGGCGGTCCTGATCCTACTCGGAGGGATTTGGAAATTTTGGCCGGATGCCTCACGGCAACCCACCCAAACTTTACCGGTCAATCTCGGCGCTGAACTCGGCCCCTGGTTTCAATCGGCGCGCCTCGCCGAAACGCAACCCAGCCGTTTTACCGTGGAGCTGGCGCTTAATCCCGTTTACCGGCGCACCCTACAAGATTCCGCGCGCATCGTGCAGCTGGGCTATCAAATTCTCGGGGAAAGCGGCACGCTGTATCAAGGCGTGGCCCCTTGCGCGTTAGACGGAAATCAACCGCACACCTTGGTCGCATTGCCAAACCCCCAGCGGGTGAATGGGCGAGGTTTGCACCTGTACCTCGCGCGCTGAGATCGGTGTAGAATGGTTCCATGCCCCCCGAAAATCCGTCCGTAAAAAAGTACGCGCTCGTGCTTGCCGCCGGCAGTGCCCGCGCCGCCTTTCAGGCCGGGGTTCTGCGCTATGTCGCAGAGCATTTTCCGGAGTTCAAACCCCGCATTTTCAGTGGGATCTCGGCCGGCAGCATCAACGCCTGTTATCTCGCCCAGGGGGAACCGTTTCCCGATGCCGCGGCCCAGCTCTACAAACTCTGGGAACAACTGTCGTTCGACCAAGTCTTTCGCACGAACTTTCGCTCGATCGCATCCATGGGCATGCGATGGATGTACGACATGTTTGTTTCAAAGATCACTCGCCGCTTGCTACTCAAATCCCTGCTCGATGCCAGCCCGCTCGCGATGACGCTACTCAACAACATCCATTTCTGGAAAATCTCGAAGGCCGTTCAACTGGGGCTCATCGACGGCGTTTCCGTCACCGCCACCAACTACAACAACGGTTGCGCCACCATATTCTACGACTCCCACCACCCGATTCCCGCGTGGTCGCGGGAACAGCGCCGTTCCGAGCGGACGAGTATCCGCGCGCGTCACATTATGGCCTCGTGCTCGATCCCGATTTTGTTTCCACCGATTCGCATCGGGCATTCGCTCTTCGGCGATGGCTCCTTGCGCTTCAACTTTCCGTTTAGTCCCGCCCTACGTCTGGGCGCGACGCATTTATTGGCGGTGAGCATCCGCCCCAAGAAGGCCGAAGATCCGCCGGCAACCCATAACCCCGAGAATGTCGGAATGGGGTTTGTGGCGGGCGCGATCTTGAACTCCATTTTCTTGGATAGCGTCGAGCAGGACTTCGAGAACGTGAGCCGCATTAACAAATTTCAAACTGCCGAAGATCGGAAAGTCTATCCGTTCCTCATTCGCCCCAGTCAGGATCCGGCGGCGATCGCCCCGCTCTTCCGCAAGGAAGCGCCCTTTCACTTCCGCCAGCTCATTAGCTCCGGCTCGGGCGCGGAGGACTCGGGTGACTTACTCAGTTATCTCCTCTTTAGCCCTGGCTATATCCGCGCGCTTTTAGAGCTCGGCTACAAAGACGCCAAGGACCAGCACGAAAATATCCGCAAAGGTCTTCAGCTCTAAAGCCCGGCGCGAAAGCCCCCTTGGAAAATCCATTCGCCGTTGAAGACGCCCATTTCCCAACGCGGCGTGAATTGGGGGGAACGAGCCAAAACGAAATCAAAATCAATTCCCCCACCCAGCTTCACTTGGTTCGGTAAATTGGAAACCAAGGTATCGGCGGCCGCCGCCGCCCCAAAGAGTCCCGCCCCCAACCAGTTCAAAAGGCGAAAACGGTACCGGATCCAACTCGCCGCCATCGCCGCACTTTGGTAACGAAACTCCCGAATGCCCGGCGCCCCCAATGTCGCGGGATCAAAGTTTCCATTGATCAGCGCGGGAAAAGCCGAGGTGATTCCCAAAGCGGCTTGCAGGGAAAGGCGGTGGCGCAGCGCAATGGGCCAATGAAATTCGGCCTCGAAAAGCGACCTGGAAAAAAAGAGCTGGCTCGCCTTCGTCCAAAGGTACTCCTGGCGCCACCCGATCCGCACGCCCCGGCGTGGGCTCTGCCGACGATCGGTCGCATCCCACTCCAAAACATGGCCGAAGCCCTGACTGCCTTCGAACGAGAGTGGTGCGGTCCCCGCCGCATCCACGTGCCGCAGGACTCCTACGCCGGAAAGGCGCCAGCCGTAGTACGCCGGCGAGCCGATTTCCAGTTCCGCATGAGCGGCGGTGACCCCGAACGTTTGGACCGGCGCCGCCACCATTCCGGCGCCAAAGTAGTCCCACTTTCGGTACCCGAAGCTCCCGCCGAGTTGAAGCTGCAACGGCGCGAGGGTCGCCGAATCACCGATTTTCGCGCTGGCGAAGTAGTTCCCCCGGCTACTCAAGAACGCATCGAGGCGGTAGGCGCGACGCGTGTCCGCGATGCGATCATCCCAAAGCAGTGCGCCGCCCCCAAATCCGCGGGCCGGTGACGTAAACAAATAGGGCGTCCAACCATACGTGGGCTCGTCGTCATCACCCAGGGCCATGCGCCGAGCCCGCGCGCCGGCACGGGGATCGGGTGGGGTCGAGGCCAGTGCTTGGGCAAAGGCCTCTTCCGCCATGGGCGTGTTGCCTTGTCGCTCGAGCGCCTTGCCGATCCAATACGCGGTCGCCGGCGTCGCGGGCGCCAAACGTTCCAAGATCCGCAAGGCCACCAGCGCCGCGCGGAAATCCTGTCCATAAGCGGGGGATAGTGAAGTGCGAATGCGACCCGTGAGACTGAGCCGCTCCGCTTCTTCGAGATCCGCCGTCTGAAATGCCAGCCAGTCGCCTTGAATTTGCTTTCCGAGCCCCCAGCGAATGGGAAAACTGTCCTGAGCCGAAATCTCCGCCGCGGCTTGAAGACACAGCGCCGCCGCGCGCCCCCCGTCGCTGCCCTGGAACTGCTTGTAGTGCAGTCCTCGCCATTCGTCGCAGAGTGCGTTGAGACGGCGCCACGCTGCGCGGGCGGCATGCGGGCGCCCCGCCTCCGCTTCGAGCCCTCCCAGTGCGCTTAGCCACGCGGCGGACTCCAACTGACCGACGCCGGAAGAGTCTCCGCGCAAGACGGACTCCCGTCGGGCGGTATCCACTTCGGCGTTGAAAATTTTCGGCGCGATCAAAAGGGGAACGCTCGCGGCGAGCGCGTCCACCGTGACGAATGACCCGGCGCACCACACGAAAATAAAATGAAAGGCGCTCAGCATTGCGACGGAGTTTAGCAGATGCGAGAATAGATTCACCATGACAACGCTTCGTCTCGCGCTCGTGACGTTCCCGTGGATTTTTCTCTGTGCTTGCACGACTTCGCGGGAGCGAATTTACACCGGCACCGCCTTCGGAATGGCTTACGAGGTCAGAGTCTTCGCCGGGACAAAGCGACTGCCGCTGGGTGAAATTGAGAAATGGCTCGATGAGTCGTTTCGCCAATCGGAAAGCGTCGTCAACGCGGCGGACAAGGAATCCGAGATTTCGCGATTCAACCGCAGCGAACGCCTGGCTTGGGTGCCCGCGTCGCGCTCGCTGGTGCTGGCTGTAGACGAGGCCCTGCGCGTGGCTAAACTCACGCAAGGCGCCTGGGATCCCACGTCGGGGACATTGTTGGACCTTTACACCAAGGGTGGAACCAAAGAGCCCAGTCCGCAGCTGATTGCGACCGCAAAACAGAAAGTGGGCCACTATTATGTAGAGGCGCGACAAGATCCGCTCGCGTTGAAGAAATCGCGGCGTGGCGTCATCGTGAACCTTGGGCTATTGGCGAATGCGTTCGCGGTCGACGAAGCCGCCGAAATGCTGAAACGCAAAGGGATTGAGAATTTTCGGATCAAATCGGCGAACGTGGTGCGCGCGGCCGGCAGCAATGCCATGGGCGAATTCTGGCCCTACAGTTATCAACGCCCGGTGATGGGATCGCAGACGCCGCTACACCTCACCAATGAAATGGTACCGATGGAGAATCGTGCGGCCGCTTCGGTATCCTTGCCGGACGGCGGCACGCAGGTTGTGCGCTCGGTCGATCCGCGCTCCGGCAAACCCCTGGTGACCGATCTCCTAAATGTCACGGTGATGGATCTTTCGGCGCTGCGAGCGCAGGCCATGGCGGAAGGACTTTTTGCGGTGGGTAAGGTGGAAGCGATTCCCCTGGCGCGAAAGCAGGGCGCGGCCGCATACTTCGTGGCGCAGTCCGAGGAATCGGGAATCGCCGAAGCGACCCCGCTTTTCCCCTCCCCGCTCAAAAACACTTACTGATTGTTTGGATTCGCGATGGGACTGGGATTGGTAGCCGGCAGAACCGGGGTGACGGGCCGGGCCACTGCGTTCACGCCCGGCAGCGGAGCGGTCGGCGCCCGATCGGCGAAGAACTCAAAACGCAGTCCTACCGTGAACCCGGTGAAAGCCGACGCGGTGGGCATCCACAAGAATCCCCCCTGTAGCGCGGCTCCAACGTTTTTGCCGAGCCCGAATGCCACGGCCAACGTCGGCTCGACTACGATGCCGCCCGATTGATTGTTACTACTATCGAAACCTCCGCCCCCACCCGCGATCAAACCAAACTCCAGACGCGTGGTGTGAGTTAAAGACAAGTTGAACGCGGCCGAAAGACCGCCGTAACTGTAGCTGCCGGTGGATGAACCGGTCATCTGCCCCGTGAACCCGGCCCCACCAATGGAAAACGCTTCACTCGGGTTGTAGAGAAAGCGCCATCCGTACAACATCACCGTCGAACTGGCCGAGCGGAAAAGTTTGATATCGGCGCCAATGCGTGACACGCCGTCCAGTGCCGCCGAGGCGGGTCGGGCAAAAAGGCACACCAAGATAACGACGGAATAGAACCGAAGCTGTCCCTTCATGGGACCTCCTGAATAAGTTGGGATGGAATGAGACCGCGGTGAGAAAAGCGGAACGCCGATCTAAATTATCTCGCTCGGGCCGCAAAATAGCAATGACCGCGGATTACGCCTGATCTTCGTCGGAATCATCGTCGTCATCTTCGTTGTCGCCCTGGGCGCTGGGAAGACTGACGAGTTTGCCGTTGATCCCATCGCGTAGGATGCGGCTCGGAGTGAAGGTCAAAACTTTGCGGGCCGAAATGGTCATCGCGTCGCCAGTTTGTGGGTTACGACCCATACGGGCTTTCTTGGCTCGAACACGAAACTTGCCGAAGCCCGAGATCTTGATAGAACCACCCTTGCAGAGTTCCTCTTTCATGCTCTCGAAGACCAGCTCGACCAGGTCGGCGGCTTCTTTTTTAGAGAAACCGACCTTCTCGTACACCGACTCGATGAGCTCTGCCTTGGTCAACGTCATGAAAGTCTCCCTATGATGGTAAGGCGCGCGAGAGAACCACGCTTCATTATTATTATAGGAATGTTTTCAACCATCTACAAGTGATTAGGGATTGCGCGCGTATTGACGGAACATGAAGGGTACCGGGTCGACGGGCTGCCGCTGGGCGCGCACTTCAAAATGCAGATGATACCCGGTCGAGCGCCCCGTCCGCCCAACCGTTCCCACCTGCTGTCCGCGGGCAACGTACTGCCCCTTCTTACCCGTCATCTTGGTCAGATGCGCGTAAACGGTCGAATACTTATCCGCATGCTGAACAATGATCATATTGCCGTAACCCGAAATCCGATTGCCGGCATAGACGATGTGCCCACTGCGCGCCGCCTTCACCGGCGTGCCTTTGCGAGCCGCGATATCGATTCCTTCATGAAAGTGATTGCCGCGTCCACGCATGAAGCGCTTTCCAAATTGAGAACTGATTGGGCCGCGCACGGGCCAAATGAAAGGGATACGGAGCGCATCTCGGGCCGAAGCTTCCGCCACTTCCCGCGTCGGGGCTTCGTAGTATTCGGCATCCCATTGGGGATTGGATTCAAAGGGGACAAAAATCTTAGTGCCCGGCTTCAAACCGCCGGCCAGTAAATCTTGATTGTGCCGTTCGATTTCCGACTCGGGCACATCGAATTGGCGGGCGAGCTTCTTCAACGAGTCGCCGGCTTCCACCGTGTGGTACCGCGACTGAAGGCCCGTGCAAGACACGAGCAGGAGGCTCAACAAAATCCCTGCAAACTGCTTCATGTGATTTGGCTTTAAAGGGCGCAACATAGTCGAGTCCTAAGTTGGAGTCAATCCCGGGGTGCTGCCTGAGTATCTCCTATTTCATCGGAACTACTCAGCTTTTCCTAAACTCTTTTCTTCCTGCAGTGACGAAAAACGGCATTCCTTCAGTGTCGCATAAAACGCATTATGGGTGCAGTCGATGGTAATGGGCGTCACCGCGACTTTTCCCTGCTCCAATGCGGTGCAATCGGACAGCGCGTCTTGCTCAAACCCCGCGTACGCGCCGCCTAACCAGAAGTATTCCTTCCCGCGCGGATCGACTCGCTTGGTGACCTCGTTGGTGTAATAACGCATCCCCTGGCGAGTTGTGACGAGCTCCCCGACGTCTTCGACGCGGGGGCGATTGGGAATATTCACATTTAAAAGGGTGTGCTTCGGGAACTGGAGATTGCGCGTCGCCAGGAAAACGCGGCGCGCGATCACGGATGCGACTTCAAAGTTCAGTCCGGGGCGCAGTTCCTTGGCGTGATCGTGGGGACTCTCCACCAATGAGAAGGCGTAACTCGGGACATTCAACAGCGCCCCTTCCCGCGCGGCGGCGACCGTGCCGGAATAGTGCACATCGGTCCCGAGGTTCGCACCGTTGTTAATTCCGGAAAGAATGAAATCCGGGTTGCGGCCGAGAATTTGGCGAACGCCCAGATAGATACAATCCGCCGGCGAGCCCGAAGCGGAGTACATCCCCTCGCCGACTTTGCGGATACGCAAAGGCTTGTGCAGAGTCAGACTATGCCCCGCGGTGCTGCGTTCCCGGTGGGGCGCCACGACGATCACTTCCCCCAGCTCCCGGAACGCTTGCGCCAGAAGGTGAATCCCTTTGGACTCGATGCCGTCGTCGTTGCTGATCAAGAAGGTCATTTGCTCTCCTTCGCGCCACTCCCGGTTTTTTTCGACATCAAGTAATTCTCCACGAATCCCTGGAGCTTCCCATCCAGTACCGGGTTCACGTCCGCCGTTTCAAAATCGGTGCGGTGGTCCTTAATCATCTGATAGGGGTGCAAGACGTACGAGCGGATTTGACTGCCCCAAGCGATATCCGACTTGGAGTCTTCCACCGCCGCTTGTTGCTGGCGTTTGATTTCTAATTCCCGCTCGTACAAACGCGCTTTCAAAATCTTCATCGCCATCGCGCGGTTTTGGTGCTGCGAGCGCTCGTTCTGACAGGTCACCACGATGCCGGTCGGCAAGTGGGTTAAGCGTACCGCGGAGTCGGTCTTGTTCACCTTCTGTCCGCCCGCGCCGCCGGCGCGATAGGTGTCGACCCGTAGGTCTTTGTCTTCAACCGTGATCTCAATTTCCTCTTCAATATCCGGATACACAAAAACGGACGCGAAGGAGGTGTGACGGCGCGCGTTCGAATCAAAGGGGGAAATGCGCACCAACCGGTGCACGCCGATTTCCGCGCTTAGGAAACCGAATGCGTACTCTCCCCGCGCGAAAAAAGTGGCGGACTTGATGCCCGCCTCTTCGCCCGATTGTTGGTCGACAATCTGGGTCTTGTAGCCGCGTTGTTCGCAGTAGCGCAGGTACATGCGAAAGAGGATCTGCGCCCAATCCTGGGCCTCGGTGCCACCCGCTCCCGCATTAATACTCACGATCGCGTCGCTCTTATCGTTCGGGCCGCTCAGCATTTCCTGCAGTTCCATGCGGCGCAGGTCCTGGGCAATGGACTGAATCTCAACCTGCAAGTCCGAGAGGTTTTCTTCGCTAGGCTCCTCGGCGACGAGCTCAATCATGGTGATCGCGTCGGAGAGCCGGCGCTCCGAATCTAGTAGGCCATTCACCTGGCCTTCGATGAGGCTTTTTTCTTTCAGGACGGTCTTAGCGCGCGCGGCATCGCCCCAGAAAGACTCTTGGGCGGAGTGGGCTTCGATTTCTTCTAGGCGGCGTTTCTTGGCGTCGACGTCAAAGACGCCCCCGCAGGGCCTGCAGGCGCCCCGTGAGATCTTCAGTTTGTTTTCTAAGGACTTCTAGGCCGGGAACGTTTTCCATGGCCGGAAAACTAACACAGACACTCCGGCCCGGAAAAGCAAAAGCCGGAACCTAAGAAGGTCCCGGCTTGAAAAGGTTTTACTGGATTTCGTCGTACGCCGCGACTCTAGCGTCCGATGGCAAGGCCCAAGCGAAAGCCGGGAGCCTGGATGCCGAGTCGGAAATAACCGCGACGATTGCAGCAGCGCGTGTAGCGCATGCAGCGACGGTGTCCACAACGGCTCATCGGACGGTAACCGTAACCATAGCCGTAACCGTATCCGCCGCCGTAACCACCCACCATGCCGTGCGAACCGTAAGCCACCGGCATCGGGTAATTCATGTATCCGGCACAAGGATTCACGCCGCAAACCGAGAAATTCGGCCGGTAAGCCGGAATCGGCATGGGTTGAGGCCGGGGAATCGACACGCCGACCGAAACGCCGATCGACGCCGTTCCAATTTGTTGCGGCATCATCATGCTACCAAAACTTTCGGCGCTAGCCGTTTTCGACACGAGGCCGAGGGCCAGAACCACACCTGCGACAATTCCCATCCAGTTTTTCATCGCTTCAACTTCCTCAAAAATAACTTCCGCACACCACTTCGGACACCGGCAGTAAGAGCAAGCGGTGTGCCACGCGATTGAAAGAGAAGTGAAGCCCGTCGGAACGCAGACAGGACGCAAAAGGTCACCACAGTTGAAAACGCCTTAAACGTATTCAGACAGAAAAGGCCTCCTCCTTTGAGACATCGAGGTCGGCGGTGGGCGCAACTCCCCCATCGTCGGACGCGGGGGCAATCCACGGTCGACCCTTCGAAAAAAAACACCTGAAAGGAAGTGGGTACCTTTTAATGGATTGGTTCGGTGGAGAACGGGCGCATCGCGAAGTCTTTGCCGGCGACTTCTTCATAGATGAGGCGGATGCCTTCGAGGGTGAGGTCGGGGAGGATGCGTACGGGGTGGGCGAGACGCGATTCGAAGCGGCCGGAGAGACCACCGGTCAGGGCGACCGTGCACTCCTGACCGATTTCACTCTCCATCTTATCGAGCAGTCCATCGATCAGCGCGCAGTATCCATAAAGAATACCGCTTTGAATGCACTCCACCGTACTTTTGCCCACTACGTGAGTGGGAAACTCGAGATCGATGACGGGAAGCTTGGCCGTGCGACCGCCCAAGCCTTCCGCCCCCATCCACAGTCCGGGCGCGATCGCCCCGCCTTCATAGATCTTGTCTTCGGAAATGAGATCAAAAGTGGTAGCGGTGCCGAAATCCACCACGATGCATGGCAACGGTAGGCGGCGAATCGCGTAGGCCACGTTGACTAGGCGATCGGCGCCGACTTCATGCGGCGTCGAAAGGTTCATCGAGAACCCTAGTGGCAAGCCGGAGTGAATGCGCACGGGCTCACGCTCCAAGTAGCGGCGACTAAATTCCACGACCTGACCGTCAACCGCCGGAACCACAGAGCAAACCGCCACCCCTTCCCAACTCGAGACCTCGATTCCAAATTGATGGAACAGGGGCAAGAGCAAAGCCGCATATTCATCGGCCGTGCGGGACGCCCGGGTTTCGATACGCCAATGGTAGAGGAGTTTGTCGCCGTCGAAGGCGCCGAAGGAACTCTGGGTATTTCCGATATCTATCGCCAGTAACACGTCAGCTCACCTGAAACGAAGCGCCGGCGCTCGCCCTTTTGGCCCGTGGCCAAAACCATGGCGCCCTGGTCATCAATTCCCAGGAAAACCCCAACCGCTTTGTTGTTCGGGGCCGGCTTGTCCGAGACGGTGATTTCTACCTTTTTTCCCACCAAAGCACAATTGCGCTCCCAGAGGTACTGGATGCTCTGAAACCCACGTTGGCGATACGAAGAGTAGATGTTCTCGAGCTTTTTCAGGACGATTTCCGCTACCCGACTGACTTTAAAATCGCCGCCGGGGCACTCAATTAAAAAAGAAGTCGCGGAAAACGGATTCGAAACGAACGGCTGTAGCTGCTCGGGAGTGAGGTTCACATTAATCCCAATGCCCACCACGCATAAACCACTCGCGTCTTCGGCAATTTGCTCACAGAGCACACCGCCCACCTTTTTCCAGTTCAGCAGACAGTCATTCGGCCATTTCAAGCCAACTTCCACGGCCTTGGGTAGGAGATCCCGCACGGCCTGCGCCACCGCCACTCCCGCTACTAATGAGAGATCCGTGGCGCGGCGCGGATCGGACGGTGCGAGTAACGCGGAGAGATAGACACCGCCCTTAGGCGAATGCCAGACATGATCGCCCCGTCCCCGACCCTTGGTCTGGGTTTCGGCAATGACGACCGTCCCCGCCTTCCCGCCCTGTTGGTAGAGTTCCTTCAGGGCCTGGTTGGTGGATTCGATAGTCTCCACGCGGTGGATCCGCTTGAAGACTTCATGCGCTATGGGCCGAGTCTCAGGGTTTGAGCTCAACAAAGTTTTCGCTCTCCTTTAGAAGCTGATCCAAACGCTGTTGCGCCAGGCGCTCCACAATCGGTGGAACGAGCTTTTCGAGCAAGCGGTGCACAATATCTTCTAAATCGTGGGACTCCAACTGCCGCCGGACTTCTTTTTCCAGCTGGGCCTTGTAAGCCATTGAATCATCCGCTCCGAGTACCTGCACGACGCCTCCGGGTTCAGGAGCTTCGGTTTTTCCCCAAAGCTCGGCTACACTTTCGACCGGGGGCGGCGAACGCCGTCCGGTCTTTGCGCCTCCCTCCCGGGAGGGGGCGGGGATGGTGAGCAGCGTGTCTTCGCTTTCATCCACTTCCGTCCGCAAAGTCTCCGAGACCAATCCGGCTTCATCGGAGAACGCATCATTGAAAACTCTTTGCATTCGGTCGTCCGAATCTTCTCCGGACGTTCCCGGCGCATCCGCCAGCGCTTCATTGACAATATTCTGGAGCGCCTGAGGCGCAAAGGGCTTCTTGAGCACCGCACGGTAGCCACGTTGCTCTTTCAATTCCTGCCCCGTGATGAGCACCAGCGGTGGAATGCGGCGGTCGCGCCCCACCCAGGTCTCGACTTCCTTGGGAAAGGAAGCGGCCGTAAGCCCGGTCACTTGATCGCTCACCAAAATCAGGTCGGGCGGAGCTTCGAGCACCACCTTCATTGCTTCCGATCGAGACTTCGCGTTAGCGACCGTGAAGCGTTCGCGGTCCAAAGTCAGCGCGACCACCTTCTGCACGGTCAGACTTTCATCAATGAGAAGCAGCCGTTTTTTCATTGGAAAAAGTATAGCAGGACAAGCTGGCGACGCGGTGCCGCAAAAGAATATGTCGGTTCCTTCATTTTTTCCTCAACCTTCCTTCATTTTCCACCGAATCGAACCATAGATAGAGTCTCGTCTCCCACAGCGGTAAGGAAACCGCTTTCCCGCGAAATGATTCGCGGGGGGAGTTCAACGGAGGATGTATGGGACTGCGCATAAAAACGAACGTTCAGTCGCTTGTGGCGCAACATAAGTTGCACGACAACCGCGAAAAGCTAGAGCACACGCAGAATAAGTTGGCGTCGGGCTCCGGCATCATCAAAGCCAAGGACGATGCCGCGGGACTCGCGATATCGGAAAACTTGCGCTCCACGATGCGCGCGACTGGGCAGAACATCAAGAACACACAAAATGCGTTCTTCATGCTCGAGACGGCCGACAACGCCATCAACGAGATCACCAACATCTGTATCCGAATGAAAGAGCTTGCGGTACAAGCGGCCTCGGACACAAACGGCGACAAGGAGCGTGGTTATCTGAACCACGAATACCAAGCGCTGAAGCTGGAGTTGGACCGAATCTCGGAATCCACCCTCTTCAACGGTCGACCGCTCTTGAATGGCGAAGGAGAAACCATCGCCATTCAGGTGGGTCCGAACAACAACCCGAAAGTTGACCGAATCCAAATCAGCACTGGATTCAAGATCAACACGGAGAGTCTGGGGATCAAGAAATTGGACGTCACTACGGTCGAAAAAGCCCGCAAGGCGCTGGACCCGATCGGAAACGCTCTCGAAGTGATCGCCGAAGTCCGCGGCGCCATCGGCGCCGGGGAAGCCCGACTGGAAACGACCATGCGTAGCTTGATGGTCTATCAGGAGAACATCTCGGGTGCCTTCTCCATGATTCGCGATGCGGACATGGCGTTCGAGACGGCGGAGTACGCGAAATCGAATATTCTGAACCAAGCGAGTGTGGCGATTCTGGCGCAAGCCAACCAGATGCCGGCCCTCGCGCTGAAGCTCTTAGGGTAAAAAAGGTGCCCGTCTACTTTCGGTACCTTTAAAGGCTCCCGCCTTTCGGTGACTCCAGTCCCGAAAGTAGACGGGCACCTTTCAGGACGGCAAAAAAGTTTCGGCGGCCGGGATATTCTCCCAGGCCGCCGAATTCTTTTTAAGGCTTCGAAGAAAGTTACTTCTTTTTGCGAGTCGCTTTTTTCTTGGTCATCTTTTTCGCAGTTTTCTTCGTCGCTTTTTTCGCCTTTTTGGCGGCTTTTTTCTTGGCCATGGTTTTATCCCCCAATTGAATGGATAAGGTGTTTGCGTTTACGTGATTTTGGTTGTTGCATCTCTAAGCCATTACTGACTCTTGCTGCCTTCACCTGTAGCAAGTTTTACGCAAAACTTTTTCTTTATCAAGAAATTATTCAACGCTTTCAAACATCTTAGCGCGATCGAAACGAAGTCAGTTATCATTTAATCAGTTTTATCGTCGATAAACTGGCTGGCGTCGCGCCGGTGGGTAAAAAAGAAAATGTTCAGAAATTTTCTAAAAAAATGGTTTTCGAGACTTTTAAACCCTCTTCCCCGCATCGCGGAGGACACTTCGATCAGTGAAATTCTTTCCCACTACCCCGCTTTTGGGAGTTTTTTGCGCTCTCGATTCGGAATCGTCGCCACCGAAGAAGAAAGTGCGCTGTGTTTTCTGGATTTCACGCGATCGCATCACCTTCCGCCGCCACAGATCACCTTCATGCAGTTCCAACTCGAAGAACGCAGTCGCGCTCGATTCATTTCGGCGCCCGAACTAAAGGCGTGGATGGACTCCGAACGCAAGCCGGTGCTCTTGGATGTACGAGAAAACTGGGAACGCGAGTGGGGAGTCTTGCCCGGATCCCTTCCCTTTGATCGGAAACTAATGGAAGAGGCCCTCAAAACGTGGCCGAAGCAAACCCCGTTGGCTTTTTACTGCCACTTCGGGGTACGCAGCTTAGACGCGGCGATCTACCTGGCGGATTGTGGGTTTGAAAACGTTCGGGTGCTGGAAGGCGGGGTCGAGGCTTGGTCGTCACACGTCGACCCGCAGTTCCCCAAGTATCCCGGACACCCTTGTTGAAAGAAAAGACGTCTTACGACGCCAAGGCTTTGCTAACGGCGGCGCTCAAACGCGCGATTCGGCGAGAAGCCCCGCGCGCCTTAATCAAATTGCGGTTGGCGGCTTTCATCAAAACGCTCTGAACTTCGTTCAGCGCGCCCACGAGTACTTCTTTGCTACCTTTTCCGCCCGCGGCCTTAGTGATCTCCGACCGGAGTTTTTTCACGACCGTTTTGTAGTTGGAGCGAAGGGTGGTGTTGTGGGCCCGTCGTTTTTCTGACTGCCGGGCTGCTTTCAATGCGGACTTGTGTCTTTCCATGCCTCGTTCCTATCTCAAAACATGGCGATATTCCAGCGATTTTCAGGCCGCCCAAGAGGCCACGCAGCGTCCAGTTGGTATACAGGCTTTCACAATTTAATATCAATAAAATCAACAACTTATAAATGGACCTGGCCTTGCAGAATACAGTGCGTAAGGCAGGCTATGCGTCGATTTGGAATGAAGCACTTAGTGGTTCTGTGGGTAGCGGCGGCGACCGCCGTGACACGGCCCACTTACGCCGAAGACGGCCCCATTACGAGCACACCCGACGTTGCCCTACCCCAGCTGGCCGCCCCCGCCAAACCACAGCAGCAACCGCAGGACCGCCAAGATGGTGCGGGTGCCGCCGCGGCGATGGCCGCCGTAGGTGCCGCGATGGCCGGAATCAGCTGTGCGATGCTTTTAAAACAAGCGCAAGAGGAACAGGACGAATCGAAAAAAGCCCAGCTCCGCGCGCAAGCCATGCAGCAATGCGCGCAGGCCGCACAGAACGCGGCCTCCGCCGCGCAAAACAACGATTCGAAACAAAAGCTTTCGGCTACCGACGATCCTAAAGTGGATCTCCCGTATAAGCCCGAAGTGAAGGACTACCGACAGAGCGAAACAAAGCAAGCGGCGGCGGCGAATCCCACGACTTCCAGCGAAACGCCGAGCGAGATCGCCGACGCCAACTCGGATAATGCACCGCCGGTGCAAGTTTTCGATCAAGGCCCCGATATCGATTGGTCGACAGGCGGAGGTGGCTCGGGCGCCCGGGGCGAATCCATTTCGCAACTCAAGCCGATTGAAAACCCCGCCCTGACTTTCGACGAGCAAAGCAAAGGCGGCGGCACCACTCCTGGAGCGGTTACCGGTCCGACGACGACTTCGGGTTTTGCCCTGGGCGGATTCTCCAACGATGCGTTACGCCAACTGGCTTCGGGAACCCTCGAGGCGATGGACGGTTTGAAAAACGCCAAGGGACGCCAAAATAAGAAGGGTTTGGGAGTCGAATCGCACGGCGAGGGCGCGGGCGGAGACACCGGACACTCCGGACGTTCCGGCGGTGGAGACAATGATGTCGGAAGCATGCTCGCCAAGATCATGGGTGGGCCCGAAGAAGGTGCCCTACATGCCGGCGCGCAACTAGCCGACGTTGCCGTCGCCAAAGCGCCTTCGGCCAGCAACGCGCCCAATATTTTCCAGTACGCCAGCTATCGCTTCCGCAAGTCCAAACGGGAAGGCGATATCAAAAAAGGCCGTGTGGCCATGGTGACTCGATAATGAAGCACACGCTGCAAATTTTTGTTCTGCTGACATTGATCGCCGGATCCCTACGCGCCGAAGACGCGAAGGTGACCGACGGTAAGATGACCCCTTCGCAAGCTCCCCAACAGCAAGATCGCATGATGGGTTCCAAGGCCGCGGCCAAAGCGGCGGCGGCCGGCGCCGCCATGGGCAAAGTGAACTGCATGATGATGATGAAAGAGGCGATGAAGGAAGCTGACAAGCAGACCAAAATGATGATGATGATGGTCGCTAGCCAGCAGTGCATGCAGGCGTCGGAACTCGAAAAGAGCGCCGCGGAAAACGACAAAGGTCGCAAGGAACTTTCTCAGGCCGATATTCCGAAACAGGCCAAATTCGAAGCCGGCAAAATGGAGCTTCAGGGCGAAATCAAGGAAGCCAAGATCACCTTCGACGACAACGCCCCATCGCGCGCGCCCGGTGAATCCCCGGCGGACGAAATTGCCATCGCCCCGACCTTCAAGCCGGATCTCAACGCCAATAAAGGAGCTCCCGTCGCCGCCGAAGGCGAGCCGAAAGAAAAGCTCCAGGCCCAGGCGACGCCTCCCGCGACCCCGCTGGATCCCATTGATAAGGGCAAATTGCAGTTTGATGACAGCCAAAAGAACGCGGGCCTGCCGCTCACGTCCGGAGCGGGCTTCATGCCGCTGCCCAATACCTCCATGGGATCCCAGGGCGGTGGGAGCAGCAACGCCGGTGCGACCCAAGTCGCGGCCGAAGAAGGCCCGTCGCGCGGCGGTCGTCGCAGCGGCATTTCCAGCGAAGCCGGTCCCAGTGCGAGCGGGGGATCGGATGCCGGCGAACGTGGCGGCAAAGGCGAGGAAGCTTTCGACGCCTTGATGAGTCAATTGATGGGCGAGCCCGGCGACGGGGAAAGCCTGGAAGGCGGCGCGGGCCAAATGTGGAATGGTGGCGATGCGGCGCCCGCGGAACGCGCGAATATTTTCGAGTATGCAACGCTGCGCTTTTCCAAACTGAAAACCGAAGATAAACGTCTCGGGAAGAATCCGGTGGCTAAGCCGGCTGCCGACCGCTCACTCGCCAGCGCCAAATAAAGTCTCTGCGCGGCCCATTTACGGCCCTGCCTAAGAACTCGACACCCTGTTTTCACCTCCCGCTTTGAAAATCACGCATGCGAACGATGCATCCGTCCGGTCTTCACCTGGCATTCGTCTTGCTCCCGCCTAGGCGCTAGACAGGCTCTCGCGGGCCAAGGTGCCGCGGGCCGGTTTGAGGGATGAAGACGTGAGACTCGTGGTTGGGAGTTGGAACAAGGCCATGGCAGCGCCGCGCGGGGTGCGACTCGTGCTGGCGTGGCTTGTCGCCTTTTCGCCGGCCACCGCCTACGCCGAAGGCGACCGCCAAATGGCCGCTATCGCCGCCGCGTCCGACGGCCACATCGAGCATCTGATGGAACTGCCCAAACCACCGGTTCAAGATTGGCTCTACCAAAATTATGTCTCCTCGACCGATGGCAGTCTGGCCCGCAGTTATGCCGACACCTGGCGCTACCACGAAATGCAGACGCGCTTCTCCCCCCTGGATCAAAACGGGGTCGAATTCCAACAAATGGGTGCGCTGACGGTGATTGGTGAGAGTGATATGCGCAAGCAATTCGCCTCCGGCGTCTTGCGCACGCGCATCGATGCGATGATCCGCAATGCCTTTACTCCCCGGAACGTGCCCGCCCATTTGAAACGCCAGGTGCAGCGCGTGCAGCAGCAAATGAACCAGGTGAAAAACACGACGGTGAGCTTCTCAAAGGCGAAGAACGCCCCCCGCTTGCAATTGGGTTATGACGTTTTGACCGATTTCTCGAAAATGGAGATTGTCGCGGAGACGTGGGGTGCCGGGATTTATCACGCCCGTTTCGTAAGTTCGCTTTCGGGCGGAGCGCTACCCGATTCCCTCGCCGTGCGGGTCAGCGCGAGCCTCGGCCGCGACCTTCCCTCGGCCACGATTACGTACCTTCCCTACGGCAATGCCATCCAGGGCTCGCTCAGTCGCTGGCTCTCGCCCAAACTGAACGCTGCCATTGTGACCACGATACCAACCGGACCGCTCACCACGGAGCACCGGCACCAGGTTTCGCTCGGTTATTATTTCTAACGGGTTTATTGGTGATCGTAGACTTCAGCGAGGACTTTGCGCACGGGCTTCGCGGCGCTTTCGCGCCACTCGATTTGGATTTCATTGCGACCCGGTTTCAGCAAGACGTAGTCGGTAACAAACGAAGCGTCGTACCCTTGAAAGAAGACGGTGCCTTCAAAACCATTCGTTAAGTTACGTATCTGAATGCCGTCGAACGAGCGCATCGCGCGGCTCGAAAGATGGCAAAAACGACCCCGCAAGCGGATCGTCCCCGCTTCGCTCTTCAGCTGTTGCGTGGGCAGACTGCGCTCAAGGCAACCCAAGTCGGCGGTGGCCGGAACGGCCTCGCTCGTGGGTGACTCCAAACTGATCTGACGATCGGGTGCGAGTGCAAACCGTTTTTCATCGAGTAGTCGATGGACTGAGAATCCGAATCCAGTAGTGGTGATGGTCAGGAACACGACCATGTCCCATGGGATCGGCATTCGCGGAACGTACTTCATTGTGCCTCCCGACCCTGCGGCATAGGCCGAAGGGGGTCCCGCTATTTTAGCGGTTCCCAACGCTCCGCATCAATATGCAGAATCTGGACACCTAAAACCTTAAAGAATCAGCCTCTTATCTTGACGTTGAAAACGGGCCCCTGATAAACCCGTTGCTCTGAATTGAAGTCCCTATTGGGCCTCTGTGGCGGAATTGGTAGACGCGCCGGACTCAAAATCCGGTTCCTTCACGGGAGTGAGAGTTCGATTCTCTCCGGAGGCACTCTATTTGTATCCAGGTTAGGGATCGACGAAAAACCAGTGGGTCAGCGTGCGAATGAAATTCTCGTCCTTCGTATCCGGACTGCCTTGCACTCTCACTTCCGGCGGATCGTCGTGCGATTCTCCCACATCGAAAACCTCGTCAATCAAAACACCGCGGGCTTCTAACCACCGCTTGAAGCCACCCGACTCGAACTCAAAATCTATCTTCTGTTTCAACTCCGCTAAGTCCGCGCGCTCCAACGCGTAGTGGTCCAAACCATCCAGTCCTTCGACCTCGATTCCCGGCACGAACGGCTTCACCACTACCCAAACGCACTCTCCAAACACTTCGGAAGCTGTCTGCGGCCCCAGAGATCGCACTGGAACGACGACGGGTTCACCCAGTGGGCGTGAGACCGAGTAGCCACGCTCATGAAGAAACTCCAACGCAAGGAATTCGTAGTAGGCGAAGGCCCGCTGGTACCCATTGTAAAACTTCACTACAAACCGGTGATCCGTCGTTAGATAGTTAGCACCGCTCCCTCCCAGAATAATCTCGTAGGTGAATTCGCCCATTGGCAATGCAACGGTTTCCGCCGATTTCAGTCGCTTGGCACCGGCAAGCCGGGTTCGAACGGCGATATTGAGCAACTGTTCGCACGTCAGCGGTGGGGTAACCGCGAAGCCCATTTCATGCGATCCGGTCAACAAGAGCAGGAGATAGATGAAGGATTGGCGCATCACGCGGACTTCTAGCCGATAGCGCAAATCGGCGCAACCGCCCCTCGCGTCTATCGCCCATTAAGACGCTAGTCTAGTCGGAGTCAAAATTCGGTTCCTTTATGGGAGGTTGGTTTGCGGCCTACCGATACTCCATCAGCGTAGCCCGGCCCGGGATCTAGAGGGGCCGGGTAGTTGCGGCAAAACCCCGTTTCCTATATATAGTTCGCCGATTCGGAGACCCCCCATGCGCGTCATCGGCCTATTCCTAGCTTTCGTCCTCACCCTCACCCCCTGTCGGGGCCAAACGATCTCCGTGCTGACCTACAATCTTGGCCTGCTGCGTGCGCAATTTGTCGGAGATCTGGTTAAGAATGTGAACGGGAGAGCGAAGGTTTTGCCCGCGGCCTTGGTCGATTTCGCCGAGAAGAACAAAGTGACGGTTCTCGCCCTTCAGGAGGTCTGGGAAAATGATCATGCTAAAGACATCGCCGCCGCACTGGAGAAAGCGGGTTACGAGGTGATTCGTCCCGCCCACAAGAGCGGTGTCGGGATTTCGTCGGGCTTGGTCACGGCCTTTAAGAAGGATGATCTAACGCTATCCGATGACGGCGTGCACTTTGTCCCGTTTGAAAACGCGATCAAATCGGGCGCCGAAGTGCTCAGCGGAAAGGGCGCCTTAAGTATTGAACTCTCACCTCGGAAACATCCGACGGTAAGTCTGGATATTCTCAACACGCATCTCCAAGTCCTGACCGTAAATAGCGAAACCGGCGTTTCCAAAGATCGCGCCGCCACGAAAGCGCATCAAGGCCAATCGGAACTGCTTAAGAAAACGACCGCCGTTTGGAAGGAAAAAGGACATCCCTTTCTAGTCGTCGGAGATTTCAATGTCGGTCCAGCCCTCGGAAAGGCGGAGTTCGATTTCTTGATTAAAGCATTAGATATGAACGATGTCTTCGAGACCCTCAAAGTCGCCGAACCCACCTGGGATCGCGAAAATCCTTTGATCAAAACAGGGCGTTTTCCGAACGACCCTTCCGATCGAATCGATCACATCCTCATCCACAATGGAAAATCGGCGCGCCTCGAGGCCAAGCGCGCGCAGATTGTTTTGAATGAGACGATGAAAGAGCTCGAGTCCCCACTCTCGGATCATTATGGGGCGTTTGCGGAAGTCGAGCTGGCCGAAACGCCGTAGCCTTCAAAGGCGTCTCAAAAAAGGGGCGCGTTTGCGCCCCCCTTTGCGGAAACCCGATCTTAAAGACCGAAAAGCCTCCATTGGGACCATCGTTGGGAGTCGCGCCTGAAAAAGTCAATTCACGGACAAAATACCGTTAACCTTGCCCGAAGGCTGAAGTTTCGGTTTGCTCACGCTCCCTCTCCAAGCGGCTTCTGGCGCGAGATTTCAGTTGTCTCTTCCTTTGCGTTCAGGTACCTCGGCGGAAAAGTGAGGTTACCCATGAAAGTCGAATTCTATTGGAAGAGTCTGGTGGCAACGGCCAGCTTATTCTGTCTTTTCGCCGCGGAGCTAAAAGCCGAGACGGTAACCTATTCGGCGCCGGTTCAGACCCGCCCCACTTATACGGGCGAACAGGTCTACGTTCCTTTTAAGAAGCCGAGCGCCCAAGTTCGCCACCTTCGCGGGGAAGACTATGTAGAGGCGACCGGAGTTTGGGTTTCCCGAGAACAATACGACGAGATTCAACGTTCGAGCAGAGAGCGCACCCACATCTTCGATAGCCGCGGGGCAATGGTTTCCTACGAAATCGATCATGGCCGCATGCTGGAACTCGAACGCCAGCTCGACCGAAACCCCTACGACAATCAGTCTTATGGAATTGTGCGTCGCGTAGTTAACAAGCCTTCCACTCGGCCTCATACCGGCCGAGACGATGAGTTCGATCCCGAGTATGGCCAGTTCAATGTCCAAGGTGTGGCACCTAAGAGTGCGAACGACAACAGCTACCCAATTCACCGCACGGTGATCTACGGGGTCTCCGGGACCCCCGTCCGATCCGATACGGTGACCACCTACGATGCGTACGGCCGAAGGGTGATCAATAGGCCAGCCACGACCCACTATTCCTCGGGCTCACGCCCGCCAACGCAACATTTCTCGAATCCGGTCAGCCCGGCTCCACGGCGAATCTTGTCGAGCGGGTATTACCCCGTGCCGCCGCGCCAAACTTACGCACTGCCGCGGCCCTCGGCGAATCCGACACCGGCACCCGCCGCACCGGCGGTGCCGTCGGGGTACTAGCGGCGTTGATCCATCACTCAATCGCCGTCGGTCACAGCTTTAAGCCGGCGATCTTTTCGAAGGGCAGGAAATCTCGGTCGCGAGTAATCAGTTGCAGTTTATGGTCTAAACAGCTCTGGGCAATGAGAGCATCGGCGATTCTAGCTTTATGACCGAGCGACAACAGTTGGGTGCGCAAGAGGCCCGCTCGACCCCAGAGAGGGCCGAGACGAGATGGTAAGCGGGCGATGGGAGCTCAAGCCGCAAGCTCAAGTCGCACCGCCACCTTGCCAAGACGCCGATCTCGACTCAATAGTCTTGCGTCCGAAAGCTTTGCGCTCGCTAGCAATTGGACATCGACCCAGCCCAGACCCGAGCCGGATAGGCCATGTCTTTCAATGAACTCCAAAGTCAGCGAAGGAGTCGCCTCAGTGGCCGCGGGGAGCAAAATTAAGTCACTCAAAAACTGGGAGCGATTTTTCAAGTTACCGCACGCCAATTCCCCAACCACCGCGCTATGAGAGAGAACCTGCTGATTTGCCAGAAGCGCACTCAACAAATGTACGGGCGACTTGAGGTGCCCAATCCAAACCGACGTATCGACCAGAACCTTCACCGTCTGCGCCTACCGGCCGTCGCCTTCGAATCCGTGCCCCCTATCTTGATCAATCGCTCAATCGCGGCCTGTCGGATCAGCGCCTCCAACCCCTTATGAATGAGGGCAGTCTTTTCCATGATGCCGGTGGCCTCTTGCGCCTTTTTCAGAATATCTTCCTTTAAGATTAGCGTAGTTCTCATGCATATGATTATGCATTAATGATATGCATTGTCAAGGTCTCTTTTTTCTCACCGCTCGCTGCATCCAAACGTCGGTATCCAATTCATGCATCGAGATCCCGCGCGCCCGCGCCTCGGCTTCGAAGTAGCCCTTGAGACGGAGAAAATCGACGCAACGATCTTTCCCGGGCGAAGCCGCGGGGATATCGGTCGATCTCGCAGTCGCGAACGCCGGAGAGGAGTTTCGTGATCCCACGCGGGCGGATAGGCCAGAGAAAACGGACCTATCATTAGAGTCAGCGCCACTAGCCTACGAGACCGAATCGCGAAACGTACCATGATCCCCCCTACAAAGCCCAAACTACGGAAAGCGGTGTACATGTCCCTGGGCGCGGTAACGCTCACGGACAAAATCTTCCTCACGCACATTGGCGTCGTAAATCAAAACCATCAAAACCCGTGGGTTGGAAACGTTTAGAAAATCATTGATCCGCGCCACTTCTTTGCCATTTTGCATAACCGGAACTCGGGCCCCCGTGAGGTCCAATGCCCCCACGGCGCGTCCAAACTCCCGGAATGCGGCATACCCAAATACCAACCGAGAAAAACGATCCCTTTGTTGCAAGGTAAGACCTTCGGTCCAAGGCGCGAGCCATTCGCGGTAGCGATCCTTCCAAAGCAATTGAGGTCCCAATAGCCCGCGTTCCCGTTCCGGATCCATCGACAGCGTGGGATCTTCCAGGGGAATGGCAAGGAGCTCCTCGCGAAATTGCCGAAGGAAGGAAAGGACTTTCGGCTCAGCGAGCAAAGCGTCCGCGTCCCTCACCCCGAACTCGGCTAGGAGGTGACGCAGCTGCGCCAGGTGCACAGGATTGAAAGCGCCGGTTCCAAACTCGAAGCAATTCTCGGCGGCCTGCAGGTGATATTCAGGTCCTAGGCGTCGACACGGATTGGAGTCGACCCTTTGGTCGGTCACAAAAAATGCTCCCCGCCGCAGGCGATGGTACACCTCGATCGCATCGAAATCGTCGCGACGTTCGGGAACGAATACCACTTGAGCGATTTGGGCGGCATTGGGCTTTTTTTGCTCGAAACCGGCGCGTCGGCCCTCCAGGTAAGTCGCTAGCTGGCGCCAGCGCACCGTCGACTCCCAGCTATAACCGTAGCGTCCTTCGCGACGCCGATCCACGGGGTTCACATCAATCAAACGCCGCCCCAGACCGAGAAGTCCGTGGTCCTTGGTAGCGAACCCTTTGTAGTTCCAAAACTCGATCGCCGTGGAATAGGTTTGCGAAAGAAATGGCTCGATCCGAGAAAACGTCGTGCGGTTAAAAAGCAAGACGGGAACCGACACCCCCTGACCATTCACGTGCAGAAAGCTGGGAACGCTGGGGAGTATCGCCGCCAACTGCTGGCGAAGGACTGGCAGGCGGTCAGCACATTCTGAGTTCGCGCCCTTCCCGCTCGCCGAGGCGAGAAAGAAAAGACAGAATCCCCACCGCCACACGTTTTGTATCCCTCTATAGGAACTGCGCGATCTTATTGAAAGCCGCTTCGGTGTCACCACATCCCGAGAAGGCCGCGCCGCCCGTGGCGCGAATCAGCACCTCGTAGGCACTGCCCGCGTACTGCCACGGTTCACCACTGCTCTTGCAACCAAACTCTTGTCCACCAAAGAACCCGTAGATCCGGACCCGCTCGAGCGGAATCCCATTGTTCATGATACGGGTGAGAATGGTGTTCTCGTTAATCTTGGGAGAGGCAAGAGTCGCCGGCGAATCCGCCACCAAGACAATTGCCACGCGTTCCGTAAAGTTCGGAAATGGCTTTTCGTGCTTAACTGACATCGGCATGATTTCGTACAGGCCCCCGAGCATCGTGGAAGAAACCTTGGCGCCCTCCGCTTCAAGTCGCAGGGATTTCAGTGCACGTTGCAACTCCGCGGACCCTTCTTTGGCATCAAAAAACCGAGAATCCAAAAGGTCGTACCAATTGGTTGACCCTTCCTTTAGGTAAAGTGACCGAACGTCGTAACTGCGCAAATCGACGTTCCAACTTTTCTTTTCAAAGGCCAGCTTTCTAAAGATCGGCTCCACCCCCACCGCGACGTTCTCGTGCAGTTTCTTGGTCCAAGCACTTTGGTCCAAAACGAAAAGCACTTCGACGTGGGGCGGTTTGCTTTCCTCCGCGGGGGCCGAGAAACCCGGCACCGCTAGCAACATCCCTAAGACCCACCAGCTATTTTTTGACATTGTTCCCCTCCAAATCAGATGGTAGGAGATTGCCCCTCCCATCTTTCGGTCTCATTACCAACTCGTTCGTCGTCTCGGAAATAGTGCATCATGTCAATTGGCTTTTTGCCCGAGAACCGCATCGGCCGTCGCTCCCGGGTCAAAGACCCTTGGTGAGATTTGCGAACCAAGAATCTCGTGGCGAGCGAGAACGATCGCACTCATGCCCTCCAAGAGTCACTCGGGCGCCGGAGCGGCGCGCGGCCTGTAGACCATTAAATTTCTTGCCAAACCTCGCCCTTCGCGAGACTCAAAATGGCTTAGCCGGCTCCGGTTCTGGGGAACGAAAAATGAAAACGCACCACCGTGTTATTCTCTTCTTGTTATTTATTTTGTCCGGTTTTTGCGGACTGCTTTATCAAGTCATTTGGTTACGATTGGCCTTTGCGTCCTTCGGGATCGTGACGCCGGTCCTTTCGGTGGTCCTTTCCGTTTTTATGGTGGGACTCGCCTTAGGATCTTGGGCCGGTGGACGGGCGGCGCGCTTTGTGGCGTCCACCCCCGCCTCACCCATGTGGCTCTATGCCGTCATTGAGCTCGGCATCGGGCTCGGGGCTTTTTTGTTGCCGGTGCTTTTCGGTGCCGGGGAATCCTTCTTACTCTCTTTCGGCGATATGGATTCCGGTCGCTACCTCGCGGCCTCCGGCCTACTGATTGCAGCCGCAATCCTGCCGTGGTGCATTTTGATGGGTGCCACGTTTCCGGCCGCGATGGCCTACTTCAAACGTCTGGCGCCCACCAACCAAACCAGTTTCAGTTACCTGTACCTCGCCAACGTCATCGGTGCGATGGCCGGAGCCTTACTCACTGCGATTGTTCTGATTGAAACGTTCGGGTTTGCGACTTCACTTTGGGTCGCCGCGGGTTGCAACGGTTTCATCGCCCTCGTGAGTGTCGTGCTCGCCGTCACCGATCGGTCAAAGCCGTTGCCGGTGCGGGAGCGCAAGGTCCCTGCGCCGCGAGCCAGAGCCAAATCGGTCGCCGGGGCCAATGGATTGCTGGCCATCCTTTTTCTCACCGGCTTCGCCTCGATGGCGATGGAAGTGGTTTGGACACGTGCCTTCACGCCGGCACTGCGCACTAATATTTACGCCTTCGCCATGTTGCTCGCGACCTACTTGCTCGCCACTTGGGTCGGCTCTTTCTACTACCGCCGTGCACTGGCCCGCAAAAACGTTTGCGAACCGGACCGCCTGCTCGTTTGGGCGGCGCTCACCGCTTGCTTGCCTTTGGTCATCAATGATCCGCGCCTCGTCTTGCGGGGGGTGGGTGCGCTCACGTCGATTTTCCCGTTCTGCGCCGTCTTGGGCTATCTGACGCCGATGCTGATCGACCGCTACTCGCAAGGGGATCCGCGACGGGGCGGGTTCGCCTACGCGTTCAATATCGTCGGCTGCGTGCTGGGACCGCTGGTGGCGGGCTATCTGCTACTACCGATGGTTGGAGTCAAAGTTTCGCTCATCCTCTTAGCGCTGCCATTCTTTGCGTGGGTATTGGCCCCCGCGTTGCGACCGGCAAAAATGATGGCCCCCGCTTGGTCCGCGGTAGTGCTTTTGGTGCTGGGCATGGGTCCGGCGCGATCGTACGAAGAACACGCCGTCAGCCAAAACTCCGTCGTGCGGCGCGATCACACCGCCACCGTGATCTCGGCGGGAGAAGGACCCCACAAGCAGCTTTTGATCAATGGCGTGGGTATCACGACGCTCACTCCAATTACTAAGCTAATGGCGCATTTGCCGCTCGCCTTCTTGGATCAAGCACCCAAGAGTGCGCTGGTCATCTGCATGGGGATGGGCACTACTTTTCGGTCGCTGCTCAGTTGGGACATCGATGCATGGGTCGCGGAGCTCGTGCCCAGCGTGCGCGACGCCTTCCCTTATTACTTCAACGATGCCGAACAGCTGATGCGTCAACCGAATGCTCATGTGGTGATCGACGACGGCCGGCGTTTCTTACGCCGTTCGCACGAGCGCTTCGATCTAATCACCTTGGATCCTCCTCCGCCGGTGGAAGCCGCGGGTTCAAGCTTGCTCTACTCCACCGAGTTTTACGAAGACGCCAAGCAGCGCCTCAAACCGGGCGGCATTCTAGCGCAGTGGTTTCCGGGCGGGGATGTGAAAACGTTGGAGGCCGTCACCCGCTCCATCTCAAACTCGTTTCCTTACGTTCGCATTTTTCAATCGGTCGAAAGCTGGGGATGGCATTATCTCGCCTCGCGTGAACCCATCCCCGTACGTAACGCGGATGAACTCTTGGCGCGCATTCCCTCGAAAGCGCAGACCGATTTAATGGAATGGTACCCCGGCCGAACCCCCCGGGAAATCTTGGAGACGTTCTTAGGCAAAGAGGGAGATGTGAAGTCGGTGCTGGGGGATCCCAAGTGGTACATTTCGGACGACCGGCCGATCAACGAATACTATCTACTGCGCCGCATCTTTGCCCGCGGTTGAGGGGTTTGTCGGTACCCTGTGACTTAAGGTACGATTCGACTCCAAGCCATGCAGATACCCAAGGGCATTACGAGAGAAGATTTACGCGCCTGGCGCAATGCTTTTTCGCTTTGGTTCACCAAGGCGAGCCGAATTGCGGTGGTCATGGCCCGGGGAGCGTATTGGTTGGGCGAGCGAAAACGATTGATGATGCTGCTCGGATCGCAAACCTTCGAACGGATGACCGCCGGGGGAACGCCGCCGGATGCATCCGATCCGTTGGTCGGTCAAATCCAACGCATCAGCGAAAAATTAGAAGCCGAAGAACGTTTGATTCAGGAGATCCGAGCCAATGAAAAACGAATGGACGAGTGAGCAGGAGCTCCTAGCGCAAACCCTCGCGGACTTTGCTCAGAAGGAACTCGCCCCCAAAGCCGAGTTGCTGGACGAAACCGAGGGCTTCAATCGGGAATCTTTCCGTACGATGGCTTCGTTGGGGTTACTGGGCATCACGGTCTCGGAGGAATTCGGTGGTGCAGGCCTAGGTTGTGTCGAAGCCACCATTGCCATGGAAAAAATGGGGTACGCCTGTGCCTCCACCGCCCTTTCGTATCTTGCCCACACTATCTTGTGTGTGAACAACCTCTACGAAAACGCTTCCGCCGCGCAGAAAAAGAAATACCTTCCCCGCCTTATCGCCGGGGAGGCGTTCGGTGCCATGGCCATGACTGAGCCCGAAGCAGGTAGCGACGCATTGGGACTGCGAACGCGGGCGGAAAAACGCGGTGGGAAATACGTCTTAAACGGATCGAAAACTTTCATCACCAATGGTCCCGTGGCCGATGTTTTTGTGGTTTACGCCAAAACCGGCAGCTCAAAAAAAGAGGTTTCCACTTTCATCGTGGAAAAAGATTTCCCCGGCTTCAAAGTGGGGCGCAAGCTTAAGAAAATGGGCATGCGCGCCTCCCCCACCTCGGAGCTGAGCTTCGAAAACTGCGAGGTGCCCGCCGAGAACCTCGTGGGTCAAGAGAACACGAGCGTTTCGCATATGATGCGAAACCTCAATATCGAACGCATTACTATTTCGGGCATTTCGCTAGGCGTGGCCGACGCGTGCGTACAGTATTCGGCGCGCTACGCGAGTGAACGCAAACAGTTTGGAGAAACGATCGGTAGTTTTCAGATGGTTCAAGAACGCCTGGCTGAAATGGCGACGCAAACTATGGCCGCCAAAGCCCTAGTGTATGGCGCTGCCCGCGCCTACGATCGGGGCGACCGGGAAATGTCGCTGGGGGCGATGAGCAAACTTTTTTCCGCACAGATCGCCACTCAAGCCGGTCTCGATGCGGTCCAAATCCTGGGAGGGTACGGCTATATGAAAGAGTATCCGGTCGAACGCTACATGCGCGACGCGAAGCTCATGGAAATCGGCGCCGGAACGAACGAAGTCATGCGTCTATTGATCGCCCGCTCGCTTCTACCGGAGAAGGAGTAGCGTCGGATGTTCTTGCGCGCATTGCCGGGAATGCAGGCCGATGAACTGGAGGTCCGAGAAAAGACCGCGGCCTTCGTCGACCAAGTCGTTCGTCCCACCGCCGAAATCGATGATGCCAAGAGTCTGTTCCGCCGCGAACTTTTCGATGCCGTCGTCGAACTTGGCTTTCATGCCCTACCGCATGATCCGAAGTACGGGGGCAAGGGAAAACCCTACCGTTGCTACTACGCTTTTCTGGAAGAACTGGGGCGCGGCTCACTCGCGCTTTCAGTGGCGGTCGGCGTGACCAACTTGGTCCAGGGCGCGTTGGCGGTGTACGGCACGGAAGCCCAAAAGGACCGCTTTTTGCGTCCGCTAGTCTCCGGAAAGTTTCTGGGCGCGTTTTCACTCTCCGAACCGCAAGCCGGCTCTGACGCGTCCGCCCTGCGCTTGTCCGTACGCAGGGAGGCGGGCGGCTACCGCGTCAACGGCAATAAGATTTGGTGCAGCAGCGCCGGGTCGGCGGATCTCTACCTCGTGATGGGGCGTACGGGGGAACACCGGTCCAAAGGAATCACATCGTTCTTGGTGCCCGCTTCCACCCCCGGCTTTCGCGTCGGCAAACAGGAAAAGAAACTGGGCTTAAGGGCGTCGAACTTGGCCGAGTTGATCTTCGAAGATTGCTTCATTCCCGAGGAACAGCGACTGGGGTTGGAAGGACAAGGCTTTGAAGTCGCGCTCTCGCAACTCGATGCCGGGCGCATTTCCATCGGCGCGGCCGGAATCGCCGCCGCCACCGAGGCCCTGGAAATCGCCTGGAAACACTTGCGGACTTCAAGCCAGGATCCGACCATCGTTTCCTACGAGGGATCGCAACACAGCATGGCCGAATCCTACGCCCGCTTGGTTTCCCTGCGGGCGCTCATGGCACTGGCCGCGAGCAGTCGCGATCGGGGGGAAAGCATTTCGGTGCTTGCCTCCTCCATCAAGCTGCTGGCGAGTGAACTGGCCGTCCAAGTCTGCAATGACGCGGTCCATTTCATGGGCTATGACGGTGTGCGAACGGGGAGCGTAGTCGAACGGCTCTTGCGCGACAGCAAAGCCCTGCAGATCGTGGAAGGAACCAACCAAGTCCAAAGACTGGTGCTCACCCGCAAGCTCGATGAAGTCATAGGAAGTGCATGAAGACGGTTTTTCAGCTCCCCGGTTTTTCTCTAGACCTCTCCCCGCTCTGGAATCAAAAAGCGGGCCCCCGCGTCTCTGACCTGCATGAAAAAATCCTTGTCGCCGCGGACCAAGCGATGCGCAGCCGCTTTCGTGCCGGCGCGGTGGGTTTTTACGACCTGCCCGAAACTTTGATGCAGTCCGAACCCGAGTGCCTGACTTCGGCGGTAAAAAAGATACGAGCCGAATACGACGGGGCTTTGATCCTGGGCATTGGTGGTTCTTACCTCGGCGCCGCCAGCGCCGTGCAGGCCCTCGGCCGTGATGGCTTTCCGCTCACGTGGGTGAGCAACATTGATCCACCGGCTATCCGCGCCGCCGCTCAAGCGGTGAAACGCGGAAAGCTCGCGACAATTGTGATCAGCAAATCCGGGAACACAACGGAAACCCTCGCGGCGTTTTATCACTTCAGCCCTCATCTCGATCACCGGGGCTTTCTCGTCATTACCGATCCGCAGGCGGGGGAATTGCGACGCCTCGCCAAGGAAAACGGTTGGAGCGCAATGGAAGTGCCGCCCAATATCGGGGGACGTTTTAGCGTGCTTACACCGGTCGGCCTGCTGCCCGCGGCCCTCGGAGGCGTGAACACTCGGGAATTGGTGAGCGGCGCGCAGAAGATGCGCGGCGCCTTGGAAAACACGAGCCCGGCGGAAAATCCGGCCTACCTTTTTGCTCGTTCGCTTCAGCTCTGGGATGAAGAATGCGAGCACTCGCTTCACTATCTGATGCCCTACTGGAGCACGCTTTCGAAGTTTGCGGAGTGGTATGTGCAGCTCTGGGGCGAAAGCCTGGGAAAAGTGAACATGAGTGGCCGTAATGCCGGCCCCACCGCGGTAGCTGCGCTCGGCACCACCGACCAGCACTCCCTGCTGCAACTCTTTAAAGACGGCCCGCGCAACAAGGTCGTCGGCTTCATGGACGTACTGGGTGAAGGGGAGTCCACGCCGGTCGGGCAGGCCGGCTTTGCTCCTGGCGACAGCGGCTACTTGTGCAAACACAGCTTCGAGGAGATTTCCCATCAGGCCCTGGCCGCCACCCAGAAAAGCCTGACGAATTCCGGCGTGCCGACTTTCCGTTTTACCCTACCCCAGCTCACGCCTTCGGCGCTGGGGGCACTCTACTTCTTTTTCGAAACGGCCACCGCGTTCGCCGGGGAACTTTACGGAGTCAACCCCTTCGATCAGCCCGGCGTAGAGGAGTCGAAGAAGCTATTGCACGCCGCCCTTCGCTAACGATCGAAGGGTGTTATAATTCATCCATGGCCGGCGAAGACGAAAAGTCCTTATCCGATAAAACCGAAGTCGCAGAGAGTCAGACCCTGAAGATTCGCCTCGAACAGGCGAAATCCTCGGCGCCCTGCTTGGTGGTCATCTCGGGTAAGCCGCTCGGGAAATCCTTCTTTCTCACCAACCCTTCCATGGTCCTGGGCCGTGACCTCACCGCCGATATCAGCATCGGTGAGACTTCGATTTCGCGACGCCACACCGAATTTTCGATCACCAATGAAGGGATCATGTGCAAGGATCTGGGCAGTACGAACGGGACCTTTATCAACGATCAACGTTGCGGTAACCAACTGCTGGTCGACGGCGATCTCATTCGCTGCGGCAATACGATTTTGAAGTTTCTCAAGGAAGGCAAAATTGAGAATCTGCACTACGAAAAAATGTACGATTTGGCGACGCGCGATGCCCTAACCCAGGCGCTCAATCGCAAAGCGATCATCGAGATGATTGCGGAAGAATTTGCCCGCTCCAGCAGCCGCAATCTCCCGTTAACGATCCTACTGCTCGATATCGACCACTTTAAAAAAATCAACGATACCTATGGGCACCCGGCCGGCGACTACGTTTTGAAAGAAACCTGCGCCCTGATTATGAACAAGATGATCCGGCAACAAGACGCCCTAGGCCGCTACGGCGGTGAAGAATTTGCGTTGCTGTTACGCGAAACGAAACTGCAAATCGCGGTCGATGTCGCCGAACGCATTCGCGCCGCGATCGAGAAACAAAACTATACGTTTGAAGAAAAGCAGATGCCGGTCACCATCAGCATTGGAGTCGCGACCTTGGACTCCACATCCAAGAGTTCGGATGAACTGATTGCCGCCGCCGACCGCGCCCTCTACGACGCCAAGAACCAAGGCCGCAATCGCGTCTGCGTGCGCTAATCCCCCCTATCGAGAACTGCCGGAATACGCGCAGGGACGTAATTTGGCGTCGAAAAGCTGGCGCACTCTGACAGAGGACGCATGCCTGTAACCCTGGCACGCAAAGTGAAATTGACCGATGCGGGGAAGTTTTTCTACGCACAGGTGGGGCGATGAAGCGTTACAGCGGGTTGTTGATTGCATTCGTAGCGGTATTCTTTCTGGCCAGTTGCGCCAGTCCGAAACCGCGCATTGCGGGGAACAAAAAAAACAATAACAACAATGGCGCGAACGAACGCGATGAGGAGCTTCTGGAAGAAAACCAAGAGCTCAAACGGGAACTGGAACTCGCCAATTTCAATCGCGGTTTGCAGACCAATCCCAATGCCTTTGGGCATTCGCCCTTGCGACCGGAAGATGTGGAAGCGGCTCAGCGGGCCGGCGCCTTTCGCGATGCCAACGGGCAACTCTCGACGATCGGCGCGAGGGGTAATTTCCAAAATCCCGGTTTGGTTGTGAGTGGACCAGTCAATCAAGTGGCGGCCAATTCGCCCGTCACCCAACCCGTGAATAACGGCACCCCGGAGGATCTCCAGGAATCCGACTTCGAAGCCTTGCCGGCCTTAGAAGACGGAAAGGAAGTGAAACGGGCGTTCACCCGCATCCCGTCCTCCCACTCCGGCGGCGGAGTGCCGGTACGACGACGGCGCGTGGAATAACATCGGCCGCCACCCCGTCATTGCGAGGCCGCAGGCCGAAGCAAACCCGCATCGCTATGCGATGCGAGATTGCTTCCCTTCGGTCGCAATGACAGGGTGGCAGCAAGCCCCCTTATCCCCATTGAAACGCTCTATTTCGAGCTTTACCCTGATTGTAAGCCTGGTTTCGAGGTCGGCAGGCCCTGATATGGGCGGCCCCCTCGGTTAGGACAGCATTGCCGGCGACTCTCACCTCGCGCGGCGGGATTCCCTAGAGCAAGGGCAGTGCCAAAGATTTAGGCAATCCAACTACCTCAATCATTTTGACTATTTAATAGGAAATTCTTGACTTGCGTGGAGCGGCACTCCTGTCCAAGAGTTGGACAGTGTTTAAGAGCGATCCACTCCCGTCGCCGCAATCACTAACGTTTCAACCCTTTACCCCTCTGTCTAACTCGTAGACAGGGACTGTCGAAACTTTGGACAGCCACGACACTCAAGGCACGGCTTTGAACGCGTTTTGAAAATCACTCCTCACCAAACGAATCGCTAGCCGAGATCGAGTGCGACGACGTCAAGGCTCTGATCTTACGCGCAGGGCCGAGTTTGACGGGCCCGGGACGGATTGATTATCGTTAAGAACTTTTTGAACCAGGATACGATGGCGTCAACCTACCGCGAAGAAAACACACTTGCCCGAGTCAGTCGCATCCCCGACCTCCTCGTGAACCAAATCGCCGCCGGCGAGGTGGTCGAGCGGCCCGCGAGCGCCCTGAAGGAATTGATTGAAAACAGCCTCGATGCCGGAAGTCGCCGGATTACCGTTCATTTGAAAGAGGGCGGGATGACAGAGATTACGGTCATCGACGACGGAAGAGGCATTCATCCCGAAGATCTGGCATTGAGCCTGGAACGCCACGCCACGAGCAAACTCGCGACCAGCGAAGACCTGGAATCGATCGGGACCTATGGCTTTCGGGGCGAGGCCCTCGCCAGTATCGCCTCCGTCGCGGAAGTGGACGTCAAAAGCCGGCCGGCGGCTTTCCCAAACGCCTTGGGCTTGAGTGTGCACTATGGCTTGTCCCAGGGCGAACCGCGACCGATGGGCGCCGCCACCGGAACCACGGTGAGTGTTCGGGGACTTTTCGCCCAACTCCCCGCCCGAAAGAAATTCTTGCGCTCGGCGGGGACGGAATTCTCCCACTGCGCTCGCGTGGTGAAAGAACTCGCGGTGGGCAACCCGCAAGCGGAGTTTGCCCTCCACCATCAGGGCCGCCTGGTGAATTCCTACGTCGGCAACACGCGCGAATCGCGGGTGGCGGAATGCTTTTCCTGGGATTGGAAACCTTTGCGCGTCCGCGAGCAGGCCGACGATCTCGCGCTCGATGCCTTCCTGCTCCCCGGCGATGTGACCCAGGATCGGGGCGAACTTCTGCTCTTCGTCAACGGACGTCCGGTACGTAACCGCGGCTTGCTTTCCGCCATCCGCCAGGCCTACCTGGGATCGCTTGGACCGCACCACGATCCGTCCGGCGTCGTCTATCTCGACATTCGTAAGGATTGGGTGGACGTGAACGTGCACCCGCAAAAAACCGAAGTGCGCTGCCTGAAGCAGGAGACGCTTTACGGGTGGTTGATCTCCGCCATTCGCAAAGCCATTGCCCAACAGCCCACGATTCGGGCCTTTCAGGTGTCGGAACCCCCCGCCCAACTCACGACCGCGTCGGTCACCGCCCCGCCCCTGCCGCGCTGGGAACCGCCCCCGCCGCGTCCCGTGACCTATACCCAACCCGACTTCAATACGGTCGCCCCGACTTTCTCGGCCCCGACCGCGACCTATACCGCCGCGCCCGAACGGCGCTGGAAGTACCTTGGCCAAATCAGGGCGGCTTACCTCCTTTGCGAAGACGCCGAAGGCTTGTTGCTGATCGACCAACACGCGCTGCACGAGAAATTTCGCTACGAAGAATTGCGCCGCAAGCATGGCGAAGGGAAAATGGGTTCCCAGCGGCTTTTGATTCCAAAAATTTTGCGGCTAGAGCCCGAACTCGCGGGAGTGCTAGAGGAAACGGCAGAAAAGTTGCTCTCCCTGGGATTCGAGCTTGAAGCCTTCGGCGACGGGGATTGGGCGCTCAAAGCCATTCCGGAACTCGTGGAAGAAGCGCGGGCCGAGAAAATGGTTTTGGAAACGCTGCGCGCGGTCGCCTCCCAAATGGAGACCGATACCGAAGTCACCCAGCGCCTGCTCACCCCCGTGCTGGCTACCATTGCCTGCCATTCCGTGGTGCGCGCGGGGCAAACGCTTTCCGATTTTGAAGCGGAATCACTTTTGGAAAACATCGATGCTTTGGAATTAGGCTGGACCTGCCCACACGGAAGGCCGGTCGTTTTCCGACTGGGTTACAAAGAAATCGAAAAACACTTTGAACGGATCTGAAGCAATGGCGGCGAGAAAACTCTGTTTGGCGATCCTGGGTCCTACCGCATCCGGAAAAACTGCGTTCGCGCTTTCCGTCGCCGAAAAGCTCGGCGGTGAGATCGTCTGCGTGGATTCGACGACGGTGTACAAGGGATTCGACATCGGAACCAGCAAGCCGACCGCCGACCAGCGCCAACGGGTCCCCCACCACTTGCTCGACCTTTTAGAACCGGACCAAGCGTTTAATGCCCATGATTTTGTCCGCGAAGCCCAGACCGCCATCGAATCGATTGCGGCTCGGGGCAAGCTGCCGATTCTGGTCGGGGGCAGCTACTTTTACTTGCGGGCCTTGCAGAATGGGATGTACCCGACCGGCGGTTATGACGATTCCGATCTCGACGCCATCACCGAGGAGTTTACCCGCGAGGACGCGCTCGACTCCGCGGCCCTGCACGCCGCCCTGGAAAAACTCGATCCCAAAGCGGCGGCCGCGGTCCACGCCAATGACTCCTACCGCCTGATTCGGGCCGTCGCGCTCGCCCGCGGCGGAAAAAAACCCAGCGACTTGAAGGCCGCCGGCGGAATGGGGACCGATTGGATCTGGGTGAAGTACGCGATGGCGGTTTCGCGTAAAGTGCTCGCCGAAAACATCGCCCAACGGACGCAAAGCATGTTGCGCGATGGTCTGGTCGAAGGGGTCAAAACGCTCAGCGCCCGACACCCCAAAGCCAAGGCCTTGGGCAGTATCGGTTACGCCGAAACCGGCAAGCACTTAAAGCAGGAAGTGACGCAAGCGCAGCTAGTGACCCTCATCACCGAGAACACCCGGAGACTACTCAAACGGCAGATCACCTGGTTGCGATCCGATCCGGAAATTCGATTCATCGATTCCCGCGATCTGCCCCGCGTGGAACTAGAAATTGCCAACTTAAAATCCGTTTTGGGAATGGGAGCCTAAATGCAATCCATGACGGGATTTGCGCGCCGCGAGCGAGCCATCGGCTCGACGCAAGTGAGTATCGAAATCAAAAGCGTGAACCACCGCTATCTCGACCTCCGCTTTCGCCTACCCAATCAGTGGCAGAATTTCGAGTCGGCATTGGGCGAGCAGGTACGCGCAAAGCTCCAGCGCGGCTCCGTCGATATTTCGGTACGCCAGAAGCTCACCGGCCAACCCGCGCCCGCGGAAGGCGGCACTCGTTTTTTCGTGGATGAAAAAGCGGCCGCGAGCCTAATTGAGGCTTGCCGGTACCTGCACCAGAAGTTCCAAACGCCGCCGGTGCCGACGCTGGAGTTTCTCGCTGCCACCGGCAAAGTCTTCCTCGCCACGGAGGAAGGGTCCGAAAGCACGCCCCTGGGCCCCGAGCTACGTGCGCTATTCAACGAGGCGCTGGACCTGCTCATCAAGGAACGGGAACGGGAGGGCGAACAAACCCGCAAGACGCTCGCCCAAACCCTGGGCTTACTCAGTGGGATGGCAACCCAATGGACGGGCCTCGCGACCGCCCACCCCGATCGAATTCGCGAGCGCCTCCAAAAGCGTATCGAACAATGGAAACTCGATGGGAGCGTCGATACCCAGCGCATCGAGACCGAAGTGGCGTTTTACGCCGAGCGGGCAGATATTTCAGAAGAAATTCAAAGATTTAGCGCCCACGTCGAGGAGTTTTCGAAGCTCTTGGGCGCCCGCCAGCCGGTGGGACGAAAACTCGACTTTCTCACCCAGGAGCTTCACCGTGAGGCCAATACGATTGCCTCGAAGGCGGATGACCTAAGCATTTCACGGCTCGCCGTGGAGGCCAAAACGGCCATCGAGAAGCTAAGGGAACAGGTACAAAATGTCGAATAAAGATAATGGATTAGTCGGAGAGGGCCCGAGGGGCATCAATGTCGGTTACGGCAACTTTCTCGTGCCGAGACGCATTGTGGCCATCCTCGAATCAGGCTCGCTGCCCATGAAGCGGCTGCGGGAACGATCGCAACAAGCCAACCTGCTCCTGGATGCGACCGCCGGGCGAAAAACGCGCTCGCTGATCGTTTTGGATTCCAGGCACGTGGTCTTGTCGGCACTGGCCCCCCAAACCCTTCACGATCGACTCGATCAGCGGGGCACGGACGCGGGTCAGCTGGAGGTTGAGGGAGGAGAACTTGTCTCCTGAAGGCAAAGACACGGCGGCAAAAGGGGGCACACCTCTTAAACCGCGCCTGCTCATTGTCTCGGCTCCGAGTGGGGCGGGAAAGACCACGCTTTGCGAACGGCTGATTGCCGAGTTCCCGCAGGTTTGCCTTTCGATCTCCACCACTACCCGTCCGATTCGCCACTACGAGAAACACGGTGTGCATTACCACTTCGTCTCACCCGAGGAATTCCAAAAGAAAATCGACAAAGGCGATTTTGCCGAATGGGCGGAGGTCCACGGCAAGCGATACGGCACCGACCGAAAAGTCATCGACGATTGCCTCAAAGCGGGCATGAACGTGCTTTTCGATATCGATGTGCAGGGCGCGATGAACCTAAAGAAACAGTACGGAAACCGAACCGTGCTGATTTTCATTGAACCCCCTTCCCTCCAAGAGCTGGAGACCCGCCTGCGGAACCGAAAAGGCGATTCCTCGACCTCTATTGAAACGCGATTGCGGAACGCCTACAATGAGCTGCAATGGAGCCGGAAGTTCGACTACCAGATCGTCAACGACGATCTCGAAAGGGCGTACCGGCAACTCCGAGAGATAGTGGAAAGAGAGTGCCTGTGAGCCCGCCTAAGGTGGAACAGGCTGCAACCATAGAACCCGGCATCGAAGATCTTCTCGCGCGAGTTAGCCGAGATAACCCCAAAGCGGATGTCACCCTCATCCGGAAGGCCTACGACTTTTCGCGGTCGCTGCACGAGGGCCAGAAACGCTCGAGCGGGGAACCCTATATCCTTCACCCGATTGAAGTCGCCACGATCCTGGCCGAGTATAAGCTCGATACCGTCACCATCGCCACCGGGCTTCTCCACGACACGGTGGAAGACACCGTCACTACCGTCGAAGAAATCCAAAAACATTTCGGGGCCGAGATCGCCGGTCTCGTCGAAGGCCTCACCAAGATCTCCAAAATCACCTTTCACACCAGCGAAGAGAAACAGGCGGAGAATTTCCGCAAGATGATCTTGGCCATGGCCAAAGACATCCGTGTGATTCTCGTCAAGCTAGCCGATCGCCTCCATAATATGCGTACCCTGCAGCACTTGCCGCCCGAGAAACAGGTGCTGATCGCCGGCGAGACCCTAGACATCTACGGCCCGATCGCCAATCGCCTCGGCCTGTCCGAGCTCAAACGCGAGCTCGAGGACCTCGGACTGCGGTTCACCAAACCCGAAGTGTATTACCGCCTGGTGACGAGCGTCGCCAAGAAGATGAAAGAGCGGGAAAGCTACACCGCCAAGGTTCAAGACATCATCCGCAACGCCCTGAGCGAACACGGGCAGCCCGAGGCCGATGTCAGTGGGCGACCGAAGCACTTCTACAGCATCCACAAAAAGATGGAGGCAGGGAACCTCAGCTACGAACAGGTTTATGACATTACCGGTTTCCGCATCATCGTGGGCAGTATCGAGCACTGTTACGCGACTCTCGGCATCATCCACTCGCTCTGGACTCCGATCCCCGGCCGATTCAAAGACTACATCGCCATGCCGAAGGAAAATTTTTACCAGAGCTTGCACACGACGGTGATCGGGCCCGACGGGGAACGTATCGAGATCCAGATTCGCACGCTCGAGATGGACGAAACCGCGGAACGCGGCATCGCCGCCCACTGGGCGTATAAGGAGTCGGGAATCACGGCGAAGGACAAGAAAACCTTTGCTTGGCTCAATCGGCTGATGGAGTGGAACCGGGACCTTTCCGACCCCGTCGAATTTCTCGAGTCGGTGAAACTCGACCTCTTCTCGGAGGAGGTTTACATCTTTACGCCCACCGGCAAGCTCTTGTCCTTTCCGATGGGCGCGACACCACTCGATTTCGCGTACGCCATTCACACCGACTTGGGCAATCGCTGCATCGGCGCCAAAGTCGATAACCGTCTGGTGCCGCTGAAGTACAAACTCAAAAGCGGCGACACGGTAGAGATTTTAACCTCGCCGTCCCAGCGTCCGAACAAAGACTGGCTGAAGATCGTCCACACCTCGCGCGCCAAGAACAAAATCCGCGCCCATATCAAGGTCGAGGAGTTCGAGAAGTCGAAGGTCTTAGGCGAAAACATGCTGGACCGGGAACTCAAGAAACTCAAGATGACGGTCAAGTCGGCGACGAAGGACGGATCGCTGCAAAAGATCGCCGAAGGCTTTACGCTGCGCACCCCCGATGATCTTCTCAGCGCGGTCGGTTACGGCAAACTTTCAGTGGCTAAGGTCATCACCAAGCTGAATGTCAAAGCGGTTCCGGAAAAAGAAACGCAGGGCCCGCTGCAAAAGATGTTCGATTCGGCGAACCTCAAAAACAAGCAGCGCACCGCCATCACCGTGAAGGGGGTCGAAGACCTCCTGGTTCGATTCGCTCATTGCTGCAACCCCGTGCCCGGCGACTCCGTGATCGGCTTTATCACTCGCGGCCGCGGCATTAGCGTTCACTCCACGAAGTGCCCCAAGATTTTTGATTCCGATCCGCACCGGCTCGTAGAAATCGAATGGGATCATTCCAAGCAGGACCGCCGCGAGGTGAAAGTTCGGGTCGTTTGCGAAGATCGCCCCGGCTTGCTCGCCGACATGAGCAAAGTCATCGTCGATCAAAACGCCAATATCAGCCGGGCCCAAATTGGCACGACCAAAGATAAGAAAGCCGTCTGCCTCTTTGCCATTTCCATTTCCGACCTACCGCACCTACGCAAGATTATTTCCACCCTCGAAGGGGTGAAGGGCGTAATCTCCGTCACCCGCGTCCAACGAACGCAGTAGATCCATTGGCTTTGGTGCGATACCCGGGCCGCCTGACTGGAAAGGCTGCTGACTTTTGACTGGAAAGGTAGCGGGTACCTGACTGCGAGATGACTGAAAAGGAAGTGGGTACCTTTTAGGCGTGGCCGATGCATTCGGTGCCGCCGAGGCGGCGTTGTCCTAGAGCGGCCCAACGGGCGACGGTGGAAACCAGGTGCAGGCGGTCGATGGGTTTAGTGACGTAGTCGTCGAAACCCATTTGCAGCGCCTTGCGCCGCTCATCGTTCATTGCGTGGGCGGTAAGCGCAACGATCGGCTTTTTGAAATCTTGTTGACGCAACCGGGTGGCCGCCTCGTGCCCATCGATCCCGGGCATCTGGATATCCATCAAGACGACGTCGAAGACCTCCGCCGAGGCGCGCTCGACTCCGGATAGACCATTGTCCGCCAGGCTCACCGTCGCCCCCGCGTTACGAAGCACTCGCTCAACCAAGATCTGGTTGTCGCGTGCATCTTCCACGACCAAGACGCGCACCCCCCGCAGAACTTGGTGTTGCCCCACCCGTCCCACGCGGATCGGGCTTTCGTCGTTCAGACCGGCGATGGGTTCGACCGCGAAGGTGATCACAAACGTGCTTCCCTCGCCCGGAATGCTTTGTTTGAGAACGAGATCGCCGCCCATGGCCCGAGCGAGCCGGCGCGACAAGAACAGCCCCAAACCCGTACCGCCGAAGCGGCGGGCCGTCGTGTTATCGGCTTGCGAAAAGGGTTGAAAGAGATCCGTCGCCTGTTCGGGCGACAGACCGATACCGGTGTCTTGAATCGAAATCTCCAGCAGCGGGGTGACCAACGGCGACTCCTCGGGCAAGAGCCGAAGCTTCATTTCGATCTCCCCTTTCGTTGTGAACTTCACCGCGTTACCCAAAACATTTAAGAGAATCTGGCGTAATCGCGTGGGATCCGAGACCACCACCGCCGGAACACATTTTTCCGCGCTCCAAAGAACCGAGAGATTTTTCTCCTGGGCCTTCAATCGCACCAGCGCCATGACGTCTTCCACGAGATCCGACAGTGAGAAGCGGAGCTTTTCAATCTCGAGTTTGTCCGCCTCCACTTTTGAGAGATCCAAAATATCGTCGATAATTCGGGTCAGAAGCTGGCCATTGCGACGGATCGTCCGCATGCATTCCGCCCCTTCGGTAGGAGTCTGTCCCCCGTCGAGAAGCAAGTCGGCAAACCCCACAATCGCCGCGAGCGGCGTGCGGATCTCATGACTGACATTGGCCAGAAAGAGACTCTTGGTACGATTCGCCTGCTCCGCCGCTTCCTTGGCCTGCAGGAGCTGGGCTTCGGCCTCCTTACGGGCGGTAATATCTTGAACAACCCCCATCGTACGCATACGACCCTGATGGTCGGAAATACAACTGGCCACGACATTCACCCAAACGATGCTGCCGTCCTTGCGGACATAGCGCTTCTCAAGATTCACTTCCGTAACTTCACCCGCAAAAAGCCGTTCGAAAAAAGCCCGACTCGCCTCGGCATCGGCAGGGTGGTTGATGCGATCAATGTGCATCCCCTCGAGCTCCTCGAGCGAGTAGCCGGTGATCTCGGCAAATTTGCGATTCGCCCGCAGGATAACGCGCGTGCCCCACTCCACCTGCACATTGCCGACCGCCGAGATATCAAAAATCGTTTTGAACTCGGCCGCGGTCTTGCGCATCCGATCGCGGCTTTCCATCATCAGGATCATCGCCGAGCGGTATTGGCAGATCGCGGCCGCCACGATCATCATCGTCACCGTCGTAATTCCGGCTCCCGTCTGTAAGAAGATAAGGTTTTCCGCCAAGGCAGCACTGAAAGGGCCGCCCTTGACGTACACCCCGCAGATCGCCAAGAACGCGAGCGAGAGCATGACGGCCGTCGTTCCCCGCTGCTGGAATCGCAATGTTGCCCAAACGACCACGGGAAAGAGAAGGTAAGGTCGCAGATAACCGTAGGACGGCGAAAGCTCGAGTCCCCACCCGTAAAGCGCGACGGCACTCAGGAGCACTCCGCTAATGACCAATGCGACTAATTCAAAAGGGTTTACGCGCGTGGTCGGCCGCATCCGAGAGCCCCAGACCAAGAAAAAGGATCCGAGCAAAACAATGCTGACCAAGTCGCCCAACCACCATTTGAACCAGAGCGTAGAGAGGATGGCGGACGGTGGGGGCACCAAGAACGCAAGCGTCGACAAACCGAGCGTAGCGCTGACGACGGAAGGAACCATGCCGCCGATGACCGTCAGCGCCAGGACGTCACGCACGCGCTCGAGCGCCGGTTGGAATCCGAGACGGCGTAGCCAAATGACCGCGAGGTAGGGTTCCACCGCATTCCCCACGGCAATGAATGCCGCGGGAGCAAACGAGAGACCGGCGGAAGTATTGAGCCAGAACGCCCCGAGGAAAATGCCGGGCCAAAGCGAGGGCCCGAGAAACCAGAGCACCGCGAAGGCCAAGCCGGAAGCCGGCCAAATCACACTGCCAAAACCACCGGCCGCATCTAGTTGCAGCCCGGCCCAGCCGGCGCCTTTATATAGCAGCGCCAGAAAAGCCATTTGGCCCAGATATCGAGCGGACTGTTTCAGCGAAAACCCTGCCAACACCGGCCCTCCGCGGGTCTCAGGCGTCATAGCATTTTTTGCCGTAGAGTCTACAACCAGTTCGTCAATGGTCGAGTACGCTCCACCATTGCGGGCCCAACAGGACGCTTAAGGAATAAATCCCGGAAGGTGGGCGGCTTCGGGACGGCGCGCCCACTTCATCGCGGTGGTAATCGCGGCTTCGAAAGCGGCATCACTGGATCCGACCGGGACGCGCGACCGGAAGAACTCCGCCCATTGAAACTCGGCAAAGGGCTCCTTCGATTTGCGAAAGCCGCCCCGCTCTTTCACAAAGAAAGCCAGACTGCGGTACGGATCATCGGCGAGCAGGGTCAATTGCAATGGGAGTTCGGAGACGGATCGCGCGACGCCATTTTCATCCCGGAGATACACTCGATTTTCCGCGATCATTTTCTTCCAGAACTCGCCTTCAGCGAGCGACGACCAGTCTTCTTCCACCGAGTAGTAGCCATTTTGAATGCCCCGCTGGATCAGCGCGAGCCCCATATGGTGGCCATCTTGAAGGTAGAGCCGACCCTTAGGTCCCACGACGACGGGAAAGTCCTTCTTTTTCAAAAACGTTTCGAGTTTTTTGGGATTGCCCTCAACCGCCTTCACCTCCGCGATCTTGTCGGCCAAGGCGCGCCGGCCCACGGCGAACTGGCTGGGGTGAAGATCTTTGAGCGCCACCGGCGCCGACTTCGCGCCGAAGGCTAACGACGAAAGCGCGAGCAGAAATAGGAATTTCATAGTTGGGCCCCCGTCACGCGGAGTTCCCGGGGCAAACCAAAGACAACATTCTCTTCACGGATCACGGCATTTTCCACTTCGGCGGCATAGCGTTCCTTCAAAAGGTTGACGCACCCCTGCACGATCGCTTCGGGCGCACTCGCCCCCGCCGTAATCAAAACGGTTCGCTTCCCTTCCACCCACTTTGGCTCGATATGTTCCGCATCGTCGACTAAGTAGGCCGGACGACCCGAGTTGCGCGCAATCTCGGCGAGCCGTTGGCTATTGGAGCTGTTCTGGCTACCGACCACAATCACGACGTCGGCCTGGGGGGAAAGCTGCCTCACCGCCTCCTGACGGTTTTGGGTGGCGTAACAGATGTCGCCTTTCTTGGGCCCGACAATTCTCGGGTAGCGTTTTTGAAGTGCTTCGATAATGGCGCGCGCATCATCAACGCTCAAAGTGGTTTGCGTGAGATAGGCCAGTTTTTCACCGGGACCAAACGGAAGGGCCGCAACATCCTCGACGTGTTCCACGAGCGTAATCGCATCGGGCGCTTCACCAGTCGTGCCCAAAACTTCGTCGTGGCCTTCGTGGCCCACTAAGACAATACGATACCCATTAGCGGCAAAATGCTTCGCTTCGTTGTGCACTTTAGTCACGAGCGGACATGTGGCGTCGATCGGTCGCAGCGCGCCGGCCTCGCTCTTGCGCCGAATCTCCGGCGATACACCGTGGGCGCTATACATGACGACCGCCCCCCGCGGGACCTCTTCGAGGGCATCGACAAAGATCGCCCCCTTGGCTTTGAAGGCTTCCACGATCGGCCGGTTGTGCACAATCTCGTGAAAAACGTAGATGGGCGCGCCGAAGACCTCGAGCGCCCGGTCAAGGCTGTCGATGGCCATATTCACCCCCGCGCAAAAACCCCGGGGGTTCGCTAGAATCACCTTCATGGCGACTGAGCCTAGCGCAGTCGGACCCGCTTGGCGAGGACGTCAACCCCCGGGAGGGTCTAGCTTCTCTAGAACCTTCAGCGCTCTGTCGAGATCGGTATCCCGCAGTCCGATCAACACCTGAACCCAATCGCCGGCCATTTGCTCGCCATACACCGCCCCGTTGATCTCGCCAAAACACCGATCCAAAATCTCGTGGGCTCGGCTTTCGTCCGCGGAGAGTGCGGGCAAGATGGAGGCGTGCTGCTGCTGCAATTGGATGATCTGGCGCGCGGCACGCACCAGATGCGAAGCGGAAAGGTTGTAGGCGGCCGGTTTTTCATAAATCCGCCCCGCCGCTTGATCCCGTGCCTGATACAATCGGGCCCGGAGATAAATCTTCTCCATTTCCAGTTCGACGCGCATCGAACGACCGATGCCATACTCCGACGGATTCGTTAGGTATCTCTCAATCGGTTGGAGGGCCTCTTCCATCTCATCCAGCGCTTCGATGGCTTTCTTCCAAGCGGGGACAAACTCCGTTTGCGGGCAGCCCGCAATGTGTTCGCCCCAAGTGCAATGGAAGTCGTCGTCTCCGGCAAAACTCAGAGCTAGCCGACCTAACATTTTTACCCGCAACCAATCGAGTAACGCTTTGGCACGTTGATCGACGGCAAAAAGCGCGTGCGCTTTCTGATAGTGCCGCAATGCACTATCCCGCCATTGCTCCTGACGGCGTACCCAAGTTCCAGACTGCTCTTCCTTGAGTAAATGAGGAAACACAGCCGCAATGGATTCTATGACCGCGAGCGTGAAATGTGCACGAAGCTGCCATCCCTTGGCGTCCAGACCAAAATCTTCCTGCATCGTTAGAATTTGCCGGGCCGCCGAATGGGCCACGTTGATCCGGGCAATCCATGCATCTTCCCAGACGATCCAATTTTGCCGCATCTCGCCGTCGAAGCGATATCTTGGCGCCTCCGCCACATCCGGCAAGTCGGCTTCTTGAAACCATTCGATGAGTCTTTCATGGCGCGAAAGACTGCCATCGACCAAACCCAGTTCGAGTAAGACGTCGAAAGGCACCCCGTCGAGCCTCGCTCCCAGGGCACTCAATTGACTGGAGATCTGGTTCGAATTCCAGAAGATCCAAGGCGTCCCGGTCGACCAACCCCGGAGGAATGAAGGTCGGCGCGTCGGCTCCGGCGAGAAGTAGTAGTTAAATTCTAAGATCCGCCCCACACAGGAGTGCGTTGCAAACGTGGGGATTTTTGCCCAAGCAGGGGTGCCCGCAAGCAGACAAAGCCAAAGCACTCTTGAATACAACCCCATGGAACCTCCGAGTGGCGGATATGTCACCGACCGGGGCCAGGTGTAAATGGAATTTTATCGGGGGGAGATTGCTTCGGACCTTCGGTCCTCGCAATGACCTTCTTACCGAGTTTGGGTCGCCGTCGCCGCTTGAGGCACGGCCACCGCGACTTCCGGAGCCACTGGCTTTGCATTCTTCGCTAAGAAAGTGCGTTGCGCTTGAAGACTTCCGGGCAGTGACAATAGCCCCGCGCTCAGCAGCTGTTTGCTGCCATTGAGCTTCATCGGCTTGGCGCCTTCGAGCAGCCAGTTCTTCACCTTATGGTAATCAAATCCGCCCATCGATTGGCTCGCGAGCAAGGCTGCGGCACCGGTCACAAAGGCGGTCGCTTGCGAAGTGCCCGACATCGTGCCGAACTTTCCGCCCGGTAACGTGCTGAGAATCATCAATCCGGGTGCCGCCACGTGGACGCTTTTTCCAAAGTTGCTGGAAGGCAAAAGGCGTTCGTATTTATTTACCGAAGCCACGCCGACGATATTGTCGAGCGGGTAACTCGCCGGATAGTACGGCCGGCGATCGTTATTGCGCCCGTCGTTACCGGCGGCGGCAATAAACAAAACGCCCTTCTTCTGGGCTTCGGCCACGGCCACGCGCTCGCTAGCCGCGGGATCCGCTCCGCCACCGCTGTAGTTGATGATCTGTGCGCCATTGGCGACCGCATACTCGATCGCGCGCACGGTATTGGCGAGGTTGTTATAGCCCGCGCCGCCATTGTCGTAATACTTCAAAGCCATCAAGGAAACGTTGGGGCAAACGCCGGAGGTCCCCATTCCATTTGCCGCACTGCCACCGATGATGCCGGCGATGTGCGTTCCGTGGCCGTGGGTATCAAACGGAAGCGGTACGTCGTGCACAAAATCCCAACCCACGACATCATCCACGTAGCCATTGCCGTCGTCGTCGAATCCGTTGCAGCTTTTGTCGCGGCAGTTCCACGCGTAACCCTTGTCGGCCAATTCCTTCGGGGGAGCCCAGTAACCCGTCTCACCGCGATTGACCCAGAGGTTATCGCGCAATTCGGGATGCGTGTAATCCACGCCGGTATCAATCACGGCGACCACGATCGCCTTCGAGCAGGATTCGACCTGACCTTTGAGCGGCTGCGCCATTTGCGTAAAGACATCGAAAAATCCGATACTGGCTAGACCCCACTCGCGCGAAAGCGCGGAATCGGCCTGCGGCAAGGGATTCTTTTTGGCGGCATGGGCGGCATTCACGCCCTTGATGCGGTCGTTCAATTCTTTCGGCAGCTCGGGGTACTGCAGATCGTTCATCTGCTTCGCGGTCGCGGGAAAAGGAAATTTGGGGGTTTTGGGCTGATTCGCCAAAACGACGGAACCAAAGGCCAGAGCGCCCAAAGACGCCCAGTATACGGGCCGAAACCCCTCGCTCCACTGCTTCTTCAACTTCTCGAGCATCCGCGTACTCCCAACACCCACGGTGAACCGCCCCGACGGGCAGCCAGTCTCGCCTAATTGAGCAAGGGCGGTGCCAAGAACACTCGATGCGGAAAGGCTGAAAAAGCGTGGAAAATCCGCGGCGGTCGTCAAACGACCGGTCAGCAAACGGGGTGTGAACGACGTATTACGTCACCCCGAAGGACGTATTCCGTCCTCCGTCAGTGCACACCCGTTCAAGTGATGGTTTCAGCTACCGAAAGGAGGCAACGTATTCTGCGCCCGCACCAAACGGACAGGCGAGGGATTTGCGGTCATCACAGTCAGCTGCGCCGCCGGTAGGCAACTGTTTAAACCCGGTCTGAATACCGGTGGGGTCCGGCAGTCGCAGCGGAACGACCTTCGAATCGATCTTACCCTGCCCCCGAATGAGTTTGTAGAAGACGTAGTTTCGCAAGACGAGCTTCACGTAGTTGCGGGTTTCCACGATCGGAATGAGCTCCACAAAAACATCGAGCGGCAATCCCGGAGTGCGTTTCCACCAACTCGACGCCCGTTTGGCGCCCGCATTGTACGATGCCGCGATCAAAGCCGGGTGGGGCAGCTGGGTTTGCAACTGCTGCAGATGGAATGTCGCAAACTTCAAATTCTCGCGCGCGAAAAAAAGCGTTTTCTTCGAGAAGTAGCTGTCGTAGTGCCACGCCTTGGAAATCTGCCCGGCCAAGAACGGCATGAGTTGCATCAATCCGCGCGCATTCGCCGGCGAGACCGCGCCCGGATTGAAGGCACTCTCTTGACGCATAATCGCGTAAATGAAATCCGGATCCACTTTCCACTCATCCGCGACTCGCGCCACCGTTTCGCGGTGGGGGGTGGGGAACATCTCGTTGATGAAATCAAAAGTGAACGGAGTTTCCATTCCCTGGCCGATCTCGGTGACAATCGCGTATACCTTTAACGCCTCCAGCTGCACGCCGGCGGCCTGAAAAAGATGGGCGATGTAGAGTAACGTGGGAATATCATCCGGTCCGGCGGAATCCTTCAGGGCCTGGACGGCGCGCTGCAAATAGGTGGCGGCGTCATTGCGCAATCGGTACTTCAGCAAAAGCTCGGCCTCATTCAACCAGCCCGCCACCGACGCCGCGGTCTTGAAACCGCGTTTGCGGTAGGTGCAGGCGTCCAGCGAGGCAAACTGGAGCGGTCGATTCAAACGAGCGTGGGCGAGAAAAAAATAGTAGCCCGGCACATTCGAGTCCACGATCAACTCATACTCTTCCGGCGCCGACTCCCCCGCGGCCTCCCGAAAGCGCGCCGACCAGTACCGCCGTTTCACTTTATTGGGCGGCGTCTCATCGGGGTCGCACTGTTCTTCAAAAACCGCCCTTCCCTTTTTCGGATCGCCGGCGCCGAGATAGGTCAGAGCGATCAGAAATCCGGCGTCGGCGGTTTCTTGCGCGCAGTGGTCGAGATCCCGCATCGCCCCGTAGGCCGCCGCCGCCACATCGAGATTTTGGAGATCGAGCGCAATGCGAAACTGCAAGTTCAGCGCTTTAAAACGCTCCTTCTCGGTGAGGTCTTCAAAGCGCGCGTGTTTGGAAAGCTGCAGCGCCATCACCAAGGCCTCGTCGTTCTCGTCGCGATTCCACAAACGATAGGCCTGAAAGTATTCCTTCTTAAACTCCGGGTCGACGAAGACCGGAGCATTTTCCGCCGGCTGGCGGGAGTTGCGGGCCGAAACGTCCCGCTTCACCGACTCGACCCGTTCGGTCAGTTCCTGCGTCCGTTCCGCCAGCTTTTGTATCGACGCGTTGAGCGCCGCGACGCGGTTGCTGCGATCACGGGAAAGTTGGCGCAGTTCTAATTCATAAAGGTCCTGGAGCCGTTTGCGCTCCCACTGATTGAGGTCACCTTTGCTTTCAAGCTCGGCGCGCTCGTACACATAAGACGTACTGAAATAGCCCGGCGGATCGGATTTGAAAAAGGGAGCAAACTCGCGGGTTTCATGTTGGCTGGCGCACTGGCATAATACCAACCCAAGAAGGACCCCAAACCAACGCATGGAAACCAGTTTAACTTCCCGCTCAACTAAAACAAACTTTCTTCACCGCCGCTTGCTGCGGTGGGCCGTGATGGGATGGATAGGACTAGCCGTCATAACGGCTTGCGAGAAAAAGCAGGAGCATCCCGATATCCCGCGCCTGCGCAAGCAACTCGAGGCGGCCCAGAAACGCATGGGCGATCTTGAACTCGAGATCAAGACCGCAAAGGATGACCCCATGGCGGCCTCCTCGCTCGGCGAAGAGAAGGAATTGCTGCGTTCCCGAATTGGGCGGACGAAGGAACAATTGCTCCGCCTCGGCGACACGTCGGTGGCGGAACCCGCCGCGGGTGGCGGTGGTGGCCATCACTAAGTCGTTACCGCTTTGGCATCGCGCCATTTGGGGAATTTGGATCTTTTGCGCTCTCGCCTTTGCGTTTAGCGCCGTCACCCACCAACAACGCGGCGGAGGCCGGGATTTTAACGCGTATTATAAAGCCGGTGAGCGGCTACTGCAGGGAAACCCTTTTTACGTCGATGAAGTCGACTACGCCTTCAAGTACGCGCCGATTACCGTCCTGCCCTTCGGAGGGGTCGCCCTGCTGCCTCATTCGGTGGCGCGGTGGGCGTACTGTTTCGTGCATTGGGCCATCGCGTGCGCGATTCCTTGGTTGCTCTGGGGCCTCTTGCGTACCCGCGCACCGAGCGGGACCTTTTGGACCGGGGTGGCCGTGGCCTTCCTCGGTTCCGCCCGTTTTGTCGACGGAGAATTTCGCGATAGCAACTTCGGTCTTTTCGTCACGATGGGATTGATCCTCAGCGCCTACCTCGTGCCGAGACGCCGCGGCACTTTTTTAACGCCTCTCGCGGTCGCGCTTTCGGTCTGCGCCAAAGTGCACTCGCTGGTCTGTCTTACCGTCTTTCGTTGGCGCGATCGGCGCACCTTTCAAGCGCTCGCGCTGGCCGGCGCGGTCCTGGTCCTGATTCCCAACCCTTGGCTCTGGCTGAAGTGGTGGGAGCAGATGCGGGTCACGGCAAAGTACCAATTCGTGACCGCCCAGGGTTTTACCCTCCAAGGTTTTTTTCCGTTGGCCTCGACCTTCCTGGGTTGGGAATCCCGATCCTTAATTGCGCTGTCGCTCGCCGTTCCATTCGGACTTTGGGCGTTTTGGCGTCTGCCCCGTTTTTCACTCGCGGAAGCCGCTCGCGATCCCGTCCGGCTCTTTTTTGCGAGCGCGCTATGGGTCCTTTGGGCTCTGATGAGCTCTCCCCTGCCTTGGCAACACACCTACTCCATTCTCTGGGCCATCATCCCCATCGCCTGGGTCTTCGCGACGCGATATGAACGCCGCGCAATCCTCGGGCTAGCGGTCTTTTTAGGGTTGAGTCCCCGCGATCTGGTGGGTGACGCAATTTTCGTCGCATTGGAATCCCACCAAAGCGTCTTCCTCGCGATTCTCGCCCTCTGGGTGCTTTGCGTTCGGATCGCATCGCGGTACAAAATATCCCAATGAAACGCGCTGCACTCTTATTCGTTCTCGTTGCCTGGCCGGCCCGCGCCGATTTTGAAACCTGGCTTGCCGGTCATCTCAATACTTCCTGGGGGGAAAACTGGCTCGGAGCGTTCGAGCTACAGGATCGCTTTTCCGAGAATAGCTACGGGCAAGACCGCCTCCTCGTTCGCCCCTCGGTCGGCTACCAGATCGGGAAGCGCCATTCGCTCTGGCTCGGTTACGCCTGGACACCGACGTTCTATCCGACTTTTCGGGATGAGCACCGTTTCTGGCAGCAAGCTTTGGCCGAGTACGCGTGGGGCGCGTGGACGCTCACCTTCCGTTTCCGAATGGAAAACCGTTTCATCGCCGGCAGCGGCGCCATACTCTGGCGTTGGCGCGAACTCGCCCGCCTCACTTACGCCTTCAACGACACGTGGGGCCTCGTCCTTTGGGACGAAGCCTTTTTTTCACTCAACGGAAATGCCGTTGTTTCGCGCGGGTTTGATCAGAATCGCTTTTTTTTCGGACCGGAGTTCACGCTCCGAGAGGGACTACGATTGCAAAGCGGTTACCTGAATGTGTTGGTCAGCCACGGCGGCGGCGTGATCGCCAACCATGTGCTCGCGGTATCGCTTTACTGGCAGCTCAATTCGGCCGAGCCAGTACCATCGCCGGCAGATGCGGATAAGCCACCGGGACGCGGGTAATGGCATCTTCCAGCCGGTAACCCCAGCGCTTGAGCAAGGCCTCCATTTCGCGGCGAATCGGCTTCCCGCACGACGCTTCGAATTCCATGATCGCTTCCAGCGCAATCAGGGGGCGAAAACGCGCGACAAATGCCTCGGCCCCCCGCAAGACTTCGAGCTCCATGCCCTCAACATCGATTTTAATGAAGTCGCAGCGATCGATCGGATGCCGGGATTGAAAAAGATCGAGGGTGGTGACCGGCACGGCGGTGCCGGTCGGTAACGTCAGCGTCGCATTGCCCGGAAACGATGGGTCTTCCTGCCAGAAGAGCTGCCCTTCTTTTTCCCCGAGGCCGAGATTGTGGGGCTCAACGTGGGCAAGCCGTGGCCCATTCAACGCAAGATTGCCCTTCAAACGCTCGAAAAAAGGAAAACCCGGCTCAAAGGCAATGACCCGCCCCGACGGTCCCACCCGCTGCGCAAAAAATAGCGAAAGAGCGCCGACATTGGCGCCGATATCGAGCACTACCCCGCCGCTTTGGATCTGCGGTGCGAGGCTCTCGCGCAATGGCGTCTCGTACGCATTGCTCAACATCTCGCGTTCAATCGCGCGCAACACATCGATGCGCACACGGTATTCGCCCAGGTAACGATCGAAGATCACCTCTCGCTCGCGTGCCAGCAAGTAGCCAAAGCGAGGATGCCTAGTCGCCAGCGCCCGCCGCCAACCAAACGGAATAAACTTACCCAGCTGCGCGGCCGAATAGATCAAACGTTCACGCCGTCGGGCGTTGCGATCGCGTTGAGCGAGGAGCAGTTGGCGTTCTTGAACGAGCTCGGGCGGCATACGACTTTCAAAGTCGGATGCCGCCCGTCGCCCGTCAAGCTCTACTCGGAAAGTTAGGGATTGACTCGGAACAACGTCAGATCCACGCCATTCCAGTAGTAGCGCAGACGCACTGGAAACGCCCGACTGCTATTGAATTCATAGCTGATGGTGTAGTTCTGAGAGCCTTTCGTGTAGTGCGCAAGTGCCATCCGTCCATATATAGCCTCGGATCGATGGCCAAAGTCGCCCTCCTGGACGAAGACGCGGGGCCCGATATTAAATAAGATCTCCGAGTCCGGGAATTGAAAAACCACACTCTCAGTTCCTTTGCCATCGGTGGCGGTTAACGTGACGGGGAACCCCGTCCTCTCGTTGACCCCGACTTCCAGCTTCGCCTTCACCTCGCCGACCGGTTTGCGGCCAAAGATGCGCTGAAAGGTGTTTTCGGCCGCGCGCTTGTCGTCCGGTCCCAACTGCCCTTCGTACGTGTTGACGCCGCGGAAGTTGGGTAGAAGCTGCACTCTTCCGTCGATGCGCGCCAGCCGTTGCGCCCGGAGGTCGTCGTCGGCATTCATCAGCAGATTCGCAAACTCCGTATCCATCACCGTACCTTCAATGTGTGGGCAACCGAGCACGTGCCCCAACTCATGAAGCAACATGGCCTTCAAACGGTGCGGCGCGGCCCAATCGGGAACCCGATCGAATGTGCCGAGGCTTTCTTTCCCTTTCTTCACCCAAATAAACCCTTTGCCCCAATTCGTCGTATGGTCGTACGAAAGGCGCTCGGCGAATGCGATCGGCGCTTGGTAGTGCTTTGCGGCCGCTTCCACTTTTGGATTCGCTACCCCTAAATAGATCGTAAGATCCTCCCAGCCCCCGCAGCGAGGTGCCGCCTGGTAGTTGGTATTGATGTGGTCACGATAGCCCAGAAAGTTGTTCAAATAGACGTCCCAGGTTTTCACCGCATCGCGAAAAGCGCGATCCGCTTCCGCTGCACCGATGCCAAAATCGCGATCGACCTCGATACAGTAGTAGATTGGCCGGACCGCGGCGTACCATGCCGTCGCCACAAGCGACTGGGTGTCTCCTCCACCGCCATCCGCCCCGCCGGCGAACGCCGCGAGACACGATATTGCCGCGCTACCCATGATTTTTCCCCAAGTGTTTTTCATTTTTCCCCCGTCTAGTTTACGGAATGTTGATTTTGTTCAGTACACAATGCGAACCACCCGAACTGACCGCGTTACTATGCGAACCGTTCCGGCGAAGCGTGCCATCCGCCCATAGCTGGTACGTCGCGATGGTGGCCCTCGGTGTCATTTGCCATTTCGAGGCCGGATCCTTTCTCAACTCGGCGGTATGCAGAGTCAGCGCGTCGCCTTGCCATTCGACGTAAGTCGTTCGGAAACCGCTTAGAGGCGCTTTAAAAGGTTCATTGGAAAAAACCTCCACGGCCAAGACTTCGTCGTTGATGGAAATCTGGCTGCACCCCGATTGCTTGATATTGATTTCAAGTTGAGAGAACGAACACTTTCCCACCCAGTCTCCGGACAAATCGGGACACGTCTTTGGAATCGCTAACCCAGTCGCGCTAACCAAAAATACCGAAGCGACGACTAAAATATTTTTCATGATCGGTCTCCTCGTGAAGAATCGTTGTTATAGAAATCATACGGCGTTTGCGCTTTCCGCCGATAGATTTATTAAATTAAAAAACAACGATCTTATTTACCCTGCGGTAAACTAGCCGTGTGAATGTCTCCCCGAAGATCTTCGAGTTTGATTGTTACAAAGCGTTTGTGACTCAACGCATTCAAGCGATGCCCAGTGAAGGACGTGGGCAGTACAAACGACTTGCCGAACACATCAATGTCCATACTTCGTTCATCAGCCAAGTTTTTCGCGGCGACAAACACCTCACCCTCGAACAAGGGTACCTGCTCGCCGATAGTTTTGGCTTGGACGAGGAAGAGACGGACTACCTGCTGACTTGCATCGTACGCGATCGCGCCGGCACACAAGCCATGCGCCGGTTTTACGATCGCAAACTCAAAGCAATGCGATCGAAATGGGAGCGGCCTTCCAGTCGGGTAAAACCGCAGGCCACTCTTCAGGAAGAAGACAAGTCGGAGTTCTATTCGCAGTGGTATGTGAGTGCGATCCGCTTACTCACCTCGATCGAAAAGTACCAATCTCCCGAAGCGGTGGGGGCGCAACTGAATCTATCGCCCCGACTGGTCGGAGAAGTGGTACGCTTTCTGCTTTCCCGGGGACTTTGCGAACTGAAGGACGGACGTTTGGTGATGAAAGTGGCGCGGACTCACGTGCCGGCCGACTCCCCCCACGTTTTGCGCCACCATCTGAATTGGCGCGTCAAGGCGTTGGAATGCCTGCCAAGACAGAAGGAGCCCTTTATCTCTTTCACCTGCCCTTTCACGGCGGGTGAAGCAGACCGGCAAAAATTGCGCCGGCTCACCTCGCAGTTTATCGGGGAATTCAGCCGTATCGTCGATGAATCGCCGGCCGAAGAGCTCAGCTGCTTGAACCTGGATTGGTTCAAAGTCTAGCGCGGCGTGAGCCGCAAAAAGAAATCCTCATTCGTATTCATGCCCAGATCCCGCGACGCCGGAATCGCGAGCACTCGGCGCCCTTTACTGTCTATCGTCGCCGAGATCGTGAAGGCACGACCGATCGACGAGCGATCGCTCGGATCGATCAGTTCGGCGTCGTAGAGCGCGGTGGTATTGCCCGCGGGCAGAACCAAAGTGTTGGTGTTGCTCGTGGGCGCGGTAAGCCCGTAAATCCAAGGATTGTAGTAGACCAGGTAAACGCCGTCATTGCGCAGCAACGCCGTCTGCCGCGTCCGAATCATCAACGCTTCGTTCACGGGTAACATCCGATTGATGTAGTGCGATTGGTAGAGCCCTTTGAGCACGGTGAGGTAGTTCGCTCCCGCTGATTTTACCGGCTTTCCACTCGCTTCCAATCCCAACGGACTCTCCAGACCTTGTTTCCAAGTGAGCACCGGCCCCCAGTTAGCGGTCGTTCCCGGCTTGCTCGCATCGACGATGGAACCGTAAAGGCCTTGAGCCCCGTAAGTGAAACCCGCCGCGCCGTATTGGTAGGCGGCGATAGCCGTCCAACGCACCATTTGCGCGTCGGCGCGGAAAGTGGGTGTGCCCTTCGCGTCGTTTTTTTGGAACCCCTCGTAGTTGTGTTCCGATTGCACGAACGGCTTACCGGTCGCGTAGGCATCTTGGTAGTACTTCTCCCGTGTGCTCAAACTCGGATAAACGAAATGGCCTCCCTGGGCGAGGATCAGCGCCATCCAGGGCTTATTCCAAAATTCCTTAGCATCGCCACTCGGCACCGAAGGGTGCGCGGTTAATGCCCGCTTGTAAGGATCCAGATCGTAGAGCATTTGCCCCACTTCATCCCACTTCGCGATGCGTCCGGCGATCGGCGTGACATTGTACTCTTGCGTGAGCAAGAAGGAGATTGGGTACGCCCCGTAGCGGGCAAAGTAGTACGCAAAAACCCGCTTCAGCTGATCGGTGCTGTACGCATCCATTTGCGCACCGGTTCCGAAACCGATGTAGCCAATGAGACCCTTCGTGGGCGAAGCGGCATACTGGATGTACTGATCGTTCTGACACCAATAGCCCATTCCAAATCGCTTCCCGAAATCGCTGGTGGCATCGACGGCCGAAAAGACGCTGACCGGAGTTGCCGTTCCCGGAACGGCCTGCTGCAAGCCGTGCGCTTGGTAGACGGTATAGCCCTGCGCCACCCGCGTATCGACGAGCTTTTTAAAACTCACTTTCAAAGGGTCGGTCGTATCAAAAAGGGTGTCGCGCGACGGAAAGTTCCACCAGGTATCCCCGAGCCAATAAAAGGGCGTGCCGTTGTAGTAGGTCAGCTGGTGCCCATTCTTGGATGCCTTCAAAAAGCCACCGTGACGATAAAGCGGATGGCCGTTGGCGGGCGCGGGATCGATATTCAACGTCCCATCATCGGAATCCAGGCCGGGGTCGTTGCCGACGGTAAAGGTGACCCCGTCCGTCGAAACGATCACGCGGGTTTGGATTTTCCAGGTCCCCGCTTCGGTAGGAGCGAAACGGATCTTCCAGACGTTCTGCCCGTTCCAGTACCCGGGCATCGTGAGCACCTTGCCGGTGGGAGAAGTGAACCGCCCGGAAAACTGCACCCGGTTGCGGTCAAAGGGATCGTCGTAGGTGCCTTGCGCGAGATAGGACAATTCTACCGGCCGCCAAATCGGACCGTTGGCCGAGTGGTTTTCGACCAGCGCCTGCCCGCACGCATCGAGACTCTCCGCATGTGCGAAACCGGAAAACAACAAAAAACCGAAAACCAAAGCCCGTTTTGCTTGGAACTCCATCGCGATCCCCCTTGTGAAGTCTCGGTGGGCGGGGGGTAGGACTTGAGCGAGAAAGGGATTGCGGCGGGAAATTTCACAAAGTTTACCCCGATGGGAACCACCGGACTTTCGACAATGCCGTCAAGGAGTTACATTCCCTCGGTAGACTCAATACCCGCGCCTGTGTTAAAAACCCGCCTTCAATGTCGATTGCGTTGAAAATGGGTGGGTGGCTTCTCTGGGGATTTCTTGCCTTGGCGGGTTCCGCCCACGCCGCCCAGAAAATCAAAATCGCCTGCATCGATTGCTACAGCTCCGCATCGCTCTATCCGCTGGTTGCCGAGAAGTATAAGACCCAGTTTGAGATCGAGTGGTTTCTGGTCCAGACCCACGCCTACAGTGATGCACAAAGCAGCTACCTCTCCGCTTTCCCCGCCGCTAGCCCGCGCTTGCGGTACGATCCGAGGGCGGTGGGTTGGCTTGACCAGGTAGAGAGCGATTTTCGAGCTCTGGGCATTGATCGTGTTTTAGAGGGCATGGACGAGGGCAGCTATCAGGCAACCGCGATCGGCGAGCGGCTTGGCCTACCCCACAACTCCCTGCGAATGCGGGAGGAGCGAAAGAAAAAAGATCGGCAGATGGAAGTGGCCGGGAAGGATTTTGGCATTCCCACCGAGCCTTTGACCACGGTCGACAAAGCAATGCGCTTTATTCAGACTTTTCCCCAAGACGAAATCGTCGTGAAGTTTAACGACGGTGTGTCCGGCGTGGGCATGGAGTTCTTTTCCAAGCGCGATCGACACCTCCGAGCGAAGCTCAAAGCCAAGCTCGAAGGTTCGAAAATGGGGCCCTTTGGTCGGGAGGATACGTTTGTCATTCAGCCCCGCATTCGGGGACGAAAGTTTTTTATCGATACCTACACCTTCGAAGGAAAAACCGTCGTCACCGGCCTTTCCGAGTATTTCATGGTCGATTGGAATGGTACGACGCTCTACTTCTTTGATCCGTTCCTCAGTCTGACTTCGGAAGAGGCCCGCCGGCTCGAACCGGCGGCGCGAGAGATCAACCGCCGCATGGAAGTCACCCACGGCGCCGCCCATATCGAATTCATCATCGAAGAAGGAACCGGCAAGATTTACCTGCTTGAAAACAATGTGCGCATCGCCGGGGCCGGCGTGCCGGCGCTCGAACGAGAAGTCTACGGGATGAGCCAGATGGAGCTTCACCTGCTTTCCATCCTAGACCCCGACGCACTTCGCCGCGAGATGGACCAGTACCCCCGCCCGCAGAAAACCGGTGGTCTGATCGTGGTCATCCCCTCCGCCCACGACGGGTTCTTGCTGCCCTCGGGCGTCCAATCGCTGGAATCGCTCAAGACCTACTTCCGGCCGAGCGCCCAGTACTCCCTGAAGCCGAATGCGCCGGTGATGAGAACCCAGGATCAAAACTCCGCCGCTGCCTTAGCGCATTTCGTAGGAAGCCGTGCGGATATCCGCCACGATGTCGGGCGAATCGTCGAAATGATCCAGACGCGTGAACTCATTGGTAGCAAGCGCTCTCGCCCCTGCCCCAAACGGATTGCCCAATTGGCGGGCGCGCTGGAAGGCGCCATGGCGCAAACCGATTGGCTTTCCCTTCCCGAGTAGCGCGCTGCACTCCGGGCAAGCACTGACCCTTTTGGGTCGTAGGCCAAGGGCCGGCAGCCCAGATTTGGCGCTGACCGACCCCTTGGACGCAAACGCGTGCGTAAACTTGCGGTCCCGGGATTGCAAATGGGCACCCCGGAGGACGGTCAATGCTCTTTAGTTTTCAAAAAACCAAGTCATTCGCGTTATCGGGATTGCAGCCACGCCCGCAATCCATCGCGGAGCAGTTCTCTGAACGGTATGCCCGTCAGATGCGGGACTTGGTCAGCGAATCGACCCCCTTTTCCTGGAAGAGCGAAGTCATTAAGTCGAAAAACCGGGTCAGCTCCGCGCAGGTGGACCGGGTACTGGAAGAGGTTTTTGCGAGTCGAAAACTACGGGCCGAAGTGGCGCGGGTGATCGATCAATTGGGCGGCCCCCAATCCCCACGCCTTTGGAACCTCTACTTTCAGCGGTGCTACAACGCGATTGAGGGCATGTCTCATGGTTACATCTCCCTGCTGCTCGAGGCTTCGCGGCACCTTCCCAAAACCGGAACGATCTATGATTGCGGCGGAGGCACCGGCAATTTCTCGACCGCACTACTTTGTTTGGGTTCTCAGCGTAAGGTGAAACTGTTTGATATGAGCGCGCAGGCGCGACGCATTGCCCGCCAGACCGCCGGGCGTTTTAAAGTCGATGCCCGCCTCACCACCATCTCGGCAAACTTGAATGGAAATCTTGCGTCCGGAAACTCGGCCGAAGGAATCGTTCTGAACAACGTCCTTTATACTTTGGGCGATAAGAGCCGGAAACTGGCGTTTCTGAAAAACCTGCATTCCATTCTGAAACCGGGCGGAGTGCTCGTGCTCAACGATCCCTGCGCCACGCATCAATCGGCCGAGGCTCTGCGGGGACATCTCAAGCAAGTGGTGGGCAGTGCGGCTTACCACCGTTCGCCGATGACGCAATTCGATGTCGCCCTTTATACCGAGGTCAATTGCAAGGTGTTGGCCGGACAAACCGCTCCGTTTCTCAGCCAACCCGAACTCATTTCCCTCGCGCACAAAGCGGGCTTTGCCCTCATTGCGCCACCGGAAACGCGCTTCTACGGCGTGGATACGCTCTTGATCCTAAGAAAGGTTCGCTAGACTGCGTTCTGCTCCGGCGCCAGAGTGGAGGTATCCCTTCTAGAGTTTCGACAAGCGACCTGATATAGCCGAAGTTCCTTCGGAGGTTCGGTGCGGGTAAGTTTCGCTCTGGTTGCTTTCGCGTTTTTGGCCGCGGGGGCCGTTTGGGCCAATGGCCCTCGCCGCATTGTGCTTGGCGATAGCTGCGTGCATCGGCTCTTGCTTGGAAAACCGATTTCTAACGGCGGACCGGCAGGCGGCGGCTACTCCATCGCTACGGATCTCAGTGAGTTTCTCTTTCGGGACGGCCGAGAGCTAGTGCTCATCTCCTCAGGGTACCGGCGTATCCTTCAACTCAATGAAAAGCAGGAAAAGAAGCGCTTCCATCCCGATCGCCAGAGCGACTTTTTTGGGGCCCCGGTCGGATTTCACGCGGGACACGTGAACAACGACCATGTGATCGCCGCCCGGCAATCGATCGCAAACCATTGGAGTACCTATCAGCCCCTGCCGCAAGAGACGGCCTCCCTTCAGCCGGCGCTGCACTGGAACGTAGGAGTGGATCGGGAGAAACGTTATCTGGAGAGCAAGCTATTTGCCCCGACGGCAAAAGACTTGGCCCGATTTGGGGTTACGGTCGGAACGGCCTTCTACGCGATCGAACGCGTAGCCTATCTGGCCGATGACCATTTTGCCTTTTTCTATCCACTCCCCTTTGACCAAGGCGGCCACCTGATCTGCATCTACAAAATACAAAACTCGGCACCCTCGCTCCGATCCTGCTTTCGGAGTGGTTCCGAACCGTTTGAGGATTTTCGAAAGGTGCCGGGGACAGACGCGTTCATTGCGGAAAACTCGCAAGCCCTTAAAATGCTCGATCTGCAGGGAAACACCGTCTGGGAGGCGCCGCCCCGGTCCAAATTTTTGCACGTCGATGAAGCGGTTCTCGTTTTTTTCACTTCCGACGCCCAACTCCACCTTCATCGGCTGCAGGCTCCGGCGGAAACCGTCACCTTTGATCTCCGCTCCTCCCGGGGTGAAATAGACCCCGACCGGACATTTGTTTCTCACCACCCGACTTCGCGAGATCTTTTCCTACTCGAAATCGAAGACCAGGCGCACCTGCTCAATCTCGCGGAAGGTACGACGCGGTTTTCGATCGAGTCGCCCGGAAACCAACCGACGTTGATCCGGGCTTCCGCCAAGTTTGGAAAATTTTCTCCCGATGGAAGTTATTTTTGGACAACCGCACAAAATCGGTCCGTGGCTTTCTGGTCGACTACCGACGGCCGGCCGCTGGGTTTGATTGTTCCTCCGGAAGATATCCGGAGAGTCCAAGTCAGCTGGCAGAATCCGAACCAGGTTTATGTGAATGGGAGCGTTTGGGATATTTCGGGGTTTTTTTGAAAGCCAAATGCTGAGAAGACCTTGGAGCGGCTACGCCGCTGGAGGTTTAATGATTAAGCCTTAAGGATTAATCGTTAAGGGTTCATTTCGCCTTCGGCGAAATGAACGCGGAGGGTGAGAGACTCGAACTCTCAAGCGGTTTCCCGCGCCGCATTTCGAATGCGGTGCCTTACCAATTAGACTAACCCTCCGATAAATCGGAAAAAGGAGTCTCGCCAAGCGGGCTGGATTTGTAAAGTCCCGCGCAAGCTGGCTGGAGGCTGTTCACCCACGCGCCGAAAGGCCGTGCGAGTCCACGCCGGGAATACGGCTTAAGTGCGGTGGCATTAGTGTTGCTCTTAAAAAGGGTTGGAGGGGCCCATGAAACTGGTTTTGATCGCCCTATTGCTCGTCCCGTCGCTCGCAATCGCCTGTTCCGACCCGGTCAAACACCGCGAACACCTGCTGCGCGAAATGCAGGCGGCGCAAGCGGCAAGCAATCCAGGGTCCGCCGCATCGAGCGGCACGCGCGGCGCCGCCCCTTCAGCCCAAAACAACCTCGATGCTTCGGAGGTGTTTTTCGGGGGCGTGGGTCGCGACACCCGCGGCACCGATTCCCCACGCCGCCGCAGTCGGGACGGACGTTAGTAGTACATTACGCTGCCGAATGGCAGGTAGGTCACGCCGCTGAAATTGGATTGATACGTCGGATAGGGATTGTAAGGACGATAGCCGTAACCATAGCCACCGTACCCGCCATAACCGAAACCATACCCGCCGTAGCCCCCGCCCCAGCTGACTTGGATCGAGAACCGGCGGTTCGTCCGGTAGTAAGGGTAGTAACTGTATCCGTAGATTGGATATGCCGGAGGGCAGTACTGGATCGTACAGGCCGGGTACCCGCTGCCCGAATGTTTCGGACCGTAACCATGGCCGCCGCCGGCATTGGAAACACTGCCGGACAATACGAGACCTAACGAAAGCATCCACATCAACGTGCGCATAGAACCTCCCACAAACGCAATCCGCTTTGGCCCTTGACTGTGCAATGGGTATGCCCTGAACTTTGTGCCCGGACGTCGAGTGTATTCTAGCGGAGCGATTTCTACGACGGGGGCAGACGCCCAAAACTTATGCGCTATTGGTTGATGAAAACAGAGCCTTCGGTTTTTTCCTTCGATGATCTGACTCGGGCGCCTCAACGCACCACCGCCTGGGAAGGCGTGCGCAATTACAAAGCGCGCAATCTCATGCGGGATGATTTTAAGAACGGCGACCGCGTCCTCGTCTACCACAGCGGAATCGACGATCCCGTTATCGAAGGCCTCGCACAAGTCGTTCGGGAAGGCTATCCCGACGGTAAAGCGATGGATCCCAAAAGCGGTTACTTTGATCCCGACGCCAAGAAAAAGGGCGTAAACCCGTGGGTGATGGTCGACGTGCAAGCGACCGATCGTTTTCAAGTCCCCGTGACCCGTTCGATGCTTAAGGAACAGCCAGCTTTGGCCAAAATGATGGTCCTGCAGAAAGGCGCCCGCCTCAGCGTACAACCCGTCACGGAAAAAGAGTTTGAAAAAATTCTCGCCCTCGGCAAGCCCAAACGACTGTAAAACCCTGTCGAAGTTTTAGGCGGCTTTTGCCTAGCGAGCCGAGCTAACTACGCGCGGCGCCTTTGCAAAAGGGCGAAATCGTCGCAAGATTAAGCAGTGTCGAAGAAAAGCCTGGGATAAAGCGCAAATATGATTGCGATTTCACAATGTCGTCCAAGGGTTCGACAAAAACTTCGCCAGCGCACGCACGAATTTCTGGCATGGAATTGGCTCCACTTAAGATCGACCCCTACGAGGTTGATTCAAATGAAGTTCTTAATCGGTACGTTGGTTGTGCTCTTGGGACTCATGCTTCCGGTCTCGGCTTACGCTTGGGACGAAAGCGATGAAATCGAAACGTCGGACGATGAGACGTTCTACGAAATCACCTACACCCAGTGCACTTTTCGTTACGCCGAGTCGACGTTATCGTCGCGCGCGGTGGATTGCTTGTGCGATCGCTTAGCAACCCACGCGGTAAAATGGCGCGGCAAGGCGAACGCTCCGGCGATCGCCGACTCCGCCGAAGCCAGCTGCCTTCAACGCCGCTAAGCACGGCTCACTCGTAAGCTTCTCTCAACCGTTCTCCCACTTCCCTCACCCAGGTCAGCCGTTCCGGTCCCAGGCGTTCTTCCAAAGGACCGAAGGCACGATCCAAATGTTCAATCGCCAAACTCTTCGCCCGAATCACCAACGCCTGTTGCTGCAGCCAAAGCTCCAGCGCGGAGGCATCGGGAAGGCGCCAGACGGCCTCTAGGAAGGCCTGGTAGTCTTCCGGACCCGATCCCTGGGCCGCGCAGGCCCAAATCCAGGAAGGGCGGCGTAGCTTCAAGTCTTCATACTGTTTGGAGCCCGGTTTAGCGAGGTTGCCAATATCGTCGAACATCTGCAATGCCACTCCGAACGCCACCCCAAAGTCGCGCAGCCATTCTAGCGTCGGGTCGTCGGCATCCGCGAGCGCGCCCCCCAGTGCCGCCGCGAGCCCCATGAAAGCACCCGTCTTCAACTCCATGGCAGCCAAACTCGTTTCCAAGACTTTTTCTTGCGGCAGCGTATCCACCCCCACTCCCAGATCAATCGCTTGTCCGCAATGCGCCCGCAAAAGCGCATTGATGCAAAGGCGGTAGAGCCGCAACTCTTGCGTCGGAGTTAAACCCCAGCTGGCGATCTTCTCCAGGGGCCAGAAATACAACCAAGTGCCCGCATTCAAGGCCACCGGCATTCCGACCTGGCGGTGCAACGTCGGCGCTCCCCGGCGTTCCAAGCTGCCATCTTCGATATCGTCGATAACTAAGCTTGCCGCGTGCAGGGCCTCGATAATGAAGGCGCCCTTTTCCCGACGTTCGGCCGCCACTTCCGCCGGCGTGCGACCGGCATCGGCGGCATCAAATCCGAAGTCCAAGATTTGAGTCCGTAACCGCTTGCCGGACGCGTTCAGGAAGTCTCCAATGGGGCGCAACAAGGTTGCCTCAAACAGCGGCGCCACCGACGGCGCCGAATGCAATCGCAAGAGCCGAGTGATGTCTTTGGTGCGTGGCAAGAGATCGGAGTATTCGTTCATGAAAGCCCTCGGAGGAAACCCTCAGGGTACCGAGACCCGACCCCGAATGGCAATGCCCCGCTCAAAGGTGACATCGCCCACCCGCTGATGACACAATACGTTTGGCGTGAAGACGTTTAACGTTAATCGTATTTTGTGCGTGGCCGTTGGCCTGCTGGCGCTGCTGTACGCGGTGCACTTCGGCGCATTGGCCTTTCTCGTCGGCCCTTTCGACTACAACCATCTGTCGACGTATTACGAAATCGCCTGGAAGTTCTGGCGGACCTCGCCCGGTTGGCCCGACTACAACCCCTACTTCTGCGGCGGACGAACGCTCGGCGCCGATCCCCAGATCCCGATCTTTCATCCTTTGGTGGCGCTCGTGGGACTCCTCGGCCCCGCCCTGGTTTTACGCTGGGAAATGTTGGCCCAAGTGGCGTTGGGCAGCTGGGGCCTTTGGCAGTGGCTCAAGCGCTGGCAGGTAGACGTCCCGGGCCGTATTTGGGGCACGTTTCTTTTTGCCGGCGGAGGCTTCATCGTCGCCCGCTTCATGGTGGGGCATGTGACGCTGGGGTTTTACACGCTCACGCCGCTTTATTTCTACCTTTCCTACCGGCTCTGCGACCGATCCGAAAAACGGTTCGCCCGAGTGGCCGTCGGCTTGGCGCTGCTCACCTTCTACTGCGGCTACTACAAGCCCAATTTCTTTCTCTACGCGGTGCCGGCGCTGGGGATTGAAGCCGCGTTTCGCGCGCTCCTCCTGCGGCGCTTCGCTCCGCTGGGAGTTCTGGTCGCCGCGGTCGCCTTCGCCGGTTTCGCCTCGGCGGTGAGCCTTTTGCCTTCCTCGAATTACTTCGCCGCTTTCCCCCGCACGTTTGATTCGGGCCCCAAGGCCATTCCGCTCTATTCGCTGCTGGCGAATTTGCTCCTCCCCTTGAAAGCGATTCCGAAGCGTTGGTACGGCCCCGAATTCCTACAGCGCCACGAATACAATGTATTTCTGGGGCCGGTCGCGCTGTTCTTTGCCGCTCGCGGGCTGCGCCGCATTTGGCCCGAACGAGCGGAGCGCCTTGCCTTGGTCGCCTTCGGCGTAGCCGGCGCCTGGATTGGACTGGGCCGCCACGAAGACGGATTCTCCTTTTTTGAGCCTTACCGCTGGTTCCATGCGCTTTGGCCGGGTTTCGAAAGTGTTCGCGTCCCAGTCCGCTTCTGGTTTGGCACTTACTTGGCCCTCGTCATCTTTTCGGCGCTCGGCTTTGCTTGGCCCAAACGGCGTGCCGGGCAGATCGCCATCGGAATGATCGGAGTTTTGCCCATCCTCGGCCATTCGGCGGTGAATTTGAGCAAAGCTTCGGTCCTGGCCGCCCAGGCGCAATGGAGTCCGGCGCGCGCCTACCCACCGGAGATTATCCAAAAGCACGAAAACCCCGACACACCCTATTCGAAGATCCGTGCGGGCGAGGCGGTCATCGAATGCGTGGAAAATCTAGAAGCCTTTCGCAGCCCGATCTTGCGCGAGGGGCCATTGCTGCAAACGCGCGGAGATGCGCCCGTAACCCTCCACGCCCGTTGGGCGGATTGGAGCCGCATCACCTTCGCTGGGCATAGTTCAAAAGCCACTCGTCTGGCGTTGAATTTCAACCACCACCCGTTTTGGCACGTCTCGGGCGTGCGGGTCGCGTCCGATATCGGCGATCCGTTGACCCTCGAAATACCCGCCGGAACATTTCAAGGAGAAATGGTTTTCCGGCAGCCCCTCGTCCGACTCGGTTTCGGGCTCTCGCTCTTCACTTGGGTGGTGGCGACCGGGGTTTTCTTCTGGTCACGGCGACGACGTCCGCTGCGGATCGGCCTCACCGGCGGCATTGGCGTCGGAAAGTCTCAAGTCGCAATGCTTTTAAAAGAACGGGGCTGGTGGATCGTCGACCTCGACGTGGAGGCCCGCCGACTTACAGAAACGGATCTTAAAGTGCGCAATCAGATTCTGGCGGCCTTTGGCAGCGCGGTGGTGAATGCCGAAGGTTTGGATCGCGCCAAGCTCAAGGAAATCGTTTTTGCATCGCCCGAGAAACGCCGGGCCCTGGAGAGCATTCTCCACCCCGCGCTGATGAAGGCCTACGACGAGAAAGTACGGGAAGCGGCGCGCGCCAAGATCCCGGCGGTGGTTTGCGAAGCGGCTTTGCTGGTGGAAACCGGGTACCACCGAAAAATGGATCGCTTAATCTGGGTCACCGCGCCACCCGCGGTAAGACGCGAACGGGTGCAAAAGCGGGATCGTATCGAGGCCGATCTTTACGATCGGATTGTTGCGGCCCAGGGTCCGGATGCCAAAAAGGTGCACGCTGCCGATTTTATCGTCGAGAATTCGGGAAGCCTCAACGCTTTGAAGGTGGAAGTGGAAAGAAAAATCCCTCGGCTCTAACGCGCCTTGGATTGCAAGGACGCGGCGAGGATCAGGTTTTTCATCAACATCGCGATGGTCATCGGTCCCACTCCACCCGGAACCGGAGTGATGGCCCGGCATTTGGATGAAACTGCGGCAAAATCGACATCCCCACAGAGACCATCGGCGGTACGGTGAATGCCGACGTCGATCACCACGGCTCCGTCCTTAACGAACGCGGGGCCAATCGCCTTGGGTCGGCCCAGTGCCGCCACCAGAATGTCGGCCCGGGCCGCTTCCCTTTCCAAATTGCGAGTTTTCGAATGACAGATCGTGACCGTCGCATCGTGCATCATCAGCAATTGCGCCATCGGACGTCCGACAATTTCACTGCGCCCAATCACCACGGCTTGCATACCGGCAATCGCGATCTGCCCGTAACGCAAAATCTCCATGACCCCCGACGGCGTGCAGGGCTGAAAGCGCGGGGCACCGAGAAAAAGCCGCCCCGCATTTTCCGGGTGGAGTCCGTCGACATCCTTCACCGGATCGATCTCGTCCAAAACGCGACGGCGATTGATATGCGGCGGGAGGGGGAGCTGGACCAAGATGCCAGTCACATCATTGTCCCGATTCAGTTTCTGGATCAAATCGACGAGCTCCGCTTCCGAAGTGGAAGGAGGCAATTCCAGGGTTTCGCCGCGCATGCCCAGGTCGAGACACTTCTTCCGTTTGCTCTTCACGTAGGTTTGCGAGGCTGGATCCGCCCCCAGCAAAATCACCACCAGCTTCGGGACAAAGGAGAGCAACGAAAGATCCAATAGGATCTTGCGGTAGATCTCCTCGGCAACCTCTTTTCCGGATAGCAACTGCGGCACGGATGTAGAATGCGAAAACCCCCTTAAACCGTCAAGATCTCATCCTTTTTCCCTCGGGTCGGGCGATCGCCGCAACGCATTACTTTGTTGCAGACAGCGCTGGGGCGTTTTGCTAACCCTGAGGCATGCGACGGGTTTGGAGGCGAATGACGCCATGGGCGGCTCTGGCCGCAGGATTTCTGACCTTCCCCGCTTGGGGAGTTTGGAACGCTTCGCTCACCACCAGTGTCGGACGCCGCCTGGATCCTGACTACCCCCGCGCTTCCGTAAGTTTCGAACCGGCTTTCACCTACCGCGTATCGGAAGCGCTCATGCTGCGCGCCCGCACGCTGCTCGATCGCCCCTTCGATGGACACCAACGCCTGCTCGTCCCCTATCTGGAAGTCCTGGGCGTCTGGCTCCCGTTTCGCTCCACCCATGTGGACCTCGGCGGCTTCGCGCTCACGAGCGGACAGGATTTGGAACTTTGGGGCAACGAAGGGCCGATGGTGCGGCAAGTGGTGGGCTCCGTCGTTCGGTGGCACCCGCGGCCTTGGTTTCTCCTTGAGTTTTTCGTCGGCCCTTACGTCGCCTTCGCGCACTTCGCCGAACGCCGCAACGGCACCCCGAACTCCATCACCGGTTTTTTGGAGCAGCTCGCGCTCACCTTCCCATTGGGACGCTGGAAGGTGGAATTCATCGGCCTCGTGGTCCAAGATTGGAATGGGCATTGGCGCAATCTCTACTCCACTTTTGAAAGGCTCACGTTCACGCTTTCGCCGACCTTCTCGTTTGGTCTGACCCACCAGCTCCTGCGCAGTCGGGTCGGCGATAGTGGGGCATTGATGCCGATTGGTTTTATCGACGGAAGGCGCAGTCGCATCGGGGGGTTTGTTCAGTGGCAGCTCTGAGACTTGCCCTCCTCCTACTGGGGATTGCCGGCTGCGCCCTCGAGCGACCCGTGGAACGGGTGCTACCCGAGTCCTCCCGCATTGCCCGCAAAGACCTCGAGGGCACGTTTGTCTTTCTCAAGAGCGTGGTCGAAATCAAATCCCCGGGAAACAACTACCAAGGGTATGCTCCGGGCCTCCACCTCGATTCCGACAAGCTCGTGCAATTCCAATTGCACGAAAACCAATTGGATATCACGTCGATTGATCCGCTCTATGCGCAAGAGAACGCCGCTCCCCTTAGCCGGATCGTAGCGTCCTTCCCGGCCCGCTATGTCGACGTGGTCCGCCGGAAAAATGGGGATGGCGATCCGACCCACGAGGAGGAAGAAAGCGAAACGCGACGGGTTTGGGCGCAGCGGGATTTTGTGCGCGTTGAACTCGTCAAAGACCTCGCCGATCCCATGGACACGGAATCGCGCGCGACCGCCTTAGTGAGCGGATTTGAAATCGATCCGCGACGCGGCGCCATGAGTTTCGCGATTGAACGCCTATTGCGCGATGGAACCTCGATCCGCGTCCGGTACAGTTTTTTGCGTTACCGTCCCTCCACCACCTACGTCCAGCGGCCCTATTCGTTAGAAGAGCAGATTCAATTCGGCTTCTTTCGCACCACAACCTATCGCCTGGACGGATTCGACCAGTTCACCGAATCTCTGCGTCGGGACTTCATGGATCGCTGGGACACCACTAAAACGATCGTCTTTCACTTCAGCGCCGGCTTTCCGGAACACTTAAAGCCCATAGTTCGCCGCTCCTTTGCCGAGTGGAATCAAACGCTCAAGGCGGCGGTCGGGGACTCGGTCTTAGAACTGAGGGAAAACTCCGGTCAGCAATTGGGTGATCTACGGTTCAATCTCATCGTTTACGACGACTCCGAACATAGCGCCCACGGCATTTTGGGCTACGCGCCCAGCATCACCAATCCGCGGACCGGAGAGATTTTGAAAGCGGATGTGGTGCTCTACGGACGGGTCTTGAAACGGGCGCTATTCCAAGAATCGTTTTGGGAACGATCGCGCCAGGTGCCCCGGGCCCCCACCCCCGCACCCCTGCCGACCCCCGTCGCACCGACGGGCCAAGAACCTACCGGCAATTCGGTGCTGGAGTTACCGGTGGCCCGTCTTCGGGAAAGCCTCCTGGAAGACTTGCGCGCACGCATTACGACGATCAGCGAACCGATTGTGCAACAAGCGATGCAGGCCAGCCGGGTGGTCTCGCGGGAAGAATTGGAGAAACGGGTTTTTGCCGGCGTCTTTGCTCACGAGTTTGGTCATGCCTTGGGCCTGCGCCACAACTTCATGGGTTCCGCCGATGAGCGGCATTTCGGCAAGGCGGATCGATCCTCGAGTGTCATGGACTATGGTTTCTTACAGGGGCGTCGGGCCGAGATCGGCGCCTACGATCGCGCGGCGATTGCCTATGCGTACCGGCCGGACGGTCCGGCTCGGGCCGAACTATTAAAAGCCGGCTTCTTTTTCTGCAGCGATGAGGAAGTCTATTCCTCGCGTGCGCCGCTCTGCCAACTCTATGATTCCGGCGCCAATCTGCAGGAACTCGTCGCCAATCAGATCGATCGCTATTTCTCGAGTTACGATGTGAACAATCTGCGCCTGGAACGCGTCGACTTCGCAACCGACCCCGATCGCTACGATCGGCGTGTGCTCTCGTTACAGTTGCCGATTCGCCTCGTTCACGACAATGCACTGGCGATCCTGCAAAGCAGCGCCCGAAAGAACTATGCGGATCTATGGGTATTGGCGCGGCAACGCGTGGAGGCCGACGAGAACACACGGCCAAAGGATCTAGTGACGGTGGAAGTGCCGTCGGGGACTGCGCTCGCACTAGGCGACGCCGGCCCGCACTCCGTAGACCTGAAGATAGTCCGTCAACTGGATCAACGGCGCATCGACGCGGTGGCCGAAGACGCGAGCCGCGCCAAGGCCGACGCGGTCGCCGCATTACGCCGCATCGTGCTCGACACGACTCGGCCCGACTTTGACCGGATGGACGGAATCCAACGGCGCATTCAGGTACGCGGTATCCTACGTGATCGAATCACCGCCCTCACTTTGATCTCGGCCCCGACGGAACATCCCCTACTCACCGGTCGGGCCATCAGTCCCTACTCCTTGCTCGAGAAAGTGGTTCCCTCGCTCTTCGCCAGCCTGCTCTCCAACACGAGTGAAGTCCAAGATCCGGAAGGCGGGGAGGAGACGTACTATCGCATTCGGCAGCACGACATCGCTCTGCGCATGCATGCCCTCCGGCTGCTTTCGGAACAAATTGCCAAGGTGGGGCGGCAGCCCGAAGCGCGCGAGCTCATTCGACTCGATGCCCTATCCCTAACCGATCGCTCATTTGCCCATCACGTGGATTGGGAAAAATTTCAGGATACGCGCGCGCAATTCCGGGAGTTCTACCGCACGTTAATGTTAGAGGAAATCGTCCACGCCAAAAAGGATGCTGGAGAGACGGATTTTTCGTTTGCGGAACTCTCGTCGTACGAGCAAGCCAGAAAAACATTCGACTTTGCTTACGCCCAAACCAGTGAGGAGACTCTCTTAACCGCACCCATCGCTATCGCGGAAGGGTTGAAAACGGCGTCGGGTCTTCTGATCCGCAATAATCTAAACGTTGCGGAAGACTATCTGTACGCGCTCGACAAAACCTGCGACCAACTCAACGCCAAACTCTTCGGCGGCGCGGGCGGCCTCATTTTTGCGGTGACGAAACTTGAAAACCGGCGCGAGGCCTTGCGCCGCTACGTCACCGGGGAGCAGCTCTTTCTCCACGAGATGCACCAAGCGTTTACTCAGGAAAAGTAGTCTTTACGCTCACAATGACCTGAGGACGGTCTCCGGAAAGGTTTTAGCGTCGACCTTCGGATAGACCGAGACGATCTTACCCATCCCGTCGATCACGTAAGCGATCCGCTTCGCGTACGCTTCCGAGTCGTTCGCGCACGCCCCGTAACTCATCCCAATCGAGCGGGTAGTGTCGCAGAGCAGAGGAAACTCAAAACCGAATTTGCGCGCGAACGCCGCATTCTCCGCCACCGTATCGAACGAGACGCCGAGCAAAATCGCATTTTTCTCGGCAAAGAGGGCTTGCCGATCGCGAAACCCGCAACCTTCCGCGGTGCATCCCGGGGTATCGGCCTTGGGGTAAAACCACAAGACGACCTTCTTCCCCTGGAAGTGTTCCAACGAAACGGTCTTACCATGGTGATCTTGGACGGTGAAACTGGGGGCCTTATCGCCAACCTTCAACATTTGAACTCCTTCGGGGCTTAGTCAGCCCCCGAAGGGATCAAAGGTCAAGATCGCCCCGCATGCCTTCCCCCAGCGAAGGCATCTGTGGGAAGAGCCAGTTCTTCTGACGGCAGGCTTCGATGGCCGCCTCGAGATTATTCACATCGAGGCAAAGCACGGCCATCTGGAGATCCCCCCATTTTTTAGCGAGTTCCACTTGCCCATCATTCGCTTCGCCATAACGCATTTGTTTCGGCACCACGATGCAAGGCTTTTTCAAGCGGTAAAGCATCGAGAGCATGCCCGTGCCGGCGTGCGTGATGACCAATTCGGCTTCGTGCATCTTGGATTCGATCTCGGCGGAAGCCGAAGTGCGAAAATGCGGAAAGGGCGGAACAAACGTGCCGCTGCCGATTTGGGCGGTGAAGGAATACTTGTGCGCCAATCGCGCACACGCGCGAATGAGCGGATCAAAATGTCCGGTCGAAACGGTTACGAAAATCATCTTTCCCCCCTTTGCGGGTCACTCAGGACCCAGCCTGCATATTTGGCTTTTGGACCGAATGCGGAAAGCAACTCCGGCCATTGGACATACAACGCCTGACAAATCGGATACAGAAGTCGTCCCGTGAGACTCGGGGTGTGCACCTGATTCATGCACTCCACGTGAAAAACGCGCGCACCCAACAAGCGCGCCACGTAACAAAACGGCACGACGTCGCTAGCCCCCAGAGACACCACCCGACGGGGTCGCAGATGAACCGCCAGCGCAACCGCACGCACCACCGCCCAAACGGATTTGAACGGATTCCAAACCCGACGCTTTCCGATCCACGAAAAAAGGTAGGGAATGCGATAGACAGCCGACGGCCCCTGCCGCAGCGCTTGAAGTTCTGGACCGTAGGTAGTGACAATCGCATTTGGCGCAACGCGCAACTGCTCAAGCAGCATGCGGGCGTTATGCAGGTGCCCACCCCGGTCAGTGATGACCACGAACCC